>PLRU01000045.1 GCA_003164045.1 Candidatus Lustribacter telmatis
CGTTGCCGCGACCACCGGTGCGCCGGCTCGCCATCGCCCCGATTGCCGGCGACCAGCGCGACCGCGCGATCGCGTCGCTCGGCGGCCTGGCGATCGAACCTACCGCGGCCCTCGTGCTCGACGGCTTCACGCGCGTGGCGCGCTATCCAGGCGCGGCATTGCGGCTCGTTATGCTCTTCGAAGGCTCGGATGCGGTCGTCGAACGCGGCACGCGCGACGTGCGTTCGGCGCTGGGAAAAGCCGGCATCGCAGAAACGCTACTGCTCGACGGCGCCCCCGCCGACGATGCCTTCGCCGAGGTGATCGACGCCTACGTTGAGGGCGCCGGCGAGCGCACGCTCACGTATCGCACGACCGGTCTGCCCTCGACGGCGTGGGCGCGCACGCGCACCGCGCAAGCGCTCGCGAACGAACACGGTCTGAGCGCCGAGAGCATCGCCGACCTGCGCACCGGCGATGCGATCCTGCGTTTTTCGGCGCGCAGCGTCGCAGCGTTCGCCGAACGAATCGCTGCATTCGATGCCGACGTCCGCCGCGCGTTCGAGCGCTCGACCGTCCTTGCCGGCGGCCCGCAATTGCGCGCGTCGATCGACGCGTGGGGAACCGAGCCGTCCACGATCGCCACGATGCGCGCGATCAAAGCGCACTTCGATCCGGCCGGCGTCCTCGCACCGGGACGGTATGTCGGCGCGATATAACGCACTGCTCGACGACGTGCGCGTCGTCGTGACCACCGTGCTGCGCTCACCGGACCGGTTCGTGCGCCTGATTCGTTTGGGCCCCCGCGGACTCGCCTCGATGGCACGGTTTCTCATCGGGGTCGTACCGCGCGCATCCCACGCGCTCGAAGCGATTCGCGAGCGGGCCACCGCCATTCCGGCCGCAGCGCTGCGCGAACAAGCGCTGGCGTCAATCGACGGCAAGGCGTTCCACGTGCAAGGCGGCTGCATTCTGGCCACGTTCTTGCCCGCGCCCGATGCCGCGCGCTTCGTGCGCATCGTCGCCTCACTCGAAACGATCTACGACTATCTCGACAACCTCTGCGACCGGCTGCCGGGCGTCTCGCAGGAGGCGTTTGCGACGCTGCACGACGCGCTACTCGATGCACTCGATGATCGCCGCACGCCCGCCGACTACTATCGGCACGGACCGGCCGGCGATGACGGCGGCTATCTCGCCTCGCTGGTTAGCGACGTGCGCACCGAACTTGCCACCGTGCGCCACTACGCGGCGGTGCGCGACGCGCTCGCGCAAATCGCCGGTTANNTACGTGCAACTGCAAACGCTCAAGCACGGCGACGCCGAGGTGCGCGAAGCGGTCTGCAGTGCCTGGTACGCCGAGCACGCGGAGGCCTTTCCCGGACTCTACTGGTGGGAATTCGCCGCCGCGTGCGGATCCTCACTGCCGGTCTTCGCGCTGGTCTATCTCGCGCTGCAGCCGCGCATCGATGCGCGCGCGATCGACTCGACGGTAGCCGCGTACTTCCCCAACGTCTCTGCGGTGCACATTCTGCTCGACTACTTCATCGATCAGGCCGAAGATCTCGAGCATCGCGAACTGAACTTCGTCGCTTGCTACCCCTCGAGCGCAATAGCGGTGGAGCGCGTCGGGCGGTTGGTTCGCGCGACCAGCGAGCGACTGCGGGCGCTCGCGCACGGGGAGTGGCACGAGTTCGTCCTGCGCGCAATGTGCCTCTTCTACCTCACGCACCCGAAGGTGTACGAACAGCGCCTCGATCGCGAGAGCGCCGCCGTGCTTGCCTCCCTCTGAGAGGACGAGCGAGCCGCGCCGTTCAACGGCGCTCTGCATGAAAGCGGTCCGTGTTCTGGGCGTTATTTGCGCGTGCGTGCTGCTCGCAGCAGCACCGCCGCACACGCAGATCTACGGATTCACGGCCAACAACAGCGATGCCGAGTTCGCCCTCGAGGATCGCTTCCTCGATATCCCGAGCGCCGCCGGTGCGCTCGAGGTCGGGGCGGCGCTGGCGGCGCAGCCGCACTATGCGGGGTCGGCCGGCGACTACAAGCTGGCGCTTTACGTCCGCGACCGCTTCAAAGAATTCGGGTTCGATACGTCGATGGAGACGCTCACGGCGCGGATCGACGTGCCGAAGCGGCTGGCCCTCGAACTGATCCCGAGCGGTTTCCGCCGGGATGCGAACTCCGGCAAGTATCCGGCCTACACACCGCTGCTCAGCCGGCGCCCCCGGCGCGGCCGGCCGGCTCCGACGCCCGCCCCCGGGGTGCCGATCGGCATCACGGCCGATCCGGTCGTGGGCATCGACCTGCGCGAACTGCCCGATCCAAATGACCCCGACACCGCGAACCCGGCCGTCGGCCTCCCGTTCATCGCCGGCAGCGCCGACGGGAACGTCACCGCCCCCCTCGTGTATGCCGGCCACGGGACGCCGGCCGACTACGCACTGCTCGACGGGCACGGGGTCGACACCCACGAAGCCGTCCTGCTCATCCGTTACGGCGCGGACCCACGCGGCACGCTCGTGCGCCGGGCGCAGGCGCACGGCGCCGTAGGCGTGATCCTCTATGACGATCCGGCCGACGACGGCGCGGCGCGCGGCGCGGTCTACCCGACCGGACCTTGGCGACCGCTGACGTCGGTACAGCGCGGCAGCGTCGGTGAGGGCGTTACGATTCCCGTGCTGCCGATCTCCGCGGCCAACGCGCGCACGCTGCTGGCGGCCCTGCGCGGGCCCACGGCGCCCCGTCCCTGGGCGGGCTCGCTCTCGGTCGGCTATCCCTTCGCGCGCGGCCCGGCGGCGGTCCACATGATCGTCACCATGGAACGCCGGACGACCACGCTCTGGAATACGATCGGCGTTCTCCACGGCACCACGCCGGGCCAAGAACTGATCCTCGGCGCGCAGCGCGACGCGTGGGTCTACGGTCTCGGCGCCGGCGGCGGCGGCACGATCACGCTGGTTGAAACAGCCCGCGGCCTCGGCTTCCTCGCGAAGACCGGCTGGCAGCCCGGCCGGACGATCGTCCTCGCCGCTTGGGACGGCGAAGAGCTCGGCGCTTACGGTTCGCTCGCTTACCTCAAACGCCACGGCGATGAGATCCGCAGCGGCTCGATCGCCTACCTGAATACCGAGCCCAGTATCACCGGCCCGACGTTCGGCGCCGACGCGGTCGCCGCGATCGCACCGACGATCGTCGATGCCTCGCACGTCGTCCCCGATCCGGCGCAGCCCGGCAACACGATTTACGACCGGTACGCGTTTCGCACGGGCGGCGCGCTGCCGCCGGTCGACCGCGGCAGTGGCGGTTTCGACCGCGCGGCCTTTCTCTTCGGCGCCGGAACGCCCAGCGCGAACGCATCGTTTAGCGGGCCGTTCGGTCCGTATCACTCGAGCTACGATACGCTGCAGTTCGCGCGCACGATCGGCGATCCGGGATTCGACTTGCATCGCGCGGCGGCGCAGCTCTACGGCGTGGCCGTTCTGCGGCTCTCGAACGCCGACGTCGTGCCGTATCATTTCAGCGCGTACGTCGCACCGATGGAATCGGCGCTGCGCGGGCTCGCCGCGTTAGCGCGCACGCGCCGCGTCAGCCTCGACACGCGCGGTTTCGAGACGGCAATCCGGCGCTTTTCCGGGAATGCCGCGCGTTCCGATGCGGCGACAAAACGCGTAGCCACGAGCGCCGCGGCGGATCGCGAAATGGAAGCCGCGCGCGTGCTCGATCTCGAGACGTACGGCATCGACGGCGAGACGCGCATCACGTTCCCCGATGTCGCGCGCGCGATTCGCGAAGGCGATCAGGGCGCCGTCGATCTCGCAGTAGCGCGCGCGCGTTCGACGATCGATCGCGCCGGCACGCTCATCTCGCAATCGCGATAGTGAAAGTCACCGTGCTGGGCGCGTCCGGCTTCGTCGGGCGCGCGCTTGCCGCGGCGCTGACCGAACGCGGCGACGACGTGCGCTCGGTTTCGTTGCGCGATCCCGCGCGTGCCGCCGAAGCCGCCGACGGCAGTGACGTTGTCGTGAACCTCGCCGGAGCGCCCGTGGTCGAACGGTGGACCGACGAGCGCAAACGCGCGATCGCAAGTTCGCGCGTCGATTTGCCGCGCGCATTTCTCGCCGCGCTCGCGAACGTCGAGCGGCGTCCGCAAGCCTACGTCAGCGCGTCGGCGATCGGGTACTATGGCATGAGCCGCACCGCGACGTTCACCGAAACGAGCCCGCCGGGCGATGATTTTCTCGCGCGCGTCTGCGTGGCATGGGAAGCTGAGGCTGCGCATGCAAGCGCGCTCGGCATGCGCGTGGCGATCGTCCGGACGGGTCTCGTGCTTGGCCGCGACGGCGGGGCGCTGGCCAAGCTGCTGCCGCTCTTTCGCAGCGGCCTCGGCGGCCCGGTGGCCAGCGGCGAGCAGTGGAATTCGTGGATCCATCTCGACGACCACGTGGGGATCTACCTGCTGGCGATCGACGGCTTCGCCGGCCCGCTCAACGCGACCGCGCCGCAGCCCGTGACCAACCGCGATTTCACCCGGGCCCTCGCGGCAGCCGTGCATCGCCCGGCGCTCTTCCCGGCGCCCGAGTTCGCCCTCAAGCTCGTCTTCGGCGAGGGCGCCTCGGTCCTCACCGAGGGCCAGCGCGTGCTTCCCGTGGAGGCCCTGGCGGCCGGCTACACGTTCCGGTTCCCCGAGATCGGCGCCGCCTGCGCAGACCTGGTCTAAATTCGCGGCTGTCCGAGGAGCCATTCGTTTTCGTCCGGAACGCCCGGCCATGGCAACGACTTTCACCAAGAACGCGTACCGCGCCGACCACATCGGCAGCTTCTTGCGCCCCAAATCTCTGCTCCAGATCCGGGCCGAGAAACCGCACTCCGAGGAACTGCGCAAAGCCGAGGATCGCGAGATCATCCGCATCCTCGCCAAACAAAAGGAACTCGGCTTCGACATCTTCACCGATGGCGAATTCCGGCGCGAAAGCTTCATGTCGGATTTGGTCGACGCGGTCGACGGATTTTCGACCAGCGGAGCACACCAGCGCGACTGGAAGACGTCGACCGGCGTCAAAACGCAGCCGCTCCTCGACGTCGTTACGGAGAAGATCAAGCAGAAGCGGCGGCTGACCGAATACGAAGTGACGTTCCTCAAAGAACACAGCCCGGGTCCGGTCAAGATGACGCTGCCGAGTGCGAACCAGTTTCCGGCGATCGCGTATCGTAAGGGCGCGAGCGAAAGAGCGTATCCTACGTACGCGCCGTTCCTGGCAGACGTCGCCGAGATCATCGGCGGCGAAATGGAGGCCCTCGCCAACGACGGCGTGGACTACATTCAGGTCGACGCGCCGCGTTACAGCTACTATCTCGACGAGAAGTGGCGGACGTTCTTGCGCACCGAGTACAGCCCCGACCTCGATCATCTCTTGGAGGAGGCGATCGCCTCCGACAATCTCGGTTTCCGCAAAGCGCGCAAACCGGGCGTGGTGCTGGCGATCCATCTTTGCCGCGGCAACAACAAGAGCAACTGGTACGCCAGCGGCGGCTACGATAACATCGCCGAGAAGCTCTTCAATCAGCTCGAAGTCGACCGCTTTTTGCTCGAATACGACGACGAACGCTCGGGCTCGTTTGAACCGCTGCGTTTCGTGCCCAAAGGCAAGATCGTGGTGCTGGGCTTAGTGAGCACGAAGGTCGGCAAACTCGAAAGCGCCGACGCGCTCGCGAAGCTGATCGATCAGGCGGCGAAGTTTCTCCCACTCGATCAACTCGCGCTCAGCCCACAGTGCGGCTTCGCCTCAATGTCCGAAGGCAACGTGATCGCCGAAGACGAGCAATGGAACAAAATGAAACTCGTCGCCGACGTAGCGAAAAAGGTCTGGGGGTAACCCCCCCATTTGTCATCCAGAGCGCAGCGCCGCAGGCGCGTAGTCGAAGGACAGCCGCCATCAACGTCGCTGAGTGGCGGCCCTTCGACTACGGTCCGCTTCGCGAACCTGCGCTCTGGATGACAAATATGGGTTCGAGCGCTTAGTCTGCAGCCACCAATTCGGCGATGCGTTCTGTGTCGGGTTGGTGCGCGGGGTTGGGGGTGCCGAAGAGTTCGAGGATCTCTTTGGCGTAGGGGTAGTAGCGCGATTGGGTGCGGCGGAATAGGCTCGCGAAGCCGTCGCTGAACATGTCTTTGCCGTGCTCGACGGGCAATTCGATGATCTCGTGCGGATCGCGAATCACGCCCATCGGATCGATGCCGCGCTCGATGTTGTCGAGTTCGCGCGCGAGGATCTTGCGCAGCAAGATGACGCCACGGTCGGTCCAGCCGAGCTTTTCGAGTTCGCGCTTGGCAATCGGTCCTTGCGTCACCCACGCCATTACATCTTGCGCGTCGAGCAAGTCGAGATTGAACTCGCCTTTTTCGTTGATGCACGGCACGTCGAAGTGGGGCACTTCATCGAGCAGCTTCGCCGGAACCGGTACGCCCGCCGGCGGTGCGTAGGCCGTGTACCAGTAGTGCATCGTGTGCGTGTCGTCGACCGGCACGCGAATCTGAAACGCGTACATCGTCCACAGGCCGCCGGCGCTCCCGACCGCCAGCGTGCACGGAAACATCACCGGATGCCCGACGCGCCAATCATCGACGTCTTCCGATTGGCCTTGCATGAGGCGGCGCTTGTAGATGCCGTACTGAAATTCTTCGAAGGCAATGTTGACATGGTGGCGCGAGATCGCGTAGTTCGGTTTGATGCCGTCGCGCTGTTCCTCGACCCACTCTTGCAAATGACCGTGCAGCCACTCGGTGTGAACCGGGTCGAGCGAGTTCTCCATGATCTGCAGCCAGTTGCAATCCACCATCGCACTGCCGACCATACGCACCGTGCCGGGAATGACGAACCCGTCGAGCCGCGGCAACTCGGGAACCGGCGCCGGACCGAGATACGCGAAGAGCATGCCGCCGAGTTCTCGCACCGGATACGCCGGCGTCTGCGTGCGCTCGGCAAACGTGCTGCCGTCAGGTTCGTTCGGCTGATCGATGCACTGCCCGGCAGCGTCGAACTTCCAGCCGTGATAGGGACAGCGAATGCCGTCGAGTTCGGGGATGCCGTAGGCAAACGATGCGCGGCGATGCGGACACAACTCGGTGATCAGGCCGAATTTTCCGCCGCGATCGCGGAAGAGCACGAGGTCTTCGCCGAGGAGACGGACGCGTTTGGTCCACGCCGTCTGCAAGTCTTCCGTCGCGGCGATCGGGTACCAATAGCGGCGCAGCAACGTGCCCATCGGCGTTCCCGCGCCGACGCGGGTCAAGCGTTCGTTCTCTTCAGCCGTGATCATCGTTCTACGGAACCCCTCCGCCCATCGTGCTGGCCGGGTTGAAAGCCGTCTTGGCCGGATCCCAACGCATGAGCAGGACGTCCTTCGACGTCAGGCCGCGTTGGACACCTGCGCCGCGGTCACTGAAATCGTAGATCCCGCTGATCCCGGCGTAGCCCTTCAGGCCGAGAATGTACTGACGGACCTGTTCGTAGGTCGCCGAGGTGCCGAGCTTGCG
>PLRU01000018.1 GCA_003164045.1 Candidatus Lustribacter telmatis
TGATCATTGCGTGTCTCCATGGAGCGCCGGAGTGAAGGACTCGGCGTCTGCGAAGATAGCACGCGCTCGTTCCGGCAGCGTTCCGGGGGCATTTCCCCGGTTCGGCCGCCGCCGCTAGCCGGTGTTAGGTATCGTGCGCGAACAGTTCGCGCACGATGCGGCGGGCCTGAATTGCCGGCCCGTCCGTGACCATGTTGATCAATGGACGATCGGCCGTCTCTTCACGTCGCGCTGCCTGGGCCTCCAACACCACACGATCTTCTTCGATCGTGACCATAGTGGTGGAAAAGAGCTTCTCCGTTAGCACGTGGTCGTCGACCCGGAAATTACGCGCGTGTGAGAAGAAGTAATGCGTCGACTCCGCGGTTTCCGGCGTGATGCCGTGAAAGCCGTAAAACTGCACGCCGCCGACGCGCTTGCCGGCATATGCGCCGGTGCCGGCGTCGGTTCCGCCGTTGTTGATTCGCACGAGACCCGGCGTCCAATCGATCTCTTGCCAGCGAATCGACCTTACCGGCGAAATCGTGGCAAAGCCGGTATGACGGCGGCGGCTCCGACGCGGGGAGATGGCGCGTCACGCGAACGGAGCGATCGCTCTTTTCGCTGTTCATGATGGCGGTCGAATGGGCATCGGGGTCGCCGCCGATTGTGCGCGCATGCACGTATCCCAGGTGCGTGAGGTCCAGCAAATTATCGTTGAGGAATTCCCAATTGCAGTGCATCGTGAGCATCGTCTTGCGGAACGCGTAGCCGTCGGCTGCATGTTGCGGATAGGCGGGAATGGCTGCCGGATCTGCAGCGTTCGGATCGCCGGGCCAGATCCATAGCGTGCCGTCGCGCTCAACGAGCGGAAACGACCGGAGCCGCGCCCCGGCCGGGATGTGTTCTTGGCCGGGAATCTTTCGGCACGCACCGGTAGCGTCAAATTCCATCCCGTGATACGGACACTGGATACCTTCGTTTTCGACGCGTCCACCGACCGACAACGGCATGCCGCGGTGCAAGCAACGATCCTCGATCGCCACGGCGCCGACGGACGTGCGAAACATGACGATCGGCTCGTCCAGGATCTTGCGCCCGAGCGGTACGCTGGTTGCCAATTCCAAGCTCCACGCGGCAACGTACCAGTTGTTGCGAATATACATTCAGAGCGGCTTCCCGCCGAACCCGCTTACGCTCAGCCAGCGCGTATGGGCTTCGTCCCAGCGCAGCACCGTGATCGAGTTCTCCCCGACGCCGCGCTGGTCGCCGTGCGAGAAATCGTAAGTACCGCTAATGCCGTCGAGCCCGCGCACGCTCTCGATGTAGTCGTGGATCTGCGCGGCCGATGCACCGGTACCGAGTTTCCGCAACGCGTCGACCACGATCACGCCCGGATCCCAGGCGAAGCCCGTCACTAGATCCGGAAAGATACTATTGGCACGCATCGCTGCGAAGAATGTATTTTGCGCGCTTTGCTGACCCCGATTTGCAGACGAACCGCCCAGGTAGCCGGGGCCCATGAAGTACATCTCCTTCGGCAGAAATGCACCGTACTGTTTCATCTGATCGAGCGACATGTTTGCGCTGGTCGTGGCGACGGGCACCTCGAACCCGATGTCGCGCATGCCGCGCAGCGCGGTGCCGAAGGGCGTCCCCGGCGCCCATACGACGACGAGCTGCGGTTGAGTCGCTTTGATTTTTGCCAGCTGCGCGGCCACGCTGGTATCTCCCGGCGCGAAGTGCTCGAACGCGACGATCGAGAGATCCTTGTTCTCTGGTAATGCAACGAGTGCCGGAAAATCTTGGTCGGCTGCTTGACCGGATGAGTCGGTCGTCGCGAGCAACGCAATGCGGCGAATTCCGCGCAGGCGCACATAGCGCAAGAGCACGGCCGTAAAATCGCGATTACTCACGCCGGCCGAGAAAACGTACGAATTCGGCGCCGGATAGATCGACGGAGAGAGACAGTACGCAACCGGACCGCTCTTTGCGACCGTCGGTTCGACCGCGCGGCACGTCGCCGCCAAGTTCGGCCCGAGCATCAGCGGGACGCCCTTCGCCGTGATGGCGCCGGCGAGTTGCAACGCGACTTGGGGGCTGCTCTGGTCGTCGACGATCGTGAAGCGCAACGGCACTCCGTGAATGCCGCCGGATTGATTCGTGACCGCTTCTAGCGCCCGCAGCGAGTTCCGGTAGGCCGTGCCGATGAACGTCCCCGGACCCGTGAGCGAGAGAATCACGTTGATCTCGTATGAAGTTCCCGCCGGCTCGGCAGCCCGGGCAAAACCCGAGCCGGCAACCAGGAATGCGAAACACCAGCCAATTAAACCTACATAGGCCCATTTGCCGCTTCGTTTGGGGAATTGCATGCAGACTAATCCTTTACTGGCCGGAAAAGTTGCTATCGTAACGGGTGCCGCGCAAGGCATCGGTGCGACGTACGCGCTGGCGCTCGCCGGGGCCGGCGCATCGGTTGTTCTCTGTGACGTTATGGATCCGCAAGTGACGGTCGACGCCGTACGAGCGGCCGGCGGAACGGCGATCGGGCGCATCACCGACGTCACCGATGAAGCGCAGGTCGCGCAACTCGTCGCGGCGGCGATCGATGCCTACGGGCAAGTCGACATTCTCGTCAACAATGCGGCGCTGTTCGGCGGATTGCCGCGCAAGCGGTTCACCGAAATCACGGCCGATGAATGGGACCGGGTGATGATTGTCAACACCCGCGCGGTCTTCATCACGTCGAAAGCGGTCGCGCCGCACATGAGCGAACGGCGCAGCGGACGGATCGTCAACGTCGCGTCGACGACCGTGCACAATGGCACCCCGTTCTTGCTGCATTACGTCGCGTCCAAGGGTGCCGTCATGGCGATGACGCGCTCGATGGCGCGCGAGCTGGGCGAATTCGGTATCGCCGTGAACTGTCTCGCGCCGGGGCTCACGATGAGCGACGCCGCAAAGACCGGCTCATCGGCGGTTGCGCTCGAGCGCGCCGTCCAAGCGCGCTCGTTTAAGCGCGAGCAGCTTCCCGATGACCTCATCGGGCCGCTACTCTTCCTAGCCTCCGATGAAAGCGGATTCATGACCGGTCAGACGCTGGTCATCGACGGCGGAACCACCATGGTGTAGCGCTCGCCTTCACGCGCGATCACGTAAGAAGGCGAGCTTGTCGTGCCACTTCGCTTCCACTTCGCGCGAATAGGTGACGTCGACCGTGTTGACTGCCGGGAATCGGTCTTTCCAGGCAAACGGCTTGACCGCATAAATGATGATGCGGCTGTTGACCATTTCGTCCGCTGCACGCTGGGCGGGCGAAAGCACCGGGTCGAGATTCCCCGACCAGCAACCATCAATGATGTCGGTTTGCGTGCGCGGATCCCAGCGCGTCGCAAGCGCCCACATGACCTCGGCGTTGCTCGTGATGTCGATATCGTCGTCGACCACGATCGTGATGCGGCCGAGAAACGCGCCCGGACCCGCACCGGTTGCCACGAGGCCGGCCATCTTGGCATGACCTTCGTGCATCTGCTTGATCGCGATGACGTTGATGAAGCGCGCGCCGCCGCCGAGCATTTTCCAAACGCCCGTTACGCCCGGCACGCCGGCCGCTTCGATCGCGTCCCACAATGCGGCGATCCAGCCGATGTACGTCTGCCGTCCCGGGAAGGTTGGCTTCGTCGGCGGCTGTGCGCACAGCATCGGTGCGTTACGGTGATACACGCGGTCGACACGCATCACGGCTTCCTTGTGTGGCGCCGTTGCGTAGTAGCCGGTCCACTCGGCGAACGGTCCCTCGATGCGTGAGTCGACATCCGGCGGAAGGATGAAGCCCTCGAACGCCATCTCGGCGTCGGCGGGGATGGGCAAGCCCGTCACTTCACCGTAGACAACGTCGACGGCGCGGCCGATCAGGCTGCCTGCACTCTCGAGCTCGGAAACGCCGTATCGCGACGACAGCGCGGCCGCATCGCCGAGCGCCGGGGCTTGGCCGACGACGACGACGACCGGGCAGGGCTCGCCCTTCGCCCAGTAGCGGTCGCGGATCACGCGTCCGTGTTTGCCGGGTTCGAAGAATACCGTCAGTTCGCGATCACCGTGCACTTGGACGCGATACGTACCGACGTTGGTCCAATCGCTGTCCGGGTCTTTGTTGATCACGAGACAGTCGGTGCCGATGTACGGGCCGCCGTCACCGGCATGCCACGTGCCGGCGGGAAACTGCGTGACGCGCACGTCATCGCCGCGGATGATGTTCTCGCAGATCGGTCCCGTCTCGACGACGTGCGGCGGAACCGGCTTTGCTTCCCACTTGCCGGCGGCGCGACGGTCTTTTACAGCCTGCATATCGAGGTCACCGACGAACACACGCGAGAAGCGCACGTTCATCAGCACTTCATAGTCCGGCGCGTGACCTTTGATATTGCGAAAGAGCAAGAGCGGCGGGTACGTATCGCGCAAGCTCAACTCGTAGAGCGCGCCCATCTCGAGATAGGGATCCGCGCCCTCGATTACTTCGAGTTCGCCGCGCTCGCGGGAGAGCTCGACGAAGTAGCGCAGATCGCCCAGCGCGCGGGAACGTTCGGCGTCGGTTGGCGGCTGAATCATACGTGCTGTGCCTCAAGCATCCTATTGAGAATGCGATTGTAGCGAACAGCGCCGTCGTCGACCGCAATCAGCACCGGTCGCCGGTTCCCGATCGCGTCGATCTTCCTCTGCTGTGCCGCGATGATCGGCGCATCTTGTTCCTCGAACGCAAAGCGGCGCACGCGCGAGAACTCCGCCAGAACCTCCGCGTTCTCATCTTCTTCGTCGGGCGCGACGCGGATGCGTGCCGCTGAAAAATGGTAATGCGTCGTCGCGACGGTTTCCGGCGTGAGCAAGTGCGCCGAAATGATCCCGGCCCCGGTTTCGCGCAGTGCGCCGGGTTCGGCGTATCCCGCACTGAGGGTGACGTTGCACGGCGCGTTCCACGTCAGGTCGTTCCACTTGTCGGCGCGCTCGCCGATGCCGCGGTACATGCGCCGTAGATTTGCCGAAATGGAGATACCGGGCCAGCTCCGCGTGACGGTGACGGCGTCCGCTTCCTCGCGCACGGTCATGTCTTCTACCGCCGTCATATCGTCGGTGCCGATCACGCCCGGATGGACGAACGACACGTGGCTAAGATCGAGCAAGTTGTCCAGCACGAGCCGGTAACTCGCCGCGACCGGAATATAGTCGCGCTTGGCATGATAGCGTTCGGGAATCGCATCGAATGCGCTCAGATCCGGCACTTTCGCAGGGTCGGCCGTGCCGTTACCCATCCACACCCAAATCATGCCGTGCTTTTCCACCGCCGGAAAACTGCGCACGCGTCCGGCTGGGAGCTTGCCCGTGCCATGCGGGTTGTGTACGCACGCACCCTGCGCGTCGTACTGCAGACCGTGATAGCCGCAGCGCACCCGTCCGTCTTCGACTTTGCCTAAATGCAACGGAACGAAGCGGTGCATGCAGCAATCTTCAAGGGCCGCCGGTCCGTTTTCACCGCGGAACAGCACGATCTCGGTGTTGAGCAACGTGCGCGCTACGAGCGTGCCGGCCGGAAGACGCTCACCCCACAGTGCGGCGTACCACGCGTCCGTCACCCACGGCAAAGCGTCACTCATCGCAGGTAGGCGGGAAACAGCTCGCGCGGCGTGGTGTTCTTGGTGATGGCGCCGTACTTGAGGCCGGCCGCAATGACCGGTGCGATCAGATTGAAGTCGACTTTCTCACCCCAGTGTGCGCGATTCATCGCGGCCACCACGGCGGGATCGAGGGTCGACGCTTTCTGTAAATAGCCGCCGGTTATCGCCTGATTGGCGTTGGACCAGCTACCGACTTTCAAGACCATCTGCTGCACGCGCCGAACGAGATCGGGATTGGCGTTCGCCCACGTTTCCGTGCAAAACCACACGGCCAGCTGGAATTCCGGCGCGATGCTGTCGTATGCTTTTCCAAAGATCCGTGCCCGGTCGCGCCCGAGCGTGATGTTCGGCTCAGCGACGAGTGCTGCATCGACGCGTCCACTTTGCAGACCGGCCGGCATCGTCGCGAACGGCATTTCGATGAACTTCAGCGACGAGGCATCGCCGCCGTGCTCGTCGATCCAGCCGCGCACGGAGAACTCGGTGATGTTTTTGAGCCCGTCGACGGCGACCGTCTTACCGTTGAGGTCGCGCGCGACTTTATATGGCGCGTCTTTCGCCACCATGAGCACGGATGTCGGCTGGCGGGTCAAATAGACGACGCCGGGTGCGATCACGACGACCGGCACACCCTTTTCGCGGGCTTGCAAAATCGTCAGCGTGTTCGACGTCCCGACATCGAGCGCACCGCCGATGACGGCTGACATAACGGCACCGCCGTTGGGCAGCATCTGCACGTCGAGGTTGATGCCGTACGAACTCGGGATGGCGCTATCGACGGCATAGACCGGTTCGAGTGCCGCATCTTGCGGCAGTGCCGAGACACGTACCGTATCGGCAGCAAACGCCGGCGCAGCGCGCAAACCGGCCAGCGCGGCGAGCGCACCGGCGGAAGTCATCAGGGCAGAACGGCGCGTGATGTTCATCGTTGCCCTCAACGCGGTATCGGTACGACGAAGAGTGCCTTTTTCTCGGTATCCCAACGATAGATGACGGTACTCGACTGACCGAGCCCGCGTTGTGGAGCAGCCTTGAAGTCATAGATTCCGGCGATCCCAGCCCAGTTCGTGAGACCCGAGATGTAGTCGTTAACGGCCTTGCTCGACGGGTTCGCACCGGTATGGCGCAAGGCATCGACGACCAGCATCGCCGGATCCCAAATCAGCGTCGCCGCGTATTCGGGCCGCACACCGGCGGCTTTGTAGGCGTTGAGATAGGCGGTTTGAGCATCTTTCTGTTTGCCGGAAACCATCGGATCGGCCACGACGCCGCCGCCCGCGAGAAAGAGCAGCATCTTCGGCAAGAACGAATTGTATTGCTCGAGCTGCGCGTAGTTCATGTTACCGCCGGAACCTACGATCGGCATATCGAGTCCGGCGTCTTGAATGTTGTGCATCATCGTTGCGAATGCCGGCCCGGTGGCAAAGGCGAGCACGACTTGCGGCTTCTGCTCTTTCACGCGCGAGATTTGCGCGGCGACGGAGATATCGGCCGGTGCGAAATGCTCGTTTGAGACGATCGCCAGATCCGGCCCTTGGGCTTTTGCGGCAGTGAGGAACTCACGTTCGAGATCCTGACCGGTGGCGTCGATCGAGTTGATCATGGCCACGCGCTTCCAGCCCTGTGCACGCAAGAATTTCACAAGGATCGGAACGAAATCGCCACCGGCGACGCTCGTCGAGTAGACGTACGAGCCGGCCGCGGGTTTGGCCAGCGGCGAGAGACAGTAGGTAACCGGTCCCGTCTTCTCGGTCAATGCATCGATCGCACCGCACGTCGCAAGGACCGACGATCCGAGGATGGCCGGCGCGTTCTTGGCGATTAGCCCGTTGGCGAGCTGCACACCGGTCTGCGGATTCGAAGTGTCATCTTGCACGGCGAAATGCACGGGCCGGCCGCCGATACCGCCGCCCTTGTTCACGACGCCCTCGAGGATCGCCAGCGCCTGCTGCTCCTTGGTGCCGAGAAAGGCCGCCGATCCGGTGAGCGAGAGGATCGCGTTCACCTCGTACGGCGCCGGCTGGGCGGCGGCGGGCGGGGACAGCGTGCTGGTTAGCGCGGCTAAGCAGAACACGCCGAGCACGAGACGAAGCGCTTGGTTCATCGGGTCCTCGCAGGCGATCGGGAATGGCGAAGAATTGCACCGGTCACCTGGGTGTGCCGGAACGATTCTCCGCAGGTATACTTCAATTAACCTACGTATGTCAATCGGGCCGAAGCAACGGGAGAGAAACATGGCGCGACGGGAACGCTTGACGGTCGATGAAGTCCAGGGGGCGTGGGCGATTTTGCCGACGCCGGCCACGCCGGACGCCGCCGATTGGCGCGCGACCAATACGGTCGACCTGGCCGAAACCGCACGCGCGGTCGAGGCGCTCATCGCGTCGGGTATCGACGGCATTTTGAGCCTGGGGACCTACGGCGAGTGCGCGACCCTCACGCTCGACGAGAAGCGCGCCTTCATCGCTACCGCGGTCGAAGCGGTCGCCGGACGCGTTCCATTCTTCGCCGGCACGACCGCGCTCGGAACGCGCGAATCGATTCGCGAGACGAAGATGGCCATGGACCTCGGCGCCGACGGCACGATGCTCGGCATCCCGATGTGGTGCAAGGCCGACACGCCGACGGCGATCCAGTTCTACCGCGACGTCACCGAGGCGGTTCCGGAAGCGGCGATCTGCATCTATGCCAATACCGAAGCGTTCAAATACGAGTTCCCGCGTCCGTTCTGGGCACAAGTATCCGAACTGCCGCAAGTGATTGCGGCGAAGTATCTCGGCATCGGTTTTCTCGCGCCGGACCTGCGTTTGAGCAAGGGCCGCATTCGCTTCTTGCCGACGGAGTCGAACTACTATTCCGCCGCGCGCGTCGACCCCGAACAGTGCACGGCATTTTGGACGGGCGGCGCGTTGTGCGGCCCGGCGCCCGTGATCCGCCTGCGTGACGAGGTGGCAAAGGCCAAGGCCAGCGGCGATTGGACGGCCGCCAAAGCACTCTCCGAGCGCATCCAACTCGCCTTCACCGGGCTGATGCCCAACGGCGACTTTACCGAATTCTCGAAATACAATATAGGCCTTGAGAAGGCGCGCATGAACGCCGCCGGGTGGGTGAACGCCGGCCCCGCGCGACCGCCGTATCATGTCGTACCCGAAGCGTTCCTCGAAGGCGCGCGCAGCTCGGGAAAGCTCTGGGCGAAGTTGCACGCCGAACTCGAAGCGCAATCGCCGATGCTCGCAAAGTAGCGCCGGTATGTCGGCGCATGCGGTCGAAATGGCCCTCTGGCGTATCTGCTACGACGAAGCGAGCGGTCGCGATTTTACGGCCGATGCCGGCGCGTTTCTCGACCGCTTCCGGATCACGGCGGGCGAACGCAAGCTCATCGTCGACGCCGACGTCCGCGGGCTGCTGGCTTTGCACATCAACGACATGCTGATCTATTCGTTCTTTCAGGCGCTCAACGGCCGCGGTGCCGCGGCAACGTACCTCTCGCTGATGAACGCTCGCTAATGGCCGAACTCGTCGGCGGCTTTTTGATCCCACACGATCCCCTCATCGCCGCACGCCCGGATGCGCCGCCGGCCGCCCAAATCGAAGCGGTGCGGGCTGCGTTTGCGGAAGTTGCGGGCCGCCTGGCAGAATTGCGCGTCGATACGGTCGTTACCATCGGTGACGATCATTACGGGATGTTTTCGCCCAGTTGCATTCCGCAGTGCTTCATCGCCGTCGGCGAGGTCGAAGGCCCGATCGAACCGTGGCTCGGCATCGAGCGCGCACCGATTCCGAACCATCCCGAACTTGCGATGCATATTCTCACCTCGGGATTGGCCGAAGGCCTCGGCTGGTCGTTTGCCAAGTGGATCGCCGTCGATCATTCGACCGTACTGCCGTACGAATATTGCTATCGCAAAGTGCCCGGCGTGCGCACGATTCCGGTGTACTTGAACGACGGCGTTCCGCCGCTGATCCCGAACGCGGCAGCGTATCGCGTCGGCGAGAGCATCGGCCGGGCGATTGCATCGTGGAGCGGCAGCGAGCGCGTCGCGATCTGCGGCACCGGCGGCTGCAGCCACTGGGTCGGCTCGCCGCAGATGGGTGAGGTGAACGAATCGTTCGATCGCCGTCTTCTCGCGTTGCTCGAAGCGGGCGACATCGACGCGGTCATGGCGCTCTCGGACGACGACGTGACGCGCGACGCCGGCAATGGCGCGATGGAGCTCAAGAACTGGCTCTGCGCGATCGGCGCGATGCACGCGACGCGGGCGCGCCTGATCGCCTACGAAGCCGTGCCGCAGTGGATCTCCGGCATTCCGTTCGCGGAACTCAGCGCAGCGTAGGTTCGGCGTCTCCGCCGTTGTTCCAATCTTCCGCGACGTAGTCCGTAATCAGAATGCGCAGCGAGCTGCGCGGAACACTAAGTTGTGCGGCGAGCAGATCGAAGAGCGCCGTCGTGAAGGCGGCCTTGACCGCCGGCGTGCGGCCCGATTTCATGTGCGCGAAGATCATCGTCCACGGCTCGTTCGTACCCGTGCCGATGACCCGGTCGTTACGATCGATGACATCATACGCGGCACGGCACGCCTGCGCGGGGACAGCAAGATGCTCAGCCGTGCACGCGATGACGGCACGCAAGACGCCGAGCCGCTGCGCCGCCGGCAATGCGACCGAGGTTTCCAGTCGCACGAACGGCATGCGCGTCAGAGAATGAAGGCGAGGTTACCGAACGACTCCGTCCGGTTCACCAGTTCGATCGTCTTGCGCCGGATCAAGAAAGCAGCGTCGCCGTCATCAGCTTGCAACTCATGCAGATAGCGGCCGGCGAGCGTTTGTACCGGCGTCGCTTCGGGCCGCAATTCGTGCAGCACGAAGGCCGACTCCGTCGTGAAGCCGTCGCCGTTGCGCCAAGCGCGCACGTTCCCGATAATGCGCGTGGTGCGCGAGGGCGGATCTTGGGCGAACGCGTAGCCACCCGAGAGACGTTCGAGCCGGTCGTTGATCTTGCTCAGATCGTCGTACACGATGTTGAGCTCGTCTTCAGGACCGCGGTAGTCGGAGAGCAGCGGAACCCAGTAGACGACATCGGGCGCGAGCAGCTTCAACCAGCCGGCATGATCGCCGCCATCGAGCAGCGCCGCTTCGCGGAAGAGAAACTGCGCGCAGCGATGGGTTTCCTCGGCCGATGCCGGCCGTACGCCGCTCGAGATGGTCACGTCGACACTCCAGCCAGCACCGGGGCCTCCGCACTCATGAGCCTCTTCCATTGCCGATAGATGCCGCGTTGGTGCGTTTCGTCGGATACGTGACCGATCACGCGATCGGCTTGCGGGCGCTCGCGCTCGCGCCCCCGCGAGATGTCGAGCCACTCGCTATGCGCCGCTTCGAGTCCGGCTTGCGTACGATTGAACGCCTCGAGATCGTCGGGCGATCCGAAGCCCGCAGGGCCGAAGAACAGTTCGTGCGAGCGCAGCCGCATGCGGTTGAGCGCTTGCGGCACACCGTCGAGCGTCGTGGGCGTCACCTCGACCCGCGTTTGCTTCACGCCAGCCGGAAAGATCACGCGAATCTGCGTCTGGATGATGCTCAGGTTCGGGAAGATGAGCAAGTTGAAGCCGTTGCCGACGGTGCGCCCGATCAGTTCCCGCGTTTCGTCGGGAGTATGCTGCCTTTCGAGGTCCGCGATCACGGCCGCACCGCCGGGCGCCATGCGTACGCGTTCGTAGAAGACGCTGCTGCGTCGGAATTCTTCACGCGAATCCAGCGCCGCATGGCCGTGGCCGAGGTCGACGCACGCGGCGAGCGTGTCTTCGCGATTGTAGATGTTGCTGCGCTTTCCCGAGTGTGAGTCTTGCGCGTCGAAGAACGATTTGTGCAACAAGTACGGGTGATATCCGTCGATCGAGCCATCGAGTTGCAGCTTCCAGTTGCCCTCGAAGTGATAGCGGTACGTGCCCGAGCGCGCTTTGATCTCGCCGACGGGCGACGACTCGAGAAACGAATCGATGAACTCCGTCGCAGGTCCGAGCCACGTTCGCAACGGCATGACGTCAGGATTGAAGCTGGCAAAGACAAATCCGCGATAGGATTCAACGCGCGGCGGGCCGCCGAGGCTGTAGGCCTCGCGGTCGAAGTCGTCGCCGTAGCCCTTCGGATACGGAACGCCGATGAGCTTGCCGTCGCCATCGTAGGTCCAGCTATGATAGGCGCAGCGGAACGAGGTTGCGTTACCGGTGCGCTTCTGGCACACGGTCAGGCCGCGATGCGCGCAGCGGTTCAAGAGCACGTTGACGGCGCCGGAGGCGGCACGCGTCACGATGACCGGTTCGATGCCGAGCTGCGTGAGCTTGAAATCGCCGGCGTTCGGAATCTCGCTCTCGTGCGCGACGTACACCCAGACCGTACTGAAGATTCGGACCATCTCTTCGTCGTAGACGTCCGGGCGAACGAACATATCGCGGTGGACGCGGCCATCTTCGACTAGTCGCCCGAAGTCGGTCATCGAGGCAATCCCTTTCTGCCTGTGTCGCGGAACGGGGAAAACCGTTCCGCCCCATCAAACCAAATACGCCTACGTATGTCAATCGGCGACCAGGTTCTGCGGCGGCGATCGGCCGGGGACGTTCTGCACCGGCTCGAAGGACGCGCGATGAGCTCGCACGGGACCTTGGACGCACTCTATCGCCGCCCGGCATTTTTGATTCGCCGCGTGCACCAAGTCGCCATTGCGCTCTTCGACGAGGAATGTGCGCCGTTCGGCGTCACCAACACCCAGCATGGCTTGCTACAGGCGATCCAAGCGAATCCGGGCATGGATGTGATCGGCGCGGCGCGCGCCGTCGGCATCGATCGCACCACGGCCAACGTTGCGGTGACGAATCTCGAGCGGCGCGGCTGGATCGAACGGACGATCAATCCCGACGACCGCCGCAGCCATCAGATCAAGATCTCGGCAGCAGGCACCCGTTTGCTACGCGACACGTCATCTGCGCTCGAACGCGCGCAGCGCCGCTTGCTCGCCGAGCTGTCCGCCACCGAAGTGCGTACGTTCGTTTCGCTAATGGAAAGGATCGCGCCGCAGCTGCCGCTGGGCAGCGGCTTACCGAAAGCCACTGCATCGTCGCGTCCGGTGAGGAAAACTCGTGCCTGAACCCCTCTCTCGTCTCGCCCGGGTCTGGAAAGACGGCGGAACTGCGCTCGGTATCTTTGTCTTCACGCGCATCGATCCGGTGGTGATCGAAGCGGTAGCACATGCGGATCTCGACTTTCTCTGCGTCGATCTGCAGCACGGCATGCTCGAATATCGCGACATGGTCGCCGTGTTTACAGCGCTCGCTCAAGGTGACACGACGCCGATCGTGCGCGTGTCGTCGAACGATGCGGCGGCGATCGGGAAGGTGCTCGATGCCGGAGCGATCGGCGTTATCGTTCCCATGGTCAACTCTGCCGCCGATGCGAAAGCGGCCGTCGCCGCCTGCCGGTATGCGTCATCCGGCGGCACGCGGAGCTACGGCCCGATCCGCTCGCGCGTCATTTATGGCAACGATTATTCGGAGATGGTGGACGACCGTGTGCTCTGCATCCCGCAGATCGAAACGGCCGAGGCCGTGGCAAACGCTGACGAAATCATGGCTGTGCCCGGCGTCGCGGCAGTCTATGTTGGGCCGACCGATCTCTCCATCACGCTCGGAATGCCGCCGAACCTCGATAATCCGGGAACGTTCAACGACGCGCTCGCGGATGTTGTGGCTGCGGCGAAACGCCACAACGTGGTCCCCGGCGTGCACGCAAGCACAGCACTCGCAGCAGCGCGGAAGGATGCCGGATTTCGCATGATCACCATTGCGAACGATCTTGCGATGATCGTCGGCGCCTTCAACGCCGAGATCAGCGCAGCGCGCAAGGCGACGGGTTAACACTTACTAGCCGGTCGCAGCAGTGCTATCCCGGCGCGACGGGGACGAGGATCTGGTCCATCTGCTGGAAGATCGCCGGATCGATCACGAGATCGGCGGCCGCGACGTTGTCGTCGACTTGTTCGGGGCGGGTCGCTCCGACGATCACGGCCGACACGATGTCGTCGCGTAGACACCACGCGAGCGCGAGTTGCGCGAGCGTGCAGCCCGCGCGTTCGGCCAGCGGCTTGAGCCGTTGCACGGCGTCGAGCACCGGCTGCGTGAAATAGTCGGTCATCATCCCGGCTGCGTTCGATGCTGCACGTGTGCCCGCCGGGACGGTGCGTGCCGACGTATACTTGCCGGTGAGAATGCCTTGCGCGAGCGGCGACCACACGACGTTCCCGAGCCCGAATTCACGGCACGCCGGAAATACGTCGCGCTGCACGTTGCGCCAAAGCGCGCTGTACTGCGGCTGATTGCTGATCGGAATGGCCCAGCCGTTTTCGCGCGCGAGCGTGCACGCCGCCGTGATCTGGTCGGCGTTCCACTCCGAGACGCCCCAGTACACGATCTTACCGCTGCGCACGAGATCGTTCATTGCATCGCACGTTTCTTCGAGCGGCGTGTTCTCGTCGTAGCGATGGCACTGGTAGAGATCGACGTACTCGACGTCTAATCGGCGCAGGCTCGCGTCGATCTGCATGCGGATGTGTTTGCGCGAAAGACCGCTGTCGTTCGGACCGCGGCCCATCGGGAAAAACACTTTCGTAGCGAGCACGATCGAATCGCGCGAGAAATCTTTGATGGCGCGCCCGACGACTTCCTCAGCACGGCCGCCGCCATACACGTTTGCCGTGTCGAAGAACGTGACGCCCAATTCGTAAGCGCGATGCATACATGCGCGCGCCGTGGCTTCTTCCACGCTGCCGCCGTACGTCAGCCACGAGCCGAGGCCCACCGTCGAGACCCGCATTCCCCAGCGTCCGATTGCCCGATATTGCATGGCGCGAAGATTCTTCGTTAGTGCGGAAGCGCCTCGATAGCGGCGTCGGCCGCGCGGCGCAACGTTGCGCCCCGAAGAGGAGCGTCGCCAGTTTGCCGGCGTTGGCGGAAGCCGCAATGTCGCCATGACGCTGCGCGCCTTCGATGCAGGCGGTTAACGCTTTCACGATCGTCTCGTAGATCGTGCGCGTGTAGGTCGCGATGCTGACCAACGGCTATACCGCGACGTCGCTCGACGGCGGTATGGCTCAGATCTAGGTTATACCGGGACGGCCGTTACTGACGTCGTCCGTCCCGCTACGCCGTGCTGTGCGAAGAACGCCCACGCTTCGCGACCGCCATCGGGAAAATCGCGTTTCGGAAAAACGATGCGCGACCCGAAGAGCGGCACCAGCACAAACAGTTCGCCTAGATCGTCGATCGCTTTGATTCTCCACCACCCGTAGTGATTCAAACGCGCACTGCCATAGATGAATCTGATGCCGAGTCCCGTCTCCGAAAATTGCAGTTCGCGCGAAGGTAAGAAGGCTGGGACGTTCTTTGGCGGTCGCCACATAAAAAAGAGCGCACCGGCAATATACACAATGCCGCAGTACAGCGACCACAGCTCGAGGCCCGTCCCGTGCGAGCGAAGACGTAACACGCCGAGCACGAGTAGCAGAATCCCCACGACGAGCAAACCCGGCTGCCTAAAGCCAAGGCGGCGGCGGCGAAAATCCGCTCGCACGATATCGAGATCCGTATCGGATACTCCGATCTCAACCGGCGCGGGAACCGCCGCCCCACCAGCAGGCGTATCTTCACGCATGCTTTGTCCTCAATCTAAGATCTTTCGCAAGTCGGCCAGGAACAGTTCGCGCCGAACGCGGTCGTAAGCGGCCGGCGCCGCGTGAAATTCGCGATCTGTCCATGCGACGATTTCTTCGTAGTTTACCTCGGAGCGTCGCGCCGTTGCAACATCAAGTGCAACGCGAAGCCCGTTATAGTCGCCCCACGCCCAAAAATGTATGAGGCGGTCGCGTACAACATCAGTGGGGGTATATACATGCAATATTTCGTCACCGCGGTGGACGGTAGCATGAGTCACAATGTAGTCAATACCTATTTGCGCCGGGCCTTTTGGAAACTCGACCGTGTAGATCAGATCGGCATGACGAAAGATGCCTTCGCCAACACGATGAAATCCGACTGACTCCGGCGACGAAGTAACATCTCTTGCGTCTGGGCCAAGCGCCAAAATGAAATCGCAATCGCTCGACTGATATGCGTCCGGTGCGTAGAACGTCGCCGCGCTCCCGCCGACGAGAAGTGCACGCTCTCCGGCGTGATCCAACGCGGTGCAGACGGCAAAGGCAACGTCAATCAGGGTTGCGTCCGGTGATAGCATGACTTAGAGCGGCTTCCCAGTTCGCCGCGGGCGCTGCCGGATTTTCTCAAGCAATCCGCGGACGCGGACGTCGTCATGAAGCATCGTCTGCAATAGTGCCCTGAGCGCACCGTAATACCGGTAGCGACGATTCAGCTCAAAGAGGCGCACGCGATCGAGAAAGCGCGATGCCAGGATGCCATCCTGCTCGAGCGTGCGTAGATTCCGTTGTACGGTGATGAGGTCGCGTTCTAAGAGGCCAGCGATCTGGCGCGCGTACGCGCCCTGGTCGAGACCCACGACAACCTTTAAGATTTCCTCACGGATCATCGATCCGAAAAGGCCTGTGGGGGCAGCCGGCATGATTCGATAGTATCACATATGTAGTCTATCCGACTATATATGTGTACTACGACTGAGCAGGCGCAGCCCCCGAGGAGCTACTCGGCCATCGCCACTGAGACTGCGCCGGCCCCGCGTGAGGGCTTCATGAACGCCACGAACGGGAGGGCGGCGAGAAAGACGAAGGCACAGATCCGGAAGAGGTAGTCGTAGGCGATTACCGTGGCGGATTGCACGAGCAGGCCGTTGATCTGACTGACCGACGCACCGCGAGCGTGCGTGACGCCGCCGGCGAGCGCCATCCAGGCGATGGTCGTTTCGCTCGCCAGCAGTGTGGTGAGCACGGCGATGCCGACGCTCGCGCCGAGCGTGCGGACCAGCATCGAAACGCCGGCCGCGCTCGCAAGCTCGTTTTTCGGCAGCGAGCCGAGCATCACGGTGGTCACCGGCACGAACGTCAGGCCCATGCCGAAACCTTGGACGATCCGCGGCCAAAAGATGTCACCGACGCCGGCGTATTGATTGAGATCGCCGAGCCACCAGCACGACCACGCGGAGAGCACGAGGCCCAGTGCCGTGAGAATGCGCGGATCGACGATCGGCATCAAGCGGCCGATGATCACCATCGATACGGCGGTCGCAATCGCACCGGGCAGCAACGCTACGCCGGTGTCGAACGCCGTCATGCCCATCGATGTTTGGAAGAAGAGCGGCATAATCAGTGAGGTGCCGTAGAGTCCGAAACCGACGATGACCATCAGCACGTTGCCGAACACGAACGTCGGAAAACGGAACGAACGCAAGTCCACGATCGGGTGCGGATCGCGCAGCGACTTGATGAGGAACCACGTCGTCGCGACGATCGAGACGACGCTGAGCAGCACGATCGTCGAGGAATCGAACCAATCGTCGTGTTGCCCGCGCTCGAGCACGTATTGCAGCGCGCCGATGCCGCACGAGAGCAGCGCGAGGCCGAGCCAATCGATGCCGCCTTTGGGTTTCTCGAGATAGGCCGGATCGGGGATGAACGCGATCGTCATGAAAAACGCCGCGACGCCGATCGGAATGTTGACGAAAAAGAGCAGCGGCCAGGTGGCGTTGTCGATCAAATAGCCGCCGATCAGCGGCCCGAGCGCCGGCCCGACCATCGCGCCGAGGCCGAAGATCGCCGTTGCCATGCCGCGTTTACTCGGCGGGAACGTCTCGAAGATAATCGCTTGCGCGGTCGGCTGCAGCGCGCCGCCGCCGAAACCTTGCAGAATGCGGTAGAAAGTGAGTTGCCACACCGTGGTCGCGGTGCCGCATAACAACGATGCGATCGTGAAGATCGCGACGCAGCCGGCGTAGAAGCGTTTGCGGCCGAATTTCGCGGTGAGCCAGCCGTTGAGCGGCATCGTAATGACGCTCGCAAGCAAATAGCCGGTGACGATCCACGCCGCATCGTCGAGCGAGGCGCCGAGCGTTCCGGCAATCGTGTTCAGGCCGACGTTGACGATCGTGCCGTCGACGATCGCCATGATCATGCCGAGCATCACCGTGAGCGAAATCAGGAATGGCGATGCCCCCGCACGCGCCGGTGCGGCAACCGTCAGCGTTGCGGCCATTTATTCGGGCGAGATCAATGCGTACAGATCGCGGCGCGCGCGTTCGACAATGGCCAGCGCTTGCGTATATTTCTCCACGTCGCGCGTGCGAGAGATTTCTTTGAGCACCAGCTTGATGCCGACCATCGTTTGCATGAAGCGCGCGATCAACGGGGCGGTCCCCGTCGCGTCGGTGGGCGCGTCTTCAGGCGTGGTCTCGCGATGCTTGGCCAGCAATTCGCTGCCCTTGTCGGTAATCGTGTAGACGCGCTTGCCGTCGACGTCTTGGCCGGTGAGGAAGTCGCCCTCTTCGAGCATTTGCAGCGCGGGATAGATCGAACCGGGGCTCGGACGGAAGCCCCGCTGCTCCTCGATCGTGAGCATGATGTCGTAACCGTGCCGCGGGCCATCCCATAGGATGGCGAGGATGTCGTACTTGAGGCTGCCGCGTTCGGACTCTCCGAAGCCGCGACGGCCACCACCACCGTGCTGACGGCGATGGAACTCGCCAAAGGGTCCGCCCGCTTTGCGGAAGACCTTTCTCGCCTTTGCGAATGACTTGCCGAACTCGCCCTGCCAGTCGACCATGGGTTCTTCCTCCGGGTGCTTGTCGATATATCGAATCATGTTGATAAACCCGACATTATCCGATATGTCGAATCATGTCAATCCCTCACGGAGTCCTTCTTGTTATCGAACGTATGTTCGATTACGATAGCGGCCCATGGCTGCTGCCGCGCGCTACGCCGAACTCCACACCTGGTCGAACTTCACGTTCCTCGAGGGCTCCTCGCACCCCGAAGAACTGGTGGGCGCGGCCGTGGCAGCGGGCTTGGCCGGCATCGCGCTGACCGATCGCGACGGGCTCTACGGCTCGGTCCGCTTCGCGAAGGCCGCGAAAGAGCAGAAGCTGCCGGCGATTTGCGGCGCCGAACTTACGCTCGAAACGGCGAGTCCCGAACCGATCCGGGCCAGCCGTCCGGCACGGCCTGCAAGCGAAGTGCCCACGCATACGCCGCGCATCGTGCTGCTCGTCGAGAACGCGCAAGGCTACGCGAACCTGTGCGAGATCATTTCGCTGGCGCAGTTGCGCGGCCGCAAACGTGATGCGCGCGCGCGGCTCGACGACTTCACCGGCCGCACCGAGGGCCTGATCGCGCTCTCCGGCGGCGCGAACGGTCTCGTCGAGAAAGCGCTGCGCGCGCGCGACGACGACGGCGCGTTTGCGATCGGCGCACAGTTGCGCGATCTCTTTCCGGGGCGCTTCTATCTCGAACTGCAGCATCACTTACGGCCCGAAGACGGCGCGCTCGTGCAAGCACTGGTGGAGCTCGCGCAACGGCTCGGCGTGCCGTACGTTGCGACCAACGGCGTCGCGTACGTCGATCGTGAGGATGCCCGGTTGTGCGACGTGCTCACGTGCGTGAAATACAAGGCTGCGCTGCACACCGCCGGCACGCTCTTGCGGCCGAACGCGGAGTACGTGCTCAAGACGCCCGAGCAAATGGCGCGCTTGTTCGACGCGTACCCGCTGGCGATTGAGAATACCGTCGCGATCGCGCAGCGGTGCACGTTTCGGCTCGAAAAACTCGCCGGGCAGTTTCCGTATTTCCCGATCCCCGAAGGGGAATCGAGCCATCACTCCTATTTGCGCACGCTCGTGTATGCGGGTGCGCGCAAGCGTTACGGCTGGCCGTTCACCTCGAAAGTCGAACGGCAACTCGAGTACGAGCTGGGCATCATCGCGCGGATGGATCTCTCGGGTTACTTCCTCGTGGTGTGGGATATCTCGCGCGAAGCGCGCGAATTGGGCGTGCTCGGACAAGGCCGCGGTTCGGCCGCGAACTCGGCGGTGTGCTACGCGCTCGGCATCACGGCGGTCGATCCGATCGCCGGCGATTTGCTCTTCGAGCGTTTCCTCAGCGAAGAACGCAACGAGATCCCCGATATCGACATCGATTTCGCGCATCAGGATCGCGAGCAGGTACTGCAGTACGTCTACAACCGCTACGGACGCCATCACGCCGCCATGGTCGCCGAGGTGATCACCTACCGCACGCGCTCGGCAATTCGCGACGTAGGCAAGGCGCTCGGGCTTTCACTCGGTCAGGTCGATCAGATCGTGCGCGAGTACGATGCGAGCGAATCACTGGCGGAGTCGGTCGGCGTGGAAGCGATACCGGCCTCGAAGCTCTTGCCTGCGTCGGTCGAACGCCGGCGCGACTTCGATTCGGGCAGCAACATCGTGCCCTCGCGCGGCACGCCCTACGCGCCGGGCTTCAACGCGATCGACGACGCGTCGCCAAGCCCCAATGTTGCTGTCATTCCGAGCGGAGTGCGTGCAGCGCAGAGTCGAGGAACCATCGGCGGCGAGATCGGGGTGCTGCTCTTGCAGATCTGCCGGCGCATCAACGGCTTTCCACGGCACATGGGGATCCATTCCGGCGGCATGATCATCACCCGCGATCCGCTGATGAACGTCGCGCCGATCGAGTGGGCCTCGATGCGCGACCGCACGATCGTGCAGTGGGACAAGGACGACCTCAGCGATCTGGGTTTGATCAAGATCGATCTGCTGGGCCTGGGCATGCTCTCGCTGCTGCGCGATGCGTTCGCGCTGCACACGCGCTGTTATCCCGAGCGGCCGGTGCTCTCGCTCGAATCGATCCCGATCGACGACAAGCCGACCTACGAGATGCTCTGCCGCGCCGATTCGATCGGCGTGTTCCAAGTCGAGTCGCGCGCGCAGCAATCGATGCTGCCGCGCCTTAAACCGGTGTGCTTCTACGACATCGTGATGCAGGTGGCGATCATTCGTCCCGGGCCGATTCAAGGCGACATGATCCACCCGTTCTTGCGCCGGCGCAGCGGCATAGAACCGGTGACGTATCCGCATCCCTCGCTCAAGCCGATTCTCGAACGCACGCTCGGTGTGCCGCTCTTTCAAGAGCAAGGGATGCGGATGGCGATGGAAACCGCNNCCGCGCTTAGTGAACGGCATGGTGGCCAACGGCATCGACCGCGAGGTCGCCGACAAGCTCTTCCACATGCTCGAGGGCTTTGCCGACTACGGCTTTCCGGAGTCGCATGCGGCCAGCTTTGCGCTGCTCGCGTATGCGTCGGCGTACGTGAAGTGTCACGAACCGGCGATTTTTTGCGCGGCGATCCTCAACGTACAGCCGATGGGGTTCTACTCGACCGAAGTGCTGGTGAACGACGCGCGCCGGCACGGCGTCGTCGTCAAGCCGATCGCGGTGAACGAGAGCGAGTGGTGGAGCTTTGTCGATCCGAGCGGCGCGCTGCGCTTGGGCTTCCACCTCGTGCGCGGCATGGGCGAGGCGCAACGCGAGAACATCCAGCGCGCCCTTGGCGAGGCGCAGCCGTTTGAGAACCTCCTCGACTTCGCGCGCCGCACGAAGCTGGCCCGCGAACCACTCGAGAACCTCGCCGCCGGTGGTGCGTTCGCACCGTGGTACGCGACGCGCCGCGACGCGATCTGGGCGCTGCGTGCGCTCGACGAACGCGAAGCGCGCGGCGAGCTTGGACGCGCGATGGAGATCGACGACGAACCGCTGCCACAGTTGCTCGCACTCACCGCGATCGAACGCACCGCGCTCGACATTGCGGCCACCGGCGTCGCCGACGTGCAGCCGATCTCGCATTTCCGCGCCGAACTCGACGCGCGCCGCGTGCTGGCCGCCGGGCGGCTGCCGGCGATGCCGAACAACCTCGTGTGCAAGGTCGGCGGCCTCGTGATCACCCGTCAGCGTCCCGGCACCGCGAAGGGCTTCGTGTTTCTCACCATCGAGGACGAGACGGGTTTGGTCAACGTGATCGTGCGGCCCGATATCTACGAGCGCTACCGGCGCACGATCCGCGCCTCGCAATGTCTGATCGTCGAGGGCGTGTTGCAGAAAGAGTCGGGTGCGATCGATGTGATCATGAAGCGCTGCTGGCACTTTGAAACGTCCGGCACCACCGATAAGGTTCGGGCGCGCAACTTTCACTAGCGTGCGGCAGAAGGGCGAGACGTAAAGATTACGGGAACACCGGTCGGCGTGGATGAGTCTGCGGGCGTCGTCGCCCCTTCGCAGCGCATGTGGGCGGTGATACTCACCAGCGCGGCAACCGTGATCTCGATGATCGATCAAACGATCGTCAACACCGCGCTGCCGACGATCGCGCATGATGTCAACGCTACGGCAGCCGCGTCGATCTGGGTGATCAACGGCTTTCAGCTCGGACTGACGGTCGGCATCGTCCCGCTCGCTGCGGCCGGCGATATCTTTGGTTACTGGCGCATGTTCCGCGTCGGACTCATCGTGTTCGTGCTGGCGTCGCTCGCATGCTGTTTCTCCCAGACGTTGTTCGAACTCGCCACGTCGCGCTTCGTGCAGGGCCTAGCCGGTGCGGCACTGACCGTCTCGGCGACGCCGATCAACCGGCTCGTCTTTCCGCCGAACATGCTGGGGCGCGCCACCGGCTATAGCGCAATGGCAGTCGCACTCGGCGCGGCGGCGGGCCCCGTGGTCAGCGGCGCGATCCTTTCGTTTGCATCGTGGCAGTGGCTCTTCGCGATCAACGTGCCGATCGGGCTGGCCGTTTACGTGGCCGCAATAAAGATGATTCCGAAGACGCCGGGCCAGAAACGCGCGTTCGATTTGCCGAGCGCGCTCACCAGCGTTGCGATGTTCGGACTCGCCGTGTTCGGGCTCGACGCGATCGGGCACGAGGGCGCAACGCCGATCGCGGCGGCCGAACTCATCGGCGCGGTCGCAATCGGCTGGTTTTTCATTCGCCGTCAACTCGCAACGCCGCTACCGATGTTCGCCGTCGATCTCTTCGCGCAAGCGCGCTTTACGCTCGCCGTCGTCGCGTGTTACACATCGTTCATCTCGCAGACGATTGCATTTGTCGTGCTGCCGTTTTCGTTTCAGACCGTCTTGGGCCACACACCGCTGCAAGTCGGCGCGCTGTTGTTGCCGTGGCTACTCGCGTCGGCCGCGGTTGCGCCGATCTCGGGACCACTGGCCGACAAGTACAATTCATCGCGGCTTGCGGCGATCGGCCTCGCACTCTTCACGTTCGGCCTGCTGTGCGCGACGTTGCTCGGTGCCGATCCCTCGCCGCTCGATATCGCGTGGCGCATGGCATTGTGCGGTATCGGCTACGGGCTCTTTCAGTCGCCGAACAATCGCGCGATTCAAAACAGCGCGCCGCGCGAGCGCAGCGGCGGCCCGCAAGCGATCCAATCCGTGGCCCGCGTCTTCGGCCAGACGACCGGTGCCGTCATTGTCGCCACCGTGTTTGCCCTCGACGGGCACGCGTCGGCGGGGAGCGGCATCTCCGCGCACGCGGTCATTTTGACCATGGCCATCGGGACGGCGTGGTCGGCGATCGCGACCGCAGTGAGTATCTGGCGCGGGTTCGTCACGGGGTCGATCCGCCTGCCTGGGCACCCCGTAGCCGGAGGTATTTGACGATCGTCAACTAACTGGCGGGCATGGCTACCGTGCTCGAGCGCCGGGTCGACCAGTTCCGGCGCTTCAACCGCTTCTTCACCCAGCGGATAGGCGTCCTGACCGACAACTTTCTGCGGACGCCCTACACCTTGGCCGAGTCCCGCGTGCTCTTCGAGCTGGCCAACCGCGAGAACACGTCCCCGGGCGATCTCGCCGCCGCCAGCGACATTGATCCCGGCTATTTGAGCCGCATCTTGCAGCGCTTCGAACGCACGGGTTTGGTGACGCGCACCGCATCTCCGACCGATGGCCGCCGCTCCATCCTGGCCCTCACCGCAGCCGGCCACGCAGCGTTCACCCCGCTCAACGAACGCCAGCACGACGACGTGATCGCGCTGCTCACGCCGCTCTCCGACGAACGGCAAGAACGCGTGATGAACGCGATGACCACGATCGTCGAAGCGCTCGCACCGGATGGCGCCGCCGGCGATATCGTTCTGCGCGATCCGGAAGTCGGCGATTACGGCTGGGTGATCGAACGCCACGGCGCACTCTACGGCGCAGAATACGGCTTCAACGCGAACATGGAACGCTACGTCGCGGAAGTCATCGCCGCGTTCATCGCCGGCTTCCAGCCGGGGCGCGATCGCTTCTGGGTCGCGGAGCGTAACGGCGTGCGCTGCGGCTGCATCTTCGCCGTGCACGACAACGACGATCCGACGATCGCGCGCCTTCGGCTCTTGCTCGCCGAACCGTCAGCGCGCGGCAGCGGTCTCGGCCGGCGTCTCGTGCGCGAGTGCATCGCCTTCGCCCGCGAAGCCGGCTACAGCAAGATGATCCTGTGGACGCACTCGATCCTCACCGCCGCTCGCGCGATCTACGCCAGCGAAGGCTTCATCCTCACCGGCACCGACTCCAACGACCTCTGGGGCCCGCACCTCACCAGCGAAACCTGGGAACTCGACCTCTAGGCCTGCGTTGCGACCAGCTCTAGCTGCGGGTTGAAGCCGGGTATCACGTCGGTGTTGTCGATCCCAATACCGACGAGCTTCCCATCCGCATCGAAATCCAAAGTGACGCCATCACACACTTCATCCGTCGCAGCCGAAACGCGATCCGCCAAATGGATATACATGCTCTTGGTTTCCGCGTAATAGTCGATTTTCACCGTTTGGCCCTCCGATCCGGAAAAGCGTTGTGCACGGTTTCGCCATCACTGAGCGTTACTACTCGCACGATGCGCCCGTCAAGCTCCGGAACCGCCCGAAAGTAACGGTAGCGTCCGTCTCGTTGATTTCGATGTTGCTGGGATTAGCGAGAACATATTCGCAGATCGCGTCCGTCATCTCGGGACGCTTTTCCCTTGAATCGAGTTTCGAAAATAAGCCGTCGCTTTCACAGGCCGGTTCCACTAACATACATTGCCCCTGTCCATCACGACGACAAAACGAGCTATCAAGAACGCATCCAATTGCGCTAACCCCGCGTCATAGCAGCTAGTGATGTGGACGCACTCGATCCTCACAGCCGGCCGCTTAAAGCGAACGTAGCGGCATGCAACGGCTTCGGGCGGGTTTTGCAGTTGCGGTCCTCGGGACTGCCTTGATCGGAGCCGACCCGCCGGCCGGCNNCGGCACCCTCGACGGCCGATGTGCAACGTCTGCTCGACGCGCACGTGCACGATTATCCCGGGACGGGGATCATTACCGGCATCATCGATAACGGCAAAACGACGATTCTGAAAGCCGGCTCGAGCGGCACGTCGCGCCCGCTCGACGAGCATTCACTCTTTGAGATCGGTTCAGTGACGAAGACGTTCACGGCCACACTGCTCGCCGACATGGTGCTGCATCGCGAAGTCGCGCTCGACGATTCGGTGCAGAAGTATCTGCCGAGCGACACGCATGTTCCGGAACGCAAGGGCAAAGCGATCACGCTTCTCTCGCTCGCAACGCAGCATTCCGGCCTCCCGTATATGCCGAGCAATATGGAACCGTCGATGAATCCGTACGCGGACTATACGTGGGCAAAGCTGTCGGCCTTTCTCAACGACTACAAGCTAACGCGCGATCCAGGCGAGCAGTTTGAGTATTCGAACCTCGGCGCGGCACTGCTCGGCGAAGCTTTGGCGGACGACGAACACGCGAAGTACGCGGCGCTCGTGCAGGCGCGCATCTTCGCGCCACTCGGCATGACCGAATCGAGCGCGCTGAACGTTGCGCAGCTCGATCCGGCGTTGCGGGCACGCATCACGACGGGCCATAGAATGGATGGGCCGGTGACGCCCGACTGGGACTTCGACGCGATGGCGCCTGCGGGCGCAATCCGCTCCAGCGTTTCGGACATGCTGCGCTTCGTCCGCTGCAACCTCGGTGCGCGACCGCTCGACGAGGTTTGTCTGCTCGCACAGCAGCCACGCGACACGTCGTTTCCCGGCAGCCATATCGGCTTGATCTGGTGGATCGGCGACTTCGTACCGATCGTTCATCACGGCGGCGACACGCAGGGATATCACGCGGCCGTTGCCCTGTCGCCGGATCACCAGCGCGGAGTCGTCGTGCTTACCAACGGCGGTGGATCCGTGGACGAGCTTGCTCAGCATCTCATCGACGCGTCGCTCCCGCTCCCGCAGTTTGCGCCGAGCTTGACGCTCGCACCGGCACAACTCGACGCGTATGCCGGCTCCTATCACGACGATCGAGGCTTGCGCTTCCTGATCGCGCGCGACGCGAGCGGGCTCACCTCGCAGCTCGGGGAACAAGATCCGCTGCCGATGTATGCAGAAGGCAACGATACGTTCTTCACGCGGTATGTCGCGGCCCATATCGTTTTTACGCGCGATGCGATCGGGGCCGTAAGCGCGCTCGTCTTACATCAAAACGGACGCACGCCGATCTTCACGCGCGATGGGATGATCGCGCCACCGGCAACAGTGGTAACGCCGTCACCGATCGTCATGCTCGACTCCGCAACACTTACTCAATACGCCGGCAGATATCTCCGCGATGCCGGCAACGCATACGACGTCACTGTCGGCGGCGAGAGTGGCCTCACCGTGCAGCGCACCGGTCTGTCATCGTTTCCCATCTACGCTTCGAGCAAAGACCATTTCTACTATAAGGTCATCGATGAGCGGATCGACTTCGTGCGCGACGACGCGGGCAATGTCATCGCGTTGACCGAACGGGTGGCCGGCCGAATCACTACGATGCCACGGGTCAAGTAACCGATGACGGTTCCGCTAAGCGTCCTCGATCAGTCGCCCATCGTATACGGCGGGACGCCGCGGGAGGCGGTGGCGGCCACGATTGCGCTGGCGAAGCGTGCTGAAGAGCTGGGGTATCATCGGTACTGGTTAGCCGAACATCATGCTTCGACGAATCTGGCCGATGCTTCGCCGGAAGTGCTGCTCGCGCGGTTGACGGGGGAGACGTCGCGGATTCGGTTGGGGAGCGGCGGGATTATGCTGCCGCACTATAGTTCGTTCAAGGTTGCGGAAGTGTTCCGGATGCTCGATGCGTTGGCGCCGGATCGGATCGATCTCGGCGTCGGACGAGCGCCGGGCGGCACGCGTATGATTTCTGCGGCGCTGCAGAGTAACGACTCACTGTTGTTTCCGCAGCAAGTGCAAGAAGTGCTCGCCTATTTTGCGGGCGAGTTGCCGGATCCGCGACTGCGCGGGTTGATCGCGCAGCCGAGTGGTGACACGTCACCGGCGATGTGGGTGCTCGGCTCTTCCGACTTCGGTGCGCGGTTGGCGGCGGAACTCGGTTTGCCGTATTCGTTTGCGCAGTTTATCGGCGGCGATTATCCGCAGGTCACGCATCTCTACCGGCAACAGTTCAAACCGTCCGCGTATCTCGATAAACCGCACGTGATGCTTACCGTCGCTGCGATCGTTGCGCCGACGGATGAAGAAGCGGACGTGCTTTCGTTACCGGCATTGCTCTCACGAATGCGGCGGCTGCGCGGATTGCCGTCGGCAATGCCGTCGCTCGAAGAAGCGCAAGCGTTTCCGTGGACGGAACGCGAGAAGCGCGAAGTGATCGCGTCGCGCAACATGATCATCGGTTCGCCGGCAACGGCCAAGGCGCGCATCGACGCGTTGGTCGAGAACTACGCGGCCGACGAAGTCATGGTGCTCACGATCGCGCCGGATTACGCCGCGCGCACGCGCTCGTACGAATTGCTGGCGGCGGCCTACGCGCAGGCGGCATCCGGCATCGCTTCAAAGGTGGGGTGATGCAACAACGTCATCTCGATCGGCGCGCCGCGCTTGGGCTGCTCGCTGCCGCCCCCGCGGCCCTCGCCCTCCCGGCGCGCGCGGCGACGCTCACGACGGTGCGCATCGGGGTCCAGCCGGTCGAGTCGGCCGGGCAGACGTTTTACGCTAAAGATCTCGGCTGGTTCGCTGAGGCGGGCCTCGACGTTCAGATCACGCCGCTCTCCAACGGCGGCGCGCTCGTCGCCGCGGTGATCGGCGGCTCGCTCGAAGTCGGGCTCTCCGCCGTCGGACCGGTCGCGCAAGGCGCGGTGAAGGGCCTCGGCGTGAAGATCATCGCGCCCGCCGGCATGTCGCTCAGCACCGCGCCGACCGACGTGACCATGGTCGCGCTCGACTCAACGATCAAGACTGCCGCCGACCTCAACGGCAAAACCGTCGGCGTCAACGGCCTCGGCAACGTGCTGATGTACGCGACGCAGGCCTGGATCGACAAGAACGGCGGCAACAGCAAGAGCGTGAAGTGGACCGAGTTGCCGTTCCCATCGATGGCACCGGCGCTCGCCGCGCACCGCATCGATGCGGCGACCCTTGCCGAGCCGTACGTGTCCGACGCGAAATCCGTCGCCCGCGCGCTCGCAAATCCGATGGACGCGATCGCCCCGACCATTCCCGCAACCACGTGGTTTGCGAACGGCACGTGGCTGCAGCAGCAGCCCGCCATCGCAGCCAAAGTCGTCGCTGTGCTGAAACGCGCGGCAATCTGGGCGAACGGACATCCCAAGGAAGCCGGCGATATTTTGATTCGCTACACGTCGATCAAACCGGAAACGCTTGCGGTGATGACGCGCTCGACGTTCGGCGTCGACATCGTGCCGAGCCAAATCCAAGCGCTGATCGACACCGGCGTCACCTACGGCGACGTCGATCATGCCGTCAAAGCCTCCGAAATCATCTGGAAAGCACCCCGGGGATAACATCGTGCTCGAAACGCAAACGACCGGCGCGCACGCCTTTCTCGCCACGCTCAAAGCGAATAATATCGATACGCTCTTCGGTTTGCCCGGGTCAACCGAAGCACCGTTGCTCGAAGCGATCCGCGCCGACGCAACGATGCGCTACATCCTCACGCTGCAAGAAACCGTCACGGTCGCGATGGCCGACGGCTACGCGCGCGCCGGCAACCGCGTCGGCGTCGTCGGCTTGCACACGACGGTCGGCACGATGAACGGTTTGAGTCAGATCTACAACGCCGCGCGCGATAACTCGTCAATCGTCGTTACCGCCGGGCACAAAGATACCGGCGTGCTCGCGAACGACGGCTTCTGCGCATTACCCGATTTGCCGTCGCTCGCGCGCAGCTTCGTCAAGCATTCGTGGCAGAGTCTGAGTTCGAGCGCGGTCGGCACCGACATGCGCCGTGCGATCAACGTTGCCACGGCAAACCCGCCGGGCCCGACGTATCTGGCGATCCCTGAAGACATCCAAGCCGGCGCGGCCGACCTTGCCGGCCCCGGCGATCAGCGCGCGTTTGCATCCGAAGCGAATGCGCATCTCGAACGCCGTCCCGATGCGAAGGCCGTCGCTGAGGCCGTGCGCATGCTGCTCGCCGCACGCCGGCCGATGCTCGTGCTCGGCGCGTCGACCGCCGCGCACGCGAAGGCGGCGCGCGCCTTTGCCGAAGCGCTGGAGCTACCGGTGTTTGCCATCGAGCGCACGCAGATCTCCGAACTCCCCTATCCCGTGAGCGATCCGCGTTATCTCGGTCAGTACGGCGAACAGCGCCCGCTGATCGCGGATGCGGATTGCGTCGCCGTCATCGGCGCGCGCGCGTTCTTTCCATTCTCGACCGAAAGCGCCGCGAAGCTGCCCGAGGCTGCGAAGCTCATCCACGCCTCCGCCGACGCCGCGCAAATCGGCTGGGCGATCGTGCCCGACGTCGGTCTCGCAGGCGACGCCGGTCCGGTGCTCGCCGATCTCATCGCCGCAACGGCAGCGGCCGGCGGATTGCCCGCGCAGGCGCGCGCCGAACGTATCGCACGCCTAGAAGATCTGCGCACGCAATACCGCGCGGCCAACGCGAAAGACCGCGCGCGTCACGACGAACTCGCGAGAGAAGCCGGCGCCGTTTCGCTCGTCGCGCTCACCGACGCGCTCGGCGCCGCACTGCCGCCCGGCGCGCTGATCTTCGATGAGGCGATCTCGTCGTCGCGCGCGTTGCTGCGCCACACCGCGTTTCCCGAGAACTCCCGCGTCTTCCGCACCAACGGCGGCTCGCTCGGCTGGGGACTTCCCGCAGCCGTCGGCGCGAAAATTGCGTGCCCCGATCGCGCGGTCGTCGCGGTCGTCGGCGACGGCACGTTTCACTTCACGCCGCAAGCGCTCTGGACGTCGGCGCAAGAGAAGGCGCCCGTGCTCACGATCGTCGTCGACAACAGTGGCTATCTCGCGGTGAAGCTGTCGATCGAACGCCACCTCGGCGTCGACAAAGATTCACAGCAGCATCCGGGCACCGATCTCCCGGCGCTCGATCACGTAGCCGTCGCGCGCGGCTACGGTGCCGAGGCGATGCGCATCGACGATCCAGCGAAACTGCAAGCCGCAATCGCGACCGCCTTGAAGTCGGATCGTTCGACCGTTATCGTCGTCCCGGTGCCGAACGCCCGCCGGTAACTAGCTCGCGACGACGGCCGCGCGCGATTCGGCACGCTGCGTGAAGAGCGCGAGCCCAACCGTCACGAGCATGAACCCCGCGCCGATATAGTAGATGTCGCGCGGTTGTCCGTGATCCATCAGAACGCCGTAAAACAGCGGGCCGACCATACCGCCGAAGTTGAACCCGGTCGTCACGACGCCGAACGTGCGCCCGACGGCTCCGGGCGGCGCGGCCTTGCGCACCAGCATGTCGCGCGACGGTTGAATCAAGCCCGAGCAAAAGCCGGCGAGCGCGAGCAGTCCGCCGATGACGTAGGCGCCCGCGTTGAACGTGCCGATCGCGACCGTCGCTAGCGCACAGCAGACGAAGCCCACGACCGCGACCGTGGCATGACGGGTCGTCTTGTCGGCGATCTGGCCGCCGGCAAGCACGCCGAGCGCGCTGGCAACCAGAAATGCCGTCAACGCCACGCTGCCCTGTGCGAGCGGAATACCGTAGAGCGCCTTCAGCGCGACGATCGAGTACGTTTGAATGCCGCCGGTCGAGAGCGAGAGCAGCATGAACCACAGCGTCAGGCTCACGATCGCCGGCGTCAGCAATTTGCGCAAGCCGATGTTCGCTGCGGCCGCCGCTTCCGCGTGCAGCGCTTCCGAACGGTGATCGAGTTCCTTCGCGAACAGCAGCGGAACTGCGGCGACGAAGCCGAGCGCGCCGGCCACGATGAACGCTGCCGGAAGGCCGTACGTCGTCCCGACGCCGATCAGGACGAGCGGCGCCAAGCCGAAGCCGACGTAGCCCGAAAACGTGTGATACGAAAACGCGCGTCCGACACGCTCGGGAGCGACGGCCGCGTTGAGCAGATCGTAGTCCGCCGGATGATACACCGCGTTCGCTAGCCCGACGCACGCCATCACCACGAACAGCCACGGGTACGTCGGAATGAGCGCGAACGAGGCGAATGCCGCGCCGCCAAGCAGTAGCGCGGCGATGAGCAGCCGGCGCGAACCGAGTTTGTCGGTCATAAAGCCGACCGGCGTTTGCGCGAGCACCGAGATGACGTTGTAGACCGTCAGCACGAGCCCAAGCTGCACGTAGCTTACGCCCAGATACGTCTTGAGCAGCGGAAAGAGCGGCGCGAGCGCGAGGATGTAAAAGTGGGAGACCATGTGCGCGCTCGACACGAACCAGATCGCTCGCCGCTCCTTCGCGAGCGCGTGATCTTTAGGAATTCCCGGACCGCTCTGTGCTATAAGCGTAGCCATGTCTAGGGGGCGGCTTCGCCAGGCAGGGCGCGGGCGACCCCCCGTCCCAAAGGAGGTGTCGTAATTGCTCTCCGAGGGGATGGGGTTTTCATGAAACTGATTTTCGGTCTAGCTACGGCTGCGCTGCTGCTTTCTAGCGCGCCGGCCATCGCCCAAGCCCCGCCCGGCGGCGTCCCCCTCGGAGCCGGTCTGCAGCGCGGCGTCATGGGGCTCAACAATTCCGGCCAAAACGGGTTCGTCACGCTCCTGACGCAGGGCGGCCAAACGCGACTGGTCACGTCACTCGAGGGCACCCTGCCCGGCCGCGTGCAAACCGTCGCCGTGCAGCGCGGCAAAACGTGCGATGCGATCCAGCCCGGCATCGTCGTGCGCAGCGCGGATCTCGTGCACGGTATTTCGCGCGGAACCATCCCGATGACGGAAGCCCGTCTCCTCTCCGGCAACTACGTCGTAGTCGTATATAGCAACAACACGCCCAATGCGCGCCAAGTCGCGTGCGGGCAACTCTACCGCTAGGAGCACACTCAATGGCGACGATCGATCGAAGCACGTTCATGGGCGGATCGGCTGCGGTGATTGCCGCCGCGAACGCCGTTCCCGCCGATGCGCAGACCTCAACCTACGGGAAGCCGCACGCGCCCATCGTCCCGGAAACGGATCCGGCGATCCTCGTCGTCAACACGATGCTCGCCCGTCCGGGTGGGGCGATCAGCGGATACGTCGCGCTGCCGGCCACGGTCACGGCCACGACGCCGGGCATCGTGCTGTGCGCGCACATCTGGGGCGTCGATGCGCAGTATCGCGATCTCGCGCGGCGCTTCGCGAAACTCGGCTACATCGCGATTGTGCCGGGGATCTTCGATCGCTCGCACCCGCCCAGCGGCGACGGTCAAACCGACCTCAGCCTTTTCGGACCGGCAGTCGCCGCACTGTACGCCGGGAACCAAATGAACGGCGATCTGCTAGCCGCAAAAGCGTGGATCCGCCAAAAATCGGCCCGCGGCAAGGTCGGCCTGTACGGCAATTGCATGGGCGGCGGCATCGTGCTGCAAGCCCTGGTGGGAAACAAAGACTACGACGCGGCCGCGGAACTCTACGGCTACGTGCGCGCGGATCGTAAGACGACCGAACCGCCGCCGGACGGCGCGTTCGATTGGGCGACGAAGGTCACCACGCCCACGATCGGTTTCTACGGCGGCCTCGACGGCGGCATCAACACGCTCGACGTGACGGCCGCATTCAACAAACTCGCCGGTCCGCACGACGTGACGATTTATCCGGATGCGCCGCACGGCTTCTTAGACGACACCCGCCCGAGCTACCGGCTCGGGCCGGCGACCGACGCCTTCAACAACATGATGTCCTGGTATGGGAAGTATCTGACCACTACCTAACGCGAAGTAGTCCGCGATGGCGACGACGATCGTTCACGCCGCGGACGTGCATTTAGAAACGGTCTTCCCCGACGTGCGCGGCGGCGGTGCCCGTCGCGCCGCCCTCGCCGACGCGTTCGAGCGCATCGTCGACCTCGCGCTCGAGCGCAATGCCGACGTGCTTACCATCGGCGGCGACCTCTACGAAAGCGAACGCGCTGGTCCGGCGACCGCGCGTTTTCTCTTTGCCGCGTTCGCGCGCTTCGGCAAACGGGTGTTCATCGCGCCCGGCAATCACGATCCGTTCGCGGCGCGCTCGCTCTATGCGCGCGACGACTTGCCGCCGAACGTACGCGTGTTTGCGGACGCGTCGTGGACCGGCGTGCCGCTCGCGCCCGACGTGACGCTCTACGGTTTCGGGCATACGCCCGCCGAACCGGGCCGGCCCTTCGCCGGCGCCGCGTTCGATCGCAGCGGCGTGCGCATCGCGCTCGTGCACGGCAGCGACGAAGAACGCTGTCCGCCGGGCAAACGCGCGACGGCGCCGTTCACGGCGGCCGAGATTCGCGAAGCCGGTGCGACGCTCACGCTCACCGGACACTATCACGGCGGCTCGATCGTGAACGACGCCGCGGGGCCCGTCTTCGCCTATCCCGGTTCGCCCGAACCGATCAAGTTCGGCGAACGCGGCGAGCACGGTGCGCTCGTCGTTACCGTGCGCGACGATGCGTCGGTGGGCATCGAGAGCGTGCCGATCGCGCGTACGCGGCTGCTCGACGTGAACGTGCCGATCGACGATGCGGGCGACGAAGGCGCCGTGATCGCGGCCTGCGAGCGGGCCCTCGAATCGTTCGGCAAACACGATTACGTGCGCGCCACGCTGCGCGGCGCCGTGCAGCCGGGCACGCGCGTCGACCGCGCGCTCTTGATCGAACGCGCCGGCGCGCACCTCGGTGCACTCGATCTCATCGACCAAAGCGTCACCGCCGACTACGCCGCGATCGCGCACGAATCGAACGTCCGCGGACGCGCGGTCGCCGAACTGCTTGCTGCCGCCGACGCCGGCGACGACGACGCCCGCCGCGCGCTGGCCCTCGTCGTCGCGGCCTTCGACGGTGCGGAGATCGCGCCGTGAAGCTGCGCCGCTTAACGGTCGCCGGTTTCGGACGGCTGGCCGGCCGCACGTTTGCGTTTAGCCCGGGGCTCAACGTGATCTACGGACCGAACGAAGCTGGAAAATCGACCGTCGCGGCGGCCATCGTGGCATCGCTCTACGGAAGCGGACGCCGCAAAGAAGCGTGGCGCCCGTGGGACGGCGGCACGTATGCGACGACGCTGTTCTACGAACTCGCCGACGGACGCTCGTTCGAAGTCCGGCGCGACTACTCGCGCGACGCCAAGGGCGTGAACGTTTACGATCGCGACGGCAACGACGTCGCCGGAGACGTCGCGCTCGGCCGGACGATCTCGCCGGGCGACGTGCACTTGCAGATTCCCTACGACGCCTTCATCAACGCGTCGTGCGTGCTGCAGCAGAACGTGGGCATCGATGCGGAGCGCAACGCGCCGATCGCCACGGCCCTCGCGCGCGCGCTCGACGGCGGCCCGAAAGAAGATGCCGCGCTCGGCGCCGTCAAGCGACTCGAGGACGCGCGCAAGGCGCATGTCGGCAGCCCGCGCTCGACGGTGAACAATCCGGTCAAAGGCCTGCGCGAGACGCTCGCCCGGCGCACGGCGGAAGCGGATGCGGCGCGCAATCGCCGCGACGTGCTCGCGCAATTGCGCGAACGGCGCGCCGGAACCGTCGGCGAACGCGACCGGTTGGCCGAGCGCCGCGCCGGCGCGGAGCGCGAGCTCAAAGCCTTACAGGCAGCGGAATTGCGCGCCCGGCTCGAGCAGCTGCGCGTCTATCGCGACGACCTTGCGGCACTGCAGGCCGAACGCGCGCTCTACGACGACGTTGCCGATTTTCCGGCCGATGGCATCGCCGAACTCGACGCGGCGTTCTTCGCTTGGCGCGCGGCCGAAGGCGCGGCCGCCGCCGCCGAAACGGAAGCCGAAGCAGCCCAACTCACGCTCGTCGAACGCAGCGAACTCGCTGCGCGCCGCGCCGACGCCGGAACGATCGACGATCTCGAGTTTGCGGCCCTGCACGATGCGGCCGAACAGGCCACCGCGGCGCGCACGGCCGCAGCCGCGGCCGCAAACGAAGCCGCGGCCGCGCGGCGCGAGGGCAGCGGCGGACGTACCCTGGCCGGCGTCGCGCTTACCATCGGTGCGGTGTTCGCCGTGCTCGCGATCGGGATGGCGATCGCGCACTGGTGGTCGTTCACCGAAATTTTCGCCGCCGTCATGCTGGTGGCGTTTGCCGTCGTCGGCTGGCGCAGCCGCGAACGCATTCGCAACGCGCGCGCCGCCGCGCAGAAGCAGCGCGTCGCCGACGAATCCCTCACCGCCGAGCGCAACGCCAGTTCGACCGTGGCCGGCGTCCTCGACCGTTTGGGCGTGAACAGCATCGACGATCTCGCGCACCGGCGCGAACGCCTAGCTGAATTGCGGCGCATGCTCGCCGCCGCCGACCGCGCGACGGCGCGCGCGACCGAACTGCGCGACGAAGAGCGCCGCTCGGCGGTCTTCTTCGACCGGCTGGCGGAACGGTTGATTCCGGATGCCGAGGGCTCGCGCCAGGAACGCTGCACCATCGCCGACGATCGCGCGCAGCGGCGGCGCAAGCGCGACGGCGTCGACAACGGCATGGCGATGCTCGCGCTGCAGCGCAGCGAGATCCTGCGCGACGACGATGAGTTCGCGCTCGTCACCGAACGCGATGCGCTCGCCGCCGCCGGCATCGCGCCGGCCGAGACCTACGGCCGCGCGCTGCGCGATGAGGTCAACGCGAAGATCGCGGAGCTCGAGCGCTTGATGCGCGACGCCGAGCTCGCTACCGCAACTCTGACGGTCGAGCTCAAACTGGGCGAGAACGCGATCCCCGAACTGGCCCCGATCGAAGAGGACGTCGAACGCCTGCGGGCCGAGCTCGAACACCTCGAAACGTTCGATCGGGCGTTGGCCCTAGCCGCCTCGACGGTTTCGCGGCTCACGCACGAAGCGCATCAGATGTTTGCGCGCCGCCTGGAAACCTACGCGGCGGAAGCCTTGCACAAAGTGACCGGCGGACGGTACAGCGAGATCCGCATCGATCCAACCACGTTCATCTTGCGGGCCCGCGTACCGGAGACGGGCCAGATCGTCGACCTCGAATCGCTCTCGGCGGGTACGCGCGATCAAGTCTATCTGATCGTGCGCATCGCGATGGCACGCGTCTTCGCCGAGGGGCTCGAACTGCCGCCGCTCCTGCTCGACGACCCGTTCGCCTATTGGGACGATACCCGCATCGATCGCTGCATCCCGATCATCGCGCACAACGCGTTCGACGCGCAAACGATCCTCTTCACGGCTAGCCCCGAACTCGCCGCCGCCGCCGAACGCCTGGGCGCCGCGCGCATCGACCTCGTGACGAGCGCCGCTTAGTTCTTGAGTTTACGCAGCGCTGCAAGCGTGTTGGCGACGTGCTTATCCGGATCGAGACTCGTGTACACGTAGGCGATCTTGCCGTTCGGCGCGATCACGTACGACGTGCGGTTGGCATACAGGCCGAGCACTTTCGAATCGTACATGCCGGCGATCTTCAAGCCCGGATCCGAAGCGACGAGAAACTTCGAACGGCACTCTTGGGTGGAAAACTTCTTCTGCGTTTCAATCGAATCGCCAGAAACGCCGACCACGGTTGCGCCCAGCGCTTTGTAGGCGCCGATGTGATCCGCGAAGTCGTGGGCTTCCGCCGTGCAGCCGCTGGTGAACGACTTCGGGAAGAAATACAGCACGACGGGGCCGTGCGCGAGCGCCGCGGAGAGCGCAAAGGACGAGACCGCGCCGCCTTGCGCGACTTGCGCGGTAAACTCCGGCGCCGTTGCGTCGGTGGGCAATTGCGCGTTTGCCGGCATGGCGGCCAGCGCCAACACCGCGCCGAGCAGAAGTCCGAACATCCCTCGCATGGTCCTCACAGTCCCATCAGGCGAGCGATCACGAGTCGCTGGACTTCGTTGGTTCCCTCGCCGATCTCGTTGATCTTCTGGTCGCGATACATCCGCGACACCGGATACTCGTCCATGAAACCGTAACCGCCGTGAATTTGCACCGCTTCGTTGACGACGCGGCGCGAGAGCTCCCCCGAGTATAGCTTTGCCAGGCTCGCGGAGAGCGCGAAGTCGCGTCCCTCGTCCTTTTCCCACGCGGCCTTCAGAATCATCAGCTGCGCGTGCTCGATCTCCATTTTCATGTCGGCCAGCTTGAACTGGATCGCTTGGAACTTCGAGATCGCCTGGCCGAACTGACGGCGCTCTTGCGCGTACTTGAACGCTTCGTCGAACGCGCCCATCGCGAGGCCGACCGAGAGGGCGGCCACCGAGATACGCCCGCCGTCGAGGATCTTCAGGAATTGCTTGAGGCCTTGGCCGCGCGTTCCGAGGAGATTCTCCTGCGGTATACTCGCATCCGCGAACGAAAGCTCGCGCGTATCCGACGCGCGCCAGCCCATCTTCCGGTACGTTTTGGAACGGCTGAACCCGGGGGTGTCCTGCGGCACGATCAGATTGCTGATCTCGCTGCGGCCGCGCTCATCTTTACCGGTCACCGCGGTGATGGTCGTTCCGGCCGTGATGTCGGTCCCGGAATTGGTGATGAAGGCCTTCGTGCCGTTCACGATCCAGCGGCCGTCGCGCAGCTCGGCCCGCGTCTGCGTGGCGCCGGCATCGGAGCCGGCGTTCGGTTCGGTCAGGCCGAAGCCCCAAAGCTTCTCGCCGCGAGCGAGCGGGACGAGATACTGCTGCTTCTGCTCCTCCGTACCGAAGAGGTAGAACGGGGACGACCCGAGCGACACGTGCGCGGCGAGGGTGATCGCCACCGACGCGTCGGCGCGTGCCAGCTCCATCACAGCAAGGGCGTAGCTCACGGTGTCGGCGCCGGCGCCGCCATAGGCTTCGGGGAACGGCAGCCCCATCAAGCCGAGCTCGGCCATCTTGGTAACGATTTCGTAGGGGAAGCGCGCCTCGCGATCGAGTTCCTCGGCGGCGGGCGCGACGACTTCGCGCGCGAAGTCTCGGCACAGCGCTTGAATCGCTTTCTGCTCGTCGTTCAAGTCGAAGTTCATTCTTCGCAGGTATGTAGGATTGACGTTCGGAAAAACTCCTCTTCTGTTGGCCGCAGGCCAAACGCAAAGCCGCGAGCGCAGCGAGCATCCGTGATAGTGCGAGGTGGATAGCACGTGATCGAACTTCGCGGTGTGACGCTAACCTATCCGAACGGTACGCGCGCACTGGACGACATCGATCTGGAGATCGGGAAGGCGGATTTCGTCTTCCTCGTGGGCCATTCGGGGACGGGTAAATCCAGTCTCCTGAAGTTGTTGTACCGCGAGGCGATCCCGGATGCGGGCGAGGTCATCGTCGACGGCATTCGCGTCGACAAATTGCGCCGCGGAAAAGTGGCGGCGCTGCGGCGCAACATCGGCGTCGTGTTTCAAGATTTCAAGCTGCTCACGCACAAGACGGTCTGGGAAAACGTGGCTTTCGCTCTGCAAGTGACGGGCGCGCGCTCCAAAGACGTGATGCGGCAAGTGCCGCGCGTGCTCGATCTCGTCGGCCTCTCGCACAAGAGCCGCATGTTGCCGAGCGAGCTTTCGGGCGGCGAGCAGCAACGGGCCGCCATCGCTCGCGCGCTGGTCAACAACCCCAAGATCCTACTCTGCGACGAGCCGACCGGGAATCTCGACCCGTCGAACACGACCGAGATCATCGAGCTCTTACAGCGCATCAACCTCAAGGGCACGACCGTCTTGGTCGCGACCCACAATCAAGCGGTCGTCGACCGGATGCGGCGGCGCGTCGTTCGGCTCGAAAACGGAAAAATTCTACACGACGACGAGCGGGGCTATTACTTTCGTGGATTGGGGCAGAGTCCAGTTCTTTCTGGGTGAGGTTTTCGCGAACTTCACTCGGAACGCAGCGATGCAATTCACCGCGATCGGAACCGTCGCGGTCACGATCGTCATGCTCGGCACGTTCCTCTACGTGCGCGAAACGCTGACGACGTTCGGTCAAGGCATCCTCAAGCAAATCGAGATCGCCGTGTATCTCGACGACAACGCGACCGACGCGCAAGCAAAGCAGCTCGCGGCGTCGCTGGCTGCCGACGGACGCATCACCTCGGCGCGCTACGTTCCGCGTGCCCAAGGCCTGCAAGAAATGCGCGGACGCCTCGGCCGCGACTTCGACACCTCGCTGCTCACCGCAAACCCGCTGCCGAACGCGTTCCGGGTTTCGGTCTCCAACGTCGATAACGTCCCCGACGTCGCGGCCTCGATCGGCAAGCTTCCCGGCGTGGCGAAAGTCGATTACGCTGCCGACACGGTGACGAAATTACTGCGCGCCGCCGACGTGATCGGCCGCGTCGGCATGGCAATGATCGGACTCCTCGTGTTGACGGCGGCGATCATCATCGCGAACACGATCCGGCTCACGGTCTTTGCCCGCCGGCGCGAGATCGCCATCATGCAGCTCGTCGGCGCGACCAACATGTACATCCGCATGCCGTTTATCGCCGAGGGCATCATCGCCGGCGTCGTGGGCGCGATCGTCGCGATTGCCGTCCTGGCCGTCGCCGAAATGCAGATCGTGCCGAAAATCGCATCGACGCTGCAATTCGTTCCGTTCCACGTCAACGAGCTCCAACTCGCCGGCGAACTCCTGGCCGTCGGCGCGGCGGTCGGCCTCGTGTCGTCCTGGTTGTCGGTCGGGAGATACTTGCGTGCATGACGCTCGCCGCGCCTGAAGCCCACCGGCCGACGGTGCTGGTGGTTGACGACGATAAGATCCTCCGCGAGATCATCGGGACCAACCTCGAACTCGGCGGCTTTGAGGTTCTCACCGCACCCGACGGACCCAGCGCGCTCGCGCTCTTAGACGATCGCCTCCCCGATGTGGTCGTGCTCGACGTCGTGATGCCGCTGATGGACGGCTACGCCACACTCGGACGCATTCGCCGTCACGCGACCGCGTCGCACGTGCCCGTCATCGTGCTCACCGGCGGCGGGCTCGACACCACCGAACCCGTGAAGAGCCTCGAAGCCGGCGCCGACGATTTCATCGCGAAGCCGTTCTCGCCGCAGGAGATGCTCGCGCGCGTGCGCGCGAAAGTACGTCGCGCCAACGTCGACTCATCGCTGCAGCCGCTCACGCGTCTGCCCGGCAACATCGCGATCGAACACGAAGTTCGCCGGCGTTTCGAAGCGCGCGAACCGTGGGCCGTGATCTATGCCGACCTCGACAACTTCAAGGCATTCAACGATCACTACGGCTTCGTACGCGGCGATGACGCCATCCGCTTGGTCTCCACCACGATGAGTGATACGATCAAGCGCATCGGCGTCGAGAGCGACTTTCTCGGTCATATCGGCGGCGACGACTTCATCATCGTCACGAGCCCGCAGCGGGCCGAAAACCTCGCTCGCACCGTCGCCGACACCTTCGACCGCGACGTGTTGCCGCTCTACGATCCGAACGATCGCAAAAACGGCTGGATTGCAGCGAAAGACCGCCGCGGCAACAACGTCCGCTTCCCGCTGATGTCGCTCTCGCTCGCCATCGTCACGCAATCGCCGCGCATCAAGAGCTATCAGAGCATCGGTGAAGTCGCGGCGGAACTCAAATCGTTCGCCAAGCGGCAGACGGGGTCGTTCGTCGCCATGGACAAACGCGCCCGATGACACTGCGCGGTGCGGCGCTGCTGCTGGTGCTCGTTCTCGCGGCGGTCGCGCCCGGATTTGCCAACACGAAACAAAGCGCGCTCGACGCGAAGATCCGGGCGCAGCAAGCAAAATTGCACGACGTCCACGTACAGCTCAACGAGAAGCGCGGCGCGCTGGGTGCGGCGCAAGCAAAAGTCGGCACGATCGCCGAGCAACTCGCGATCGCCAACCGCAACATCTCGACGGTGCAAGGACAAATCGCGTTTCTCAACGCGAAGATGCACACGACCGAATCGAATCTCGCGTGGACCAAAGTGCAGCTCGACGCCGCGCAAAAAACCTTGGCGCGGCACAACGACGCGCTCAAGCGGCGGCTGATTTCGGCCTATGAATACGGCGATCTCGGCTATCTAGCGGTATTGCTCCAAGCGCGCTCGTTCGGCGATTTTCTCGAGCGCTGGAACGACGTTGCGTATGTCGTAAAGGCCAACGAGGTCACGATTCGTGCGCGGCGGGCCGACGCGGAACACGTCGAGGCGATCGAAACCGGTCTCGTGACCGACGAGAACAGCCTGCGTAACGCACGCGCCGCAGCCGACCAGCAAACGATCGCGCTCTCCGCGCTCGCACAACAGCGCCAGAATTTGCTGGAAGTCGCGCAGAGCGAGAAGCAAAATGTCGCAGTGGAAGTCGGCGAACTCGAGGACACCTCGGCCGCCGCGGAAGCCGCACTCGAAGCACTCGTACGCGAGAAGCAGCAAGAAGAGGACGCGCGCCGCGCCGCGGCTCGCCGCGCCGCACTGCTGGCCGGCGAATCGCTGCCGCCCGAACCCGGCGCGCCCGGCCAATTGCTGTGGCCCGTTTCGGGCCCGATCACCTCACCGTTCGGGATGCGCATGCATCCGGTCTACGGCCGGCCGATTCTCCACGCCGGCATCGACATTGCGGCCGCCCAGGGAACGACGATTGCCGCCGCCGCGGATGGCCGCGTTATCGTCGCCGGGACGCAGGGCGACTGCGGCAAGATGGTGGCGATCGACCACCATGGCGGCCTCTCAACGATTTATTGCCACATGTCGCAGATCTTCGTCGGCGTGGGGCAAGACGTCCAGCGCGGCCAAGCGATCGGCGCGGTCGGGATGACCGGCGATGCAACCGGCCCACACGTGCATTTCCAGGTGATGCAAGACGGCCACCCGGTCGATCCTATGTCGTTCCTACGATAGCAGGACGAACGGCGTATGAAGTTTGCGTTACATCATCTATCCATCTGACGACGGCCACAGGTTCCTGCGGTAGACTAGAGTCCCCACCGCACGATTTCGGCCCGCAAGGGTTCCGGTGGGAACGCTCCGGGTAGAAATCCGGTTACTAGAGTAGACCGACGCCAACCGAATAGGGACTTGATGCCAGCCCGTATACGCCTTTTACTCGCTGCTGTGATCGTCGCGCTGTCTGCCTGGGGCGGCGCGGCGTACGCCGGCCGTGCAGCAACCGACACCTCGGTTGTGACCGACCGCCCGATCGCCGATCTCGACCTCAGCACCCTCATCGGTTCGCGCGATCCCGACAAGCGCGTCATCGAGACGGCCTATCAACAGGTCGAGCACAGCTTCTACCAGGCGGTCGATACGCAACTGCTGGTCGACGGCGAAACGAAGGCGCTCAACTGCCTGATCACCGATTGCGCGAAACGGCCCCGCACCGTCGGCCACGGCCCGCTCACGTCCGGTCGCGCGACCGGCGTCTCGTCGCACGACCTGGCGATGATCGAAGGCGCGGTCGACACGGTCAACGCGCAGTATCCCGGCGCCGGCAGCAAAGCGCAGGTGACCGATGCGGCCGTAGGCGGCATGCTCGGCGGTCTCGGCGATCCGTACACGACGTATCTCAGCGCGGCGGCTATCCGTGCGCTCGATGAAGAACTCAAGGGCGGCAATTTCGGCGGCATCGGCGTGTACATCGGAAAAGATCCGAAGACCGGTGCGATCCTCGTCGATCCGATCGACAACAACCCCGCCATTCGCGCCGGCGTGCGCCGCGGCGATGCGATCCTTGCGGTCGATAATCAAGCCACCGCCGGTCTGCCGCTCGACGCCGTCGAGCAGCGCATCCGCGGACCGCGCGGCACCGTCGTTGCGCTGCGCGTGAAGCATCACATCGGCAATACCGTCGCGACGATTCGCGTTACGCGCGATGTCGTGCACGTGCCCTCGGTGCTCGCAAAAATTGAGGACGGCTTCAGCTACGTGCGCTTGAGCGATTTCGGCTCGAACTCGGCCGACGAAGTGCGCGATGCGTTCGTTGCCGCCAAGAAAAAGGGCGTCAAGGGCTACATTCTCGATCTGCGCAACAACGGCGGCGGATTGCTCGATGCGGCCGTCGACATCTCGAGCTTGGTCATCCACGCGGGCCCGATCGTATCGACGATCGACCGCGCCGGAAACAAAGAGACCCGCTCGGCCAACGGTAGCGCGATCGATCCGTTGCCGCTCGTGCTGTTGGTGAACAAGTACACCGCCAGCGCCTCGGAGATCACCGCCGGTGCGCTCCAAGACGACCACCTCGCGACGCTCGTCGGAACCAAGACGTTCGGCAAAGGCGTCGTGCAGAGTCTCTATCAGCTGCCCGACCGCGGAGCGCTCAAGATAACGACCGCTCGCTACGTTACCCCGAACGGGCGAGACATCCAGCACAAAGGCATCGTTCCGGATGTAGTGCTCGACCAGCGCGTCGATTTGCCGATCATTGATACACCAGCCGACAAACAACTTGCCGCCGCCAAAGCCATTCTTCGCAAGAAAGACCAGCAATGAAGCGCATCTTCGCCGCCGCTCTCGCCCTCGGGCTCGCCGCCACCCTCGCCCACATCCCCTCAGCGTCCGCGGCCGCGGCCATCTCGCAGCAGCAAGCCGACGAGCTGACGGCGTCCTACGTCTACCTCATGCAGAACTTCTATCAAAAGGTCGACTCGCAAAACGTGCTCAACGGCGCGCACGCGGGCATCGTCGCCTATTTGAAGACGGCCGGCGTCAAAGATCCGAAGATCACCGAGCAGCACGCATCGAGCGACGACGTCAACAACGTGCGCGAGCTGCAGCGTGAAGTGAACGAAGCGGTCAGCACGTACGGCAGCAAGGGGACGCCGACCAAGATTGCCTATGCGGCGATCTCCGGCGTCATCGGCTCCGTCAAGGATCGCTATACGGTCTTTCTCGATCCGAAATCGTTTGCCGAACTCAACGAAGGCCTCGACGGCACGTCGTTCGGCGGCGTCGGTCTCACGTATTCGATCGACGACACCACCAAGAACATCCGCGTCGAGAACGTGATCATCGACGGTCCCTCCGACAAGGCCGGCCTGCGCGGCGACGACGAGATCAGCGCGATCAACGACCGCACGGTCAAAGACATCATCGCGGGCGCGCCGCTCGACGTGCAGCAATCGCGCATTCAGAAGTTACTGCGCGGCGACCCGGGCACGAAAGTGAAGCTCGCCGTCGTGCGCTCGAACTCGCCCGCACTCGATGCGTTCACGATCACGCGCGAGACGATCAAGCCGCCGAGCGTATTCTCCAAGCTGCTTCCCGGCGACATCGGCTACGCGCAGCTTTCCGTGTTCGGTCAGAACACCGGCGTCGAACTCAACTCCGCGCTGAACCGCCTGCAAGCGGAGGGCGCGAAAGCCTACGTGCTCGACCTGCGTTATAACGGCGGCGGTTACCTCAATGCAGCCGTCGATGTCAGTTCGAAGTTCATTCCGACCGGACCGATCGTGACGGTGAAATCACGCGCCGGTCAGAGCACCGAATACGACGCCGAGAACATCGCGGTCTCACCGCGGCCGCTCGCCGTGCTGGTGAACGCCTACACGGCTTCCGCCTCGGAAATCACCGCCGGCGCGATCGAAGACAGCGGCGTCGGAACGCTCATCGGCACGAAGACGTTCGGCAAGGGCGTCGTGCAGACGATCTTCCCGCTGCGCGACGGCTCGGCCGTGAAGATCACGACGGCGCGTTACTACACGCCGAACGGCCACGACATCAACACGGTCGGCATTCAGCCGCAGATCGAAGCCGAGATTCCGAAGGGCACGAAGATCCGTCCCGGTTATCCCGATGACGATCCGCAGTTGACCAAAGCCATCTCGTTCCTACAGGGCAAGATCGCGAGCATCGCCGGAACCGACGCCGCCGCCAACGTAGCGCCGCAGGTCCACTAACGAAAGAGCGCTCGTTCGATCTCCGCGAACGAGGTGAATGACGTACACGGGATGTTGCGCTCGCGGCAGTAGGCTTCGAGCGCACGTCCCGTTTTCGCGTAACGTTCATCGGCTTCGACGGCAGCCAAGAAGTCGCTGATCCCGTCGCCGATATACACGGTGCGATCGCCGCGTTCGCGCGCAGCGCGTACGTGCGCGGCTTTATCGTGGCCGTTGTCCGACGGATCGACGAACGTCATCGTCCACCCCGCGGGGGCAAAGTCGACGTCGTTCGCGATCACGTCGATCTCGATGCCGGCCCGCGCGAGCGCATCGTGAATCACCGTTGCGATGCCGCTCGAAACGACGCGAATCGCGCCGCCGTGCGCGCGCACCGCCGCGACGAACGGCGCGAATGCCGGATCGACGCGCGCGTGGGTGAGCATGAACTCGAGCGTTTCGGCGCGCGAGAGACGCACGGCCGCAGCTTGCCGCTCGAGTGCCTCACGCAGCGTGAGTTCGCCCGCGAGCAACGGCCCGTCGATCGCATCCCACGCCGCATCGCCGGCGACGGCACGGACCAACGCGTCGAACGTATCGACATCGGTGATCGTGCCGTCGAAATCGACGAACACTTCGAGCACGGAGATCAGGTCTTTTTGCGGACCGTTTTCTTCGCAACCGCAGCTTTGCGAACGGGCGTCTTTTTCGCCGTCGCGGTGCTCTTTTTAGCGGTGCTCTTCACAGCGGTGCTTTTCTTCGCAACGCTCTTCTTCGCAGTCGCCTTCGGTGCGACGGTTTTCTTGGCCGTCGTGGAGCGCGCGGCGGTTTTCTTCGCCGCGCCCGCGGTGGCGGACGCCTTCTTACGGGCGGGCGCCGGCAGCGCTTTGATCGCCACCGATTCGATCGGCGCAACGCGGCCGGCCGCTGCCGGACGCGCGGGAGCGCGGCGGCGTGACGGTGCGGCGACGCGCACGTCCTCGCGCGGAGCTTTCAGGCTCGGCGGCGGGGCTTCGGTCGCGATCTCGCCCTTCTTCGGACGATTCCACGGCGCCAGCGCGCGGTTCGGAGGCGGCGGAGAATTCTCGCCGGTCGGCTGCGCTCCGCCGTCGCCGTCGACGCGGATGATGTGGCGATCGGGAAGCGTCCCCGGCTGGCCGAGCACGCCGTTGGCGGCGGCCGGTCCGCTGCCGCTACGACGGCGACGGCGACGACGGCGGCGCTTGCGGCCGTCGTGTTCGGTAACCGTGTCGGGTATGCCCGACGACGGCGCCGCAGCAGCTATGATCGGTTCGGGCGATGCGTCGTCTTCGGGGTCGAGATAGACGCCTGCGGTCGCCGGCGCCTCAACGCCCGCTTCACCGGCGACGCCATTTCCACCACGGCCGCGACGGCGGCGGCGGCGCCGCTTGCGTCCGGGCTGGTCGCCGGCTTCTCCCGGTGCGCCATCGGCATCGGATTCCGCTTCTTCGTAGGCTGCCGGTGCGGCGGCAGCGGGTGCGGGCGCGGAATAGGTGCGCTCGCGCGGCTGGTGCACTTGCGGTGCGGGGGCAGCGAGGAGTTCGTTGACGCGATCGCCCGAGAGCGTTTCGCCGGGCAGCTTGCCGACGAGCGCGCCGGAGAGCGACTCGCCCGGAAGCGGCGCGAGTCCGCTCGATGCGGCCGGACGGTACGCGGCCGGAGCCGGCGCCGGAGCGGGCTGACGCGCTGACGGCGGCGCAGCAGAGGTGCGGCCACCGCGACCACCGCGACCGCGCGGCGGATGCGCGCTCGGCATGTCGAGTGCATCGGCGAGGAGATCGTCGGCATCCATGTCGACCGAAGAGGCCGGCGTGACGCGCTTGGGCGAGCCTTCGTTGCGCGCAACGTGTTCTTCGGCGACGGCTTCTTCCGTCGTCGAGATGCCGATGACCGGAACGGGCCGCGAGCCGACGCCCTTTGCGGCCTCCTCGGCCAATTCGCGCAGTTCTTCTTGCTGCTCTGCAGCCGTGAGCGGTTTGCGCCCGCGACCGCCGCGACGGCGGCGTTTCTTGCCGTCGCCCGTAGCGGCAGCGGCACCGGCACCGGCGCCCGAACCGATCGGGAAGCGCGGCTCGGCCAGAATATCGGCGCCATCGACGTCGATGATGCGAATCTTGATCGCGTTGCCCGCCGCATTCGCCGCGTTCTCGACTTCGATCAAGCGGCCGTTGACGACGGCTGCGGCCGACGTTGCCGTGGGCAAGCGCGTGGCAAGCAGTTCGACTTCGAATTCGTCGCCGACGCGCACGGCCGGAAGCTCCGGTAAACCGTTGCCCCAGACGACCAGCGGCGATTCGGGATGCACGCCGGGATCGACGCGCACGTCGATCGGCTTCGCGACGCGTTCGCTCAGCTTGCGCAGTTCTTCTTCGTACCAGAACTCGATTTGCGCGGCGACTTGCGGCGATGCGGCAACGTGAACGTGATCGGCGTGGCCGTTCTTGTGCGCGGCGATTTGGCGGAACGTCGAGATCGTCACCGATTCCGGCGACATCACGCTGCCGAGGCCGGTGCACATCGGACACGTGGCGCGCAGTTGTCCGGCGAGATCCTTGCCGACGCGTTTGCGCGTGAACTCGAGCAAGCCGAGCGGCGAGAACGATTGGATCGTCGAGCGCGTGCGGTCTTTACGCAAACCGTCTTCGAGGCTCTTGATGACTTTGTTGCGATCGCTCTCCGACGACATGTCGATGAAATCGCAGACGATGATGCCGCCGATGTCGCGCAAGCGCACTTGGCGCGCGATCTCAGCAGCTGCTTCGATATTCGTCTTGACGATCGTGTCGTCGAGATTCTTGCCGCCGGTGAATTTGCCGGAGTTGACGTCGATGACCGTTAGCGCTTCGGTCGTCTCGATGACGATCGATCCGCCGGAGGGCAATTTCGCCGTGGGCTTCATCAGCTTCGCGACTTCTTCGTCGATCTTGTAGTCGCTGAAGAGCTGTACGCCGGTGGGATACGGCTTGATGCGTTCGACGTACTGCGGTCCGAGCAGACGCATGAAATCGCGTACGCGCTCGGCCTCTTCCGGATCGTCGATCCAGACGTTTTGCACGTCGGGCGTAATGAAATCGCGCGCCGCTTTATACACGAGATTCATGTCTTTGTGCAGCAGCGACGGCGTCGGTGCGGATTTGTAGTTCTCGAGAATGCCGTGCCACATGCGGATCAGCACGCCGAGGTCGGCGATGAGCTCGGCGTTGGAAACCCCGCCGGCCGCCGTGCGCACGACGGTCGCCATGCCTTCGGGCCGGATCGCCTTCATCACGCCCTTGAGGCGGTTGCGTTCCTCAGCCGACTCGATCTTGCGCGAGACGCCGGAGTATTTGCCGGTCGGCATCAGGATCAGGTAGCGGCCGGGCAGCGAGATGTTGGTCGAGACGCGCGCTCCCTTGAGACCGCGCGGTTCCTTGACGATCTGCACGAGGACGTCGTCGCCCTTGCTGACCTTCTCGTTGATCGTCCAGCCGCTGCGGCCGCCGGTGATCTCGACGTCGCCGATGTTCAGCGGCGTCTTGTTGATGTCGTCGACGTAGAGAAACGCGTTACGGCCGAGGCCGATATCGACGAAGCTCGCGCCCATGCCGGGCAGCACGTTTTGGACTTTGCCCTTATAAATGGAGCCGATGACGCGTTCGTCACGCTCGATGTAGTACTCGGAGAGTTTCCCATCTTCGAGGATGGCGACGCGGTTCTCCCACGGATCGCTCGAAATGAGAAGGTCGGTCGACAAGTTGGTGTCTCCCGGGAGCTGACCGTCCTTGCGACACGCATCGCGACGACGCGTTGCTTTGTGCGTCTTCGAGCGGGTATCGCCGGCTTCGGCCGCGTCCCAAAAATTCGGTAGAAACTGTTCGAAACGCCCTACCGATCCAGCGTCCACCCTTTGGGGGACACGATCACCAGGCGAGCTATTTCGCTCTCACCCCTTTCGAGAGGGAGGAGAATCGTCCTCGCGGGGCCCCCTGCGAGCGTTCGGCTGCCCTCGCGCCGAAGGCACTCTGCCGTGAAGTTAGCGCTCCGTTTGATCGCGGTCGGGATTGTTGTTCTCGCCTCGCTGCTCTACGCCGGCGCAGTTCAAATCGGTGCGCGCAATGCCGCGATTTCCTCGTATCTCGTCGGCCAGGACGCCGTACGCTTGGTCGAGCGGCTCGACGACGTCTCGGCCGCGGTGGCGACCTATTACCCGAGCGGCAAGCCGGACGCCGACCGCGATTCCGTCCAAGCGATCGGCACCGCCCTCGGCCGCGTGGATGCGGATGCGCAGGCCAGCGGCCTCAACGACGGCATTACCGAGCCCCAGATCGCGCGGCTGCGGCGGGCCTGGTCGGCCGCGCTGACGCGCTCGCCCGATCCGCAGCTCGTCCGGTCGACGAACGAGGCGATGCGCGAATCGTACCAGCGCGTCGGCGCGATCGCCGTCATGCGCGGTAGCGCCACGATGGCCGACGGCGCCCTGGCTGAGGCTTCGCTCCAAGCGTTGCCGGTGGCCAACGCGCAGTTCGCCCGGCTGGCGAGTATCCTCGCATCCGCCGATCCGGCGAACGCCGTCGACGACCGCTTCTCGCGCAACGCGCTCGTGGCGATCTACGCCGATGCCCGGACCGCGCGCGACGTCGCGCTCGACCCGCGCTGGTTCGAAGGGCTGCCGGACGTGGTTCGCGCCCAAGCCGACACCACGCGCGCGGCGACGGATGCGTTTCTCGATCTGTTCCGCGCGCACATATCGCGCGGCGACGCCATCCGCGCGCGCGCGCAGCTGCTCGCGCCGGTCACCGACGCGTCGGCAAAGTTGGCCGCGCTCGAGGCCACGCTCTTACCGTTGCTCGATCACCGTCTGGCCGACGCCGAAGAACGTGCGCGCAATGAGATCGCGCTCATCGTCGGACTGCTCGCGGCAATCATTGCCGTCGTCGCGCTGCTCTCGCTGCAAGTCGTGCGGTCGCAAATTCGCTCGCGCCGTGCGCGCGCCGCATTTCAGCACCAAGCGCTGCACGACGCGCTGACCGGACTGCCGAACCGTCGCGCGTTCACGCAAGCGGCCGCCAAGGCGGTGGCCGCGTGGACGCCCGTCAACGACCGGACGAGCTGGATCATCTCGATCGATCTGGACTACTTCAAGGAAGTCAACGACCGCTACGGACATCAAGCGGGCGATGAGTTTCTCGTTGCGGCTTCGCAACGCTTGCACGGCGCAACGCCGCTCGGCGATGTGGTGGCGCGCGTCGGCGGCGATGAGTTTGCAGTGCTCGTTCATCACTACGATCCCGATTCGACGCACGCGCTCACCGTTGGTGAGGGCATCTGCGAAGCGTTCAGAGAGCCGATCCGGCTCGAGGGCGTCGAGCACCGGTTGGCCGCAAGCGTCGGCATCGTTGCCGTCGATGCGCTGCACGAAACCGTCGACAGCTTGCTGCGCGACGCCGACATCGCGATGTACACGGCCAAAGAAGCCGGCGGCGATCGCGTGGTCGTGTTCGACGAGGTGCTGCGGCAGAAGATCGTCGATCGCGCCGAACTCGCCAGCGACTTGCGCGCCGCACTCGCGCGCAACGCGGGTCCACGCGTCGTGTTCCAGCCGATCCTCGCGCTCGACGACCGCACGTGTCACGGCTTCGAGGCGCTGGTGCGCTGGCGCCATCCGGTGCGCGGCGAAATCGGGGCATCGCTGCTCATCGACGTCGCGCAGGAAGCACGCCTGATCGTGCCGCTCGGCAGCCGCATCGTGCACGAAGTCTGCCGGCACTTGAGCGAATGGCGCGAAGCCGGCCTGTCGCTCGATGCGCTCTCCGTGCACGTCAACATCTCGCCGATGGAAGCTGCCCACGAGGGCACCTACGCCTCGATCGCCGACGCGATGGCGATGTGGAAGATCCCCTCGCAAACGCTGGTGATCGAAATGACCGAAACGGCCTCGATCGATTCGATGGACACGGCCGGTCGCTTTATGGCCAACTTGCAGACGATGGGCTTACGCGTCTGCCTCGACGACTTCGGCACCGGCTACTCATCACTACGCCACCTCAACGATTTCCAAATCGACGCGATCAAGATCGATCGCTCGTTCGTCGTCTCGGCCGCCAACGATCCGGCGAAGATCCCGATCGTAGCCGGCATCATCGCGCTCGCCCGCGGCCTCAACGCCGAAGTCATCGCCGAAGGCATCGAGACGATCGAGCAGCGCGAGCTGATCAGCGACCTCGGCTGCCGCCTCGTGCAAGGCTACCTCTTCGCGCGCCCGATGTCCGCCGACGACGCCTTCCGCTTCGCCCAGCGCACGATCGCGCCGGCCGAAAAAATCTCTTAGTCTACCTAAGCGGCGTCGACGCGGCGGGTGGCGTCGCCGAAAACGAGGCGGTCTTTTTGCAGCGCGACGTTGATGAGGATGCCGACGGCGATGTAGTTGGTGATCAATGCGCTGCCGCCGTAGGACATGAACGGCAGCGGGATGCCGGTGACCGGCATGATGCCGATCGTCATGCCGATGTTCACAATCATGTGAAATGCGAGCATCGACACGAGACCGACGCTCAGCAGCAAGCCGAAGCGGTCTTGCGCTGAGAACACGGCGCGCAACGCGCCGACGACCACGGCGACGTCGAGGGCGATCAGGCCGCAGGCGCCGATGAAGCCCACTTCTTCGCCAACCGCGGTGAAGATGAAGTCGCGCGAGTTTTCCGGGACGAAGTTGAGCTGCGTTTGCGTGCCGTGGTAGATGCCCTTGCCGAAAATCTCACCGCTGCCGACGGCGATCTTCGACTGGTTGAGGTTGTAGCCGACGCCTTGCGGATCGAGTTTGGGATTGAGAAACACGAGCAGGCGCGCGCGCTGGAACGGCTTGAGGATCTTGTCGCTCGAGAGCACGTACGCCGCGCCGGCGACGATGCTGCCGAGATAGATCGCGAAGTCGATGACGTTCGGCAGTCCGAACGCTAGCTCGGCCGTGAGGATCGCGCCCACGACGAGCGTGGTGCCGAGATCGGGTTGCTTGAGGATTAAGACCGCCGGCAGGGCCACCGCAAGTAGCGGAATACCGAGTTGCCACAACGCCCGGTACGTGCCGCGCGAGAGCAGCGCTGCGACCGCAATCGCTACCGCCAACTTCGCCGGTTCCGACGGCTGAAACGTGAAGCTGCCGATTTGGATCCAACGAGCCGCGCCGAGCGCGCTATGGCCTTTGATCGCGATGAAGATCAACAACAGCAGCGTGACGACGTAGATCGGCAGCGCCCACTGCTGCCAACGGTGATAGTCGACGAACGCGACGCCGAACATCACGATGATGCCCACGACCGCAAAGACCGCCTGGCTCTTCCACTCACCGGCGGCGTACGGTTCGTGCAGCGTCGCCGATGAGATGAACACGATGCCGACGATCGTGAGCGCGATGCACGAGCCGGCCAGTAACCAATTAAATCGTGTGTACCAGGGACGCTCCACTAGTGAGCGGGAGCGGCGTTCACACCCGCGCGCCGGCGACGGCGACGGCGCGGCTTCGAGGCGGCGGGTGCGGGCGCTTCAACGGCTGCCTCCGGCTCGACCGCAACCGCGGCCGAAGCCGGCGACGGATCGATCATCGGCGGCGGTTCCGGTGCGGCCGGGCGCGGCGTGCGGGCCGGCGGCTTCATGCCGAGGATCGGGATGTTGGCCAGCATCGCGACGACGCTCTCTTGCTGTTCGAACGTCACGTCGCAATGTGCGGCATCGACATCGACGTACTTCGAGATCACGGCGATCAGATCGGCTTTGAGCGACTCCACCACATCGGGCGCGAGCGCCAGATGATCGGAGAGCAGCACCAAGCGCAGGCGTTCACGGGCGGTGACGCTCGAAGGTTCCGGATTGAAGAGCCGTTTTAAAAACTCGAGCATGACTTAGCGCTGGCCCCCGAACAGTTTGTCGAAGAAGGTTGCTTCGCGCGGGATTTCCGGCGTCGACGTATCGGTTCCCACAATGCGGCCCGCAATCTTGCGATACGCCTCGCCGGTGGGCGACGACGCATCGAGTGCGATCGGTTCGCCCTTGTTGGTCGCGACGATCACGCCGGGCTCGTCGGCAATGACGCCCAAGAGCGGCAAGCGCAGGATCGCGTTGACGTCGTCGACCGAGAGCATCTTGCCGCGGCGCACGAGCGCGGGCCGTAAGCGATTGACGATCAGGGTGATCTTCACGCGTTCGCCGAGCAAGCCGACGACGCGATCGGCGTCGCGCACCGCGCTCACTTCGGGAGTGCAGACGATGATCGCCTCATCGGCGCCGACGATCGCGTTCTGGAAGCCCTTTTCGATGCCGGCCGGGCAGTCGATCAGGACGTAGTCGAATTTCTCGCGCAGCCGGTCGACCAGCGCCCGGAAGGCGTTGGTGTCGACGTCGTCTTTCTCGCGGGTTTGCGAGGCGGCGAGCAACTTGAGCGAGGGCACCCGTTTGTCGCTGACCAGCGCGTCGTCGAGTTCGGCGTTGCCTTCGAGCACGTCGAGCACGTGATGGCGCACGCGCGCTTCGAGACCGAGCACGATATCGAGGTTGCGCAGGCCGACGTCGGCATCGATCAACACGACGCGCGCGCCGGTGGCCGCGAGTGCGACGCCGACGTTGGCCGTGGTGGTGGTTTTTCCGACGCCGCCTTTGCCCGAGGTAACGACGATGCAGCGGCCGCGGGCTTGCTGCGCCGGCGGCGCGGCGGGAAGCGGGTCTTCACGGATGTCGTGCACGGGTCAGCCTGCCTTTCGGCCAAGGAAGCGGCTCAGGAAATTCGGCGCGTTGAGCGCCGTGAACGGAACGATCTCACCCTCGAGTCGCCGCGCGATTTTTTCATAGATTCCCGCGAGACGCGATTCGGCCCGCAAGACGATCGGTTCGCCGCGATTGGTCGTGTCGATCACGTCTTCATCGTCGGGCACGATGCCCAGCAGTTCGGCCGAGAGAATATCGCACACGTCTTCAACCGAGAGCATATCGCCCGAACGCACCATGTCGGGGCGGATGCGGTTGATCACCAAGCGCATGGGCAGGCCGCGTTCGTTGAGCTTGCCGATCACCCGGTCGGCGTCGCGGATGGCGCTGACTTCGGGCGTGGTCACGACGATCGCTTCGCGCGCTCCGGCGAGGGCATTGCGGAACCCGTGCTCGATGCCGGCCGGGCAGTCGATGATCGCGTAGTCGCACATTTCGGCCAGTTCGTCGATCACTTTGGCGAACTGGTTCTCGGTAACGGCCGTTTTATCGCGCGTTTGCGCCGCCGGCAGAATCGAGAGCATTTCACCGAAGCGCTTGTCTTTGATCAGCGCTTGGCGCAACTGACAGCGGCCTTCGACCACCTCGACGATATCGAATACGATCCGCTTCTCGAGCCCCAGCACGAGATCGAGATTGCGCAAACCGATGTCGGCATCGACCAGCACGACGCGCTTCCCGCGCAGCGCGAGGGCCGCACCGAGGTTCGCGGTGGTCGTCGTTTTCCCGACGCCGCCCTTCCCCGAAGTAACGACGATCCGGCGCGCGCTCATAGCGAAATCTCCTTGCGGGTAGCGTTTGCACCGAGCGGTGCGACGGCGATCCGATCGCCTTCGATCGTCGCTTGCTGCGGGCCGGTCGCAACCAGCGCGTCGGCGCCGATGACGGTGGCGATCCGCAACTGCGTGGGCGCGAACTCGAGCGCGATGACGCGCGCCGTGCGATCGCCTTGCGCGCCGGCGTGCGCCGTGCCGCGCAGCGCGCCGACCACCACGATGTCGCCGCTGGCGATCAGTTCCGCGCCGGGGTTGAGGTCGCCGATCACGACGATATTGCCCATGTTGTGCAGCGCTTGGCCGCCGCGCAGCGTGCCGCGATGGTAGAGCGTCGACACGCCGACCGGTGCGTACGACGGGGTCGCGGGGATCGTCACACCGGCCGAGGCGACGCCGGCCGGGGCGCTGGTCGTGCCCATGGCCGCAGGCGCACCGCCCGCGATCCGCCGCTGGGCGAGGTCGGCCCGGGCGCCGGCGAAGTCGGCCACGAGCGAGCGCGCTTGCGGTGAGAGCTCGACGTGCCGGCTCGGCCGGCTGCGCGGTAAGGCGGAGACTTCGGCCACCGGCGCCGGTCCGAGGTAGGCCAGCTGTAAGTTGGCGAGGACATCGGCCAGCGTGTCGGCGCCCGAGACACCGTCGAGGGTGATCCCGAACTCGGCCAGCAGATCGCGGAAGGCCGCGATTTCCGGCGCGCCGGGCTCCAACAGGCCGAGGTTGGCGACCGCATGGCTGCCCCGGTAGAAATCGGGCCGCTCGGTAAAGTGCGCGCGCAATTCCTCACCCGCTGCCGGCAACGCCCGATCGACCGCGATCTCGACGTTCCGCCCGCGTCCCTTAACCGTACTCAAGCGCAATGCTCCACGTTCATTGACGCGCGGTTCCGCGCCCTAGCCCCCGGCCCTCCGGCATCCACACGCGGTGCACAAGAACTTGCAACGGTCCACACCTTTTCCACACGCGGTGCACCGTTAGGAGAGTGCCGCTCGCGCCGCCCGGCGAATGCAGGACCTCCGCTCATGTGGTATCGCCGTTTCGTCGCCATTCCGCTGATCGTAACGATGTGCTGTGCCAGCATACCGGCACCCGCGAACGCCACAACGTCTACCGCGACCGAAATTGCGATGGGCAAGGACTACGACAAGCAGATCCTGGCCACGACCAACGTGGTGGGCGATCCGCTGCTCAACGCGTGGGTGGGCGGGATCAGCGAGCCGCTCTTCGTCGCGACCGCCCGCAAGGACGTTCCGTACTCGGTCAAGATCCTCGACGTGCCCGACGTCAACGCGTTCTCGACCCTCGGCGGCTTCATCTACATGGACCAAGGCACGCTCGACTTCGTGCAGTCGGACGACGAGCTCGCCGGCGTGATCGGCCACGAGACGGGGCACATCGAGCGCCGCCACGCGCTGGAGAATCAGAACAAGGCGGGCGTGATCAGCCTGCTCTTCGGCCTCGGTTCGATGTTCTCGGCGTTCCTCTACCAGTTCGGCAACATCTTCGAAGCCGGCATCATGGCGAAGATCGAGCGCGAGGACGAGTATCAGGCCGATAAATACGGCCTGATGCTGATGACGCGCTCGGGCTACGACCCCGATGGGATGGTCTCGTTCATGCGGCATCTCGGGGCATATTCGGGTGAGAAGAACGGCTTGCTCGACCGGTATCTCGCCGACCACCCCGACACGCCCAAACGCGTCGCCGCGCTCGTCGGCTATCCCGAGCTCGATCCGCGGGTGCGCACGCAAGCGCAGCGCCTGGCGGCCGCGATTCACGATCAGGAAGAAGCGCGCTACGCCGTCGCGGCGCGCGACTTTACGGCGATTCTCGCAGCCGAACCCAACAACACGATCGCCCAGTTCCATCTGGGCGAAACGCAGCTCGCGCTCGGCGCCGTAGCGAACGGCGAGCAAAATCTCGCGCAGGCGGCAGCCAACGGTTCGCCCGAAACGCGCACGCTCGCCGGCCTGCACATCAGCGCGCTGCGCGCAAGTGAAGCGCGCTTGAACTTGCTGCACGTCGATCTTGCGCCGCTGCGCGATCAGCTCGCAGCCGCGCAGCAAACGCAAGCGCAAGCCGCAACCGCCATCGGCACGCGGCGCAACTCGGGCCGCGCGCAGCTGCAGCAGATCCAAGACCGCGAAGGGCTCATCGCGTACGGCATTCCGAATCTCGCCGCAGTGCAGTCCAAACCCGGCACGCGTCTCGACACGCTGCTGCGCAACGTTTCGACGATGAGCCGCGCGCTCGATGCCGCCAACTTGAAAGCGCAAACGGCAATCAACGGCGTCGGTTCGGGATTGCGCACGCGCGAGGGTGGCTTGCTGCGTAACGGCAGCGAGATTCTGAGCGCGATGGACGCACAACTCAACGTCGCGCCGCTGCCCGCGCAATCGCTGCCCACGCTGCCGCTCTTTCCGAGCGTGTTCCGTAATCTTGCCGCGGCCGACGGCGACATGGTGCGTGCCGTCGATGCCGCGCGCGCATCGCTCGCAATCCTCGACCTCTCGCTCGGCGATCTCGATGCGTTCGTGCACGAACTGCAACGCGTGCGCATCAGCCGCGGCGACATCGTCGAGAGCGACTACGCGACGCTCGAACCACTGACGGCAAAGGCAGTCGCCGCGATCAATCGCGCGGCCGTCGCCGCATCGCAAGCAACGCAGCTCTACGACATGGCACGCGCGGAACAGTTGGAAGCGCGCCTCGATTTGCTCGGCCTTTCCGCCACGCCCGAACGCTACGCGACGCTGCAGCACGCGCTCGACGTCCGTTTTCACAACGCCACAATCGACTACGGCACGATGCTGCAAGACGATCTCTCGCCGGGTCAAGTCGTGGCCGCCTCCATCGTCGCCGCCGACACGAAGTCGACCCCCGAAGCCGTGATCGCCGAGGCCGCCGCCGGACGGCGCTCGATCGTCGAGGTGGCCAACGACCGCGGGATGAGCATCCTCGCGCTGAAGGTCTTCATGGGGCTGATCCTCTTCGACTATACGGACGACCCGGAGAAAGAAGCTCGAACGTTAACGTAACAACCGTGATCAGATCGGGTAGGTCTAGGGAATCATGATGAAGAGCAGCGTCTTCGGCGCGGCCCAGACGTTCAACCGGCTGCGTTCCACGCTCAATACGGGTGCGGTTCACGCCGGAGCGCGCCAGCCGTTCAAGTTTCTCTTGTGCGGCGATCCGGCGCTGATCGCGGCGTTTCGCTCGGTGCTGCTCACCGGGACCGGCAGCGACACGATCCCCCTGGACGCGGCGGCGGCCCTCGAGACGATGACGCTGGGCGGATCGCCCGTCGACCTGACCGATGCGCGCGCGGTCCTCTTCTTCGGTAGCCCGGGCGACCGCGCCGGCGCACCGGTCGAACGGCTCGCGCAACTCAAGCTACCGGTGTTTGCGGTGCTGGTCGATGCCGCGGTCGCCGCAACCAGCGGCCCGGCGCAAGCTCCGACCGCCGGAACGGTGGAAGATTACATCGTTCCGTCGATGGACTTCGAGTCGCTGCGCACGCGCCTGCTGCCGCATTTGATCGACGTTTGCAAAGGCGTCGAGATCGCCGTCGGCCGGCGGTTACCGATGCTGCGCACGACCGTTGCCGCAAAGCTGACTCGCGATGCCGCACTCAACGCGCTCAAGGTGTCGGGCGCGAGCGCGCTGATCGACAACGTGCCGGTCGTCGGCGCGTTTCTCGGCGCGTTCGTTTCGGCCGGCGACATGATGGCGATTACCGGCATCCAGATGATGCTGATGCTGCAGATCCGCGCGACGTTCGGTAAGGATCCCGACGTCGCGCAAATGTGGGAACTCTTGCCGATCGTCGGCGGCGGCTTCGGCTGGCGCGCGCTCGCGCGCGAACTCTCCGGTTTCATTCCGGTGGGCGGCATCCTGATCAAGTCGGCCATCGCGTACGCGGGTACCGTCGTGGTCGGCGAGGGCGCGACGTTCTACGAACTGCACGGCCGGCACATGGCGAAAGTCGATGCTGCCAAAGTGTACGACGAAGCGCGCGCCTCGGCGCAGAGCTTCGCGCGCGACATGCTCGCGCGCATCCGCGGCAACGGTTCGTCCTAACCGCACTACCTCAGCGAAAGGCGAACAGCACCCAGGTAACGATGATGCCGATAATGGCGATGACCCCGGCAATGAGGGCCGCCGCTCCGTCCGGCATCGACGCATCGGTACCAGCCCGGATCGCGCGCGCACTTTGGATGTAGCGCGCCGCTCCGTAGATCGCGCAGCCAACTCCCGCCAGCGCCATGACCGTGCCGAACACGGTGGAGATTTGCGGCGAGTTTTGCTGGAGGTGCGCGAGGGCTGCGACTTCGCGTTCGAAGAGGGAAAACCGCGCGATCACAAAGCCGAAGGCGATGAACGCAAGCGCGGTTCGCGCGTACGCGAGAAACGTCCGTTCGTTAGCGAGGGTATCCGTGGCGCGTGATTCGGGCAAGTCGCTCCCCTCCGTTAACCGCGCGAACGCGCGATGTGCTCGATCAGGCTCGCGTCGTCCAGATAATGGAACGACGCGCGCAGCTTCGGCCGGATGCGCGCCGCGATCGCAGCCGCAATGTCGCCCGAGGCCGCGCGGTCGAGGCTCGCGCGGCGCGCGAGATAGCTCTCGATCAGAACGCGGTCGTCGCGATCCAGCCCGTCATCGCTGCCGGCCTCATCGGCGGTGAGCGCCGCCAGCGTCGGGATCGCCATCGCGGAATCGCGCACGACGATCGTACCGGCCGCAATGTCACCGAGCCGTTTATTTTCGCCGGAAGCCAGCATGACGATGCCCGAGAAAACGTAGAACCCGAAGCCCGCTTCGACGATTCGCACGACGTTGCGAATGCACGACGCGCCCGCGTCGATCGGAAAACCGGCGTCGCGTATCACGCGCAAGCCCAAGAGCCGCTTGCCCGGCGATTGTCCGTTCCAGAGCAGCTCGAAGACGATGAAGTAACCGAAGAACAGCACGAAGCCGGCGATGACGCCGATCGCGATCAAGATTGCTTGACCCAGCTTTTGCTCGGCCGGCGCGACCTTCGTGGCGTGCGCCCCGGTGACGAGCCCATAAAAGAGCAGCGCCAAGACAACGGCGAGCACGACGAGTAGTTGCAATGCCACGTCCGCGGCAAGCGCGAGGAACCGGCTGCCCAAGCCGGCGAGTTCGTACCGCACCGCAACCGCCTCGGCAGTGCGAACGTCCAGATCGCGTTCCACTGAGCACAAGCTACGAGCGGGACGCGGCAAGACCTCGCGCCGAACCCGTAACCATGCGTGAAAAGCGCTTCGTCGATGAGGGCAGTCCGCGCTGGGGCGCCCTTGAGGAACTCCTCGGCCGCGTCGACCGCTCGGGCTTGGGGGGCATGCGCGCCGATGAACTCGATGCGCTGGCATTCGGCTACCGGGCGGCGACGACCGACCTCGCCATGGCGCGCGCGCGCGGGTACGACGCGGGCCTCATCGCCTATTTGAACCGTCTCGTCGCGCGGGCGCACGCACGCGTTTACGCGGCGACGAGTACGAGCGGCTGGTCGAACGCCGTGCGCCTGTTCACCACGAATTTTCCGCGCGAGGTGCGCCGCTCGTGGTCCGCAATCGCGCTGTGCGCGCTGCTCTCGCTCGTCACTGGCACGATCGCGTACGTCGCGACGACGGCCGATCCGGCCAACGCCTACGCGTTCGTGCCGCCGGCCGCGGTGCCGTCGGTGAGCGGCAGCCTGCACGACACGAACTTCGCTTTCGACCGCACGTACGCGCCGGCGGCGGCGGCGCTGATCATCACCAACAACATCAAGGTCGCCGCTACGGCGTTCGCGGGCGGCATCACGGCGGGCATCGTCACGCTGATCATCATCGGCTTCAACGGTCTCGACCTCGGCGCCACCGCGGCGCTGTTCGCGCGCCACCAGTACGGGACGGACTTGTGGGCGACGATCGCGCCGCACGGCGTCATCGAGTTGACGGCGATTCAAGTCGCCGGGGGAGCCGGATTGATTCTCGCCGCGGGCTATTTGCGGCCCGGGCGCGCGCGACGCGTTGACGCGCTTGCCGCCGGCGCTGCACGCGCGGTCGTGCTGCTGCTCGGCGCGGCGGGAATGCTCGTCGTGGCCGGCTTGATCGAAGGCTTTTTCTCCCCGCAGCGCTTTCCGCTCGAAACGCGATTCGCCGTCGGAGCGGTGACGGCGGTCGCGTTAACCGCATATTTCGTCTTTGCCGGACGAACGGCGCCTACAACATCCCGCGCGTCTTGATGTCGAGGTAGGCATCCAGCATCGCGAGCCGTAAATCGCGCGCCGGCACATCGACCACGAGCATTCCCGCCGCGCGCAGTGCCGTTACCGCACGCGCGCGTTCGGCCGCCAATCCCGAAGCGATCGCGGCCCGATACGCACCGGCCGCATCGTGCGTTTCGGCGGCGAGCGCGGCGCCGATCGCCGCGTCGTTCATCAGCGCAACCAGCACCAGATGCCGGCGCACGAGCAGCGCCAGCGATGCGAGCACGGTCGACGAAGCGACCGGATCGAAGAGATCGGTGAAGACGACGATCAGGCTGCGTTTGCGATACGCGTTGCGCAACGTGAGCGCGAGGCGCTCGTAGTCCGATTCTTCCTGGTGCGGTTCGATGTCGGCCAGCGCCTCGACGATCGCCGCGGCCTGCGCGTTGCCGCTCGCGGGCGCCACGGCAGCCAGCGTCGTGCCGGCGAACGCGTGCACCCCGACGCGGTCGGCCGCGCGGCGCGCCAGGGCCGCGATGCCGAGCGCCGCCGACACGGCGTAGTCGAGTTTCCGCCGATCGCCGAGCCGCGCCGCCATCAAGCGCCCGGCGTCGATCGCAACGATCACTTGCTGGCTGCGTTCGACCTCGTGCTGCGCGACCATGATGCGGCCGCGGCGCGCGCTCGCCTTCCAGTCGATGTCGCGAAAGGCGTCGTCCGTGCCGTACTCGCGCAGGCTCTCGAACTCCGTGCCCGCACCACGCCGCCGCAAACGCCGCAGACCGGCATCGATCAACCGGGCTCGCAGTGCGAGGTCGTCGGAACCCGCCAGCGCGCTCAAGTCGGGCAACACGCGAATCGGCCCTGCACCGTCGATCCGCACGCGATGACGAACCAATCCGACCGAGGATTCATACCACGCGTATGATGCGCCCAGCGACGTACGCCCGCGCTCGCGCGGAACGAAACCGACCTGTGCCGTGGTGCGGCTGCGCGGCGGAATTATGACGCGGGTTCCGTCGAGCGCGATGGCCAGCTTCGCTACCGGCTCCTCGATAATGCCGACCCGCAGCGGCAGGTTCGCGCGATTTTCCAGTTCGTAGCGAAACGCATCGGGCCGCGCCAGCGCATAGCGTTGCGGTGCGATGCGCTGCAGCCGCAGTGCGTTGCCGGCGGCGCGCCAATCGAGCGCGCAGGCCAGCACAAACGCGATCAGCAGCACCGCAACGACGGGTTGCCAATCGAAACTGCGGGCGAGCAATCCGGCCGCGACGGAGAACGCCAGCCCGACGGCGATTCCGCGCGGTCCGAGCCAAGCGCCGGGGCGGACGCGCGTCACGTCGGTGCGGGGACGCTCGCGAGAATGCGCGCAACCACCGCGTCGGCGTTCACGCCTTCGAGTTCGGCTTCCGGGCGCACGAGGATCCGATGCGCTAGGACGAGCGGCGCCACGTCCTTGACGTCATCGGGCGTGACGAACGTGCGCCCGGCGATCGCCGCCGCTGCTTGCGCCGCGACGAGCAGCGCGAGGGCGCCGCGCGGACTGGCACCCAGCGTGACGTCCGCTGCGGCGCGCGTGGCGACGGCGAGGGCGAGCACGTATCCCTGCACGTTCGGCTCGACATGGATCGCTCGCACGTCCCGTTGCGCGGCGAGGATGTCGTTCGCATCGCCGGCCGCTTCGATGTGCGCCGTCGCCAGATCGTGCGCGTCGAATCCCGCCACGGTGCGCGCCAGGAGTTCCCGCTCTTGCGCTTGTGTCGGGTAGCCCGTGCGCGCGCGAACGATGAAACGATCCAACTGCGCTTCGGGCAGCGGATAGGTGCCTTCGAATTCGATCGGGTTCTGCGTCGCGCAAACGAAGAACGGCCCGGCGATCGGATGCGTCTCGCCGTCAATCGTCACCTGACGTTCTTCCATCGCCTCGAGCAGCGCCGATTGCGTTTTGGCCGGCGTCCGGTTGATCTCGTCGGCCAGGACGAGGTTGGTGAAGATCGGACCGCGACGAAACGAGAACGTGCCGGCGGCCGGATCGAAGACCGTCGTTCCGACGATGTCGGACGGCATCAGATCGGGCGTGAACTGAATGCGCCGGAAACCGATGCCGAGCAGGCGCGCGAGCGTGCGCACGATCAACGTCTTGGCCGTTCCCGGCACGCCCTCGAGCAGCAAATGGCCGCCCGCGAGCAGCGCGACGAGCACGGCAAAATTCGGGCCTTCGTTGCCGGCGACGACGCTCGCCAGCCCCGCCTGCAGACGGCGCGCAATATCGGTAGCTCCGGCGTTCATCGTTGCTCCCTTCGCAGCGTGCGCGCCAGCGCGGCGCTCCGAATCAGATCGGCGTCGGTGGGTGTTTGCCGTTCGCGTAAGAAGCGTAATTGCATTGCCGTCTCGCCGGCACGATCCGCACCGCCGGCGAGCAGCGCGATCGCGTCGCGCCGTGCGCGCGCGCGCCGGTAGAGCGCCGCAAATGCCGCGATGAACTCGTCCGACGCCGGTTCGCGTGCCGCGCGCAGCGCCACGGGCGGCCCGAGACGCAGGGCACCGCCGGCGAGCGCGATCAGGATGACGAGCCCGGCGCCGGCAAGACCGACGCGCACGGGAACGCTCAGCGTCGCGATCCAGCTGCGCCCGATCAGCGCGCCGTGCAGCGCTTCATCGAAAGCGACGATCCGCCCGCGCCCTCGCGGACGCGCGAGCAAATAGGCCAAACGCGCGTTGTCGTCGCGTGCGAGCGCAGCGTTGGCGAACATGCGCGGATCGCTCACGTACACGATCGCACCGCGGCCGAGCCGAACGCGCACAACGAACGGGCCGCCGCGATCGGCAACCAGCGGACGCGTGCCGGCCATGCCGTCGCGCATAAAGCGCCGGTCCGAAAACGTGGCCAAGCGCGCAAGGGCGTTGCCGAACGCCGGCGCGTCCAGCGCGCCGCCGGTACGCCGTGCATCGCGCCAGACCGGCCGCCGCAGCAGCCGGCGCTCCTGCGCTGCAAGCGCCGGGGTGTCGCCGAGCAAGAGCAGCCGTCCGCCGGCGCGGACCCAATCACCGAGTGCGCGGGTGTCGGCGTCGAGGCGGATATCCGGCGCGGGCGGCGCGGTGCCGTACGCATCGATCAGCGTATCGATCGTACCGTCGAGTTCGATCGGGCGGCGCTCGAAACGTTCGACCGCCACACCCTCGCGCTGCAGCAGCGCCTCCCACGCCGCATATCCGCCGCTGCGCGTATCGGACGCCGAGTACGTGTCGAGCGCCGGCGCTTGCGGCGGGCGCGTCAGCACGGCTACGAGCACGAGCCCGGCGACGGCCAGCGCAGCCCGGAACGCATCGATGCGATGCGCGCGCAGCCACGCGATCATACGGCTACGCCGAACATGCGCGCGTACGCGTCGAGCAAGCGCCCGAACCGCTCGGGTGTTGCGGCGCCGGCGGCAAACAGCGCCGCCGTCGCTTCACGTTCGAACGCATCGAAGGCGTCATCGCGCAGCGCCCGCCGCGTCTCGCCGGCGGTGCGCGCGGGATCGAATCGCAAACGCCCGGCTTCGTCGAGCGCCAGCAGCGCAGCTCGCACGAGCGCGGACGCCGCATCGTGCCAGCGTTCTTCGGACGCAAGCCGTCGCGCGAGTGCGAGCAGCTGTGCGCTCGTCATCGCTCCGGCAAGCGGCACGCGTCCGGCACGAACGTCCGGATGCACGGCGGAGCGCAGGCGTAAGAACAGCACGAACATCGCGATCAGTCCGGCGATCGCCACGAGGATCAACAGGATTGCAATCACGTTCCCGAACGCCCCGGAACCCCCGAGGACATGACCGAGCGCGTGAAAGATATCGTGGAGCCGGTCGCCGATCCACCAGAAGAGCCGGTCGAGTAACGTCGGGCCGGGGGCTTGCGGCGCAGTTACTCCGCGAAAGCGCGGCTCGGCGAGGATGCCGCGCGCGACGTCGTGCGGGTCGCCATGCGGCCAGACGCCGGTCACGGAAGCGGCGACGGAGCGCTCGCGGCGTGGAGCAGGTCGAGGCCCTCGCGACGCAAGCGCACGTCTCGCGCGTACACGATCATGAACACCAGCAGTACGCCGGAAATGAAGATCTGCCCGATGGCGGAAACGATGGTTTGCAGCACCATCACGTGCGCGAGCGATTGCAGCAGCGCTCCAGCCGCGAACAACGCACCCATCCCGAGCGTTTCGACGGCCAGATAGGCCGCTGCCACACCGATCGTACGCCGCAACAGCGCGCGATCGAACGCGCGCCGCCAACCGGTGCCGATCGCCCGGACGGGATTCGGCTCCTCGAGCGCAACGCTGATGCTGGCTAATTCAAAGGCAACGTTGATCAAGGCGAACCCGAGCAGCATCGCGGCAACGGACGGGATGAGCAGGACGATCACGGTTACGCCGATGGCCGTCGAGTTCCGTACGCCGATGGCGAACGCGAGCACCGCGATCACCACGAACAACACGAGGCAGATCATTACGGCGACGACACAGAAAATCACGAAGTATCCCACGCCCGTCACGATTTGCGGCAGCCACCTGGCAAACGAGACGCGATAGGCGGCGCCGATCGATGTCGGGACGCCGTCGAGCGCGGCATCGGTGAACGCGATGACCGCGTTCCGCGAAAGCGGAAACAGCACGACCGGACCGAGCACGAACATCGCAAACACCGCGCCGAAATTGAAGCTGCGGAATGCCTCGCCGAAAAGCCGGTTGCGATCGGCCACGTCTTGCGGCGGCAGCCGGTTCATCTGCGCGAACAGGTCGTTCATGTGCGTGAAGCCGGGCAGCGCGGCGAGCTGGATCAACGCGACCGGCACAAAGGTGATCGCCAGGATGACGAACAGCGGAAGACATCGGCGCACATACGTCGAGATCGCCCGATCGAGAATCTCACCGACGGTCAGCGGCCGGGCATCGTATTGCGTCACCCTGGCCTCCCCTTCGGTCGGCTTACGCGCGACCCCTCGGCACGCGGAACGTCTTCCGGGCGCGCCGAATTGCCGGTGATGCTCGGCACCGTCGCGGCGCTGTATCGGTATCCGGTCAAAGCGCTGCAGGCCGAGGCCTTGGCGCGTGCCGAGGTCGTCGCGAGCGGGTTCGCGGGCGACCGCGGACGTGCGCTCTTCATACAGAACCGCGATCATCCGCGCGCCGGGAAAACCTACCGGGGCAAAGAGAACCGCCTCCTCCATACGGTCGCGTCGATCGCTGACGCCGAAGACCTCGCGCTTGGTGCCGGCCTGACGGTCGAAGTTGCGAACGATCGACCGCACTACTTCGATGCCGAGCCCGTCTCGATCGTGTTCGACACGTGGATCCGCGAACTCGAAGCGCTGGCCGGCCGCGAGGTCGATCCGCTGCGCTTCCGGCCCAACATCGTCGCCGTCGCCGCGCCGGCATTCGCCGAGTCGGAACAGCAACTCGTCGGCCGGCGGCTGCGCGTCGGCGCGGTGACGTTCGACGTCGTTTCGCCGATCACGCGCTGCGTGACCCCGAGTTACGATATCGCGACGGGCGAACCCGACGTCGCGCTCCACCGCACGATCGTTGCCGGGCGCGGCAACATCATGGGCATCTACTGCCGGGTGATCGTTCCCGGCACGATCGTGCCCGGCGCGGCAATCGAGCCGGCATAGCGGCGAATCGCCTGCGCAAACGCCAGCGCGATCACGACGAACGCTACCGTCGTCATGATGATGGTGCCGCAGTTGAGCGGCAATTGCGCCCGCGGATCGGCGCCGTGCGGCAGTAGGTAGCGCGCCGCCAGCCGCACGGCGAGTGCGGCGATCCAGATCGCGAACGTGATGTGGCTGCCGCGTACGAGGACGGCGTTCGGCACCGCTGCCGGCGCAAATTGCGTGTAGCGCACGATTGCAAACCCAACCACGACGCCGAGCACGGCGCCGCCGGCCAGCACGGCAATCATCTCGCCGTTCCCGAGCGGGTCGACGGTCGCGCTCAGGTACACGAAATACGCGGTCAGCGCGATCAAGATGGCCGGCCGGATCCACAGCGAGCGCGCGCGCACGGTGCGTTCGCGCAGCTCGCGGCGCGCAAAGCGGAACACGATCAGCACGGTGATTCCGAGGCCGAACAGCGATTGCGTTGCGAATGCGTTCACGGCTAGCCGAGCGTCCGGCGGCCTTCGATGGCCTTGGCGAGCGTCACCTCATCAGCATAATCCAAATCGCCGCCGATCGGTAATCCGTAAGCGAGGCGCGTGACGAGCACGCCGAGCGGTCCCACCAGCCGCGAGAGATAGAGCGCGGTCGCTTCGCCCTCCGCATTGGGATTGGTCGCGACGATCACTTCCTCGAAGCCGTTCGACCCGATGCGCTCGACGAGTTCTTTGACGCGCAATTGGGCGGGCCCGATGCCGTCCATCGGCGAGATCAATCCGCCCAGCACATGATAGCGCCCGTTATACGCCGACGTCCGTTCGAGCGCGTAGATATCCTTCGCTTCGGCCACGACGCAGAGCATTTTCGCATCGCGCCGCGGATCACCGCAGATCGTACACGGATCGTCCTCGGTAATCGAAAAGCAGCGCGAACACAAGCGCACGCGATCCTTGAGCGCGATGATCGCATCGGCCAGCGATTCCGCATCCGCCCGCGGCTTGTTGAGCAAATGAAACACGAGCCGCGCCGCAGTCTTCGGACCAATCGTCGGTAACTTGGAAAATTCGTTAATGAGCGCTGCAACGGGCCCGGCTACGCCGTTCGGCACTACATGAGTCCGGGAATCTTCATGCCGCCGGTAAGCTTGCCCATCTTCTGTTCGCTGAGCGCCTTCGCTTTGACGATCGCGTCGTTGAGCGCGACGACGACGAGGTCTTCGAGCGTGTCGATATCTTCGGGATCGACGGCTTCAGGTTTGATCGTCAGCTTGGTGACGCGGAACTCGCCGTTGACGGCGCACGTCACGACGCCGCCGGCGGCCGTGCCTTCGACGCTCGTGTTCGCAAGCTCGTCTTGCACGCGCGCCATCTCTTGCTGCATCTTCTTGAGCTGCTGCATCATCTGGGCCTGATTCACGTCGTCGTCCTTTGCTTTCTTGGGCGCATCAGAGGAGCCGGTCGAACGCGTATCGCGCGACGTCGTCGGGATGCTCTTCGGGCATTTCGGCGTCCGGCGCCGATTCGCTCGCGGCCGGGGCGGCGCCCACGATCACGCGCAGGTCGATCGGCCGGCCGAGCACCGCATCCACAGCGTGCTTGAGCGTCTCGAGACTGGCCTTGAGCGTCTGGCCGGAGATCTGGTCGGGCGTACGCAGCGTGATCGAATCGTCGGTGACGGCGTCGATCGTCGCGCGGCCGAGCGATGCGGCGAGCGAGGGCTTTTCGCTCTCGGCCCGCGCGCGCACGTTGGACCACAGGGACCGCACCTTGGCCGGCGTCAATGCACCGGCCGGCGTAACGGCCTGCGGCGGCGGCGCTGCGGGCACGGGCGCCGGAGCGGGAGCAGCTACCGGCTCCGCCTTCGCGGCCGGCACGGGCGCCGGCGCAGCGGCGCGTGGTGCCGGCGCAACGGCAACCGGCGCTCCGCCTTCGATCGCGGTCACGCGCGCCGCGAGCGCATCGAGCGACGGATCTTCGGTCTGCAAGATGAAGCGCAGCATCGCGGTCTCGAGTTCGAGGCGCGCGTTGCCGGAGTTGCGCGCCGCGCCGAGTGCATCGCCGAACAAGCGCAGCGCGCGCACGAGGCGCGCCTGCGTGACGGATTGCGCGCGCGCCTGGGCGGCGGCGGCATCGTCGGCGGCAAGATCCCGTGAGAGCAATTCCGGATTGACGCGCGCCACGAGCAGGTGGCGGAATTCCGCGATGAGCGCGCGGATCAGGCCCGGCATGTCGCTGCCGGCGTCGCTGGCATCGTCGATCGTGCGCAGCGCCGAGGCGGCGTCACCCGAGAGCGAGTCATCGCGCAGCGCGAGCGCAAACGCGCGCCCGGTTTGGCCGAACGCCGCTTCGACCGTCGTGACATCGACGCGTCCCGCACCGAACGCGGCGACTTGTTCGAGCATCGTCAGCGCATCGCGCAGTCCGCCGTCGGCCCGATACGCGATCGCGCCGAGCGCGCCGTCATCGATGATGATGCCCTCGGCATCGGCGATCTCGCGCATCCGGCGGATCATCGTTTCGATCGGAATGCGCCGGAACGCGTAGCGCTGGCAGCGCGAGAGAATCGTCGGCGGCAGCGACTCGGGCGCGGTCGTCGCGAGGATGAAGACGACGTGCGGCGGCGGCTCTTCGAGCGTTTTCAGAAACGCGTTCGCACCCTCTTTGGTCAGCATGTGCGCTTCGTCGATGATGTAGACTTTCGAGCGCATGACCGACGGCGGAAACTTCACCGCGTCGCGCAGCGCGCGAATTTCGTCGATGCCGCGGTTCGAGGCCGCGTCGATCTCGACGACGTCGAACGCCGTGCCCTCGAGGATCGCCGTGCAGTTTGCGCACGTGTTGTCCGGCGTCGCGGTCGGACCGAGTTCGCACTCGATGCAACGGGCGAGAATCTTGGCCGCCGACGTCTTGCCCGAACCACGCGGTCCGGAGAAGAGATATGCGTGGGCGAGCCTGCCTGTTTCGATTGCCGTTGTGAGCGTGCGCACGACCGCATCCTGACCAACCAGGCTAGCGAAGGTCAGGGGACGCCAGGTACGATAGAGGGACACCCGGCCAATGGTTCGGACCGGAGTCCGTCCATCCCGGTCTGCGCAACCGTTTGAGCGGAGGCGCGGGCGGGAATAATGAGGCGGTCTGGCAGGCGACATGGTTGCGCCCCCTTTAGCAAGGGGGCTTCAAATGTCGCCCACGATCATCGTTTTTGGGGGAGCCCCGTGGAACTCTACGCTGCGCTGCGCGAGCGTTTCGGATACGACACCTTCAACCCCGGTCAAGAAGAGGTCATCAACCGCGTTCTGGCCGGTGAAGATACGCTTGCCATCCTGGCCACCGGCGCCGGCAAATCGCTGTGTTACCAGCTCCCGGCGCTGCTGCTGCCCGGCACCACGGTCATCGTCTCACCGCTGATCGCGTTGATGAAAGATCAGCTCGACATGCTCGAAGCGCACGGCGTGCGCGAGACGGTCGCCTTGAACTCCACCCTGACCGAAGATCAAGAAGCGGCCGCCATCGCGCGCATCGCGTCGGGCGAGATGAAGATCGTGTTCGTCACGCCCGAGAAACTCGAAGACGACGCGTTCGTCGCGATCCTGCAAAAGCTCACCGTGCCGCTGTTCGTGATCGACGAAGCGCACTGCATCAGTCAATGGGGCCACGATTTCCGGCCGGCGTATCTCAACCTCGGCCGGGTGATCGCGGCGCTGGGCAAACCGACCGTCTTAGCGCTCACCGCGACGGCCACGCCGGCCGTGCGCGAAGATATCCTCATGCAGTTGGGCGTGCCCGACGTGAAGCCGATCGTGCGCGGGTTCGACCGCCCGAGTCTCGTTTACAGCGTGCGGCGCGCGGAGAACGAAGCGGGCAAACTGCGCGCGCTCAAAACGCTCTTCGAGAACAACGATCTCCAAGGCACCGGGATCATCTATACGGCGACGATCAAGAACGCGCTCGAAGTGCAGAAATATCTGCAAGACCATCTCGAAATTCCGGCCGCCGTCTATCATTCCAAACTGCAGAAGCACGACCGTATAGCCGTACACGAATTGTTCATGCAGGAAGCGATCAAAGCGGTCGTGGCGACGAACGCCTTTGGCCTCGGCATCGACAAGCCGAACATCCGCTTCGTCGTGCACTACGATCTGCCGGGCTCGATCGAAGCGTATACGCAAGAAGCAGGTCGCGCCGGGCGCGACGGCAAGCCCTCAAAATGCATCCTCGTGTACCGCATGAGCGATACGCGCGTGCAGAACTACTTCCTTACCGGCAAGTATCCGGACATCGAGGAAGTGCAGCGCGTGTTCGGCACGCTCGAGATCTTCGGCACGCAAGAAGGCGGCGTTTCGCTTACCGACCTGCGCAAGATCACGCAGCTCCCGATCACCAAGCTCAAAGTCGTGCTGGCGCTGCTCAAAAAGGCCGGCTTCATCGAGGCCTCGTCGCGTGCGAAGTACATCCTCGCCAAGCACGCCAGCGTGGAGGCCGTGCTCGATCTCGCCAACTACGAGACGAAGAAGCGCTACGACCAATCCAAACTGGCGATGATGCTGCAGTACGCCGAGACCACGTCGTGCCGGCGACGCTTTATCCTCAACTATTTCGGCGAGAACTACACCGCCGCTTCGTGCGGCGCGTGCGATAACTGTTTGCAGGGCCGGCGCGACCATGCGCTCTCCGGCTACGGCATCGCCGATGTCGTCTACCACACAAAATTTGGGCAAGGCACGGTGGAACGCGCCGAGAAGGACCTCGTAACCGTTTTATTCCCGGCCGTCGGGTACAAGACGTTGCTGGCATCAGCCGTTTCGCGCGAGATGAAGATCGCCTAATCGCCCGTGGCGGCGAGCCCAGCGCTTTTCCGAATCGTCGTTTTTGGAGTTTCCGTATTCGCGCATTAGCGGCTATCGCCGGAGTGTGCCTGGTCGCTATGCTCGCCCCGGTCGCGAGCGCCCAGGTCAATCCACCGGCCCCGGCCCCGACCGGGCCGGTCAATCCGGCGATTCCGGTAAGCGAGCCGCCGGTCGCGCCGGCGACCCCGCAGCAGGCGCCGCCCGACCAGGCCTCGCCGGCGCCGGGCGAGTCACCGCTCCCGGAAGCCACCGAAACGCCCACCGCGCAGCCGACGCCCACCCAACCGCCGATCGTCGTCGAACCGGCGACGCCCGCGGTCGAGCCCGGCCGCACCGTGTCGGCGCGGGTCAACAGCGCGGCCGGAACGATCACCGCGACCGCCACCGATCCGGCCATCGCCACGGTCACCGTCGACCAGACGCAGCGCACGATCCTCATCACCGGCGTCGCGGTCGGTTCCACAACCGTCACGGTCGGCGATAGCCGCGGCGTCACGCGCGACGTTGCCGTGCGCGTCGCGTATGCGGCCGGCACGATCGCGGACGCGCTGCAATTGCGCGTAACCGGCGACCCGGCGACGGTGACGTTTCTCCGCGACGCGGCGATTACGGCCGCCGAGGCGGCGGCAACGCTGCGCACCGGCGCGCGCATCTACGTGCCGCCGGAATCCGTGGCCGTGCACGCCGCGCTGCCGACCGACGACCGCACCACGATCGACGTGCCGGTGCAGATCCTCGGCGACGCCTACATCACGGTGAGCGGCACGACGCGCATTTCGGTCGAGAACTACGCGCTGCCGCGCTTGGCACCAAGCCAGCTCCTGGTGAGCGATTATCCCGAACGCCTCACCGCCGACGGCGTGCTCTTCACCGCAACGATCGACCGCACGGCCTCGCAGCGGTTTCTGTATTATCACTTCAACCCGTCGACCGAACCCGCGCGGCGCATCCTCGTCAAGGCGACCAACTCGGGTGCGACGCCGGCCGTCCTGCATCTGCTCGCGGCGCTCGCCGGGCCCGGTTCAAACGAGATGGAAGTCGGCCACAACGCGACGCGCTCGTTCCTCATCCGGGCGCGCCGCAACGAAGGCACCGTCGTGACGATCCCGCCGAATTCCACCGTCAACATCGTCAACCACAGCCTGCCCCCGAATGCGGTCGTCAACGGCATCTTGCAAATGCGCGAACTCAGCGGCGACCCGCTCAACATCGCGGTCGTCGCCCAGGGCGCCGATGCGCCGCTCGATCAGTCGGCCGATGCGGCGAACCTGCTCGCCGGGGGCGCACCGCACGCGCGCGGTGTGTATCCGGTGCCGGAATTTTTCTCCGACTACACGTTCTTCACCGACGCACCGCCGCTCGAAATTCCGATCGGCCAGTTACCGCTGCCGAACCTGCGCAGCGGCGAGGCGCTCTCGGGCGATTACGGCGTGATGCAATCGGTGCGCGTCGTGATCGTCAACACCTCGAAGTTCGGTCAGGCGATCGCGCTCTACGCAAACCCGCGCGGCGGCGACGCAACCGCCACGTTCACGATCGACGACACGCTCGTCCAGGCGCACCGTCTCACCGCCTATTCACGCTATAAGATCTGGCAAGAAGTCATCGCGCCCGGCACTTACCGTACGCTGCGCATCACGACGATGCCCGAGGGCGGCTCGTCCTATCCGCTGCGGCTGATCTTCGCCCAAGACGACGGCAGCGTCGTGCCCGGCGCGCCGGGTTCACCGGTCTACTAGTTCGTAGATCGCCACGCACGCCGCCGCCGCGAGGCGCCAGCTAAAGCGCGCGATGGCCCGCGGGCGCACGCCGGCGGCGCGTTCTTCGGCCGCGTCGCGATCGTCGATGATCTCCCGCACGGCGTCGACCCAGCCGTCGTTGTCGTCGGGATCGATCAGCGGTGCATCCTCGCCCGCCACTTCCACCAGCGACGACGAACGCGCGGCGACGACCGGTAGTCCCGCGCACAGCGCCTCGCCGAGCGCGTAGCCGAACCCCTCGTAGCGCGACGGCACGAGCGCGAGCGTCGCCTTGGCGTAGAGCGTGTCGAGCTCGGCACGGCCGACGTAGCCGAGCAGCGTGACGCGCTCGCCCAGGCCCAGTTCGGCGACCCGCGCGCGTACTTCGTCGAGATACGGCGTCGGCGGTCCGACCGCGACGAGTTCCAATTCCGGCACCGCCGGCAGCAGTTCGACCGCGCGCAGTAGATTCTTGCGCCGTTCGACCGTTCCGACCACGAGCGCAAGCGCACGCGCGCGCGGCCGGCGCACGATTGCGGCGAAGCGTTCATCGACGCCCGGGGTGACGACGTGGACGTTGTTCCGCGCGCCGGCCAGCGTGAGAAACTCATCGCGCGCGAAGATCGAATCCGTCAGCACCGCATCGGCGCTGCGATAGAGATGCTTCATCAACGTGCCGAAATAGGCGCGCGCGTACGCGCGGGTGTGGGACTGCACGCGCAGCCATGCCATGTCGTGCACGGTGACGACGGTCGGCAGGACGCGCACCAGCGGCAGCGTGCCGGAAGATGCATGCAGCACGTCGGCGCCGCTGCGCATCGCGAGCAGCGGCAGCACCGCCTGATCCCACAACACGCGCCGGTCGAAACGCCACGGATCCAGCGCCGGAAACTGCAGCGCCTTGACTTCCGTGCCGCCGGCGACGAGGGCCTCGGCGAGATCGCGCTGGTACACGCCGATCCCGGTCGAAGTACCGACGGCGAGCTGCGTGTCGAGCGCGACCCTCACGGATTGCAGTGCGCGAGCGCGTCACGCACGTCGGCGGCATAGCCGTCGGCGGCCACACTCAGAACGCGGTGCTGTTCGCCGGCAAGTGCCTCTGCGCGCCCGAGCGCCGTTCGGGCTGTCCCGCAATCGCCCAGCGTCGCCGCCGTGACCGCGATACCGGCGAACGCATCGACGCTATCGGGCACGACTTGCGCCGCCCGCTGGTAGGTCTTCAGCGCGCCTTCGGCGTCGCCGATGCGCAGCGCGGCAAAGGCATAGTTCAGCAGATACTTCTCTTCGTTCGGCGCACGCTCGAGGGCCCGCGCGAACGCGTCGAGCGAATCGTGATCGTAGGTCGCCGCGTCGGCCGGATATTTCGCCGCCGCTTGCGCAGCGATCACGCCCTCGCGCCATTCCACTTCGGCGCCGATCTCGGGCGCCGCGCCGCCCGCGGCCAGCCGCTGCGCGAAGTCGCGCACGATCGTGAGCGCCGCCCGCGGATCGCTCGTGCCGAGCGCATCGATCGCGGACTCCGCCGCAACGAAGTCACCGCTGATCGCAAAGTCGCGCAGCGCGGTCGCCGGATCGTTTGCCAGCAGCGCCGCGCGACCGCGCAGGTCGACCACCTCGGCACTCGCAGCAAGCGGTGCGAGCAGCGCCGTCGCGCGGCCAGGTTCGTTCTTGACCAGCGCCCCGCGCGCAAGTTCGCGCCGCACCGCCGGAATGCGGTCGAGCCCGGTCCGCGCCATCAGCTCGAAGGGCCAATCTCCGGCGAGCGCCCGCGGCACCGACGGTGCGACGGCAACGGACCCGTACAGGCCGTCGGCGACGCATTGCACCGCGAGCGTCACGAGCACGACGACGGTCCAAAAGGCGATCGCCGTTCCGCGCACGGCCGTCAAAAGCGGATCGTGAAGTTCACGTCCCCGCCGTTTGCACTGAGATTGTAGCTGGAAAGCGCGGCGTCTTTGTAGGTCGAGTTGCGGAACGAAAGGCCGACCGAACTCGACGTCTTCGGCACCGTGTACGTGAGCCCGAGATCGATTTGATCCTTGATGCCGCCGATGTTCGGCGCCAGCGTCGTGCCGTACGAACCGAAGTAGCGCTGATCGCTATAGCGCGTGTTCAGCACCACGTCACGCGTGACCGGCAGCGACGCGCCCGCCGCCAGACTCGTGTGGTAGAGGCTCACGTAATTCGGATAATACACGACGGCCGACGAGCCGCCCGCGGCTTGGTAGTTTGCCAGCGCGCCCGGATCGTAGCCGGCGCCGGCCGGATTGTAGGGGATGTAGAGCTGCCCCGTCGTGTCGTTGCGCTTGAGGTGTTCGAGCGTGCCGGCGAGATTCACCGACGCCTGCGCGCCGAAGAGCGTGACCGGGAACGTCGCGCCCGCATCGAATTTGTCGAACGTCGCGCGCGCGCTCGTTGGAAACTGCGGACCGAACGTGCCGGTCGTCGTCGCATTCGCCTGCAACTGCGTGAGGTGCTGCGCGAACAACCGGCCGTCGATCGTCAAGCCGCCGAGGCGCAGCGGCCCGAGAACGGTGAGCGACGGCCCTTGCGTGTTGGGCGCGAACGCACTGTAATAGTCGGGCCCGCCGGCGACGAACGGGTTGAAGACCGGATAGATGAACGTCAGTGCCGGATTTGCTGCCGTCGCCGAGCGGCCGGGGCCGCCTGCATTGATCGACGCGTCGAAGGTCTGGTTGATGCCGAGGGTGTTGGCGAAACCGAAGAACTGCGGGAAGAAGTCGCCCTGATAGTTGGCCCACGTCGGCGGCGCGTTGCCGAAGAAACGCAGCGGTGCGCCGTCGAGATAGTTCGCCCCGACCGTCTGCACTTGCAGCGTCGCAGTCACGCGATGCAACGTGAGTTTAAGTCCGGCAACCGCGGCATACGCGCCGGTCGTCGCGACGAACTGCGTGTCGGGCGTGAACCGGCTGCCCGACACTTCACCGAAGAGCAGCGGCGCGGTTTTTGCATCGTTGCCGCGGACGAAGGCCAGCGGTACCTGGAAATCGAGGCCGAACACGGCATCGCTCACTTGGCCGAAGTCACCGGCAGGCGGCGCGTTCACGCCGAGATCCACGGCGCCGGCCGTGGCGCCTTGCGGCAAGTTCTCATCCCACAGCCGATGAAACGTCAGGCCCACTTCCGCATCGGGCAGGCCGGCGAATTGCTGGTTGATGCGGATGCCCGTTTGATAGCGCTGCGGGATCTGGTTGTTGGAATAGCCGAGGCCGATGTAGGCGATCGAGATGCGCGCGCCGGGCGGTAGCGGGATCGCGAAGAGCACTTCGTTGGAGCCGTCGAGGTACGAGAACGCGGGCGTCGCCGCGGGCCCGCCGGGCGCCGCGTACGCCGTGATGACGACGGTGCCCGCAACGGCCTTCTTGCTCAAATATACGCCGCCGAGACCACCCGCGCCGGCGGTGAACTCATCGACGGTCGGCGTCGAACCCGTTTGCACGAGGCCGCCCTGCGGCGGCACGACCGGCGCCAGATAGCTGTTGGCAAAACCGTTGCCGCTGGGATTCGGCAAGAAGTTCTGCGTGTTGAGCAGCGTTTGATCGACGCGCGAAAACGTCAGTTGAAACGTGGTGAGGCCCCCGAGGATGCCGCCGATTTCAAACCCTTTGGGAAACGGCTGCGTCGGATCGGCATAGTCGTTCTGCTGCGCGGCGTCGGGCGCGCGGTAGGTCAGGCCGAGCCGCGATGACGCGATGTTGTCGAGTTGGGCCTCGCGCAGCGTCAAGTTGGTGAAGGCGCCGGCCTGCGCAACGTCGATCACGACGTCGGGTGAAATCGCGAACTGCGATGCGTACGCCGAACCCGAACCGTAGTCGATCACGTGCACCGGGACCGACACCGTCACGTTCTCGTTGACGGTGTAGATGAAGTCGAAGCGCGCATCGCTGCGCAGGATCGTCTGCGGCCCGTTGAGCGCTTCGAGCGGGTTGTTGTCGTCGGGCGAGGTCGCGTACGCGCTCACGAACTGGTCGATGCCGGTGAACGCACCGCCCGGCACGGGAGCGGGAGCGTAGTACGGCGTTTGCGGCACGCCGGTGCCGTTGGTTATCGAACGCGGCGACACACCGAAGCTGCTCATCGAACCGTTGCCGAGGATCGTGCCGTGCACGGCGATCGCTTGCGCGACGCGCGTCCGGCGATCGAGCGATGCAACCGCGTCTTCGAGGCTCGTCACGCGCACGCCGAGCGCGTCCAACTCATCCTTGAGGGCGTCGATGAGCTTCTGCAGTTTGTCGAGATCGGTCTTCGAGGCGGAACCGGCGCCGGTCGCTTCGAGCTTGGCGATCGCGCGCGCGACGACCGCGGCCATCTCGTAGCGCGTGAGCGGCCGGTCGCCCTTGAACGATCCGTCGGGATAGCCGTCGATCAGTCCGTCGGCAGCCAGCGACTGGATCGCTTGATACGCCCAGTGATTCGCCGGCACGTCGGCCAACGGCGTCGCGGGCGCGCGCAGCGGCAACGCGGCGAACGCGACGCAGGCAAGCCCGGCGGCCAGCAGGTACGCGCGGCGTGACATGGCTCGCTAGACCGCGAGCCGGAGATACCGTTCGGCGATCAGCAAAGCCGCATAATCGTCGATCGGCCGGTCGGGAAGCAGCATGCCGCGCGGCACGAGCCGCTTCCAGCCGCGCGGCGGATGGTCGTCGAAAAAGCGGGCGCGCGCGCGCAGCGTCGTTTCGCGCTCGTCGACCAGCACGAACGGCAGCCCGGCGTCGCGCACCACCGCCGACACGACCGCGGCGTTCGTGCCGTGGCCGATCGCCACCATGTCGATGTCGAAGCTCGCGCGCAGGGTCGCGAGCCGCGACCCGAATTCATCGAGCGGCACGATGCCCAGCGTCAGCGGCTGCGCATCGACGCGTTCGAGCACCGCATAGCCGCACTTGCGCGTGCCGGGATCGACGCCGAGCAGCATCAGCGGATCGGCTCGAGCTCGACGTCGATCGGGAACGGTCCGCTGTGCGGGTAGAGGTCGATCGGCGTCTTCGCGATCAACCGGTACTTGCCGCGCAGACGCGGGATCTGACTCGTTACCGACTGCACTTGGGTGCTGTTGATCAACGGCGGATAGAGAAACTGCGGCGGGTAGCCGCGTTTGGCCAGCGTTTGTCCGGCCTGCAGCACGAGCGCACCGATGTCGACGCTCGGCGCTCCGCCGTTGATGTCGATTGCGGCCAGCGTCTCGCCGGCCGTCGCCAAGCGCCGGTCTTCGAACGCTTCGAAGGAGAACGAGATCACCTCGCCGCGGAACAGATTCTGCGAGGCAACCGGCAGAAACAAGATCAGCGCGTGCGCATCTTGCGTCTGTTCGCGGGTATTGCGCAGCTGCTGCAGCAACTCGGCGCGAATCGCGGCATCGGTCGACTTGTGCGTGTAGGCCTTCAGACCGACGGCCGGCGTCGTCAATTGCTGGTTTGCAATGCGCACGACGGCATCGAAGAAGTGGCCGAAATCGTCGAGCTGCTCGGCGTCGCTCTTGGCGAGATCGAAGGTCCAGGCGGTGTTCGCAATGAGCGTCAACCGGGGCACGCTTAGGCTGCCCTTGCGCGTCAGCTGTTCTTCCGACATGGCCTGCGCTTGGAGTTCGTTGATGCGTCCCGTAAGGGTGCCCAGGCGGAAGAACGCGGTGCGCACGTAGCTCGATGCGGCTAGCGCACCCAGTGTGACGATCAGCGCGATGATCATTCCGGTGCCGACGGCCACGATCGTGGACGTGTACTTCGGGCGCAAGCCGAAAAGGGTCAGCCGCTTCCGGCCGACCTGGTGACCGACGCGATCGCCGACGTATGCGATCGCTCCGGCCATCACGATGATGATGAGGACGACGAGGAGTCCGCCCATTAGACGGCCGATGCCCGTCGCAAAAGCCACAAACCGATCAAGCTAAAGAGCGCGTTCGGCGTCCACGCGGCAATCCCGGCGAGCGGCAGCGCCAAACTGCCGATCGCCAGCGCGATCGTGGTGATCACGTAGTACACGAAAACGATTGCCAGCGCTAGCCCAAAGCCAAGCGCCGCCCCGCCGCCGCGAATGCGCCGCATCCCGAGCGGAAACGCGAAGAGGACGAACACGAACGCGGTGAACGGCCGCGCGAGCTTCGCGGCATAGGTGGCCGTAAAGAGCCGCCGCTGAGGATCGCTCAGGGTTGCGGTGTCGAGCGCGTTCTTGATCTCGCTGCGCGATAGATTTTCCGGGTCATTGGCCTGGAGACTGCGCTTGGCGATCTCGCTCGGACGTTCGCCGATGTCGACCGAGAGCGTACCGGGCGAGGTCATCGTTTCGCCCACGTCGCCGGCGCTGAAGTGATAGGTGGTGGCGTCTTGGAACGTCCACGTCGGCGGTTCGTAGCGGGCGCGTTTGCTGACGATCATCTCTTCGAGGTTTTGCTTCGCATCGTAACGCAGCACCGTGACGTTGAGCAGCGTTTGCTCCGCCGCGTCGAGTCCGCCGGCGATCGTCACCTGTTTGCCGCCGCCCGGCAGCGCCGTGACGGCCGAGAGCGACGAGGACGCGGGCGAGAGATGCTCGATTGCCGATTCGCGCAGGTATGCGGCCCGATCATTGGCCAGCGGTACGAGCGCTTCTTGCACGACGAGCGAACACAGCGATACGATGAGCCCCACGACGGCCAGCGGAACGAACATGCGCAAGAGCGAGATGCCGCCGGCCTTGAGCGCGGTGATCTCGCTCTCGCTCGAGAGCCGGCCGGTTGAGAGCAGCGTGCCGAAGAGCATCGCCATCGGCACGACCAGCAAGAGATACGCCGGCATCTCCCACAGAAAATATTCGATCGCCACGAGCACCGGCACGTGCTGTTGCGAGACGAGTTTGCCGATCGCCAGAAATTGCGTGGCGACGAAGATCAGCGTGAATGCAGCCGCGCCGAAGAGCGCCGGGCCGCCGAGTTCGGCCACGAAGTACCGATCGAGAATCGTGACGCGCAACGGTTCCAGCTCGCTGCGCAGCACCGCCGCGCTACGCAACGAGAGCATGCGCGATCACAGCCTGAAGCCTTCGCCTAAATAAAACTTTCGTGCGACGGGGGAGGCCAGTACGTCGTCGGCGGTGCCCGACACTTCGATCTTGCCGTCGTTGAGGATGTAGGCGCGGTCGACGATGGCGAGCGTCTCGCGCACTTGGTGATCGGTGATGAGCACACCGAGACCGCGATCGCGCAGTTGGCGGATCATCGCCTGAATGTCGGCCACGGCGATCGGATCGATGCCGGTAAACGGCTCGTCGAGCAGCAGGAACGCAGGTTCGGTCGCGATCGCGCGCGCGATCTCGACCCGCCGGCGCTCGCCGCCCGAAAGCGAATCGCCGCGCGCATCGATCAAGTCGGCGAGTCCGAATTCGCCGAGCAGTGCGGGCAAACGCCGTTCGCGCTCTTCCGCCTCGACGCCGTTCATCTCCCAGATCAAACGCAAGTTGTCGCCGACCGAAAGTTTGCGGAAGATCGAATTCTCTTGAGCGAGATAGCCGATGCCGGCGCGCGCGCGTTCGTGCATCGGGGCGCGCGTGATGTCGCGGCTCGCGCCGGCGCGCACCAGCGCCACGTTGCCGCCGTCGGGCCGCACCAAACCGACGACCATGTAGAACGTCGTCGTCTTGCCGGCGCCGTTGGGCCCGAGCAATCCGACGACTTCACCGCGGCGCACGTCGGCGCTCACGCTCTTCACCACCGTGCGCGTACCGTACCGCTTCACGAGGTCGGTCATCACGATGCGATCGTCGACGGTTGCCGTCACCGGCGGTACACCCGGACGTCGGCCAAACGGGCGTCGCCGTCGATCTCGTCGCCCACCAGCGTAAGCCCAGCCGGCGTCGTCATCACGACGTTGCCGTCGCCATGGATCCGCTCCGTCGTTCCATCATATCGGAGACGATCGCAGGACAACACGTTCCCGTCTTGCGATCGCGCGTGTACGCCGCCCGTCATGAGCACGCTCTTATCGGCACTTGTCAGCACGGCCTTCGGCGCATCGGCGACCGTCCGCGCACCGCTGCGGTCGACGAACGTGATATGCGGCTGGTCGAACGACCCGCTGCCGGTCACGGTCTGGCCCGCGGCCGTATCGGCGACGAACGAATTCGCGCGCAGGGTGTAGATAATGCGCTCGTGCTTCATCTCGCTCAGCGTCGTGTACTGACCGCTCGCGCCGTTGCTGGTAATATGCAAGGGAAGCGGCGTGGACGTCGGTGCCGGGGTGGCGCCGGAGGTCGCCGGTGCGGGCGCCGAGGGGTGGCTGCAGGCGGCCAAGAGCGCGGCCAGGACGAGTTCAGGCCGCAGGCGCATCGAGATCACGTTGCGCGAGGGCGAGCGCCAGCGCCGCCCCCTGCGTTGCGATGGCGAAGTAGATGCTGATGGTATTCACCAGCACGTGTACCTGCAGAGCGACGAGCCCGCCCGCGAACGCGTAAACGAGTGCCCGCCGCCGGCCGTCGGCCGAACGCAGCACGCGCGGGATCTCCCGCAGGTAGACCGACCAGCACCACAAGAGCGCGATGAACCCGATCAGGCCCGACTCGCTCAGATACGCCAGCGGTAGACTGTGCGGGTCGAAGGCGACCGGCGTCTCGCCGCCCGGAGCTTCGGGCGGACGGACGATGTCGTACGTCCGCCGGAACGCGAACGGGCCGACGCCGCTGAGCGGAAAGGCCAGCCACGTCCGCGCCCCGGCCGTCCACGCAACGATGCGCGACGTATCGTCGCGCGGGTTATGGAACGCCCGGCCGGGACCGAAGACCAGCAGCAGCGCCGCGACGACGACCACCGCTAGGCCTATCCACACGCGCCGGCCGCGGGCGAGGATCGCGAAGAACAGCGCGCCCACGATCGCGGAGAAAAGACCCCAGCGCGAATAGGTCGCACCGAGCGCGAGGATGCCGGCGATCAGCGTCACGCCCGCGAGCAATCGCAGCGGCGTACTGCGCGCGTACATCGCGATCCCCGCCGCGAGCCCGAGCACGACCAGCAGATACGCAGCAAGTTCGTTCGGATTGAGGAACGAACCGACGGCGCGGCCGTTGTCGTAGGCGTAAAGCGGCGCCGGGTCGCGCGTGAGGATCATGACCACGGCCGCGAGCGCGGCGAGCGTTGCCGACGCGAGCGTTGCGATGACGATCGTGCGCGTCGCGCCCGGCAGCGCGGAATAGCCGTACATCGCAATGCCGACCGAGCCCATCGCGAGCACGAGCAGCGCCAGTTCGAGGCCCGTCTGCGGATCGAAACCAAGCAGCGCGGCCGGAATAATCGCTAAGCCCGCAATCGACTGCGCCAGCACGATGCGCCGCGGCGCCGGCCGCCGGAACGCGCCCCACACGCAAATTGCCGCGGCGAGGAACATCGCAAGCGCGATGCCGATCGCCCCGGTCGCGCTGATGAGTCCGGGAATCGGCAACCGCACCGGGTCGAGCACTTCGAACGTGCCGTACAGCGGGATCGCCACGTACATGAACGCGATCGCCGCAACGACGGTGCGGTCGGCAAAGCTCATGCGCGCGCTTCGCCCGAGGGCACGAGATCGACGATCGCTTGCGCGATTGCGGCCGCGCCGCCGCCGGCGCCCATCCGTTCGCGCCCGGCCGCGCTCATGCGGGCGCGCCGCGCGGGATCGTTCAACAGCGCCACGATCGCTGCGGCCGCTGCGGACGATTCGCCCGGCACGATCGCCAGCGCATCGCCGAGCAGCCGTTCCTGGCGCATGCGGTACCAGCCGCTGCGCCGGTCGCCCGCGAGTTCGAGCGCGACAACCGGCACGCCGCTGGCCGCAGCCGCTTCGTTCGCCGTGCCGGCTTGACCGATCGCCAGCGTCGCACCATCGAGAATGCCGCCGATGCCGTCGAACCACACGCCGAGCGCCGGATACCGCTCGAAGAGCGCAGCGAACCGCGCTGCTTCCAGCGACGGCGCAACCGACATCACCGCCGCAACGTCCGGCACGCGCGCGGCCACGAGCGCGGCGATCTCGGCGATGCGATCGGCATCGGCATACGCGCGCTCGCGGCTGCCGGGCAAGAGCGCGAGCCGAACCGCGCCCGGCCACGCATAGCGGCGTTCTTCCGCAAGCAAATCGACGATCACGTTGCCGGGCGCTTCGGCCCGCAGTCCTTGCCGGCGCAGCGCTTCGGCCGTCGCGCCGTCGCGTACGAAGATCCGCGCTGCCGGTTCGATGATCCGCCGCTCGACCGCGTCGTAGGGCGCAACGTATTCGCTCTTCGCGGTGCCGACGAACGCCCACGGTACGCCGGCGAGACGCGTCAACGCCGCAGCATAGGCGTCGCCGACCGCAATGACGGCGGCGTACCGCCCGCGCAGCGAACGGAGAAACCGCAACTGACCGGCGAAGAGCCCGAGCCAGCCGGCGCCGAGATCCCGTGCGAACGCGCGCACGTTGCCCATGGCGACGAGTCCACCGCTCGGCATCGCCCGTTGCGGCCCGACATCGGGAAAGCCGGCGCTGCCCAGCCGTTCGCCTACGAGCGCGAGGTGATCGGTCGCGAGCGGCGCGAGCGCGCGCACGTCGCGCGCGATGCGCGCGGCGATCGACGCTTCACCGTGACCGTTCGTCACGAACAAGACCCCCGCGCTAATCGAGCGACACCAGAGCGAAGTCCACGATGCGCGCACGGTCGCCGTCGCGCACGAGTTCGGTGCGCGACGCAAACGCGCCGTACGGGCCCGCGTGCACGATCGGCACGCCGTTCACCACTTCGGGCGCGGGCAGCGTATCGTGCGAATGGCCGCCGAGGATCACGTCGAGCGCGGGGACGCGCTGCGCGAGGTCGCGGTCGGCGCGCAAGCCCAGATGCGAGAGCGCGACGAGCGTGACGCCCGGCGGCGTCGTGCGCGCGATCTCCGTCGCGACCGCGACCGGATCGAGAAACCGCCACCCAAAGAGCTTCTCCCACGGCGATCCGCTCGGATATTGCGGCACGAGCAAGCCGAAGAAGCGCACCGCTTCGCCGTCGCCGGAATGGGCGAGCGCGTCGCGCGCAAACGGCAACGGGCGGCCGCGCACATCCACCAGATTCGCGCACACCACGGGGTGGTGCATCTTGCGCAAGCGCGCGCCGACGGCGCCGAAGAGATAATGGAACTCGCGATTGCCCATCGCGGTCACGTCGTAGCCCGCGGCGTCGAGTTCATCGATGATCGGTTCGCGCCGGTAATACACGGTCTGCGAACCGCGCAGCGAATCACCGCAGTCCACGAGGAGGCCGGGGCGTTCTGCGCGCAAACGGCGCAGCGGCGCGGCGATATGCCGCCGGTCGTGCAAATCCGAGGTATGGTAGATGCGGATCATCGGCCCGCGAGACCCAGGGCGAAGCGCGCGCAGCGTTCGAGCGTTTCGGGGGTGCCGAGCACGGCGCGCAAACGGCGGAAGTCGGCCAACTGTTCGGCCGGCGCGGAAAGCGCGTGTTCGAGCGCATCCGCGAGCGCTTGCGGCGTTGCCGCTTCTTGCAGCAATTCCGGCACGACCGGCTCGTCGAGCACGAGGTTCGGCAGCGTGATGAAGCGGCGGCGGTACACGCGCCGCGCGACTTTGGCCGTGGCCTCGGAGAGCACGTACAGCGAGATGGTCGGAACTTCGAGCAGCGCGGCTTCGAGCACCGCGGTTCCCGATGCAACCGCCGCCGCGTCGGCCACGGCCAGCGCTTCGCGCGCAGAACGTACGAGCGTTACCGGCAACGGCGAGCGCAAGCGCAACAACTCTTCGAACGCCGCGTAGGCGGCCGCATCAATGGCGGGCAGCACGGCGCTGATCTCCGGCCGGCGTTCGCGCAGCAGCGCGAGGGCGTTGAGCAGACGCGGCGTATGGCGCGCAATTTCACCGGTCCGGCTGCCGGGCAAGAGCGCAACCACACCGCCGCCGGGCGGCGCCGGCGGCCGCTCGGGGCGCGCGGCGATCGTCGAAACCAGCGGATGGCCGACGTAGCTAATCGGCAACCCGAGTGACTGATAGAAATCGCGCTGGTGCGCGAAGGCGGTGAGCGGATCGCACAACTCGGCGACCGTGCGCGCGCGCTTGGGGTCGTCGAGCCACGCCGCCGGCGGAAAATAATACAAGATCGGCGTCGTCGAACCGAGCATCCGGATCAGGCGGGCGAGGCGCAGGTTGAACGCGCCGAAATCGACCAGCACGATCAGGTCGCGCGGATGCGCGCGCAGCGCGATCGCCATGCGCGTCGCCACGGCGAGCAGCTTGGGGATTTTTCCGATCGCGTCGAGCGGGCCCATCGATGCCCACCCCGCGTTGCGCTGCGTGAGCCGCACGCCGGCGCTCTCGAGCCGCTCGCCGCCGATCCCATCGGCATCGATGGGCACGCCGCACTTCCGCATCGCGCCGATGAGGTCGGCGGCCAGCAGCTCGCCCGACGCTTCTCCGGTGCTGACGAACACGCGCAACGGCGTGGCCGTCATTTCAAAATGCCGCGTTCCGACGGAGCTTCGAGAAACGCGAGCAGATGACGGCCCGCGTCGCTCGCGATTTCGCCGCGCAAAACGTCGATCGCTTGGCGCATGTTGTGCCCCGAACGATAGATCAGTTTGTAGGCGTTCTTCAAATCGGCGATCGCCTCGGCGGCGAAATTCCGGCGCCGCAAACCAACGCTGTTGAGTCCGTGCACTTCGGCCGGGTTGCCCTCGGCCAAGAAGTACGGCGGCACATCGCGCGTGATGCGGGTCATCCCGCCGACGAACGCGTACGCGCCGATGCGCACGTCTTGATGCACGCCGACCATCCCGCCGATCCCGGCGTGATCCTCGACCACGACGTGTCCGGCCAGCTGCGCGAGATTCGACATCGTCACGTCGTTGCCGATCGTGCAGTCGTGCGCGATGTGCGTGTACGCGAGCAAGAGACAATCGTCGCCGATCGCCGTGGTGTTGCCCGGGACCGTGGCGCGGTGGATCGAGGCATACTCGCGGATGATCGTGCGGTTTCCGATCTTCGTGTACGAGATGTCGTCGGAGGCCTTACGGTCTTGCGAGGCTGCGCCGAGAGAGGCGAACGGATGGACGATCACGTCTTCGCCGAGCGTCGTTCGGCCGTTGATCACGACGTGCGCGAGCAGCTTCGAGCGCGCGCCGATAACGACGTTCGCGCCGACGATGCAGTACGGACCGATCTCGACGTCCTTGGCAATATTTGCCGACGGATGAACGATGGCGCTGGGATGAATCACTGGTGCAGGATGGTCGCATCGTAGGCAGTGCTCGTCGCATCGGCGCCGATCGAGAACATCATCTCTCCGCTGCACGCGAGTTTGCCGTCGACGGTGGCTTCGACGGAGACCCAGCCGATGTTGCGGCGCGCGCGCAGCATGCGCGTTTCCATATCGAGCCGATCGCCCGGCACGACGGGCCGGCGAAACTTCACTTTGTCGATGCCGACGAGATAGACGAGCTTGCGCGCCATGTCGCCGGGCTCGAGCACCATCGTGCCCCCGAGCTGCGCCAACGCTTCGACCATGTACACGCCCGGAAACACGGGGTTGCCCGGAAAGTGGCCGGTGAACATCGGCTCGTTGGCGGTGATATTCTTGTAGCCGCGCGCGAACTTCATCGGTTCGAGTTCGGTGATGCGGTCGATCAGCAACAGCGGATAACGGTGCGGCAGGATCGTCATGATCTCGCGCACGTCGATGAAGGCCATGCCGTTACCCCGCGCTTACCGCAACGGATGCGCGATCGACGAGCGAGCGCACCGCTTCGAAGTGCAGCGCATGACCGCTCTTGATCGCGATGACCTCGCACTGCGGATACGCGCCGAGTAAAGCGAAATCGCCGATCAGATCGAGCACCTTGTGCCGCCCCGGCTCGTCCGCAGCGCGCAGCGGCGACATCGGACCATCGGCATCGAACACGATCGCGTTGTCGAGCGAGCCGCCCATCGCGAGACCGCGCGCGAGCAGCGCTTCGACTTCGTGCCGGAACCCGAACGTGCGGTTCGGCGCGACCGCCGTGCGATACTCGGCCGAACGGCTGTCGTAGTCGACGTATTGCGAACCGACGGGCGGCGGAAAGTCGATCGTCATGCGCACGCGAAACGCCGGCGCCGGGACGATGGCGAGCAGCTTGTCGCCGTCGCGAAACACGTGCGGCTCGCGCACCACGTTGCGCGGCTGCGGCAACGGCTGTTCGGCAACGCCGGCGGCGTCGATTGCGGCCACGAACTCGCGCGCACTGCCGTCGGCGGCGGGGATTTCGGGGCCGTCCACCTCGATCAGCGCGTTGGTCACGCCGCAGCCGAACAGTGCGGAGAGCAAGTGCTCGACGGTCGACACGCGATGTTCGCCCGAACCGAGCACGGTCGCGCGGCGCGTGTCCACCACGTAGTCGGGATGCGCCGGAAACTCAACCGCATCGTCGAGCCGGAAACGCAGGCCGCTACCGGCCGCTGCCGGTTGGACGCGAACACGCGCGGGCCGGCCGGTATGCAGACCGACGCCCGAAAATTCGATCGCGTTGCGGAGCGTTGCTTGATTCTGCAGGGTTCAATGCTCGTCGGGATGGTCGCTTGCGCGCGAACGTTCGAGCGCTTCGACTCGTTCGATGAGTTTCGGAAGGCGCCGGACGTACGCCTGTACCCGCAAATTTTCCCGGTGGTCGCGCGCCGGCGAGCCGCTGACCGTCGCGCCCGCCGCAACATCACTCCACACCTCGGAGCCCCCGCCGATCTTTGCGCGCGACCCGATCGTCAAGTGACCGCCGAACCCGCTCTGCCCCCCGACTTGCACGTAATCGCCGATCGTCGTCGTTCCGGCCAGACCCGTCAACGCGGCGATCGCCGTGTGTTTTCCGATACGGCAGTTGTGGCCGATTTGGCACAGGTTATCGATCTTCGTGCCATTGCCGATCGACGTGATGCCCGTTTGCGCGCGATCGACGCACGTGTTCGCACCGATCTCGACGTCGTCGCCGAGTTCGACGATGCCGATTTGCGGAATCTTTTGCAGCGTGCTCTCGAGAAACGCCCAGCCGAAGCCCTCGCTGCCGACCACCGCTTGCGCCTGCAATACCACGCGATCGCCGAGGATACAGCGGTCGGCGACGTACGCGCGCGGGTGCAGCATGCACTCCGCGCCGACGCGCGCATCGGCGCCGACGACGACGCCGGCGGCAAGCACCGTGCCGGCGCCGATCGACGCGCGTTCGCCGATCGCCACGAGCGGACCGATGTAAACGTTCGTCCCGATCCTCGCGCTCGCATCGACGACGGCGCTGGGGTGCTGATAGGGACCGCTCGGCCGGGGTGCTTCGAGCGCGCGGAGCAACGTCGCGAGCGCCAAGCGCGGCGAAGCGACGGCTACGATGGGCTTGGCGTAGGTCACCGCCGGGTCCACGAGCTTTTCATCCGCGAGGATCGCCGCCGCGCGCGATTCGAGCGCGGCCCGCAGAAAACGCTCGTCCGTTGCAAACGTCAGCGCGGTGGCATCGACGTCGTCGATCGCCGCGATGCGCGCGATGCGCACCGCTGCATCACCGATTACCCGGCCGCCGGTCCGCTCGGCGATTGCTGCGAGCGTTCCGAGGTCGCCGGTCACGGGGCCGGCGTCGCCTTTTCCACAACCTGCAGAATTTTTTCGACGTCGGAGGTGATGTCGACGCCGCCGTAGCCGACGAACTGCCGCGTGAAGACAAAGCGCAGGTGCTTATCGCTGGCGACTTGGTTCGCAGCATCGCGGACGTTATTCGTCAATTCCGTTTGGTTCGTGGCGAAACGTGCTTGCAGGCCTTGCAGTTCGCGCGTCTTATCGTTATCCGAGGCACGCGAACTGCGGATCGCGGCCACGTCCGAATTGAGCTGGTTCTGATAGTTCAGAAATTTCGGCCAATTCGAGGTGATCCGCTGCACATCGACGAGTCCGATGTCGCTCTGCGGCGGCTTCGAACACGCCGACATTCCCAAGAGCGACGCCGCGAGCGCCGCAAAAACAACGCGATTATTCATGGAGCGTTTCGATGTCTTTCATAGCGTCACCGGTAAGATCTACGCCGCCGGCCGGCGCGACCGTGCTAACGACGGTCGAGATGCCGCGCGCTTGCGCGATCGTCTTCACTTCACGGTCGATTTGGGCAACCATCTGCCCGTAGAGGTCGTCGCGCTTCTTCTGAAGCGAACGGATTTCCAGTTGTGCGCTCTGCGTGGCCGCGGCATCGGTGCCGGTGAGCTGCGCGTAGCGCCGGGTGAGATCCGACCGCGTCTTCTGGAAGTCGGCGATCGTCGCTTTCGCATCGCTCTGGAACGCCTGCGTATAGTCGGCGTGGAGCTGCGCGATGCGCGCTCGCAAGGCGGGGGGGAGATTCGGGCTGACTTGCGGGGCGCCGTTCGGCGACGTCGCGATCAGCGGACCGCTGCCGGGCGCGAATTGCGTCTGCAACTGGCCGGCCCGCTCGCGGAAACGCGCCACGGACCGCGCTTGAATCTGCGCGACCTGCTTGTGCAGGTCGGTCTCGATACCGCCGCGCAGCTGCGTCTGCAACGCGGCGAGCGTTTGCGCGTCGCGGTTGCGCGCGGCCGCGAGCAAATCGGCTTCCTTGCGATCGAGCGCGGCCAGCGCTTTGTTCGCATCGTCGCGGGCAGCGTCGTCCATCGCCAAGCTCGAAAGCCGCGTGCGCAGCGAGAGCCGCTCGGCCGCATCGGCGTTCGCCAAGAGCAGCGAGAGCGACGCTTCCGTCGCGTTGAGTTCGTCGGCCTTGGCGCGGTAGGTGCGGTCGGCGCGGGCCGCGAGCGTGTGCTGCGCGGCGGTGATCTGCGCCATGTCCTGCGCCTCGAGCTGCTTGCGGTACGCATCGAGATCGCGCTGCGCTTGCGCACCGGCGCCGGCGGCCTGCGTCTTGGCCGTGCCTTCCATCTGCGATTGAATGCCGGCGACGCTCGGACCCGACGGTGCGCCCGCACTTCGCAGCGCGGCGGCAATCGCCGCGTTTTCGCGGTCTTGATAACTCTTGCCCTTGGCCGCGAGCAGCGCATCCGTGCGTTTGGCGGCCGCATCCAGCTGCGCTTCGAGCCGCGCCTCTTCACGTTTGAGATCGGGACCCGCGGCGAGCACGGTCGGCACGATCGCGCTCAAGTTCAGCGCCGCGATGTTGTCGTTATATTGCGCGAGTTGTCCGTAGAGCGGATGCTTCTTCACCAGGTCGTCCATACGAACGTACCCGACCCGGCCCGCACCCGGCGACGCGGCCGCCGGCGGTGCGGACGAACCGTCATGAGCACAGGCGGCGAGCAACCCGCACGCGGCGAGCGCCAGCAGTCGGCGCACTATTTTAACGCGCTGGTCACGTCGGCCGTGATATCCGTGCCGCCGTAGATGATGTTGCTGCGGTCGACAACCAGGACCAAGCCCTTTTTCTGCGCCACGCTGGCCATGGCGTCGCGCGTTTTGTCGACGAGCGGCTTGAGCGTCTGATTCTGCTTGTCGGTGAGCGTCTTCTGATAATCTTTCAAGATCGCGTCGCGGTCGGCTTGCGTCTTTGCAGCCTTGAACTTCACCGACGTTTGCTGATCTTGCGTCGCCTTGAACTTCTGGAAATCATCGGCGGCACTCTTCATCGAGGGGAGCGCATCGATCGCGGCTTGGTCGACGTAGCCGACGCTCGACGGCGGCGGCGTATTGACCGGCGGCACCGGTTCGCCGACGCCGGTGAGCAGATCGCGCACGCCGCCGGTGATGTCCTCACCGCCGACGATGACGATCTGTTTGTCGACGACCACCGAGAGATTATGGCTCGAAGCGACCGAAGCGATCGCAATTTGGGCGCGCCGGAAAAGCGGTCCGAGCACCTGACGCTGCTTGTCGGCGATCTTCTGCTGGAAATCGCTGCTCAGCCGTTGCTGCTCGGACGGTGAAGCGTTACGCGCGCGGCCGATGTATTGCTTTTGCAGGTCGGTGCCGTAGGCGTCGATCTGCCGTTTCGCTGCCGCGAACGACGGCAGCGCCGAGAGCGCACCCTGATCGACGAAACCGATGTCGGCGGTGTCGGCCGCAATGGCCGCCGGTGCCGCGATCAGTGCGAATGCGAGCGCGGCCAAGGCCGCCATGCGTGAAGCGTTGCGTGAGTTCTTCATCGTGATTAGAACGTCTGTCCAATACCAAACGAGATGTGCGAGCCGAGCGTGCCGTGGGCGAAGTCGAGCCGCAGGGTGCGTAGGCCGAGTTGCGGGACGTCGAACCGAACGCCGATGCCGGCATCCGCGTGCCAGATGAAGGCGTTGAGGTCGGTCGTCGAGTTGTCGCTGTTGATCTGCTGTCCGCCGACGATGCGCGTCGCGCCGTCGTCGCCGAAGATGACGAGTGAGAATTTACGATCGGCCGTGAGCGGGTAGCGCAGTTCCGCTTGGATCAGCGCGATGTTCGTGCCGTAGAACGGGTTGGTGTAGCCGCGCAATTCTTGGTCGGAGAACGTGAAGAGCTTGTTGACCGGAATGGCGCCGGTAGTGACGCCGTAGCGCACGTGCGCGCCGAACGTCGAGCGTTTGAGCACCGGGAAGAAGCGCGCCACATCAAAGGTGTACTGCGAGTAGTCGAACGCCGAACCGATGTTCGTGTTCGAGACTTCATCCGTACCGGAAACGTTCCAGCCGTTGCGCGGATTCTGGATGTCGTCGCGCGTGTCGCTGCCGAGGCCGAACACGAGGCTGTGCAGCGCGTACGGCCGCGTCGAATCGATCTGCGCGAGCGAGGGCGCGCTGATGCCGATGGCGTTCGACGCGCTGTTTGAAGAGGTGTCGATAACGCCGCTCGTGTTGAGCTGCGCTACCGGGTTGAGGGTTTGCGAACTCGGGAAGTAGTACGGCAGCGGAACCGACGCGCTAGCTTGCACTTCTTGGATATTCACGCCGATCGAACCCCGGACGTAATCCGAGAAACGGCGGCCGAGCGTCGTGCTGAAGCCGGTCGAGGCGGTTTGGTACGTCGCCGCGACGCCGCTCTCGAGGATGTAGTTGGTCGGATTGGCCGGCACGATCGAAACCGGGATGTTCACACCCGCCGGAATCGGCGTCGACGTGATGCCCGGCGCGGGCGCCGCCGTCGCGAGATAGACCGGATAGTAGTTGGTCTGCGACTGCGTGAACACCGTCGCACCGAGGCTGTACTTGTTCGATCGTTCCGAGTTGCCGAGGTACGGCACGGTGAACGAGAGCTGGGCATCGCCGACTTGCGTGCCTTTTTCGAACCGGATCGAGGCGCCGTTGCCCGTGCCGTTGATGTTGTTCTGCGAATACGAGATGTTGCCGGTGAGACCGGTACCGGTCAAGCCGCCCGAATAGCCGGCGCCGATTTGCGCCGTGCCGGTGCGCTGCTCTTTGACCGACCATTTCAGCGTGACGAACGACGGCTTCTTCGGGTCGGGTCCGGGGTTCGACGTTACGTCGACCTTCTCGAAGAAGCCGAGGTTGTTGAGGCGGTTGTAATCGTTGCGCACGCCCGAGTCGGTGACGAGCATGCCGGGCTTGAGCCGCAGTTCGCGGCGGATCACGTCGTCGTGCGTCGATGTGTTGCCGGTGATCTCGACCGCACCGACGCGCGCGACGGAGATTGCGTACCGCACGTCGGCCGTGCCGGCCTTGGTGTCGACCGTCGCCGGATCGATGCCGGCTTCAAAATCGCCGATCGTGAGATCGTATTGCTTGTAGAGCTCTTTGAGTTTGTCGACGTCTTTGTCGCGCTGCGCTTCGGAGTAGGAACTGCCTTCTTTGGTCACGAGCGCTTGCGTGATCAACCGCGGCGGCAACACCGGGTCCGCATCGGGCGGTGGGACGATGATGATGTGCCGAACCGTCAAGCCTTCTTGAATCGTCAGCGTCAGCACGCCGGCGGTATCGATGTTGACGTCGGTGACGTGCGAGGGCACTTGCCCGCCGTAGCCGATCTTGTCGTAATACGAATTGATTTTCAAGACGTCTTCTTGGTACGTCTTGAGATTGAACACTTGCCCTTGGGCGGTATCCATCAACGCGCTGAGCGTGTCGACGGAGACGGCGCGGTTGCCCTGAAAACGGATGCTCGTTACGACCGGGTTCTCGACGACGCGGAACGTAACCGAAACGCCGTCGGGGCGCTGCTTGATGACCGGCGGCGCCTGATCGGCGAAAAAGCCGAGATCGTTGATGGCGCGCAGATCGTCCGTGACGACCGCGGGATCGAACGGCTGGCCGATCTTCGTGCGGACGACCGCCAGAATACGATCGGTCGGAATATGCGTGTTCCCGGTAACCGAAACGTCGACGACGTTCGGTGCGCTCGCGGGCGCTGGTGCAGCTGCGGGGGCCACGGTTGGTGCAGCGGCGGGGGACGGGGTCGGCGCGCCCACGGCGGGCGGCATGAGGAGACCGAACAATGCGAGGAGCGCGAGCCCCGTTCGCGGCGCGCGGCCGAACCAATCGAGCAAACTTCTGTCCCTGCGAGCGAGCAAACTGGGGCGCGGGCTAGCGCACCTCTGGGAAACCAAACGCGCACGCTCTGTGGCGGGTTCCCGGGCCCGAACTTTATCGTTCCACTCTTGGATGGCCTTGTGTATGTGCATTAGAGCCTACGGATAAGTCCGGGTAATCGAGAAGCTGAAGCCTTGGCGGTCGCTGAGGGGCTGGACGCCGTTGATCACTTCGACCGTGCTTGTATTGCCGAAGATCGAGTTGCTGTAGTACGGCGTGCCGTTCTGCTGGAAGTAGTTGAAGCTGATCGTCGTCGCCGGATCGGGCCGCGACGCGAAGCCGATCTGCGTGCGCGTCGGATAGCTAAGGACCTGACCAACCGTGGCGTAGACCGCGTGCTTGCGCGAGAGCTGCTGGCGCGCCGTGTAGCCGACGCGGCCGCCGTAGTCGAGCGTGAGCTGCAAATCGGTCAAGCCGGTCGCGCCGCCGAGTGCGTTCTCGAGCGGAGAGAGCAAGCGCTGGGTGAGCTGCGTATTGAACAACGAGAACGCCTCTTGCTGGATCGGCGTGACGCCGGTTTTATACGGTGTCACACCGGGGGGAAGAAACGCGTCGGATTCGCCCGGCGCGCCGCGGAGGGTGCCGGCCAGCGTGCCGGGACCGAAATTCAACGAGCCGAGCACCGGCAGGTCGACCAGCAGCGCCACGATCTGCGCTTGTGAATACGCCGGCTGCGATGCGTAGCTGATCGTGTAGGCGTCGGCCGGGCCGGTGACCGCGACCGTGATGTCGGCGCTGCCGATCGCGTTGCGGCTGGGATCGGGATCGGGGTTCTCCACGTGCGCGGTCGCGTGCAGGTCGAGGTTCGGGACGATGCCCGCATTCGGGTCGAAGGTCACGGTCGCGTCCTGGATGCGGAAGAGGCGCTGGTAGGTCGAGAACACGCCGCCGCGGGTGGCCGTAACCTGGCCGGCCGCCCGCGGCGAACGCAGCGTGCCCGTCAGCACGATGGTGCCGGCCGCGCCGACGTCGATGATCGGCGACTTGATCCGGATGTTCTTGGTGTCGGCGCGCAGGTCGAAGGCGAGGTCGAACGGCGGCGCGCCGCCGGCCGCCGCCTCGGCCGGGGCGCTCGACGGCCGGAAGATCGCGGCGAAGGGGATCGTGGCGTTGGTCAGTGTCACGTCGCCGCTGAGGGTCGGCAGCTGGGACCCGCTCACCAGCTTGGCCGTGCCGTCGATCGTGCCGCCGCCCAACGCCGGGACGTTCACCTGCGCGCCCTTGGCGGCGATGGTGATCGCGTAGCCCTGCGGGGGTGCGCCCGGGATCGGCAAGTCGAGCCGGCCGGATGCGTCGACCGAGCCGTTGCCGACCCGGGCGTGCAGCGCCTGGAGCGCGACGGACGTTCCTTCAAAAGCCAGCTGAGCGCTGGCATCCCGGATCGGCGAGGTCTCGACGCTCGAAACGTAGGAGCCGTTCGTGAGGCTGACCGTACCGAGCACGCGCGGTGAGCGGACCGTGCCCTCGAGCGCGAGATGCCCATCGACCGTGCCGGTGAGCTTCGTCCCCGCGCCCGGAAGCAGCGGCGCCAGCGACGTCAGGTCGACGCTGTGCGCGTCGGCCGTGATCGAGAGCGGCGCCTGGGGCGGCCCGATGCCGGCCGGATTGAGGGAGATCGGGAGGGACCCGGCGATCACCGCCGAGCCGTGGTTGAGCACGAACTCGGCGCTGTTGAGCCTGACCGTATGCATGTCGCTCTCGAGGTTGCCGATGATGCGCTGCACCAGCAGCGGCCCGTAACGCGGCTTGGTCGCATCGAAGCCGGCGGTGAGTTGGGGCTTGGCGTACGAGCCGGTGATCAGGACGTCGGACTCGAGTGCGCCGGCCACATCGACGTTCTTGCGCGGCAGTGCCCGCCGGACGGCCGTGGCGAGGTCGGGAACGGAGGCATGGACGTGGAGCGAGAGCGGATCGGCCGGCGTAAGCCCCACCACGCCGTTAGCGGTTAGCTGCACGAAGCCAAGATCGGCGCTGGCCGTATCGATCGAGACGCGGTTGCCGAGGATCCGCGTCGTGGCATCGGCGCTGAGCACCGGAAACGGTCCGATCTGGCCGCCCGCCACGGACGCGTGGCCGCCGATGGCCAGCCGCGGAAAGACGCCCGCGATCTGGCCGCCGGCGGTGAAACGCCCGAGGATCGGATACGTGAAGCCGGCCGCGGGGAGGAACGTGCCGAGATCGACGCTGTTCGCCGTGACGTCGGCCGCGATGCGGGCCCGGCGCAGCGCATCGATCGGGCCCGCAGCTGCCGGGACGATCGTGCCGCCGGCGTGCATGGCGCCGGCCGCACCGGCGATCGCGAGGTCCGCGGCGATCGTGCCGCCGGCGGTCGACCAGTGCCCGTTCACGGTCCCGAGCGGAAAGCGCCGGAGCCGGGTCCCGGTCAGGGCCACGCTGCCGGCGGTCGTCGTCTTCCGGCCGGAATTGCTGAAGCTGAAGTTCAAGGCGCCGGTTCCGGCCATGATCTCGCTTTCATCGAAGTAGTCGTCGAAATCGGCCAGGTTTGCGGCCGGGCTGCGCACCGAAAGCGCGAGCGCGCCGTCGCCGGCCGACGCGTTGAACGCGGCGTGCGTGCTCCCGACCGTGACCCGGCCCTGATCGACGCGGATGGCGCCGTTCGTCACCGCAAGCCGCCCGCCGGCATCGCGAAACGGCAAGCCGTTATACGAGCCTTCGGGTGCGTCAACCGTGCCCGCGATCGACGGCGCGTCGCTGCCGCCGAACACGTGCAGCCGCGCGCCGAAACTGCCGTCGGCATGACGCAGCGGCAAATGCAGATCGTGGATCACGTCGCCGACGTCCCCCAGCGCCACGCCCGCATCGAGGTCGTAGCGGAAGTCACTGCCGCCGATGTCGTCGATGCGCCCGCCGAGACGGCCGTACGTGCCGCCCAGCGCCGCGATCCCGTCGCGAATGCTCAGCGTGCGTCCGTCCAGCGCGATATCGACCCAGCCGCCGAGCGGGTAGCCGCGCGCCACACCGCGGTCGAGATCGATGCTGCCGTGAAACGACGGCCGCTCCAAGTTACCGAGGCCAAAGATCGAAACGCGGCCGGCATCGAGCGGCAGACCCGAACCGGCGAACGCCGCCGCCGGCACGCCGACCATCGAGATCGCCGTTTCTCCGCCGCGCGCGGCCGCGACCGCGTGCGCACCATCGAGCGTCGCGGCGCCGGTGACGATTCGCACGGTGGTGCCCGCAATCGTCATCGTTCCGGCGGCCGCTCCGAGCGCGACGCCGTGAATGCTGCCGCCGCCGAGCACCGCGCCGGCCGTCTGCACGGTTACGCCGCGGTCGTCGACCAGTGCCGCGACCGGTGCGTGCACGGTGCCCCGTCCGCCGATGTCACCGGTGAACACGCGCAGATCGGCGAGCGAGCCGTCGTAGGTGCCGCGCACGCCGAACACGCCGCGCGCAACGGCGCCATCGCCGCTGAATCGGCCGCGCGGACCATCCAGACGAATGCCGTGGAGCCGCATATCATCAAACGTGCCGCCGAGATCCGCGGAGAGCGTGCCGAGTGGATAGTGTTCGAAGCGCGCGTCGTGCATCTGCACGTGACCGGTAACGGCAAAATCGCTCGGCGGTCCGCCGGCGACGATCGCCGCGTCGACGATACCGCCGATGTCCGGGAACCCGACGATCTGCACGCCGGGCAAAGCCGCGATGCGTTCCGGCACGGCGAAACGATAGTGTTCCGCGACCGCCCAGCCCGCGCTGATCGAGGTGGCCCGTTCGAGCCGGAACGCGCCCGCGAGCACCGAGCCGTTATCGCGCGTAAAGAGAAACGGCCCCACTTCGCCCGTGCCGTGTTCGTCGATCGCAAGGAAGCCCGCACCGGAGCCGTGCGCGCCATCGGAATCGATGGTGCCGCGCGCGCGGAAGCCGTTCACGCCGCTGCCGCCGACGATCGCATCGGCGCGAATCGTTTCGCCGGCTGCAATCGCTTGCGCATACGGCAGCGACGATGCCGGTCCCTCAACGTGCACGGCGCCTTCGAGTTCGGCCACAGGTTGACTCACCGCAACCTCGCCGGCGAGCGAACTCTGCAGCGCGCCGAAGCCGGTGTGAAAGCCGCCGAACGAAACGATCCCGTCTTCGTAGTCGACCGTACCACCGGCGCGATCGAGCGGAATTTTGGCGTAGTACACGCGCGGCGACGAAATGACCGTGCGGATCAATGGTTGCGCGGCGCTCGCCGTCACGAGCGTTTCCACATGCAACGGTCCGCGCACCGGCTGATCGCGCAAGAACGTGAAGAGCTCGCGCAACTGGGCGAGTTGCGGATCGGCCGTAATGCCGAGCCTGAAGTGCACGTTCGCAAAGTCGTACATGCCGCCGCGAATCTGCAGCGGCATGCCGGCCACGATGCCGTGCAAGTCCGGTGCGGTGACGCCGTCGTCGAAGAGGTCGATGCGCCCGTGCAAATCGCGAATGGGTTTCGCCAGCGGGCCCAGCGCGATCTGCGCGCCGTCGAGCGCGCCGCCGCCGCCGAGGCGATAGCCGAACGGCGTTTGCGCTTCGATGCCGATCGCATACGCGCGCACATCGACATCGCGCATCACGCCGTCGTCGAATCTTGCGATCGGCGCGTGCACCAGAAAGTTCAGCATCCCACGCAACGGAAGTTGCGGCGCGCGGAAACGGTGCATCGCAAAGCCGCGCGAGTAATCGATGACGGACCGAACGCTCAGGGGCCAGCGCGCGATCGGCGCCGACTGCGAGCGCCGCCCGACGAGCGTACCGTCGATGCGCGCGACCGTGCGCGCATTGGACTGCACCGAGGCGTCGATCGACACGCCGACGACGGCTTGTTCGGCGAGGTCGCGCTCGAGCGGCGCTTGGTCGATGAGTTTGATCGTGCCGTCGCGCACCCGCGCGCTAAAGAGCAGCGGCTCGGCGGCGGCCTGCGTCGAGGCCGGCGGCGACGACGACGTACCGCCGCGGTTGAAGTTGAACGAACCGTCGGCGTGCCGGACGAGCGTCAGCGTCGGCCGGTCGATCGCAACGCCGGCGAAGCCAAAGCGGTGTTTGCCGCCCGGAAAGATGTCGCGCAGAGCGTAGTCGACATCGACGCGGGCCGCGTCGAGTACCGGATCGCCGTTCTTGCCGACGTGCATGTTGGTGAACGTCGCGTGCGACCAGCCGAGCGCCATGTCGCCGAACCGGACGTCGTAGCCGATCGCCGCGCCGAGCCCGCGCTCGACGGCGAACTTCGCGATCGCGTGATGCGTCAATGCCAGCGCCAGCACGAGCGCCGCAGCGATCGCGAGGGCGCTACCCCACCGGCGGCGTTGTGACATCAGGCGCTCACTCAACGTGTGGCGTTTGGGCCTTCACCCACGCCGTTCCCGTTACCGGATCGTTACGACTTGATGAGGGCGGATCGGGCGCAAGCCCGAACGCGAAGGATTCGCCGCAGGCGAATCCACTAGAGATCGAGGTTGCGAACGGTCCGGGCGTACTCCTGAATGAAGAGCTTGCGCGGTTCGACCTTGTCGCCCATCAGCGTGGTGAACATGCGCTCGGCTTCCTCACTGGCTTCGTCAAGCGTCACCTGTTTGAGGCGGCGGCTATTCGGATCCATCGTAGTATCGGCGAGCTGCTCGGCATCCATTTCTCCGAGACCCTTGAACTGCTGGATGGTGAACTCTTTGGGATCGTCGCCGTCGAAGATGAGCTTGAGTTCTTCTTCGGTGAACGCCCACCACTGCTTCTTGCCTTTTTTCACGCCGTAGAGCGGCGGCTGCGCGATGTACACGTACCCGCGCTCGACCAGCGCTTTCATTTGGCGATAGAAGAACGTCAAGAGCAGCGTGCGGATGTGCGAACCGTCGACGTCGGCGTCGGTCATNNATGATCTTGTGATAGCGCAGCTTGTCGGCGTTGAACTCTTCGCCGAAACCCGTGCCGAAGGCCGTGATCATGGTCCGGATCTCTTCGTTGCCGAGCATCTTGTCGAGTCGCGATTTTTCAACGTTGAGGATCTTACCGCGTAGCGGCAAGATCGCTTGCGTGTTCGGATCACGGCCGCCCTTGGCGGTGCCGCCGGCCGAATCGCCTTCCACCAGAAAAATCTCGCAGCTTTCCGGATCTTGCGATTTGCAATCGACCAGCTTGCCGGGCAGGCCGCTGCCGTCGAGCGCGTTCTTACGGCGGGTGAGATCGCGGGCTTTTTTGGCGGCTTCGCGGGCGCGCGCCGCCGACATACACTTCTCGACGATGACTCGCGCGATCTTCGGATTTTCCTCGAGGAAGAAATCGAGCCGCTCGGTGACGAGCGCGTTGACGATCGGGCGCAGCTTCGCGTTGCCCAACTTGGTTTTCGTTTGGCCTTCGAACTGCGGGTCTTGCAGCTTCACCGAAACGATCGCGGTCAGGCCTTCCATGCAGTCGTCGGTGGAGAGGTTCGCGTCGGCATCCTTGAGCATGCCGCGCTTGCGCGCGTATTCGTTCACCTTTGTGGCGACCGCAGTGCGGAAGCCGATAAGATGCGTTCCGCCTTCGATCGTGTTGATGTTGTTCGCATAGGAGTAGACGACTTCGTTGTAGCCGTCGGTCCACTGCAGCGCGCATTCAACGAGGTTACCGTCGCGCTCGCCGTTGGTCGAAATGACCGGCGTCAGCGCTTCTTTGTTCTCGTTGAGCCACTCGACGAACGAGACGATGCCGCCCTCGTAAAAGTAAATCTTCTCTTTGGGCTTGTCGCCCTCGACTTCGACGCGCTCGTCTTTCATCGTTATGCGCAGGCCGCGATTGAGAAAGGCGAGTTCGCGCAACCGCTTCTCGAGCGTGTTCCACGAGAAATCGAGCGTCTCGAAAATCTCGGCGTCCGGTTTGAACCACTGATAGGTGCCGTTGCTCTCGGATTTGCCGATCTTCTTGAACGGCGTCGACGTGATACCGCGCTCGAACTTGATCTCGTAGAGATTCCCGTCGCGGCGCACGCGCGTCGTCATTTGCGATGAGAGCGCGTTGACGACCGACACCCCGACGCCGTGCAAGCCGCCGGACACCTTGTAGCCGCCCTTGCCGAACTTGCCGCCGGCGTGCAAGATGGTCATTGCGACCTCGACGGCCGGCAGCTGTTCCTCGGCGTGAATGTCGACCGGAATTCCGCGGCCGTTGTCGTTCACCGAAACCGAGCCGTCCTTGTAAATAACGACATCGATCTCGGTGCAATAGCCGGCGAGGGCCTCGTCGACCGCGTTATCGACCACTTCGTAAACGAGTTGGTGAAGGCCGCGTTCCGACGTACTCCCGATGTACATGCCCGGACGTTTCCGGACGGCTTCGAGGCCCCGCAGGACCTCGATTTGTTCGCCTGTATAATCTTGCATTCCGACACTACCACTTCGCCACCCGCGAAAATTTTCACCTCAAAACCGAGGATTTAGCTCCCCTATTTCCCCGATTCGACCTCGCGTATGAAGGCGTACAAGTCGCCGAGCGCGTTTTGACGCACCGGCGAGTCCAATTCCAGCCGGTTTGGGTCGATGCGCGTTTCGAGCAGGACGTACGAGCTTGCCAATTTGCGGATACGGATGCGGTCGATTTCGGCCTTGACGGCGTGCCGTTTGCGCGCCAACCGAAGCTCATCAACCCAAGCGCGGAGCAGCCTGCGGCGGATCCGATCGTAGGCCTCGGCGGTAAGCCCGTCGACTTGCGTGATCACGGCTTCCGGGTCGAGCCAGGGCGCATCGAACAAGATGCGTTCGCACTGCTCGCGCACGCCGCGTTCCTCGCCGTCGGCACACGGACGGCAGCGGTCGCCGGTGGCGATCGCTCCGCCGCAGGTCGCACAGAACGCGCCGCCGGCGGCGCGATGGGCATTGCGCCGGCGCTCGACGACGGCGCGAAAGCGCGCTACCGCGTCGTCGGCGCTAACCGGTTTTCCGGCCGGGAGTGCGCCGGCGACGGCACTGCGCACCAACCGCCGTCCGCCGGCGCCGCGCGCCGCGCGAATCGTACCGATGCGAAAGCGCAGCCGCTCGACTTGCGGAACCCCGAGCGCGACCACGCTGCGGATGATCTCGCGCTCGAGAAACGAGAGCTGGTGGCTCCACGCGCCGGATGCGGTGATGACGACGAGCGCCGAACCCGTCAGCGCTACGGGCTGCGCGGCGCGCGCAACGTCGTCACCAACGATATCGGCCCACGCGGCGCGAATCACCGTGAGCGGATCGCCCGGACGCCCCGCGCTCGGACGCCAGCCGGCCAGCGCCGTGCCGAGTTTGCTCAGCACGCGGCGATCGTCGCCGCAGAAATGCGGAAGCGCGCCGCGTCATCGAAACGCGCCGGCAAGTCGGTGGTCGTGAGAAAGGCCTGTTCGAACGTGCCGACCGCAGCAAGAAAACCGCCCGCGCGCTCGGCATCGAGTTCGGAGAGCACGTCGTCGAGTAAGAGGATCGGGGCGTCGCCGGCCCGGGAGCGCATGGTTTCGTATTCGGCAACCTTGAGTGCAAGTACCGCCGTGCGCTGCTGTCCTTGCGAACCGAACGCGTCGAGCGGGCGCCCGTCGATCGTTAGGCGCAGGTCGTCGCGATGCGGCCCAACGAGCGTCGTCTTACGGCGCAGCTCCGCATCGAGGTTGTTCGCGAGTGCGGCTTCAAGCGCCGCGCGCGGATCGGCATCGGGCGCGCCCACGTTCGGCGCGTAGGTGATCGCCACGCGTTCGCGTGTCCCGGTCCACCGTTCGTACACGCCGTCCGCAGCCGCCGCAATGTCGGCGACGAAGGCCGCGCGCGCGGCGATGAGTCCCGCGCCGGGAGTCAGCAATTCTTCGTTGTACGCCAACAACAGTTCGCGATCGGGTGCAATCGCGCCGCGCAGCAACGCGGCTTTCTGCTGCACGATTTTTCCGTAGCGCGCGAGATCGCGATAATACGCGGGCGAAAGCTGCGCGAGCGCGCCGTTGAGAAACGTGCGCCGCAGGGCCGGGCCGCCGGCTACGAGCTGCAAGTCGGCCGGCACGAACGTGACTACCCGCGCGCGCCCGAGAAACCGCGCGAAGCCCACCGCCGAACCGTTAACGTCAAACGTTTTTCGCGCGCCGTTGCCGGACCGCGCGATCGACGCCCGCAAGAAGATCTCGCCGGCCGGAACTTGTGCTGTGCCGGCAATTTCCGCGAGTTGCGTGCCATCGCGAATCAACTCGCTCTCGCGCCGCGCCCGAAACGATTTGCCGATGGCGAGCATCGCGATCGCCTCGAGCAAATTGCTCTTCCCTTGCGCGTTCGGTCCGACGAAGACGTTCAGTCCGGGCGCCGGCGCGAAGTCGAGCGCCGGGTAGTTGCGAAAGTCGGCCAGACGCAGCGCGGTGAGGAGCAAAAACGCCTACTGGCGCAGCGGCATCAACACGAAGAGCTGCGTGCCGAGATCGTTCGCTTCGAGCGGCCGGATCGCAGCGGGCGAGAGCGGCCCGAGGAACTCGAGTACGGTCTGCGGGGAATCCACGTGGTTGAGGATCTCGACCAGATAGCGCGCGTTGAAGGCGATCGTGAGATCGTCGCCGGTCTGTTCGACTTCCAGCTCTTCGTAGGCATTGCCGGTGACATCGGATTTGGCCGTGATCATCAGCGTGTTGTTCGTAACTTCGAGTTTGACCATCGAGGCGCGGTCGCCGGCTACGAGTTCGGCTCGGCGCAAGCCGCCGATCAAGGCGCTCGTGTTTACGGTGACCGAGCGGTCGAATTTGGCCGGAATCACTTGCCCGTAATTCGGGTACTGCCCATCGACGAGACGCACCACGATGGAGGTTGTTCCCGCCGTGAGCATGAGCTGGTTTGCCTGCGCCCCGAGCGCCGTTGCTTCGAGCATCTCGGCCGACCCAAGATTGCGGGCCGCCTCAGCCAGCGCTCGCGATGGAACGATGTACTTAGCCGTGCCCTCGAACGGACGATCGAGCGTACCGGTCCATTTCGCAAGCCGGTATCCGTCGGTCGCAACCAGGGTGATCGACGACCCCTCGAGTTCGAGCAGCGTACCCATCAGCACCGCGCCGCGCGCCTCTTCGCTCGACGCTGCGAAAATTGTGGAGTTCACGCCATCGCGGAACTTCTTGGCGGCGATGGCAAACGACGCGCCCTTTTGGGCGGTGGGCAGCGGCGGGTATTCATCCGGCGGGAGGGCGAGAAAATCATAGTTCGAGCGCTCGGCCTTGATCGAGGCGCGCGTGGGCGAACCGGTGAGTTCGAGCAATCCGGCCGGCAAGTTGCCGAGATAGCCCGAGAACAGCCTGGCCGGCACGGTAACCGCGCCGTGTTCGGAGATCTCCGCCGGGAACGATTGCTCGAGCGTCAGTTCCAGATCGGTCGCGCGCACCTTGATGCCGGATTCGTCGGCCGTGAGGAGCACGTTCGAAAGAATCGGCACCGTCGTGTGCGCGTTCACGATCTTGCTTGCAGCACCGACTGCCGAAGCGATGTCTTTGGTACTACACGTAAACTTCACTCGTCCACCGCTCCGTCGCGTCCCCGACGCGTTCGTTTATAAGTATTGAAGATAACCGTCGTATCAGTAGGCACGTGCACGGCGTGTATGAATCGGGCAAACCGCCGTCGTTACAGCGTTTGCGCGATTTAGAGGGTGTGCACGGGAGACGCCGTCCATCCCCGCTTTCCCCCATACGTGCGCGCATTCGCATTATCCACGCTGGTTTGGGAAGCCTGTGCAAGGATTGCCCCACAGGTTGCGTTCCAAAGAAAAGGCCCGGCGGGTTATCCCCCCGGGCTCTTATCACGCGCGGTTGTATGCGGCGCAAGGGTTGTTAGTCGGACTGGACTTGGGCGATGAGGGTGCGGACGCGGTTGCGGAAGGCTTCGTCGGAGTCCATGAGGTCGGCGATCTTGTCGCGCGCGTACATCGCGGTCGTGTGGTCTTTCTTGCCGAACTCACGCGCGATCTGCGGCAGCGAGGCGCCCGTCAATTGCCACGCGATGTACATTGCGACTTGGCGCGGCATCGTGACGCGCTGATCGCGACGCTGCGCTTCCATCTCCTTGATCGAGATGCCGAAAAACTTCGAGACCTTATCTTTGATCAGTGGAATGGTCACGCGATGCATCGGCGCCGCCGCCACCGCGTTCTTGAGCACTTCCGCCGCGAGTTCGACCGTGATCGTCGACTTGGTCAAGCTGGCAAAGGCGACGACGCGGATGAGCGAGCCTTCGAGTTCGCGGATGTTGGACGGGATGACTTTTGCGATGAACGCGAGCACGTCGTCCGGTACGGGAACTTGTTCGGTCTCCGCCTTCTTGCGCAGAATCGCTTCGCGCGTCTCAAAATCGGGCGGTTGAATGTCGGTGAGCAGTCCCCATTCAAAGCGCGAGCGCAGGCGCGACTCGAGCGTCTGAATTTCTTTCGGCGGACGATCGCTCGAAATAACCAGTTGCTTTTGCGACTCGTGCAGCGAGTTGAAGGTGTGAAAGAACTCTTCTTGGGTTTGTTCCTTGCCTTCGAGAAATTGGATATCGTCGATCAGCAGTACGTCGACGTGCCGATAGCGGTTGCGGAACTCGACCGTTTGATTGTTCTTGATCGCGATGATGAATTCGTTGGTGAACTTCTCGCTCGAGACGTACACGATGTTGGCGTTCGGATTGCGCGCCAACACGCGGTGGCCGATCGCGTGCATAAGATGGGTTTTGCCGAGGCCAACCCCGCCGTACAGAAACAGTGGATTATAGGCCATTGCGGGCGCTTCGGCCACGGCTTGCGAGGCCGCGTGGGCGAAGCGGTTGGAATTCCCAACGACGTAGTCATCGAAGGTGTAGCGGGGATTGAGGTTCCCCACCCGCAGGTCGTCGGCCATTGCCGCCGGTTTGGCCGGCACGGCCGTCGGGACGCTCTCGGTCCCGGCGCCCGGATCGACCACGACCCGTAACGCGATCTCCGCGCCCAGGATGTCGTGGAGGACGCTCGTGATGTCGTTCTTGAGCCGGTTTTCAACCCAATCGCGGGCAAACGTCGTGTTCACTGCGAGCACGATCTCGTTCGGCGTGAGCTCGACCAAGCGCATCGGCTTGAGCCACATTTCGAACACCGGCTTGTTATAGCGTGGTTCGAGTAGCTCCAGCGCTGCCGCCCAGAGGTCCGAAGTTTGGGCATCCGCGAGGGAAGTGTGCATCCAATAAACCTGCCAAAAGATACCGGCCGGCCCGTCGATGGACCGGAGAGATGAGGCTACCGGATTGGCAAGGCGAGGGCGGCTTCCTGCGGTTTGTTGTCCCCCGTTTTCTACACTTATCCACAGGCTGCAAGCGGGCTTAATGTCTCGATAAACCGAGCGCTTTTCGGCATTCTCCGCAACTTTTGCAGGCCCCATTTCTGCGGCAGGAACGCCCGTGCTGCAAGGCTTTGCGCCGAGTCCTCCCGGTAGGCTATCCACAGCCCTGTCCACAGGTGTGGACAACATAGGAGCCATTCGCAATCCTGAGAATTCTCTTGACTCGGGTGCTCTCATCCCGGTACAATACAGTGCTTTTCGTTTACCCTTGTTTGGAGTACCAGTTTCGTGAAACGGACTTTCCAGCCGCACAACCGCCGACGCAAGCGCGTCCATGGTTTCCTCGAGCGCATGAGCACCAAGAACGGCCGTAAGGTCCTCGCGGCGCGCCGTAAAAAGGGTCGTCACCGCCTCTCCGTCTGAGCGCGGTTTCTCACCACGTCGCCCGATGCGCCTCTATCAGTCGCTCCGCCGCCGGAGCGACTTTTCACGAGTCCAGCGTCGGGGCAAGCGGCAGACCGGGCCTCTTTTCGTCCTCCTCGCCGCCGAAGCGCGCGGCGGATCCCGCATCGGGATCACGGTTTCCAAGCACGTCGGCAACGCCGTCGTCCGCAATCGCCTTCGCCGGCGGGTCAAGGCGTATCTCGACCGGACCCGCTTCGGCGAGGCGCCCTTCCGGGATCTGGTGCTGATCGCCCGGCCCGGCGCGGGGGAAGCCGATTTTGCGGCGGTCGCTGCGGAACTGGGACGGCTCTTGCAATGACCCGCGTGCTCGTCGCCCTTATCCGCGCATACAAGCGGGTGCTCTCGCCGATTCTGCCGCCGGCCTGCCGTTTTGTGCCGACGTGCTCGGAGTACGCGGCCGCTGCCGTCGAGAAACATGGCCCGTTGCGCGGGGTATTCCTAGCGGTTCGGCGCATCGTTCGATGCGCGCCCTGGCATCCCGGCGGCTTCGACCCCGTCCCCTAAGGATTCGCCTGCGGCGAATCCGTTACGTTTTGGCCTGCGGCCAAAGCCGTCTGAAATGATCCCTGAAAGGTTCCTGGTCTCCGTTGTTCGCCTTCAACTTCTTCCAGCCGGTCACCGACGCGATGCTGGGCCTGCTCAACGCCATTCACTCGGTGGTGCCGTCGTACGGGCTGGATATGCTCTTGCTGGCGCTGGTCGTGCGCTTGGCGCTCTTTCCGCTCGCGCAGCAGCAGTTCAAGTCGATGGCGGAGATGCAGAAAGTGCAGCCGCTGCTCAAGAAGCTGCAGGCCGAAAACAAGGGCAAACCCCAAGAGCTCCAAGCGGCAACGATGGCGCTCTACAAGGAACACGGCGTCAATCCGCTTGCCGGCTGCTTCCCGATGTTGATCCAGCTGCCGATCTTGCTCGGCCTTTTTTACGCGATCAACTCGCAGCTGAGCAAGTTCTCGACCGAGCATTTCCTCTGGATCGGCTCGCCGCTATCGCTGCATTTCCCGCAAGTGTTTGCGACCAGCCTCGCAACGCTCGACATGCCGCTCTTCGTGCTCTACATCGTCTCGATGTACATCAGCGTGCGTTACGGCAGCCCGCCGTCGAGCGATCCGCAGCAAGCGCAGACGCAGAAAATCATGGCGATCGTGTCGCCCGCCATGATCGCGTTCTTCGGCTTCAAATATCACTGGGCATCGGCACTGCTGATCTACTGGCTCGCGCTCAACGTCTTGACGATGGCGCAGCAGTTCTACATGTATCGCCGCTACGGTTTGATCGGCGGTAAGAAAACCGTTGAAGAGCCGGTCGTTGCGACGCCCGTCGCCAACGGTAAAAGTTCGAACCGTGCCGCCATCACCGGCGGCAAGAACGGCAGCACCAGCGGCCGCGCCTCGCGCCGCAGCAAACGCTGAGTGCGTTCGCTTCAAGCGAACGCATCGCGTTCGGGCCCTCGCAGTTATCGCAGCGGAGCATTTCCCGGGGCCCGAGCCGCACTACTACATATGGGAGTTGGAGCTTAGAGATGGATAACGATCACGGGTCGGGACGGCGTGAGTATGGCGATCGCGGACGGGGTGGACGCTCCGGCGGCGGCGGTGGCCGCTTCGATCGCCGGCCCGGACCGCCGCGTTCGACGACCGCGGCATCGGAAGAACCGGAAGCCGCAAAACCCGCGCGCACGCTGCTCGAAGAGCTGCTCGCAAAGATGGGCATCGACGACGTTGCGATCGTTTACATCGCGCGCTCGGAGGGCGAGTACTTCGAAATTCGCGGGCCGCGGCTGGCGAATCTGATCGGCCGCAACGGCAACACGCTCGAAGCGCTCAACCTGATCTTCAACAACATCCTCAACGCCGGCGTGCGCAACAACCGTCGCTACTACACGATCGACGCCGAAGGTTATCGCGCGCGCAAAGCCGATCAGCTCAAGACGCTCGCACTCGCGACGCTCGAACGCGTGATCCGCGAAGGCAAAGCGATCAAACTCGAGCCGATGCTGCCGAGCGAACGCAAGATCGTGCATCTCGCGCTCTCCGAATCGTCGGTGGTGCGCACCGAATCCGAGGGCGTCGACCCGGATCGCCGGTTGGTCGTCAGCCCGAAGTAAATGGAGACGATCGCGGCGATCGCGACCCCGCCGGGGCGCGGTGCGATCGCGATCGTTCGCTGCAGTGGACCCGACGCGCGGCAGATCGTCGCGCGCGTGTTTCGCAGCCGCGCGCCGCTGGCCGACCGCGTTGCGACGTACGGCGAAATCCTCGACGTCGACGGTACGGTGCTCGATCGCGGCTTAGCGCTCGCGATGGATGCTCCGCGCACGGTGACGGGCGAAGACGTCGTGGAACTGCACGTGCACGGCAGTCCGGTCGTGGCGCGTGAAACGTTGCGCGCGCTATTGCACGCCGGCGCCCGCGCGGCCGGCCCGGGCGAGTTCACGCGCCGGGCGTTCCTCAACGGCAAACTCGACCTCAGCGCGGCCGAAGCCGTCGCCGATGTGATCGATGCCGAATCGCGCGCCGGTGCGCGCGCCGCGCAAGCGAACCTCACCGGCGGCTTGCGCGCGGCCATCGACGCGATCGCGGCGCCGATCGCCACGGTGCTCGAAGAGCTCGCCGGCGCGATCGACTATCCCGACGAGGTGCCGGAGCCGGAACGCGGCGACGTGGACGCGCGGATCGCCGTGCTCGACGTGCAGCTGGCGGCGCTGGTGGACGATTGGGAGCGCGGACGGCTCGTGCGCGAGGGCCTCACGCTCGCGATCGTCGGACCGCCCAACGCCGGAAAGTCGTCGCTGCTCAACGCGCTGCTGGGCGAAGAGCGCGCGATCGTCGCCGCGATTGCCGGCACGACGCGCGATGTGATCGAAGAGCGCTTCTTCATCGACGGCATCGCGGTACGCGTCCTCGATACAGCCGGCTTGCGCGAGAGCGACGATCCGGTGGAACGCATCGGCATCGAACGCGCTCGCCGGGCCTTGGAGGGCGCCGCGGTCGCGCTGGTCGTCATCGACGGCGCGCGTCCGCTCGACGCCGACGCCCAAGCGGTCCTCGTTGCAACGCGCGAGCGGCCACGGGTGGTGCTGTTCAATAAAAGCGATCTCGGCCGCGCCGGCTTCGACGCGCGCGAAGCGCCCGAGGCGGATGCGTTACTGGGCAGCGTCCTCGATGCAGCAACGATCGCCGCGCTGCAGCGGGCCGTCGCGCACTCCGGCTGGGGCAGCGAGCACATCGATCTCACGCGTGCGCACCTCGCCTCCGCGCGTCAGGCGGACGCCGTCGCGCGCGCGCGCGAATCGCTGCAGCGCGTCCGTGCGACGCTCGATGCCGGCGATGCGCTGGATTTGATCGCGCCGGAATTGCTGGCAGCAACCGCCGCACTCGGTGAAATCACCGGCGCGGTGGCCACCGAAGCGATTCTCGACGGCGTGTTCGCGCGTTTCTGCATCGGGAAATAGCGCAGCTACCCGCCTTGGGTGTCGAGAAAGAGCTCGGTTGCAAACGCGATCAGAAACCCGATCGTCATACACGTCGTCGCCATGGCGGTGAGACCGCTCTGCTTGAGCACCGACCACAATTCGCCGATGACGAACACGAGCGCGCCGATCGCGATTGCAAGGAACAGCACCGAGAGCACCGGTGAGTTGAACGTGTAGCCGACGACGGTGCCGAGGAACGTCGGGCCGCCGGCGATGAGGCCCGCAATACCGATCTGCGTCCAGCTCGGCACGTACTTGCCGATGAGCGGCGCCGCGACGCCGAAGCCTTCGGTTGCGTTGTGCAGCGCGAAGCCGACGATCAAGCCGATCGCAATCGCGGTGGCGCCGGACGCAGCCGACGCGCCGATGGCGAGGCCTTCGCCGAAGTTGTGCGCGCCGATGCCGATCGCGATGATCGCCGCGAGCACGAGCGGGTTTTCGGCTTTCTTTGCCGCGCGTTTGGTCATCATCGTGGCCGCGCTGCCAAGGCCGACGAGTCCGGTCACGAGGCCGACGACGAACACGGAAATCAGCGCCGCCGGAAATGCGCCCGCGCCATTGTGCCACGCGGTGACGCTCTGCGAGATCGGTATGATCGCGTTCTGCGCGATTTCGACGACCAGGTAGAGTAAGATCCCGATGGCGAGTGCGTTTAGCAGACCGACGGCGTACGGCGAGAGTTTGCGCGTGCGCGCAATCGGCAAGCCGACGAAGATCGTGAGTCCGGCGACGAGCCCGAGCAGGGTCGTCGTCATGAAATCCAGCGGCTGCTTCTTCGCCGGCATCACCATACCGACGGCCATCGCGGGACCCATCGCGCTCAAACGGTTCGGTGCGCCGGCGTATTGGATTGCGGTGATGAGTCCCGCGGCCATGCCGCTAGCGTCTTCGGTGTGATCCATTACGTGGCAGTGCACGAGCCACGTGCCGGGTTGCTGATCGGCAGTCACGACGACGTCGACGCGTTGACCCGGCGAGAGTGCCACCGTGTCTTGCATGTCGCGCATCAGCACCGGTTGCGCATCGCGCGCAATCAGCTGCTGATAGTGACCGTGCGTGTGCATCGTGTGCGTGTCTTCGCCGGTCAAACTGATCCAGCGAATGCGGAACCGCTCGCCGTGTTTGACGTTGAACGGCTGCGTCGCCGGATATTCTTTTCCGTTTAACGTCCAGTGATTTTCCGCTGCGCTCTGGATTTTCCAGCCGGTGATCAGCTCGACGAAATCGTGCGCGAGGTGTTGTTCTTCGGGGCGGGGATGTGCGGGGCGCACGATGATGGCGCCGTACAGTCCCGAATCCAACTGCGCTTCGTTGCCGTGCGTGTGATACATAAACGTGCCGGGCACGTCGGCGGTAAACCGGTACTGGTAGTGGCCGCCTTGCGGCACGGGCGCTTGCGAAATTCCGGGTACGCCGTCCATCGTTACCGGGATCTCGTGAATGCCGTGCAAGTGGATCGTATCGGGGTGCACCGAGTCGTTCGTATAATCGATGACGACGCGATCGCCTTGATCGACGACCAGCACCGGGCCGGGCACGACGCCGTTGTACGTCGTCGCGAGAACCGTTAGCCCGGGCTTGAGCGCCCAGGGCGCGGTGCGCTCGACGATGTTGAACGTCTTCTGGTTGCCGCGTACGATGGGGATCGCTTCGACCGACCCGTCTTCCCGCGGGCGAACGGGCGATTCGCCCGGCGCCGCCGTCGCCGCCGGAAATGGGGCGACCAGCGGCTGCATGCCGATCGTGTTCGGGCTGACGCCCTGTGCGGCTACTGCTTCGTCGGCATCGGCGAGCGCCGCCGAGGCGTGCACGAAGCAAGCGAAGAGCACGGCCACGATGGCGGCGACAACGCGGGAGAACCGGATTATCTGCAATCGGGGGCCGGGCTAAAGTCCGGCGCCGCTGGCGAGGGAGGCGGCGGCGTTGAGGGCGGTTAGCATCGTGCCGTGCTGAGCCACGTTTTTCCCGGCAATGTCGAATGCCGACCCGTGCGGCGTGCCGACCCGGACGTACGGCAAGCCGATGAACACGGCGCACGCTTCCTCGACGTTGAGTTTGATTGCGATTTGGCCTTGATCGTGATACATCGCTACGACGACGTCGAATTCGCCGTGCATCGCGCGGCGGAAGACGGTGTCGGGGGAGAGCGGGCCTTTGACGTCGAGGCCGCGGGTGCGCGCTTCGGCAACGGCGGGCGCGATTTCCTCGGCGTCTTCGGCCCCGGCCGCGTGGGGGTTGAGGCCGGCGACGGCGATGCGCGGTGCAGCGACGCCCCAGCGCTTGAGGGTTTCGCCGATGAGCATGATGACGTGGAGGACGTTGGCTTTGGTGACCATGGCGGGGATGTCGCGCATCATCACGTGTTCGCCGATGGGGATCATGCGCAGGCTGCCGGTCATGCGCAAGAGGAACGTGTTGGGCGGGTGCATCGACGGGATCGATTTTGGCAGGCCGGCGAGTTTGAACGAGCTGCTGTCGACGGGGGCGATGATGAAGCCGTCGATGCTGCCGGCTTCGGCCCACGCGACGGCGCGGTCGATCCAGCCGGCCGTGGCGCGGCCGCCGGCGGCGCTGGGTTCGCCGAGGGTGTAGTCGCCGAGCTTGATCGTGCTGTCGTCGAAGACGGGGATGGTGGCGCCGGTCATGGCCCGAGCTTCCGCTGCATCGGAGACGCGTTGGAACGTGATGTCGAGGCCGGAGGTGCGGGCGGTGTCGACGATGCCGTCGTGGTTGCCGATGAGCATGACGCGGCTGCGGCGTTGGGGTTCGCCGGTGGCGAGGGCTTTGACCGAGATTTCCGTGCCGACGCCGGAGGGGTCGCCGATGGCAACCGCTAGGAGCGGGGCTTCAGAATTTGGCAACGTAGTCGTCTTTCGTCGCGTCGCGCCATTCGATGTCGCTCGGGACTATGCGATCGACGGAGCGGACGTTGCGGTAGGTTTGCGGATCGATCGCGCGCAGCGTTCCGCCGTTCTCCATCGCGTCGAGCGATTCGAACAGCATCTGACGCAGCGTGATGATCGCGCGGTCGGTCGTGCCGAGGTGTTCTTTGGTGCGGTCGACGATTGCGCCCATACCTTCTTGCAGCGCGAAATCTTGCGTGTTGATGCCCTCGATGCCGGTCATCGTTTCGTATTTCTGGCGCTTGCGGTCGATGCCGTAATCGTTGCTGCGATTGAGCTTTGAGATGTAGTTCGCATCGAGATAGTCGCCGCGGCCGAGACGCGTTTCGGCGTTGTGGGCTTGTTCGCGCGAGAGCGGGCGCGCGGGATCGTGCGAGTACATGAAGTTGTAGATCCACGTCGTATGATCGTCGATCGGGATCCAGATGTGGCCGTCGATCGTCGGGACTTCATCGCCCTTTTCGCGGAAGCCGAAGCTGCCTTCGACGGCAGCGCGCATGTGGAACGACGGCATGATCCAGTGGTAGCCGCGCACCCAGTTGTGGCTCGAGCGGTGACGCACGCCGGCATACGTGAAGCCGTAGTCGGTTTTCTCGAGGTGGATGTGCGCAACGAGCGAGTCGTAGTTGTTGAGGAACGTGCGGTCGCCGATGTTCATGTTGTGCATGATCGACGCGTGCGTGGGGTCGATTCCGCCTTCGAGCGCTTGCAAGAAATTGCAGTCCTCAAATGATTTCGAAACGACGCGGTGACCGGGTGAGGTGCGGAGCACTTCGTGATCGGGCGGCGGCGGTTGCAGTTCCGGCGGCCCGAGGTACGCCCAGATCATGTCGCCGCCTTCCCACGTCGGGTAGGCGTCGATCGTGACTTTCGTTTTGAAGAGACTGTCCGGCGGTTCGGACGGCATGTCGGTGCACGCACCGGTGCGATCGAACTTCCAGCCGTGATAGACGCAGCGCAAGCCGCACTCTTCGTTGCGGCCGAAGAACATCGGCGCGCGGCGGTGCGGGCAGAACGCGCCGACGAGCGCGACCACGCCGTCGGTATCGCGGAAGGCGATCAGATCTTCGCCGAGCAGCCGCACGCGCTTCGGGGGACCGTCGGCGTCCGGAACTTCTTCCGCGAGCAATGCCGGCAGCCAGTAGCGGCGGAATAGGTTGCCCATCGGAGTTCCGGGACCAACTCGGGTCAGGCGCTCGTTGTCGGCGGGTGAAAGCATCGCGTCGTGTCCTTAGTGGAGTGCGGGCGGATAGATGAGGTCGTGAACGTCGAAGGCGGTCGGAATCATTTTATAGCGCGCTTGGATGTCGATGAGCGATTGCATTTGGGCGACGTTGAAACGCACGCCTTGCGGGATGCGCGTGGTCATTGCCGGCACCGAGTCGAGCTTCATGAATTTCGCCACCAAGTCGGCGGTTTCGGCGTGGTGGCCGTTCACGTAGGTCGACGCTTCACGCATCGCGCGCATGAAGTGCTCGACCGTATCGGGATGTTTGGCCGCGAAATCGGCCGACGTGAACCAGGTGGATTGCATGAAGTGCGTTCCGAGTGCGCTCGAGGGGTCACCGATCACGCGGATCTTGGGATCGGCCAGCGCGACCTGATAGTAGGGCTGCACGACGATCGCTGCGTCGATGCGGCCGGTGATGACCGCGGCGCCGGCTTGGCTCATCGGAATTTCGGTGAGCTTGATCGTCGTCGAATCGCCGCCGTGCGCGTCGGTCCATGCGCGCGACGCGAGCGAGAAGAAATCGTTGAGCGCCGAGACGCCCATGGTTTTGCCGTCGAGGTCGGCGCCGGTCTTGAGGGGGCCGTCGGCGCGCACGATCAAGCCGATTTGCGCGGGCAGGTTGATGTCGTATTCACCGCCGGGCGCGATGGCGACCAGCGGCACGCCCCGGACGTGCGCTGCGCAGAGCGACGTGATGCTCGATTTGCCCAGTTCGAAGGCGCCGCCGACAACGCCGGCCGCAACCGCTGAGCCGCTCGTGGCGCGCTGCAAGTCGGCGTCGATCCCGAAGCGGCGAAAGACACCGCCCGTCATCGCGTAGAGAAACGGCGTCACGTCGTCGTCGATCGACGAGGCGGCATGAATCGCTGCCGGCGAGGCAGCCGCCGGCGCCGCAACCGGCCGCCCGGCTGCGCACAGCGCTCCCAGCGCGGAGAGGAAAACGCGCCGCTCCATACCGGCGCGATTACGCAGTGGACGATGCAATCCTAGCGAATGTTATGCGCCGTATGAGTTCACCGCGCCGGGATGCCGCCGTGATTGTCGTCGGCGGCGGACACGCGGGGTTCGAAGCCGCCCTAGCCGCCGCGCGCCTCGGCGCGGAAACGCTGCTGGTGACCGGCGATCCGGAGCGGGTCTGCACGCTTGCCTGCAACCCGTCGATCGGCGGGAGTGCGAAGGGTCAACTCGTGCGCGAAATCGATGCGCTCGGCGGCGAGATGGCGCGCGTCGCGGACGCGACCGCGCTCCACGCTCGCTTCCTCAACGAGTCGAAGGGGCCGTCGGTGCGGGCGCTGCGCGTGCTCGCCGACAAGCCCGGCTACGTGAATGCGGCGCGCGCCGTACTGGCCGCGACGCCCAATCTGACCGTGGTGACCGGCATGGCCGAGGATCTGCTCCTCGACGGCGCGGCGGTTGCCGGGGTGGTGCTGGGCGACGGGCGGACGCTTCGGGCGCCGAACGTGGTGCTGGCGACCGGGACGTTTCTCGGCGGCAAGACGTTCCGTGGCGATGAGGTGCGCTCCGAGGGGCGGTTCGGCGAGGCGCCGGCGCTCGGGCTCTCGGGAACGCTGGCGCGGCTGGGCTTTCCGCTCGGCCGGCTGAAAACCGGAACGCCGCCGCGGATCGACCGGACGTCGGTCGACTTCGGGGCGATGGTGGAGCAGCGGCCGAGCGGCGTGCCGCTGGCGTTTTCGTTCGGCGCCCCGCGCGGGTTCGCGGGGCCGCAGCTCTCGTGCTGGGTTGTGCTTACCAACGACGATACGCACCGTATTGTCCGGGAGAACTTGCACCGCTCGCCGCTCTACGGTCTCGATCTGATCCGGGGCATCGGGCCGCGCTACTGTCCGTCGATCGAAGACAAGGTCATCAAGTTCGCGCACAACCCGACGCACCAAGTGTTTATCGAACCCGAGGGCTGGGACGAGCCGACGCTCTATGTCGGCGGGTTTTCGACATCGTTGCCGGCCGAGGTGCAACTCGCGATGTTGCAGACGTTGCCGGGGCTTGCGAACGTGCGCATGTTGCGCGCGGGCTATGCGGTTGAATACGATTTCGTGCAGCCGACCGAACTCGATCCGAGTCTGGAAACCCGTCGTGTTGCTGGATTATTTCACTGTGGCCAACTCAACGGAACGTCGGGTTATGAAGAAGCCGCAGCGCAAGGAGTGATCGCTGGAATCAACGCTGCACGGCGCGCGGCGGGACGCGAACCGTTGCGGCTCGGACGTGAAACCTCATACATAGGCACCTTAATTGACGATCTTGTTACGCGCGGCGTCGATGAGCCGTATCGCATGATGACGTCGCGTGCGGAGCACCGCGTGATCTTGCGGCACGACAATGCCGATCAGCGGCTGACGCCGATCGGCCGCGAGATCGGGCTGATCGGCGATGAGCGCTGGGCCGGGTACTCTGACGAGCAATCGGCGATCGCCGCGGCGCGTTCGGCAGCCGGGCGTGTGAAGGTTGGCGGACAGACGATCGGCGAGGCGGTCATGCCGCCGGGATCGACGGTGGCCGACGTGCTGCGACGGCCCGACGTGCGCTTTGGCGATGTTGCCGGCCTTGTGAGCGGCGTTCCGCACGCGATCGGCGAGCGGTTGGAGACGGAAATCAAGATGGCCGGCTACGTCGGACGCCAGGAAGCGGCCATCGCTCGCGCCGCCGCCGACGAATCGAGCCTGATACCGGCGGATTTTGACTATCGCGGCGTCGCAGCGCTCTCGCTCGAAGCCCGCGACAAGCTCTCGCGCCTACGCCCGCGTACGTTGGGAGCAGCGGGGCGCGTTCCGGGCATTACACCGGCGGATCTAGCCGTCCTGAGCGTGGTGCTGCATCGACGCGTGGATGCACGCACACCGGTCGCCGCAGGCTAGAATGGCTGAGGAACACGATGAGCTTGCCGCAGCGTTGGCTGCCGCCGGCATTGCGGCGGCCTTGGCGGATCGCTTGGCTGTGTATGGCGCGCTGCTGCTCGAAGCAAACCGTAACGTGAATCTCACCGGGGCGAAGGACGTTGCGGCGCTCGTTCCTCATCTGCTGGATGCCCTCACCCTGGCTGATGACGTTAGCGAGAGCCTGGTGGACGTTGGTTCCGGCGGTGGCTTGCCGGGCATCCCCCTGGCGATCGCGACGGGAGCCCGCGTCCTGCTCGTCGAGCCGACGGCAAAAAAGGCCGCTTTTCTCGCCCGGGCGCTGCGCGAATGCGGGCTGGCCGGCGAGGCCATCGCCGAGCGGGCCGAAGTGGCCGCTCGAGATACGCGCTTTCGCGAGCAGTTTGCCTTCGCAACTGCCCGGGCGGTGGCCAGTGCGCCCACCGTGGCAGAGCTGACGGTACCGTTCTTGCGGCTGGGCGGGCGCGCTTTGCTTCAGCGGACGATTATGGAACCCCGTGAGCGCCAGGCGCTGGAAGATGCAGCGCCGATGCTCGGCGCGTTCGTGCGCGAGGAGCGCGAGCTGGACGGCGAGCGCCGTATCCTGGTCCTGGAGAAGCGGACCCCCACCGAGCAACGCTTCCCTCGCCGAAACGGCGTGCCGGAGAAGCGTCCGCTCTGTTTATAAGGGACCAATGTTTATCGTGGAACCTTTGCATTGCAAAGTTCCACGTTGAACATTTTGCGCTAGAATGACCCTCGTGGCCTCACACCCGCTCGACCGGCGCCTAACAGAGGCGCTGCCCGCGAATGCTCTGTATGCCGTGGGCGGCCGGGTCCGTGATGAGTTCCGCGCGCGCCTCGATCCCACGATTCCACCGCCGAAGGACCTTGATTACGTTGTCACCGGGATGTCCGTCGAGGCATTGGTCGAGCGGCTCCGCGCGATTGGGCGCGTCAACGTGGTCGGCGCCTCGTTTGCGGTGATCAAGCTGTCGGCGCTCGAGGGGAACGCCGATCTGGCGCTGCCGCGCCGGGAACGCTCGACCGGTGTCGGGCATCGGGATTTTGCGGTCGAGAGCGGTCCGGACATCGGCATCGAGGATGACCTCGGCCGGCGCGACTTCCGCATGAACATGATCGCCCGGCGCATCGGGGATGACGCGATCATCGATCCGTTCGGGGGCGTGGCCGATATTCAGGCGCGCCGGATCGATATCGTCTCGCCCCAGACGTTCGTTGAGGATCCGCTGCGCCTGCTGCGCGCGGCGCAGTTCGCAGCCCGCTTCGGATTCGAGTTGAGCGATAGCGCTCGTGCGGGCATGAACGCGGCCGCCGGCCTCGTGAGCACGGTTTCGCCCGAACGGGTGTGCGAAGAACTGCTGAAACTCTTCGGCACGGCGGGCAAACCGTCGGTCGGAATCGAGATCCTCCGTACGACCGGCGTGCTGGCCCAGCTTTGGCCCGAGGTGGTTGAGGGGGTCGGCGTCGATCAGAACGAGTGGCACGCCTACGACGTGTACCGCCACAATCTCGAGACGGCCGACGCCGCCCCGCCGGGCGACGTCATCCTCCGTCTGGCCGCGCTTCTTCATGACGTCGGAAAACCGCGCACGAAGGACGGCCCTCACTTTTACCGGCACGAACACGTCGGGGCCGACATGGCTGCCGCGATGCTGGCGCGCTGGCGCTTTCCGAATGAAACGATCGACACCGTCGAGCATCTCGTGCGCTCCCACATGTACAGCGCCGACCCGGAGCTCCAACCGAAAGCCGTCCGGCGCTTCATCAACCGTATCGGTCCGGCGCATCTCGAGCGGCTCTTCGCCCTGCGCCACGCCGACATCATCGGCAGCGGCCTGCCGAAGCGTTCGCAAGAAAACGAACGTTTCGAGGCGCGCGTCGCGGCGGTGCTCGAGGAAAAGCCGCCGCTCACGGTTCGTGACCTTGCGATCTCCGGCGGCGACGTGATTGCCATCCTGATCGAGCGGGGTGCGGCCCCTGCGGACTTCCGCGGCGACGCGCGCGTCGGCGCCACGCTGGCCGCCTTGTTCGAAGAGGTCGTCGATGATCCAACTCGGAACGAGCGGCACCTGCTGGTCGAGCGCGCTAAGCGCTTCATCGACGAGCGCTTCAGCATTGGCAATTAACGAGCATGGGACGCCGCGCATCATTGCGGTCGTCAACCAAAAAGGCGGCGTCGGCAAGAGCACGACCGCGGTCAACCTGGGAGCCTCGCTCGCGCTCATGGGTCGCCGGGTGCTGCTCGTCGATATCGACCCCCAAGGCAATACCACGACAGGCGTCGGCATTGATAAAAATACCATCGACGCCGACTCGTATTCGGTGCTGCTCGACGGTGCGGCGATCGCCGATGTGGTCCAACCCACCGATGTGGAAAACCTGTGGATACTTCCCGCGACCCTCGCGCTTGCCGGCGCCGAGATCGAACTCGTCACGATCGAACGGCGCGAGCATCGCCTCAAAGAGGCCTTGGCCGCGACCGGTTCCGCGTACGACATCATCATGATCGATTGTCCGCCGTCGCTTGGACTACTCACCGTCAACGCGCTGGCCGCAGCGCAGGAGATCATCATCCCGGTTCAAGCCGAATACTATGCGCTCGAAGGGCTCTCGCAGCTCACCACGATCGTCGATCGCGCCCGCGCGGGCCTCAATCCCGACCTCGCCATTCTCGGCGTGCTGATCACGATGTTCGACGGCCGCACGCGCCTCGCGGTCGAAGTGCTCGACGAAGTGCACCGCTATTTTCCGGGCCGTGTGTTTCACACGCAGATCCCGCGCAACATCCGGCTTTCCGAGGCGCCGTCCTACGGCAAACCCGCCGTGCTGTTCGATCCAAAAAGCCGTGGCGCACAAGCCTACATTTCACTCGCGCGCGAGCTGCTGGGCGGCATCGGTTCCGTTGAGGCCACGTCATGAGCGCGCCGAAGCGCGGGCTTGGGCGCGGGCTTGGGGCGCTGCTCGGGTCGCCGGATGCGCCGGCTACGGCGACGTCGGCTCCGGCGCCGCGCGGGCTCATCAACGCGCCGGTAGCGGCCATCTCGCCGAACCCGCATCAGCCGCGCACGACGTTCGATGCCGCGGCGCTCGCGGAATTGCAGGCGTCGATCGTCGAACTCGGCGTGCTGGTGCCGATCATCGTTCGCAAGCTCGATGGCGAGCGCTTCGAATTGATTGCCGGCGAACGCCGCTGGCGTGCCGCCGTCGCGGCCGGCCTCGCAACGATCCCCGCGCTGGTGCGCAACGCCGACGATCGTGAGTCGCTCGAAGTCGCGATCATCGAAAATCTGCAGCGCGAAAATCTCGATCCGCTGGAAGAAGCGATGGGCTTCGCGCACCTGATGGAAGCCTACGATTTCACCCAAGAAGCGGTCGCGCAGCGCGTCGGACGCAGCCGTCCCGCGATCGCAAATGCCTTACGGCTATTGGGTTTATCCGATACGATCAAAGCGCTCGTTCGCGAAGGCCGTTTGAGCGCCGGTGCCGCGCGCACGCTGCTCGCAATTCCCGAAGCGCGCCGCGAAGCCGTCGCGCAGCGCGCCGCTGCCGAAGGCATGAGCGTTCGCGCACTCGAGGCGTTGGCACGCGAGCCCGCGGCCGCAAAACCACGCGCGAGCGCGCCGGTGCTCGATGCCGAAACGGCAGCCGTCGTCGACCGCCTGCGGTATCGTCTTGCGACGCACATCGGGCTCATCCGGCGCGAGCGCGGCGGCTCCATCGAGATCCGGTTTTCCGACGACGACGAGTTGATGCGCATCGTCGACCTGCTGCTCTCCGAGTCGTGATGAGGCGCAACATCGCCGCCGCCGTTGCGGCCGTGGTGTTGTTCGGTGCGGCGCCCGCACCGCGCCTCGATCCGGTACCAGAAGGAGCGCAAACGGCGCTCGTGCGGCGCTACGTTTATGCCTTGGCGGCGCAGCGGTACGCGGACGCCTATGCGTTGCTCGATGCACCGGCGCGAGCGTACTTTCGCAATGCGCAAAATTTCGCCAGCGTGTTTACCGCCGACGGTTTCACGATTGCGTCGTACGCGTTTGCCGGGACGCGCGGGAACGCCAAGTTCCGCCTCTATTTCGTGCGCGAAGACGTGCGGCTCACCGATCCCTCGCGCGACGTTGCGGCGACCACGAGCGTCACCGTACCGTACGGCGTGATCGGTTCGGATGCACGCGCGCGCATCAAAGATCTCGGCCGTCCGTGGCGCGCCGTCGCGACGTCCGCCGCAACGACGTCGGCCGGACTGCGCATCACCGTGAAGAAGGTTTCGTTCTACCAGCACGCGATCGCATGTGTGGTGACATTTGCCAATGTGGGCCACGATTTTTTGACGCTGTTGCCGTACGGGCGCAGCGTGCTGCGCGACGATGCCGGACACGTCTACCGGCCGATCGTAAACACCGCATCGTGGAATAATACCGACCGCCGGCTGTTCCTCGGCGTGCACCTCGCCGCCGACGAACAAGTCACCGGCGTGCTCTCGTTTTCGTCGCCGCGTCTCGACGATACGGCCCGCCGTTACACGCTGACCGTCGCCCCGAACCTGCGCGCGGGCAGCGACGCGCCGTTCGCCGTCGATGTTGCGAACGTGACGACGCCGGCATGAGCGTGGACCCCGGCCGCTTTCGCGGCGTCTATGCGCTGATCGATCCCGCGGCGCACACCGAGCCCCTCGCCTACCTCGAGGCGTTGTTGCGCGGCGGCATTCGCCTCATGCAGATCCGGGCCAAGGGCGGCATAGCCCCGGAACTCCTACGCACGGTCGTCGCGCGCATCCGCGCTGCCGGCGGCACCGCAATCATCAACGACGACGTGGACCTCGCCCTTGAAGCCGACGGCGTGCACCTGGGTCAGGAAGACCTCGCCGGGCACGACCTTCGAGCCCTGCGGGCGCGCCTCGGGCCGCGCGCGATCGGCTTGTCGTGCGGGACGCCGGGCGAAGCGCGAGCCGTTCCGGCGGGCCTGGTCGACTATCTCGGTGCCGGGCCGATCTTCGCGACGTCCTCGAAAGGCGATGCCGGCGGTCCGATCGGGGTCAACGGCGTGCGCGTCGTCGTCGAAGCGACGACCCTGCCGGTTGCTGCCATCGGCGGCATTGCGCTGGCCTCCCTGCCGCGCGTGCGCGAGACCGGCGCGACGATGGCGGCCGTCATCTCGGCCCTTTCCGGCGCGGCCGATCCCGAAGCCACGGCGCGCGCGTTCGTCACCGCGTGGAACAAGCCGTGACGCCGGTCGTCGCGGCCGTCGGCACGACGCACCCCTATGCTTCTGCGGGCGTGCTGCTCGATCTCATCGCGATCCGGACGCTGGGGGCCCAGCCGGTCGCCGTCGTCGCCGGGGTGAGCGCGCAAGATGCCCGGCGCGTGCTCGCGCGCGGTCCGGTCGATCCGGCGACGATCGCGGCGCAATTCGCCGCCCTCGACGGCGCGCGGGTCGGCGCGTTCTGCGTCGGCGCGCTGCTCGATGCCGCGTCCGTGCGGGCGGTCGCGACGGGCCTCGCCCGCTATCCGGGCCTTCCCGTGATCTGCGATCCGGTCATCGCCGCGAGCGGTGGCGATCGGCTCGCCGACGATGCCACGATCGAGGCGATGCGCGCCGTGCTCTTCGCGCGCTGCACGCTGCTCACACCGAACCTCGCCGAAGCCGCGCTGCTGACCGGTAGCGCGATCGGCGACCTCGCGGCGATGCACGCTGCGTTGCCGTCCCTGCTCGCCCTCGGCTCCGCCGCCGTGCTGCTCAAGGGCGGGCACCTCGCCGGCGATGCCTGCGATCTCTTCGCCGCGGGCCACGACGTGCGCGAATTCCGCGCCGCGCGCATCCCGCTCGACCTGCGCGGCACCGGTTCGCTGCTGGCGTGCGCGATCGCCGTTCGCTGTGCGTTCGGCGATCCGTTGCCGGTTGCGATCGACGCCGCGCGCGCGTTCGTGCGCGAGCGCATCGAGCACGGTGAAACCTTTGCCGGCATGCGCATGGCGTTCTACGGCGGCACATCCGTGCATGAATGATCTGCACGTAAACGACCGAAGCAAATAGCTATGGCCCGCTCAGTCGTCTTCTCCGGTATTCAGCCCACCGGTGCGATTCACATCGGCAACTATTTTGGTGCGATCAAACAGTGGGTGGCCGGACAGGATGACGCGGAGAATATCTTCTGCCTCGTCGACATGCACGCGCTTACCGTTCCGCAGGAACCGGACGTGTTGCGCGGCCAGATTCTCGAGACGGCGATGGTGCTCTTTGCCGCCGGCATCGATCCGGCGAAGTCGCGGCTCTTTGTGCAAAGCCACGTGCGCGAACACGGCGAACTGACCTGGTATCTGTCGTGCGTTGCGTCGATGGGTCAGCTGCAGCGCATGACGCAATTCAAGGAAAAGTCCGAGGCGCAGCGCGGTGAAGTGCGCGCGGGGCTGTTCACCTATCCGGTGCTGATGGCCGCCGACATCTTGCTCTACCGCACGACGCACGTCCCCGTCGGCGAAGATCAGAAGCAGCACGTCGAACTCACGCGCGATCTCGCGCAGCGCTTCAATGCAAGTTTCGGCGACGTGTTCGTTATCCCGGAGCCCGCGATTCCGAAAGCCGGCGCGCGAATCATGGGCCTCGACGATCCGACGAAAAAAATGTCAAAGAGCGTCCCGGGTTCGTATCATGCAATCCGCGTGCTCGATACACCGGAGCAGATCAAGAAAACCGTGATGTCGGCGCAGACGGATAGCGGACGCGACGTGCGCGCCGATCCCGCGCGGCCCGGCATCACGAACTTACTTGGGATCTACGCGGCGGCGACCGGTGCGTCGCTCGAAGCGGCCGAGACGCACTTCGCCGACGCGCGCGGGTACGGCGATGTGAAGAAAGAGCTGGTCGAGATTCTCGTCGAGACGCTGCGCCCGCTGCGCGAACGCTATGCCGAACTCTCGTCCGATCCAACGACGGTGCGCGAATTACTGCAGCAAGGTGCCGACGCCGTTCGCCCGATCGCCAGCGAAACGGTCGACCGCGCGAAACACGCGATGGGCGTCGGCTAGTCGCTGTATTTCGGTAGGGCGACGCGCATCCGGCGCAGCGCTTCTTCGAGCGTCTCGATCGTTGAAGCGTACGAGATGCGGAGATAGCCAGCGCCGGCCGCGCCGAAGCACGAACCGCCGAGGAGTCCGACGCCCGCTTCTTCGAGCAGGTAGCTGCCCAGGCGCTGATCGTCGCGCGTGATTTTCGAGATGTTCGGGAACGCGTAGAACGCGCCGTCGGGAACGAGGCAGCTCACGTTCGGCAGTTCGTTCAACCCGGCCACCAGCACGTCGCGGCGCTTGCGGAAGATCTCGTTCATCTCGACCACCGGTTCGTCCGGACCGCTCAGCGCGGCCATGCCGGCCTTCTGGATGAACGTCGACACGCACGCGTAGGTGTTGTTGGCCAGCAGCGTTGCGGCGCGCGCAATGGCCGGCGGTGCGAGACAGTACCCCAGGCGCCAGCCGGTCATCGCGTAAGCTTTCGAGAATCCGTCGACGACGATCGTGCGGTCGCGTAAGTGTTCGAACTGGGCGAACGATTCGAACCGTTCGCCGTAGATGTTGCGGCTGTAGATCTCGTCGGTGATAACGACGAAGCGCGGAAACTTCTCGGCCAGGTCCGCGATCGCGGCGAGGTCGTCGCGCGTTAGGACCCCGCCGGTCGGATTGCTCGGACTGTTGATGATCAAGACTTTGGTGCGCGGCGTGACCTTGGCGGTGAGTTCGTCGAGATCGATGCTGAACTTGCGCGATTCGCGCAGCGGCACCGGCACCGGTACGGCGCGCAGATACTCCGCAGCGGCCGCATACGTCGGATAGGCGGGCTCGGCGTACACCATCTCGTCGCCCGGATCGAGCAGTGCGGTCAGCAGATTCCAGATGATCGGCTTGGCGCCCGGCGCGACGACCACATTTTCGGCGAAGAACGGAACGCGCAGTCCCCGGAAACGCGTCGCGTAGTCCGCGATGAGCTCGCGGAATTCCATCAATCCGGGGTTGGGCGCGTAGTGCGTGAAGTTCGCATCGATCGCGGCCTTCCCGGCGGCCTTGATGTGCGGGGGCGTATCGAAGTCGGGTTCGCCGATCTCGAAGTGAATGATGTCGCGCCCGATCGCCTGCAGCGCGCGCGCGCGACCGAACACCGTGAACGCCGCTTCGCTGCCCAGACGCGAGACGGCGCTACCGAGATGATCGTGTTCGGGCGTGATCGTAGCCATAGCGACGCGAATCATTCGCCAAATGGCCGAAAAAAGCCCGCGTTCGGCGGCTTTATGGACCGATCGGCGCTATTTTGACGCCGAAATAGTCGGCGACGATGTGCTGGGCGACGATGCCGGCGACGCTGGCGCCATAACCGCCGCTCTTTTCCATGTAAACGGCCATAGCAAGCTGCGGCTTCTTTGCCGGCGCGTACATCACGAACCAGGTCGTGTTTTTGCCGCTGCCGCCGACGCCGGTTTCCGCCGTGCCGCTCTTCCCGCCGACCGGTACGCCGGGGATCGCGAGGCCGTAGCCGGTGCCGATCGAGCTCGTTACCTCGTCCATGCCGGCCTTGACCTCACGCAGCGCTTCGCGCGTCACGTTGACTTGGCGGATGATCTCGTGGTCGAACGTCTTGAGCACCTTGCCGCGCGGGCTGCGGACCGCGGCCACGATGTGCGGGCGATAGAGCGTGCCGCCGTTGAGCACGGTCGCGAGCGTGTTGGCAATCTGCAGCGGCGTCGCTTGCATCGCGCCCTGTCCGATCGCCAGTTGGCACACGTCGCTGGGTTCGAGATGGTAGCCCTTGCCGAAGGTTCGCTGCGTCCACTCTTCGGTCGGCCAGTTGCCCGGATACTCGCCGGGGAGATCGATGCCCAGGCGCGAGCCCAGGCCGTACTGCAGCGCGTAGTAGCGCAGGCGCTCGTGGCCGAGGCGGTACCCGAGCTGATAGAAATAGCCGTCCGACGATGCCGCCAGCGCTTTGATGAAATCGGTGTTGCCGAGGCCGCCCGAGACGATGTCGCTGAACGTCACGCCGTGGCAGTTCCACGAACCCGAATCGTAGAGGATCTGATCCTTGCCGATCACGCCGCTCGAGATCGCGCCGGAACCCGTCACCATCTTGAACGTCGAACCCGTCGGTGACGCGGCGCCGATCGCACGATTGTAGAGCGGCTGCAGCGGGTCGTTGAGGTAGCGGCCGAATTTGCGCGCGCTGATCGGCGTCGCGAAGTCGTTCGGATCGTAGGTGGGGTACGAGGCGAGCGCGAGCACGCCGCCGGTTTCCGGGTCGATCACGATGGCGGCGCCGGCGAGCCGGTGACCGAGTTGTTTGCTGCGCTGCGCGAGTTCCGCACGCAAATTCCGATCGACGATGCGCTGCAGGCGCGCGTCGAGCGTGGTGACCAGCGTGTTGCCGGGAATCGGATCGACCGGCTTGAGCCGGCGCACCAGCACGCCGGCCGAATTCACTTCGATCTGCTGGCCGCCGAGCCGTCCGCGCAGCCACGAGTCGTAGCTCTCCTCGAGGCCGTCTTTGCCGACCACGTCGTTCGGTGAGTAGCCCTCGTTCTTGCGTGCGTGGTATTCGTCTTCCGTGATCGCGCCGACGTATCCGAACACTTGCGCGCCGGTGGTGCCGAGCGGATAGTTGCGCACCGGCTGCTCTTCGAGATCGACGCCGGCGATCGAGGATTCGCTCTCCGCCAACTGCGCGGTTTGCGCAGGTGTGAGATCGCTCGCCAAAATCACCGGACCGTTGGGCTCGTAGGTTTGCACCTGTTCGAAGTTTTCGTAGTTTACGCCCAGATGATGGTAGAGCCGGTGGCGAAGCTTTGCTTCGTCGATGTGCAGCACGACCGAAAGCGCGTGCAGCGTCTCGTCGACGTGCACGACTTCGGATGGGATCAGCGCGCAAACGAACGACGGCCGGCTGCGCACCATCACCACGCCGTGACGGTCGACGATCAAACCGCGCGGCGCCGAAATCGGAATCAACTGAATCTGATTCGCGCGCGCGGCCGAGGCGAACGTTTCGCCTTGCACGATTTGTACTTGCGCCAGCCGCACCACGATCGCGATCAGGGCGATGCCCAGCACGGCGCAGAACACGATCAAGCGCGCCGTCGACCGGGCCCGATAGGGTTTCACGCGTACCGTTCGATGCGGGTCGGTTCGCCGCCGAAGCGGGCGCGGATCAGGAGATACACAAACGCATAGATTGCGGTCAAAACGCCCGATTCGAGTGCGGCGTGCAAGTGCACCGCACCGTAGCCGCGCGGATATCCCTCGGCCGACATCACGATCCAGAACATCGCGCTGCGCGCGATGACGGCTGCACCGACGAACAAGCTCGGCAGCACGGCGCCGTCGGCAAAGAAGCCGCGCGACACCGCGCCGCACACGAGCGCGAGCACGGTATAGGCAAGCGTCCACGCCCCGCCGGTGCCGGCGACCGCGTCGGTCAACACGCCCGCGACCAGACCCAAGAGCGCGCCGCGCCGCGCGCCCAGGCGCAGCGCGTAGAGCACGACGGCGATCGTCACGAACGACGGAATGCCGCCGCGCACGACGAGGAGCGGCGCGAATGCCGTCTGTACGAACAGCGCGAGCGCGACGCAGCCGGCGGCGCGCCAAAACGATGGTCCCTTGACGATTTCGATCGAACGGTAGTTACTTCGGAACAACGAGCACCCGTGTGAGGCCGGCTAAGTTGACCGCGGGTTCGACGATCGCGGATTGATCGAGTGCGCCGGCGTTCATCGGTTCGAGCGCCGCGATGCGACCGATCGGTACGCCGGCGCGAAACGAACGGCCCTCGCCCGTGACGACGCGGTCGCCGACATGCAGCTTCGCATCCTGCGAGATGAAACGCAGCTTCACGCGGGTGAGCGTGCCGACTGCAATCGCCCACCAGCGGCCCCGTTGTATTTGCGCCGTGAGGCGGCTCGTGGGATCGTTGATCAGCAACACTTTGGCCGAGAGCGGATCGACCTCGACCACGCGGCCGACGACGCCGTCGCCGGTCATGACGCCGTCGTCGGTTTGCAGATGGTCCTTCGCACCGCGGTCGATCGTGATAACGTGTAAGGCGTTCTCGGGATCGAAGCCGATCACGTTCGCCGGAATGCCCTCCGGCGCAGCAGCTTGCGCGCGGGCGAGCGCCGCTTCGGCGGGGACGCGCGCGAGCGTTTCGGTCAGGTCGCGATTCGCTTGCTGAAGTTGCGCGATGTTCGCGCGCAGTTCGCCGTTTTCGCGCGCCAGTTGCGGCGCTTGCACGACCGCGGTCGCGCCGTTGCGCGTGACGTTCGTGACGGTCGTTGCGGCGAGTTGCGCCCACGCGCTCACGGTGGTGACGACGACGGTTAGTGGGCTGGCGCGACCGGAGCGGGTGAAATCGAGTTGAAGAAGAGCTAACAGTGCGGCGACGATGAGCGCGCCGGCTACCGCGAATAGCTTTCTGTCATCCCGATACGTAAAGATTGGTACCACCTCGTCAGCCGGTCGGCATGCGGACGCATGTGCTCGAGCAGGCTCGGCGACGCGAGAATTTCACCGGCGCCGCGTGCGACGGCGAGCAGCGGTTCGTCCGCGACCGTTGTCGGAACGTTCGTGCGCACACTTAACTCGCCTGCGAGTCCGGGGATCAACGCGCCGCCGCCGGTCAGCGTAATTCCGGTCTCCATCAAGTCGGCTGCCATGTCCGGTGGGGTCGCTTCAAGGATCGACCAAGCCGCGCGCACGATCGCGTCGAGTGCGTCGTGCATCGCTTCGCCGACGAGCCGTTCGTCGATCGCCCGGCGCGCGGGACGCATCAGGTTCATGTCGAGTCCGGCGATCGAAAACGGTTCGCGGCCCGGCGCCCGGCCGGCGTAGCCGCGCTCGATTTTTAGCCGCTCGGCCGTTAGGGTGCCGACCGAAAAGCGTTCGTCGTTGCGCAGCTTCGCGGCGATTGCGGCATCGAACGTGTCGCCGCCGATCTTGATCGAGTGCATGGCGACGATGCCGCTGAGCGCGAGTACGGCGATCTCGGTCGTGCCCCCGCCGATGTCGATCACCATGCGGCCGCGGGTCGTCGTTACATCGAGTCCGGCGCCGATGGCGGCGGCCACGGCTTGCGGCACGAAAATCGTGGTGCGCGGTCCGGCCGCGCGAACGGCTTCTTCAATGGCCTTGCACTCGATGTCGGTCGCGCAGCCCGGCACGCAAGCGATGATCCGCGGCGCAATGCGCGCCCGGGTCGCGAGTGCCCGGTCGACCATCGTCTTGATCAGCGTGTGGGCGCCCTGAAAATCGGAGATCGTTCCGCCGCGCAGGGGCCGGACGACGTCGATCCGGTCGGGTGCGCGGCCGTCGAGTTCCTTCGCGGCCGCTCCGACGGCGACGACGCTGCGGTCGCTGCGGCGGAACGCCACCACCGACGGTTCGCTGACGATGAGGCCGGCTTCACGTTCGTAGACGACCGTGTTGGCGGTACCCAGATCGATCCCGATATCGGGGCTGAGCGTCGAGCGCAGCGACGAGGCAACGCTCATGCCGGCACCGGAGGGCGGGGCAGCAGACGGAATCCTATGCGCGCTACCGCACGGGCGAAGGCGGCAAGCGGGAAGCCGACCACCGTAAAATAGTCACCGTCGATGCGCTCGACGAGGGTCGCCGCGAAGCCCTGAATCCCGTAGGAGCCGGCCTTGTCGCGTCCGTCGCCGCTGGCGACGTAGGCTTCGATCGTTGCCGAATCGAGCGTGGCAAAGCGGACGCGCGTGCTCACGCACTCGACGACGGCGATCCGGCCGCCCGGGTCGCGCAGGGCAAAGGCCGTGTGCACCTGATGGCTGCGGCCGCCGAGGGCGGTGAGCATCGCGCGGGCGTCATCGTCGTCCCGCGGCTTACCCAGCGCCCGGCCATCGAGGTCGACGATCGTATCCGCGCCGATGGTCAGGTGGGTCGAGGGGCGAGCGCCTTCGGCTTTGCCGCGCGCGTGAACGAGGGCCGTCTCGATTGGTGAGCGGCCAGGCAGTGGAGACTCGTCATAGGACGTCGGGATGATGTCGACATCGAGACCCAGCGATAAAAGCAATTCGCGCCGCCGGGGCGACGCACTAGCGAGCGCTACGGTTTCGAGATCGTTGCGTGCGTTTGCGATACTGCGATTCTAGACGGCGATTCACGCGCGATGCAAGCGATGGTGCAAAATTGTTGGCGGCGTCCGCATTCACGCAAGGTCGCACCGCGACGTATCGTCGTCCGTTTCGGCGCGCACGACGCGCCGCACGGTCCCATCGCGCACAAACACGACCGCCGGTTTTCCGAAGCGGTTGTAGTTGCTCGCCATGCTGTACGTGTATGCGCCGGTGTAGCGCATCGCGATCGCATCGCCGGCTGCAACGTCGTCCGGGAGCGCATATTCGCCGATCTCGTCGTTCTCACACGACCGGCCGGCCAAGGTCGCCGGGGCGGGCGCGCCGGTTGCGGCCGACACGATCAGATCGGCCGGATGATGGGCGCCGTAGAGCATCGGGCGGGGGTTGTCGGTCATGCCGCCGTCGACCACGACGAAGCGGCGCTCCCCCTGGCGCTTGACCGTGACCACCCGGTAGAGCAGGCTGCCGGCCCGGGCCACGAGCGCCCGGCCGGGCTCGATTGCAAGCCGGTAGGGGGTGCCGGCGGCCCGCTCCGCCAGGTTCGCGGCGAAGGCGTCGAGGTCGATCGGCCGGGCATCGCCGGGACCGTTTTCGATGCCGATTCCGCCGCCGACATTGAGCTCGGCGACCGGCAATCCGAGGCCGCACGCGAAGTCGGCATAGCCGATCAATTCTTCCAGATTTGCGATGAGCGGGTCGACGTCGACGATTTGCGAGCCGACGTGCGAATGCAGTCCGATCAAGCGCAGTTGCGGCAACTCCGCGATGCGCCGGATCGTCGCGCGCGCATCGCGTTCGGGGATGCCGAACTTCGTGTTCTCGCCGCCGGTGCGCACCATCTCGTGCGTATGCGCTTCGATGCCGGTGTTGATGCGGATCATCACATCGACCGGCGCGCGTGCGCGCGCAATTTTCGCCAGGCGCTCGATCTCTTCGGCGTTGTCGATCACGCCGAACGCAACGCGTCCGTCGGCGATGGCTTGCAGCTCCGCATCGCTCTTCGCAACGCCGTGAAAATAGATGCGGCCCGCGGGATAACCGCCGCGTTCAGCGGTGATCAATTCGCCGAGCGAACAGACGTCGAGCCGGAGCGGCGTGGCCGCGAGCAACTCGGCCATAGCGGTAACGAGGAAGGCCTTGCCGGCATAACCGACGGTGATGCCGCGGGCCACGAACGCGCGCACGAAACGGTCGATCTCGAGTTCGAGTTCGCCCGTATCGATCACGACCAGCGGCGTGCCGTACGCGGCGATGAGTTCGCGTGCGGGCACCCCGCCGATGTCACCGTCGATTGCCTGTTGGATCATCGGTAAAGCTCGTTTTCGTTGATATAGCGGAACACGGGTTCGGGGACGAGATAGCGTACGCTGCGGCGCTCGGCCAGGCGCGCGCGGATCAGCGTGGCCGATTCGGCCACCAGCGGCAGATCGATGTAGCGTACTTTAGCGCGACGCTGCGGCGCAAGATCGGCGAGCGCCGCGTCGAGTTCGTTTTGCGTCACGTCGCCGCGCGGCGCGATGACGAACGCGGCGAGCCCGTCGAGGACGGCTTCGAGCCGGTCCCAGCGCGAGCGCACGAGCGAGTCGCCGCCGACGATAAACGTGAGTTCTTCGCCCGGATAGCGCGCGCCGAGGCGCGGCAAGAGATCGGCGGTGAAGCCGGTTGCATCTTCGGCGAGATCGGCCTCGTCGAGGGCGAACGCGGTGTTGGCGGCAATCGCCAACCGGATCATGTCGGCGCGCGCTGCGCCGGCGGTCAGCGGCGCGGCGCGATGATGCCCGTGACGCGTCGGCACGAAGAGCACGCGCGAGAGTCCGCACGCTTCGCGCACCGCTTCGGCGACGAAAAGATGCCCGTTGTGTACGGGATCGAAGGAGCCGCCGAAAACGCCGAGACCCATTCCGTCAGCGCACCGTCAACTGTAATCGAACTCCACGCCCGCGATGCGCACGGTGTCGCCGTCGTGCACGCCCAGTTCGCGTAATTTCTTTGTGACGCCCATCTTTGAGAGGATCTGCTCGAACCGCGCCAGGGCCTCGTCCGACTCGAAATCCGTCATCTGCGCGAGCCGTTCAACGCGGTCGCCGCTCACGACGTAGATGCCCGCTTCGACGCGAATTTCGAACGGTTCGTCCGGACGAAGATCGTGTACGGCCGATTCCGGCGTCGAGACGTCCGGCGGCGGCAGCGCGCGGATGATGTCCCACGCGGCATACATCAATTCGCGCACGCCCTCGTTCGTGGCGGCCGAAATACCGCGCACGTCCGGAAATTGTTCGCGCAAAACGTCGAACATCGCGCGCGCGTCGGGCAGATCGAGTTTTGTGACGACGAGCATCGTCGGCTTGTTCGGCAGCGCGGGGTTCCACGCGGCGAGTTCGTTCTCGATCGTCAGCTTGTCGGCGAGTAATTCGTCGATCGCTTTCGCGCCGTCCATCAAGTGGATCAGCACGCGCGTGCGTTCGACGTGACGCAAGAAGCGATCGCCGAGCCCCGCGCCTTCGCTTGCGCCCTCGATCAAGCCGGGAACGTCGACCAGCACGAACGACGATTCTTCATCGATGCGCACGACGCCGAGCTGCGGTTCGAGCGTGGTAAACGGGTAGTCGGCGATTTTCGGACGCGCCGCAGATACGACGGAAAGCAGCGTCGACTTGCCGGCATTGGGCAAGCCGATCAGGCCGGCATCGGCGAGCAATTTGAGTTCGAGCCGCAGCGTGCAGCGTTCGCCTTTGTCGCCCTTTTCGGCGAAGTGCGGCGCCTGACGCGCGGAGGTTGCGTAGTGCTGGTTGCCGAGTCCGCCGCGGCCGCCTTTGGCGACGAGCGTGCGCTGCATCGGATCGCTCATGTCGGCGAAGAGACGTTCTTGTCCGATGGTGCCTTCGGCATCAATCGGTGCGCGATAGACCAGCGTGCCGACGGGCACCGCGATGATCAGATCGTCGCCGGCTTTACCGGACTTGTTGTTCTGCGATCCGGCGTTGCCCGATTCCGAACGGAAGACTTTCTTGAAACGGAAATCGACCAGCGTGCCGACGTTGGGCGTCGCTTCGAGAAACACGTCGCCGCCGCGTCCGCCGTCGCCGCCGGCGGGGCCGCCTTTGGGCACGTATTTCTCACGTCGCCACGCGATGATGCCGTCGCCGCCGTTGCCGGCTTCGAGCGTGATCGCTGCTTCGTCGATGAATTGCATACGGTTTTTAAAAGGTCCGAAAATCAAAAAGAGAGCCGCGCGGCTCTCTTTCCAAAAGCGTGCGAGGAGGCCAGCGAGTTAGCCGGCCGCGATAACGTTGATATGCTTGCGGTTCCGTGAGGTGGTGAAGCTGACTTGACCCTCGACGATCGCGAAGATCGTATGGTCTTTACCCATCATCACGCCGACGCCCGGATAGAACTTCGTGCCGCGCTGACGGAGGATGATGTTGCCCGGGATGACCACCTGGCCGCCGAACTTCTTCATACCGAGGCGCTGTGCGTTCGAGTCGCGGCCGTTCCGCGTGGAACCGGCACCCTTCTTCGACGCAAACAGCTGAAGATCAAAATGGAACATAGCCGAGAGAGTATACCAGGACCGGGCCGGTGGGGCAAGGCCGCTATATGTCGGTGGGTGGCGGTCCCTCGACTACGCTCGGGATGACAAATGGGGCGGGCGGCCTTCAGCGTACGACGAGCGGGACGGCGGCCGATGGGCGCAGGGTGACCGAGGGCTGGCCGGTGATGGCCGCGAGGCCCGGGGTGGCCGCGAAGCGGCGCCGGCGGGCGATGGTGGCGAGGACGAGGATCAGTTCGGTCCAGGCGAAGGCCTCGCCGATGCAGACCCGGTTCCCGCCGCCGAAGGGGAAGTAGGCGAACTTGGGCAGGGCGTCCGTCTCGCCGTTGGACCAGCGTTCGGGGCGGAAGGCGTCGGGTTCGCGCCAGAAGCTCGGGTCGCGGTGGGTGATCCACTGGCTCATGATCACGATCGAGCCCTTGGGTACGGTCCACGGGCCGAGCGGGGCGTCCTCGATGGCCCGGCGGCCGACGACCCAGGCCGGCGGATAGAGCCGCATCGACTCGGCGATCACGTCGCGGGTGAGGCGCAGCGCCGGCACGTCGTCCAGCGTGGGGACCCGGCCGCCGAGCACCGCAGCCAATTCCGCCTGGATTTGCGCCTCCACCGCCGGATGCTGCGCGAGCAGCCACCAGGTCCAGGTCAACGCCATGGCCGTCGTCTCGTGGCCCGCCAGAAAAATCGTCATCGTTTCGTCGCGGATTTGCTCGACGTCCATTCCCTCGGGCCCCTCGCCCGCAGCGAGCAGCATGCCGAGCACGTCGGGGCGGCCGGCGCCGGCCGGATCGGCGCGGCGGGCCTCGATGAGCCGGTAGACGATCGCATCGAGCTCCGCCCGGGCGCCGAGAAAGCGCTTCACCACCGGCACCCAGGGCAGATGGTCGAGCAGCTCGCCGATCGGGGTGAGCGAGATCGGGAAGCTCTCCATCGCGGTATCCAGCGCGCGGCCGATCGTATCGGCCTGATCGTCGACCTCGGCCCCGAAGAGGGTCTCCGCCGCGATGCCCAGGGTCAGCCGCGACATCGCCGCGTCGATTTCGAGCGTCTCACCCGGGACCAGGCCCGCGGCGAACGCCTCGGCCCGGCGCACCATCGCGGCGGCGTAACCGGCGATGCGGTCGCGATGGAAGGCGGGCTGAACCAGCCGGCGCTGGCGCAAGTGGAGCGCGCCGTTGCTCGTGAGCAGACCCTTGCCGAGCAGCCGCTCGAGCCGCTGCGTGCCGCGCCCTTTGACGTAGGAGCGGCCGGCGGTCACCAGCACTTCCTCGATCGCCGCCGGTTCGCTGACATAGTAGAAGCGGTTCCGGCCGACCAGCGAGCTGGCGATCGGGCCGAAGCGGGCCGCCGTCGACCGGAAGAACACCGGAAATCCGCTCATTCCGCGCGCGGGGAGCATTCCGCGGAACGCGGCGATCGGGCCGGGGCCGGCCGGGAAGCGGGGCATGTCCCGTTCTACTGCCTCCGGCGACGACGGTTTCCCGTTCCGGGCATGGGGAGACTACGAGGCCGTCGTATCCCCGCACGTTTTGGAGAAGCGGCGAGTCGTCATTACCGGCATCGGGGCCGTCACGCCGTTGGGCAATACGCGTGACGCCTTTTGGAACGCGCTCGTCGCCGGCCGCAGCGGCGTTGCGCTGATCACCGCCTACGATTCCTCGAAGCTGCACACGCACATCGCGGCCGAGGTCAAAGACTTCGATCCCGACGCGCTGATCGGCCGCCGCGAAGCGCGCCGCATGGACCGCTACGCGCACTTTGCCTACGTCGCCGCGCGCGAAGCGCTGGCCGACGCGAAGTTCCCCGACGATATCGAAGTGCGCGCGCGCACCGGCGCGATCGTTGCGAGCGGCATCGGCGGCATCATCACCGTTGAAGACACCGTCGTTGCGGTCGCACCGAACAAAGCGTGGGATCGCATTTCGCCGTTCTTCGTGCCGATGCTGATGTCGAACGCTGCGGCCGCGCACATCTCGATGGCGCACGGTTTGCGCGGACCGGTGTTCTCGGTGGCGAGCGCGTGCGCCAGTGCGAACGATGCGTTTGCGGTGGCGTTCGATAAGATCGCGCTCGGTCAAGCGCTCGCCGTCGTGACCGGTGGCAGTGAAGCGACCGTGATGCCGACCGCAATGGGCGGCTTCGATTCGATGAAGGCGCTATCGCGCCGTAACGACGAGCCGGAACGCGCGAGCCGGCCGTTCGATTTGGACCGCGACGGTTTCGTGCTGGGTGAAGGTTCCGCCATACTGGTGCTGGAGGAACGCGACTTCGCGATGGCGCGCGGCGCGCGCATTTACGCCGAAATTCTCGGCTACGGACAATCCGCCGACGCGTTCCACATCGCGCAGCCCGATCCCGATTCGGAAGGCGTCATTCTCGCGATGAAGCGCGCGTTGCACAATAGCGGCATCACCAAAGAACAAGTCGGCTACGTCAACGCGCACGGCACGTCGACGCCGCTCGGCGATCTCGCCGAATCGCAGGCGATCGAAACGGTGTTCGGCGAGCAGGCCTACAAACTCGCGGTGAGTTCGACGAAATCGATGCACGGCCACTTGCTCGGCGCAGCGGGTGCGGTCGAAGGCGCGGCCTGTGCGCTCGCGCTCTATTACGGCATCTTGCCGCCGACGATCAACTACGAACGTCCCGATCCGGAATGCCGCCTCGATTACGTGCCGAACGTCGCGCGCGAAGCGCAGGTCGAGGTCGCGATTTCGAACGGCTTCGGCTTCGGCGGCCACAACGCGACCGTCGTGTTTGGGCGCCATGTCGTCCCAGCATAGGCGCCGCATCGCAACGCTGCTCAAGCTGAGCGGCGCGGCGGAACTGGACCCGGCGGCGGTGGAGCAGGCCTTCGTGCACGAGAGCGCCTCGAGCGAGGGCGCCGGGCCGTCGAACCAGCGGCTGGAGTTCTTCGGCGACGCGATTCTGGGCTTTCTCACCTCGCGGTGGCTGTGGGCCAAGTACCCGGACGCCGGCGAGGGGGAGCTGACCCGCCGCCGGGCCTCGATCGTGAGCGGTGATGCCTGCGCCCAGTCGGCCCGCCGGCTGGATCTGGGCGACATCGTGCGCTTCGGCGTCGGGATGCAGCAGGACGGCGGGGCCACCAACACCTCGGTGCTGGCCGACGTGTTCGAGGCGTATCTCGCCGCACTCTACCTTCAGACCGACGTCGAACGGGTGGCGCGCTTCCTCGAAACGCACCATTTCGCGCACGTCGACCACGTGGACGCGGCCGAGAGCGACGCCAAGACCGCCCTGCAAGAGTTCACCCAGGCGCGCTTCTCGGTGGCGCCGATCTACTTCGAACGTGCCGAAGGCCCGGCGCACGACCGGCGCTTCACCTCGCAGGTCCGAATTGCCGACGAGATTGTGGGCGAAGGCATCGGCGCGTCGAAGAAAGCCGCTCAGCAGAGTGCGGCAGCCATGGCGCTGGCGTACCTTCGCAATCGCCATCCCGAACCCGAGCCGCCGCAATCGCCGCCGCCGCCGTCACCCCCACCGGAAGGGCGCGTCATCGCGCTTCGCCCGTCCCGCAATCGAACGAAGGCACCCTAACACCCGATGCGACTCAAGACTCTCAAAGTTTTCGGCTTCAAGACGTTTGCCGAATCGACGGTCATCGATTTCACCCAGGGCATTACCGCGGTCGTCGGACCGAACGGCTCGGGCAAGTCGAACCTCGTCGATGCGATCCGGTGGGTGCTGGGCGAGCAGAGCACGCGCAGCCTGCGCTCGCAGCGCATGGAAGACGTGATCTTTGCCGGCAACACGTCGCGCAAGCCCCTCGGGATGGCCGAAGTCTCGCTGACGTTCGACAACAGCGACCGTTCGTTGCCGCTCGACTTTGCCGAAGTGCAGATCACGCGCCGCGCCTACCGCGCCGGCGAATCGGAGTTCTTCATCAATCGCAGTTCGGTGCGCTTGCGCGACGTGGTTGAACTGCTGATGGGCACGGGCCTCGGGCCGGGCTCGTATGCGATCGTCTCACAGGGCCAGATCGATGCGATTCTCTCCTCGAAGCCCACCGAACGCCGCGCGCTGTTTGAAGAGACGGCCGGCATCGGGAAATTTCTCGCGCGCAAAGCCGAATCGATGCGCCGGCTCGACGCGACCGAGCAGAACGCCATTCGCGTCAACGACCTGATCGCCGAACTCGAACGGCGCGTGCCCGAACTCGACACGCAAGTGCGGCGCGCCAAACGCTATCGCCGCGTCACGGCGCGCGTTCGCGATCTCGAGATCCTCTCATATTTGCGCGCGAGTTCGTCGCGCCGCGAAGAACGCGAACGCGTCTTCGCCGATGCCGCACGCAACGAAGCCGTGCAGGCGGCGGCTGCGGCGCGCGCGGCGACGCTGGGCGCCGAGGCGGAAACGCTGCGCTCGAAACTCTATACGCTCGAACTCGAACGCGAGGAACGCCGCGTTGAAGCGCAGCGCGCGCGCGAAGTCACCTCGCGCATCGAGGCCGATTTGGCCGCGGCTACCGCGCGGCGCGATGCGCTCGACGCGCAATCGCATGCCAGCGTCGCCGATCGCGACCGGGTGGAAACCGAGCGCGAGCGCTTGCGCGCGCGCATTGCGGAGCTGACCGCCCAACTCGATCCTCTGACCGGCCGCGCCGATGAAGTGCGCACGCGCGAAGCCACCGCCACGCAAGCCGTGGCCGATGCGCGCGGAACGCTCGACACGATCTACGCCGATTTGCGCGGGGTCGAAGCGATCGTGGCCGAACGTGCCGCGAGCGAAGCCGAACGCCGCGCGCGGCTGGCCAGCACGCAAAGCGATCTGTCCCGGCTGACCGGCGAACGCGCGCGCCTCGACGGCGAACGCGCACGTCTGAGCGCGCGCTCCGCCGAAACGCGAGCCGTGCTCGATGAATGCGATGCGCTGATCGCGCGCTTCGAGGGCGATGCGCTGGCGCAACGCGAACTCGCCACGGCCGAAAGTGCGCGCGGCGATGCGGCCGCGACGCGCGTGGCCGAACTGCACGCGCGCTATCGCGGCGTTGCGAGCGACCTAGCGGCCTCGGAATCGCGCCTGCATACGATCGAAGAGCTCGAAGCGACGCTCGAAGGGCACGTTCCCGGCACGCGCGCCGTGGTCGAAGCGGCCGCGCGCGGAGATCTGACCGGACTGCACGGCGTCGTGTCCAACTTGATCGACGTCGACGAACGCTACGCGCGCGCGCTCGACGTAGCGTTCGGCGCCGGTCTCTCGAATATCGTTACCGCGACGAGCGAAGATGCCGAACGCGCCGTTGCCTATCTGCGCGAACGCGAAGCCGGCCGGGCGACGTTTCTGCCGCTCGATACGCTGGCCCATCGCGACGGACACAAGCTCGGCGCGCTGCAAGGGCGGCCGGGCATCATCGGCTACGCGCACGAACTCGTGCGCAGCGAAGCGCGCTTCCGCGGCATCGTCTCGTTTCTCGTCGGACGCGTGCTGGTGGTCGACGAGCTGCGCACCGGCATCGCGCTCGTGCGCGGCGAACATTTCCGCGATTCGATCGTCACGCTCGAGGGCGAGCAGATCATGGGCGGCGGGGCGATCACCGGCGGCCGTTATCGGCGCGAACGCTCGATCCTCGGACGGCGCGCGCAGGCGCAGTCGCTACGCGAACGCATTCCGCAATTACGGGCCGAACTCGAGGCGATCGAGCGCGACGGACTCACCGCCAAGGCCGATGTGGATGCAGCCGGCGCGGCGCGCGACGCTGCGGTGACCGCGGCCGGCGAAGCCGAAGCGGCACTGCGCGACGCGCGCGCACGCCGCAGCGGCGCGGAAGCGGAAATCGCCCGCATCGACGGCGAGCTGACCGTGATGGCCGAGCGCGCGGCGACGGCGCAACGCGAACTCGAAACGGCGCAGCAGACGTTCGCCGCGCTCGATACGACCGCGCTCGACGCCGCCGACTTGGAAGAGCGCCGGGCCGAACTGGTGGCCGCCCTCGCCGCCGCCCGGGAGACGATCGCCGCAACGGAAGCGGCCCAGCACGACGTCGCGGCCGAAGCGAGCACGCTGCGCGAAACCGTCGCGTCGCTGGGCACGGAGCGCGAAGGTCACGCCACGCGCCTCGGCTTGCTCGATGCGGATTCCGAACGCGTCGCGGCGACCCGCGAGCAGATGGTGCACGAACTCGAACGCTTGCGCGAAGCGATCGCCGGCGAGTCGGAGCGTTTGGCGACGACGCGCGAAGCGGTGGCGGCGGCGGATGCCGCGGTCAACGATGCGAACGCGCGCCGCGAGGCCACCGCCAACGATCTCGCGCAACGCGAAGCCGACGAGCGCATCGCGCACGCCGAAGACCGCGAGGCGACGTCCGGCGGCGAAGGTTCGCGCCGGCGCTTGGCCGAGATCGACGCCGAGCTTGGGATGCTGGTGCAAACGTTCGCGCAGAACCCGGCGAGCGATGAAGAACAGCGCGACGTGGTGGAACGCTATACGAGCGAACCCGACGACGTGATCGACGAGCTGCCGCGGCTGCGCGAAGAACTCGCGCGGCTCTCCGCCAACGTCAACCTCAACGCCGAGGCCGACCGCGACGAACTGGTGGAACGCGAACGCTTCCTGCGCGAGCAGATGGCGGATCTGCAGAAAGCGCGCGAGACGCTGCTCGCGACGATCGCCGAGATCGAAGTGTCGTGCCAGGTCCAATTCAACGAAACGTTCGCCGCGGTAAGCGCGCGCTTCACCGAGACCTTCGCCCAACTCTTCCCGGGGGGCGAGGCGAAGATGTGGCAGACCGATCCCGAGCATCTCTCGGAGACCGGCATCGAGATCGCCGTGCAGCCGCCGGGCAAGAAGATGACCGCCTTGGCCGCACTCTCGGGCGGCGAGCGCGCGATGACGGCCGCCGCGCTGATCTTCGCGCTGATTCGCGTGAAGCCGTCGCCGTTCTATCTGCTCGACGAAGTCGATGCGGCGCTGGACGACGCGAACGTCGATCGTCTCTCGGCGATGGTTCGCGAAACGGCGAGCGATGCGCAGATGCTGATCGTCACGCACAACAAGAAAACGATGGAACTCGCGTCGCGCATGTACGGCGTGACGATGCAAGAACCGGGCGTGTCGTCGATCATCTCGGCGGCGCTCGATCAATCGGAGATACACGTGCCCCAGCCGGAGCGTGAAGAGGCGGTCGTTGCCGGATAACGCTGCAGCGCTCATCTCGGTCTACGACCGGACGGGCATCGTCGAACTCGCGCGCAAGCTGATAGCCTCCGGAACCACGGTCTACGCGACCGGCGGTTCGGCCGCGCATTTGCGCGCGAACGGCGTGGACGTGCGCGACGTCGAGGAATTGACCGGTTTCCCAGCGCTTTTCGACGGCCGCGTCAAGACGCTGCACCCCAACGTGTTCGGCGGCATCTTGCGCGACACGACGAGTGCGGTGCACGACCAAGAGGCCGCGCAGCACGGCATTCCGCTGCTCTCGACGATCGTGGTGAACCTCTACCCGTTTGAATCGACCGTGGCGCGTGCCGGTGCGACGCTGGAGGAAGCGATCGAGCAGATCGACATCGGGGGCGTGTCGCTCTTGCGCGCGGCCGCGAAAAACTTCGAGCGCGTCACGATTCTGAGCGATCCCACCCAATACGCCGACGCCATCGCGGCCTTACCGCAACCGCTCGATCGCGATGCGCGGCGGCGGCTGGCGACGCGCGCGTTCGAGCGCACGGCGGAGTACGATTCCGCCATCGCGCGCTATCTCGAATCGGGTTTGCTCGCCAACGAACTGCCCGGTTCGCTCGCGTTGACGATTCCGATCGAACAGCCGCTGCGCTATGGTGAGAACCCGCAGGACCGCGCGGCGTTTTATCTCGCCCGCGAGACCACGCTGCCCGAACAGTTATGGGGCAAGGCGCTCTCCTACAACAACTTGCTCGATCTCGACGCTACCCTGCGCCTGCTCGTGCGCGCGCGGATCGGGATCGACCGGCCGGCCGAGCCGCAACTGCCGAGCCGCGCCGCGATCGTGAAGCACACCGTGCCGTGCGGTGTGGCGGAGCGCGCGACGGTCGCGCAAGCGGTGTCCGCGGCGCTGGAGGCAGATCCGACGTCGGCCTACGGCGGCATCATCGCCGTCGACGGCCGGATCGATCTTGCCACGGCGGAGGCGCTGCGCGGCTTCTTCCTCGAAATCGTCGCCGCGCCGGCCTTCGACGACGACGCCTTGGAGCGCCTGAAAAAACGCAAAGACCTGCGCATCATGCGGTATGAGCCCGGGATGCCGCAGCGCATCGCCCAGGAGCTGCGCGTGCGGTCCGCACTCGGCGGCGTGCTGGCCGAGGACGACGATCCGGCCGCGCAGCCCGAGGCGTGGAAGGTCGTATCGAAGCGCGCTCCGGCGGCCGGCGAGTGGCTCGACCTGATCTTTGCCTGGGACATCGTGCGGCACGTGAAGTCGAACGGCGTGGCCGTCGTGCGCGATGTTGTTTCGCGCGGTATCTGCGCTGGGCAAACGAACCGGGTGAGTGCCGTTCGGATTGCCGGCGAGCGGGCCGGGAAATATGCCTTGGGCGCAGCCGCCGCAAGCGACGGATACTTTCCGTTTGCCGACGGCCTGATCGCCGCCGCCGATGCGGGCTGCACGGCCGTCATCGCGCCGGGCGGCTCGATTCGCGACGCTGAGGTGATCGCGGCCGCCGATGAGCGCAACATCGCGCTCGTCTTCTCGAACTACCGCTACTTCTTGCACTGACGTGCGCGCGCTCGCCGGCTTCTTCATCCGTCTGGTCGCCTATGCGCTCGTGCTCGGTGTCGTCTCTCGCCTCGCGGCGTCGATGTGGGTGCAGTTCGGGCTCGACGGGTCGATCGAATTGCAGCCGTTCCACGACATCGGCGTCGAGGTACTCCTGATCGCGCCGCTGCCGCTCGCGCTGCTCGGTATCGGCGCACTGCGGCAAACCGCACTCTTCGTCGCGGCCTTCTTGGCCGGCGTGGCGCTGACCGCGCCGTTCGCGATCGCGCGCTTCTCCGGTCTATGACGCGGCGCGGCGCGTTCGACGCCGCCTTGGTCGTCTCGGTCGGCATCGGATGGGGACTGCTCGCACCGGCGACCAAAGCGCTGTTCCTCGCGACGCCCGCGGCGTTCGACGGCATCAGCGTCGCGGTCGCGCGCGCGGTGTGGGCGTTTCCGATCTTTCTGATTGCCGCGGCCGTGCTGCTGCTGCGCGAACGCCCGCACCTCTCCGCGCGGCGGTGGCTGGCAATCGTGGGCGGCGGCGTTGCGTTCGGCATCGGCATCACGTTCGTGTTTTCGGTGGCGGCCGCGCACACGTCGATCTCGCACCTTTCGTTTCTGATCGGTACGTCGCCGGTAACGAATAGCGCGGCCGCAGCACTTGCCTTTCGCATTCCGCTGGGCTGGCGCGAACGCACGGCGCTGGCGCTGGGGATTCTCGGCGTGGGGCTGCTCGCGGCATCGCATACCGGCGGCAGCGCGGGTCTCTACGGCGATAGTCTGATGCTGCTGTGGCTCGCCGCGTTCGCCATCTACGCGGTTCTGCTGCGCTACGTCGGACCGGGCGTGTCGCCGCTCTTTACGATGAGCGTGGTCGGCGTCGTCTCGATGGGCGCCGTCATCCTCGTCGGGCTTGCGATACCGGGCGCGTTTCGCGGCGTGCCGCACGTGCTCGACTCGCCGTCGTCGGCCGCGTGGTTCTTCGGCGAGGTGCTGATCGGCTCGACCTTCGTCGGCCAAACCGCGTATGCGTTCGCGGTGCAGCGATTCGGTGTCTCGATCGCGACGATCGGCGCAGAATATACCGCGCTCACGGTGGGCATCACGGCTTCGGTCGTGTGGCACGAACCGTGGTCGCCGCTGACGATTGCGGCCGGATTCATCCTCATCGGCGCGCTGGGCGTAACCTTCGTGCGCCTGCCGGCGTCCGCTCGGCGGCTAGCGAGCGGAAGGGTGGAACGGTTTTAGCCGCCGTAAGGCAGGCGCGTGGAGAAGAAGACGATCCGGTTCTGCATTTGGATCTGGGATCGCGGCGTGGACGATTTCGTGTCGTTCTGTCTTCCGTCGCTGATGCAGCCCAACAACATTCCTTGGCTCATCCAAAACGGCTTTCCGATTTCGCTCGACTTTTTCACGCTCGCCCACGATCGGGCCCGGGTCGAGAAGCTGGCGTCGGATCTCCAGCTCCAATTGCGTGCGATGGCGCCGGAAGCACAAGTGGCGGCAACGCTCTCGAACCTGCCCGAGACGAAGCGCACCACCTATGAAATCAAAGTCGCGTTCTTTGAGGCCATCGTGCGCGTTGCCGTCGACACGCAGTCCTACGTCCTTTTCACCTTCGCCGACATGTTTTTCGGCGACGGTTCGATTCGCAACATCGTCGTCTACGGCCAGAAGCCGGGCGTCACGGTGAGCGGTCTCTATCTGCGCGTCAAACAGAAGCCGTTTATGGAACTGATGGCCCGCCATCAGGCCGTCACCGGCAGTACGACCGTCTCCAACGCGCGACTCGTCGACATGTGTCTCGACACGCTCATCGACGGAATGGAAGCATCGATCGTCGATAACGACCGTAACGCGAGCCACCTCACCAGCGGTGCGCTGCGCAAGATCAGCGACGATCTCTACACCTATTCGTTCCACGCACCGACGCCCATGCTGTGCTGGTTCACCGAGTCCGACGTCCAATTTTTCAGCCGTCTGCTCTGGAATTGTCATCTCTTCGATCACATTTGGCCGACGATGCTCATCGCACAGAACCGTTGGCGCGTGATGGCCAGCAGCGATCTGTTCTTCCTTGCCGAGTACAACCGGGAAGAGATCGAAGCCGACCATCACGTCTACGCGACGAAGGAAGGCTTGCTCTACAACGATGACTACGATCAAGAACATCTCCACGGACGGATCCATCAAACCATGTTGATGACGTTGCGCCGCGAGCGCCTCGCATGAGCGGCTCGCGCATCGCCGCCTGCCTTGCACTCGCGCTCGCGCTGAGCGGCGCCGGTGCGGCGCGCGCAGCCGATACCCTCATTCCGCTCGAGGTCGGCACGATGCCGGGCGACGCGTCGGCGGAAGTCTACTACGGCGTGGAGCAAGGCTTTTTCAAAGCCGAGGGGCTCGACGTCCACATTACCGGCTTTACCAACGCGCCCGCGCAAGCGGCGGCGGTAATTGCGGGCACGATTGCGGTCGGCAACGGCGGGGTCGGTTCGGTTGCCGTCGCCCGCGAGCGCGGCATTCTCGAGCGCGTGATCGCGCCGGCGAGCGTCTACGATCCAAAGGCGCTGACGGCAGTGCTGATGGTGGCCAAAGATTCACCGGTCAAATCGGCGGCCGAACTCAACGGCAAGATCATCGGTACCAACGGGCTGCAAGATCAGGCGCAGCTGGAATCGATGCTCTGGCTTGAAAAACACGGCGCGGATCTCAAGACGATCAAATTCGTCGAAGTGCCGTTCCCGGCGATGGCGGGCGCGCTGCAGCAGCATCGCATCGAAGCCGCGCTGATGGTCGAACCGCTGATCACGGCCGGTTCGGCCGACGTGCAGACGTTCGGTGACGCGATGGGTGCCATCGCGCCGCACTTCATCACCACCGGATGGTTTGCCGGCGACGCCTGGCTGCAAGCGAATCCCGACGTTGCGGCGCGCTTCGTGCGCGCGATGCTGCGCGTCGCCGTGTGGGCGAACGCGCACCATGCCGAATCGGCGCAGATTCTGGTGCGCTCGGCGAAGCTCGACCCGGCGATCGCCGCGAAGATGACGCGGTCGACCTACGGTACGAGCCTCGATCCGGCCCTGATGCAGCCGGTGCTGGACATGTTCGTCCACTTCGGCGTGCTGGCGAAACCGATGTCCGCCGCCGATCTTGCCTGGCAAGCCTCGCCGGCCTATCCGAAGCGGCGCTAGCGCAGCCCGAGCGAGCGCCGGGCGTCGGCGAGGATCGTCGTGTCGACGAGCGCGCTCAGCGGCGCCGGCGTTTGCACGAGGCCGGCTTCGACCCAGAACTTTTGTTGGCGATCGACCGACTCGGGCTTGAGGCCGAGACTGTTGTAGGCGGGTCCGGGAACGCTGCGGATCACGTCTTCCGGTAGGCCCGACCATTTCACGACCGTGCGTACGAGTTCGTTCGTCCACTTGCCGTTCGTCAATTCGATCTCGTGCGCGGCTTTGAGATACCCCATCAGAAAACGGCGCGCGGCATCGCGTTTGCCTTTGATAAATTGCGGCGAGGCGGCGAGAAAGCTCTCTTGCACGCCCGGTGCGATGTCGCTCGTCGTGAGCCACTTGTGCGCGAGCTTCTGCTGCTCGAGCTGGGTCACGATGACTTCGGTGTTGCCGAGGACGTCGATCGCCCGGTTGCGCATCGCGGCGTAAATCGAGGCGTTGTCGTTGATCTTGTTCGTGTACGTGACGGCGCCGAGTGGAATGCCGCCTTTCGCGAGCGCGATGCGCACGAGGTAGTCGACGAGCGAACCGGCGGCCACCCCGTCGATGCGTTTGCCGCGCAGATCGGCGAGCGTGCGGATCGCTTTGCTATCCCAAAGATCTTGGCGCACGACGATCCACGTGGTGTCGTTCCAGCCGCGGTGCGCTTCGGTCAACGCGGCGATGAGCTGGACGTTGAAGCCCTGGCCGCCCTGGTTGAAAAAGCCGGGGCTGAGCACCATCGGTGAGAGATCGAGATCGCCGCGCGCAAGGCGCGGAACGTTGAGCGTCGATGAACCCTGATACTGCGAAACCTCGACGTCGAGGTGCTGCTCGGTGAAATAGCCCTTGTCGACCGCAAGAAAGATCGGCAAGTAGGTGTACGTCGTGAAGTTGAGCGCAATGCGCACTTTGTCGGGCGCGGCTTCTTGCGCCGCCGCGCGTGACGTGCCGCCGGCGAGCGACGCGGCGAGGGCGGAGAGCGCGAAGTGCCGGCGGTTCACCGGCGTTATGCCTCGACCGCGCTGGTACCAAACGCCGGGATCACGCGTTCGCCGAAGAGCTGCACCGAACTGCGCACCAGCTCGTCGGGCATCGTCGTGATGTGATGGTGCGCCAGCATCACGTCGTAACCGACGCGTTCGCGCTGTTCGCGAATCTGCCGCGCAACCGTTTCCGGGCTGCCCACGAACGCGAGGCCCTCGCCGACCCAGAAATCGTAGCCGCTGGTGCTCTCGAGATAGATGCGCGCGGTCTCGCGGCGTTCGGCGCTGGCATCGGGCCGCACGGAGCGCGCGAGGTTGACTCCGCGCTGTCCGGCCAGGCCTTGCCGCATGTACGGCTCCGCTTGCGAGATCGCGAGGGCGTCGGTTTCGGCCACGTGTACGTGGCGTACGATCATCGTCTGCGGCTTTGGACCCGGATGGTTGTGCTTCGCCCAGGCTTGACGGAAGTAATCATACTTCTCACTGATGACGCGTTCGACGTCGATATTTTGCGCGAGGTGAAAATTCATCTGCGCGGCGTAGTCGAACGACGCGTGGCTATGTGCGCCCATCCAGATGCGCGGGTTCGGCTTTTGATAGGGCCGCGGCTGCGCGATCGCGTCCTTGAACGTCCAGTACTTGCCTTCGTACGAGAACGGCTCGCCGGTCCAGGCTTTAAAGATGATCTCCATCGCCTCGACGCCCATGTCGCGGCGCTGGTCGTAGTCGACACCCCAGCACTCGAACTCTTTCACCGCGACGCCGTAGCCCAGCCCGAACTCGACGCGGCCTTTGGAGAGATGGTCGAGCGTGGCGATGTCTTGCGCGAGCCGCACCGGATGGTGAAACGGCAGCTGATAGACCATCGCGCCGATGTGGATCGTCGAGGTCGCCCGCGCCACGGCCGTTAGGTACACGTTGGGCGAGGTGATCCCGGGATACGGAATGCTCTGGTGTTCGATGATGAAGTAGTATTTGTGGCCGGTGCGCTCCGCCAGCACGACGTCCGCGATCATCGACTCGTAGTCGATGCCGCCGTGGGGCGTCGGGCCGCTGGAGAGCGATTCGAAGATGCCGAACTCGAGTGCGTCCATACTCCGGCAGATATCCGGTCCGCCGGAGAACTCTTTCTTTGCGGGCTCCGCGGCGCGGAACGGTCAGGGAACGCCCGGGTGCTAGGCTCGTTCCATGATGTCGCGACACCTGACGTTCCTCGTCTCCTTGGCGGCGGTTGTACTCGCTTCGGCGAGCGGCGCCGCAGCGCAATCGCTCGATTCCAAGCATCCGGCGGCCCTGGTGGCCGGCGAAAACACGGGCACCGTCGACAGTATGGTCGGCCCGCAGTTCTGGCAGTTCCGGTCGCGCGCGGGCAGCGCTTCGATCGTCGTGCGATTTGCGTCGATGGGGCTGTTCGGGAACGCGACGGCCTCGACCATTCAAGTGGTGCTCCACGACGGTACCGGCAAGACGTTCGGCTCGGAATCGGTCACGTCAACGGGCCGCGCGGTCGAGGTGAAGTGGCCGGGGACGTTCGGCAAGCCCGGGACCGTGATCGTTGAGATCCGCCCGGCGATGTCGAGCCTCGTGCGAGCGGGCGGCGACTACAGCATCACGGTTACGGGCGCCGTCGACTATTCGAACGTGAAGGTACCCGGGCCCGAGCGAATCGCCGGTACGTACACCTTGATGGTATGTCCGCCGACGCTGGATTGCCAAGCGACGCGCTTCTTCGCCGACGGATCGGTGAAGACGGCGGATGGGACGACGGGGACGTGGTCGAGCTTCGATCCGTCAGCGCTCATCTATACGGTGAAGATCGCTTCCAACCAATGGAGTTTGAAGCTGGTTCCCGGACGCGGACTCGTCGATACCGCGAATACCGCCGGCATCGTGTTCCAGGCCGTACGATAATCGTCGCGATGCGCGTGCGCCGGTTCGTTTGTGCGTTTCTGTTCTTGATGTTGCTGAGTGCGCCGCTCACGGCGTGCTCGAATGCGGTCAAGACGAGCAGCGCCGCGGGTTTGGACGATTCGATCGAGGCACTTGCCGGCGGCGGTGTGGCCGTTATGGAAGACGTGACGTCGACCGCGCCGATCGTGGCACTCGGCGCGTCAGCGTCCGCGATGCGGTTCACGCGCTGGCAAGTGCGCAATCTCGTCGCCGAGGCGAACGCGCACAACGGCTATCTCGGCAGCGAACTCGATGCGTTCGTCCCGGCGCCCGCCGGCGCGCCGCCGTTTTCCGTGCTGCTGGGAGCCTGGTTGACGCGGCACGACGGGCCGCTCGCCGCGTACGCGCAGCGGTTCATGGGCGATCCGGACTACAAGCACGCCACGACGATCGCGTTTCCCAGCATCGTCGTGCTGACGTTCGTGGCGGATATCGCGCGCGTCACGGCGTCCGCGCAAGCGACGCCGACGGCGTTCGATCTCGGGCCGTGGATTGCGGCGCCGGCCGAGGCTGACGGCGATGCGTGCACGGACATTTCGAATTGGGTGAGCACGGTGGTGACCTCCGTAACGAACGCCGTGCAGGCGAACGGGGCGGGCTGGCTCGCATCGATCTGGAACGTGGTCGTGACGATCGGCGGTCAGGCGTTCAGCATCTTGGTCAACGGCGTGTTGCAATCGATCGTCGGGTTCGTCACGCAGATCGCGACGGTGGTGGGAACGCTGATGCAAGTAGCGTCGATGTTCAAGCCGTGGACGGTGACGCTGGCCGCCGATCCCGGATCGCTGACCTTGGGAGCGGCACCGCTCAGCGGCGCATTCAACGCGACGCTCGACGCGCAAGATATCGCGTGGCCGGCGACGCTGGTCGGGTGCGTGAAATCGCTCTCGGGCGTCGACCTCACCGCCGCGTATAAAGACACGCCGGTAACCTGGACGAAGCCGATCGGCATTCCGGGGTTGGCGGCGGTTGCTGCTGCCGACGCGACGCTGGGCGACGACAAAACGGCGCACTACACCTATGCGACCATCTCGCGGCCGCCGGCGACGGAATGTCCCGTGCTCGTTCCCGCCGGGAATCTCGGCATTACCGTCACCGTTTCGCGCACCGATGTTTCGAAGACGCTCGATTCGCTGTTGCTGCTCATCACCAACAAGCTTCCGGCGAAGCTGCAGAATTTTCTCCAGCCGTACGAACAGCCGGCCGTTGACGCCGCGAAAACGGCCATCGGAAACTTCAAGAGTCCGCATGCGAGCGCGACCGCGCAGCTGACGGAGCTCGTTTCGGATCCGCTCTGCACGCACACGCCGCCGCCCGGGAGCACGCCGAAGCCGACGCTCCCGCCCGTGCAGTATGGAGAATTGCCGCTGGCGCCGTGCGATGCGATCCTGAGCAATGCTGATGTCGCGGCCGGCTATCCGGGCGACATCATCATCAATAATCTCAAGCCCGCGATGCAAGACTTGATGCGTAACGCGGGCGTCACTCTCAATGCGGTGGCAAGTCAGGTGCCCGGTTCGAAGGACGGCGTTGTCCATGACCCGCGCGTTCTCGCATCGACGGGATGCCCGATCGGGCCACCCTACACGCCGTCGTCCGGTGACGACCCGGATAATCCGCAGATCGACGCGCTTTTCGTAACGCTTCCGGCTCCCGCACAGCCGGTGCTTGCGGAAAATTCCGCCCCGGCTTGCGTTGCGGCGCTGGGATCGGAGCTCGATACGTTCAAGGCGGAATGCTCGGTGATGAGCACGACCGATTCGCCGGGTGGACCGGTGATGGCGACGCTCGTCCGGGTTTTCAGCAAGGACGCTGAGTATGTGGTCGAGGTGTTCGGGAGCGGGGACAGCGCGCCCGCGATCGCGCTCATGCGCAGTGTGCTGCAACGTCTCAACCACCCTCACTAAACAATAAAGGATCCACGCATGCGATATTTTTCGAAAATCACCGGTCTCGTTGCGACCCTCGCGTTCGCCGCGATGTGTGCGGGTTTGGCGCTGGCCGATGGGTCGAGCGCTTTGAAAGACGCCCTCGTGGCGACGATGAAGCTGACCACGTATCACATGACCATGACGTCGCCCCAAGGGGTCGTCGAGGCCGATATCGTCAACCCCGGCCGCATGCACGTGAAGATGAAAGACGGCGAAATGATCGTTGTCGACAAAACGATGTACATGAAGCAAGCCGGGGTCTGGACAAAATATCCGGGCGTCGACGTGATGCAAACGCAGACCGACCCACTCAAGGCGTTCGCTGCAAAGGCCGCCGACTACCAGGTCGACGATCTGGGGATGAAGCTCGTCGATGGTGCGACCTTACACGCCTACCGCACGACGAACCTGAAAAAAAAGTACCTCGCGATGATGTACATTGACGGTAGCGGCCGGATCGTACGCATGGAGACGGGCACCATGGTCATGGTGATGTCGAAGTTCGGTGAGGCCGTTACGATCGTTGCCCCGATGTAGGGTTTCCGGGCTTCGTCTGCCGGACACGGAGAGGTCAGCGGCGGAAGCGAAGCACCCCGGATGCCGCGCTACTTGCACACCTCGATCTTCGTGAACGACATGGCCGCCTCGATTGACTTCTACACCAACAAGCTCGGGCTCAAGCTGCTCGGCGGACCCAACCACTATCCGGGCAACGCGGACATGGCGTTCGTGGGCAGCGATTGGAACGCGTACATCGAGTTGGTCTTCGATCTGGAAGAGCACCCGCCGTACGCCATCGGGAACCGCTACGAACACCTCGCGCTCGAGGTTGACGGCGATATGAAGGGCACGATCGAGCGGCTGCGTTCGCAAGGCGTGAAGATCCTCACCGAACCGAAGAAGCCGCCCAGCGGAAACCGCTGGATTGCCTTCGTCGAGGATCCGAACGGCATCCCGGTCGAGTTGCTGGAGCCGCGCACCGGAGACTAAGCGATGACGGCAGCCGCGCGCTTGCGCCAAGCCCTCGCCGGCCCCGAGCTGATGATCGTGCCGGTGATCGGCGATCCGCTCGCGGCGCGGCTCGTCGAGCGGGCCGGCTTGCCCGCCGCGCTGCTCGGCGGCTTCGGCATCTCGATGATGCGCTACGCGCTGCCCGATACCGGTCTGATCGGCTTCGGTGAAGTGATCGATCAGGTGCGCAATACGTGCGCGGCGGTGCCGGGGTTCCCGATCATCGCCGACGGCGACACCGGATACGGCAACGCGATGAACGTGCGCCGCACGGTGCAAGAATTCGCGCGAGCGGGCGCCGCGTGCGTGCTGATCGAGGATCAGGTCTGGCCGAAGAAGTGTGGTCATCTGGCCGGTAAGCGCGAAGTGATTTCGCGTGACGAGGCGCGTCTGAAAATTCGCGCGGCCGTCGATGCGCGTAACGCCGGGCACGACATCCTGATCATGGCCCGCACCGACGCCCGTTCGGCAATCGGCTTCGACGAAGCGATGGCCCGTTGCCGCGACTTCGAAGCCGAAGGCGCCGACATCGTCTTCGCCGAGGCGCTCGAGACGCGCGCTGAGCTGGCGGCGTTCGGCGCTGGATTCGGCGCGGCGACCTGGGCCAACATGATGCCGAAGACGCCCGAAACATCGCGCGCTGCATTGCAGGCGATGGGCTTCAAGGTCGTCACCTACAACGTTCTGCTGCCGGCCGTAATTCACGCGCTCCGGGAAACGTTGATCGCGCTAAAGAGCGGCGATCTCACCGGCGCTCCGCCGCGCGTGTCGTTTGACGAGATGACGGAACTCGCCGGACTGGCAGACTACACGGCGCTGGAAACGCGCTACATCGATCCCGAGCCTTAGCCCCGCCACACGGTGATGACGATCCCGCCGGCTGCAATCAGCAACCCGCCCGCGATGATCGGCAGGCCGGGCCGAACGCCGAACACCAGCAGATTGGTGAGCTGCGCGACGATGAAGAACAGCACGACGTAGACGCCGAGGAGCCGGCCGAAGTCGGCCGGTGACCAGTTCACGAATAAGCCGTACGCAAGTAAGATGATGCCGCCGGCGGCAATCGTCGCTACCCGGGGGAATCCGCTCGAATGTTTGAGCCCGAGGCGCACCACGGCGTCGCCGCCGACTTCGAGCGCGGCCGCGACGATGAGCAGAAGCCCCGTGATCGCTGGATTCATGGTGTCTCCTCGGGAGCGGCGGTCCGGATCAAACGGCCGATGCGTGCGATGCCGTCGTCCATCGTGGCCTCGTCGAGTTCGGCGAAGCCGAGAATGAACTCGCCGGGAACGCTGTCGTGCAGATGGTGCGCCTCGGTGCTCATCAACACCACCCCGGCCCGCAGCGCGCGCGCCGCGAACGCGCGGCTGTCGGCCACCGGTAAGCGCACGACGAGATGCATGCCGGCTTGGTCGCCGATCACTTCGACGTCGTCGCCGATATGGCGCCGCAGCGCGCCGAGCAGTGCCGCTCTCCGGGCGCGGTAGAGAATGCGCATGCGGCGCAGATGCCGCTCGAAGCCGCCGCTTGCCATGAAGGCGAACAGCGCGCGCTGTTCGAGAATCGGCGATTGGCGGTCGGAAAAGGCCTTTGCCGCGAGGACGACTTCGCGCAATGCCGGCGGCACGACGACGTAACCGATCCGTAACGCCGGAAACATCGTTTTGGAAAACGTGCCGACGTAGACGACGCGCTCGCTGCGGTCGAGTCCGAAGAGTGCCGGGATCGGCCGGCCTTCGTAGCGGTAGGCGCTGTCGTAGTCGTCTTCGACGATCACGGCGCCCGCGTCTTCGGCCCAACGCAGCAGCTGCCGGCGGCGCTCCGATGACAACACGGCGCCGAGTGGAAATTGATGCGACGGCGTGACGTAAACGAGCCGCGCACCGGCGCCGGCCGTCGCGAGCAATTCGACCCGCATCCCGTCGCGATCGACCGGGATCGCGCGCAGATCGGCCCCGTTCGCCGCAAACGTACGCTGCGCGCCGAGATAACCCGGCTCTTCGAGCGCGACGACGTCGCCGGGCTCGATCAACACGCGCGCAACGATATCGATGGCTTGTTGGGATCCGCTGACGATGACGATATCGTCGGGGCTGCAGAGAATGCCGCGCGCGCGCCCGACGTACGCCGCGATCGCTTCGCGCAGCGGCGGATGGCCGGCCGGATCGGGAAGATAATCGAGCCACGCGCCTTCGCTCCGTGCCGCCTCGCTCACGCAGCGCCGCCATTCGGCGAACGGAAAGGCGTCGAACGCCGGGCGGCCGTCGCGAAAGTCGATCGTGCCCGGTACGCGCGCGGGTTCGAGCGGGCCCGCGTCGGCCAGCGACGCGCCGTACGTTGAGAGCCGAATCGACACGCCGTCGGCACGCGGACGGCCCGGCAGTTGCTCGGCCGCCGGCTCGTCCGGAAGATCGTTGCTCACAAATGTCCCGGAACCGGTCGTCGCTTGCAGATACCCCTCGCTGTGCAGCTGCGCGAAGGTCGAGGTGATCGTCGAGCGCGAGATGCCGAGCGCTTCGGCCAGCGAGCGCGTGGACGGGAGGCGCGTTCCGGGCGTAACGCGTCCCTCGACGATCGCCGCTCGCAACCCGTCGTAGAGTTGACGGTGCAGCGGAACGCCGCTCGCTGCATCCAGCTCGATCGGTAGCTCCTCCATGCGCGCTAGCGCGAACTCAGTGGTCTGATCTCATCTCCTCGAAATGGTACTTGAGCTTGCGGCTCTGCGCCACTACGCTGTGAAGCATCGAATCGGTTCCCCCTTGTCCATAGTGCGCACTGCAAGCGGTGCGCTGATGGAACGCGGCGTGGTGCTGATTTTCTTTATATTACCCGTTTTCTGGTAGTTTTATACAAACGACCACGCGCGAGTGCCGACGGTGTTGCAAAACCACATATGCAGTACCATCGAACAACACTATAGTTCTCCTCACACTACCAACGTTAGCCGTGTAAGGAGATAGCGAAGTGATGTCCGAGCCGTCGCGCTTACGCGCGCATTGTCTTAATTTTTGGACCGTGTTAGCACAGAGTATCGCGCTGATTTCACCGACGATGACCGCGGTGCTGATCGTACCGCTGATGTTCGGCACGACCGGCGAGTCGAGTTGGCTCGCGTACGCGTTCGGCATGATCATGCTGCTGTTCGTTGCGGCCAATCTCAACCAGTTCGCGAAGCGATCGTCGCACACCGGATCGATGTTCTTGTATTCGGTGGCCGGACTCGGTTCGACCGCCGGCGGCCTCTCCGGATGGTGCTTGATCTGGGCCTACATGTTCATCGGAACCGCCGGCGTCGCCGGGTTCACGGTGTTCGCGCAGCAATTGCTTGCGATGGCGCACCTCAACGTTCCGGCCGTACCGATTTTTGCCGTGTGCGCGGCCGTGTGCTGGTACTGCGCCTACAAGGACGTGCGTCTCTCGGCCGTGCTGATGCTGGTATTCGAGGCCGTATCGGTTGCGATCATCACGATCCTCGCCTTCGTCGTGCTCGGGCACCACGGCTTCGCCATCGACACCGATCAGCTCCAGCTCAAGGGTAACACGCTCTCATCGCTCGGGCTCGGCGTCGTCGTCGCGATCTTCAGCCTCGTCGGTTTCGAGGCGGCGACCGCGTTCGGCGAGGAAGCGAAGAACCCGCTCAAGACGATCCCGCGGGCGGTGATCGTGAGCTTGCTCTTGACCGGCGTGTTCTTCGTCTTCATCACGTACACCGAAGTCTTGGGCCTGCGCGGCGCGAACCCGTCGCTCGACAAACTCACCGCCCCGCTCTCCACGCTGGCGACGATGATGCACCTCGACGTGCTGCAGATCCCGATCGACCTCGGTGCGCTGGTGAGTTTCTTCGCGCTCGCACTCTCGTGCATGAACTCCGGCGCGCGCGTCGTCTTCCAGATGGGACGTCACGGGTTCTTCCACGAGGCCACCGGCAACGCGCACACGACGAACGAAACGCCGCACGTTGCGATCACGATCTACGCACTGCTGCAGTTCGCGATCCCGACGTTCATCATCCAGTTCAAGGGCCTGGCCGTGACCGACGTGTTCAACGATGCCGGAACGTTCGGGGCCTTCGGCTTCCTCGGTGCGTACGTGTTCGTGTCGATCGCCGCCCCGATGTACCTCAAGAAGATCGGCGAACTGCGTCCGCTCGATATCGGCTACTCGGTGGGCGCGCTCGTGCTCTTGCTCGTGCCGGCGGTCGGCAGCGTCTATCCGGTTCCCGCGCCGCCGGTCAACCTGTTCCCGTACATCTTCGCCACCTATTTCCTGATCGGTCTAGCGGTCTTTGTGGCTCGTGCCAAGGCGAAGGAAACGCTGGCGCCGGCATCCCTCGGAACGGAAGAGACGGCGCTCGCGTCGTGAGCGCGGCGACGGTCTCGGCGCTCTGGCGTTATCCCGTGAAGTCGATGCGCGGCGAGCGCTGTGAAGACGTGCTCGTCGGCGAACGCGGGATCGCCGGCGACCGTCGTTACGCGCTGGTGGACGCGGTCACCGGCAAAGTGGCGAGCGCGAAAAATCCGCGGCTGTGGCCGACGCTGCTCGCGTTCGGCGCACGGTATCTGGAGACGCCCGGCACCAACGGAGCGACGGCGCGCGTCGAAATCGCGTTGCCGGACGGTTCGCTGCGGACGAGCGACGATCCGGACATTCACGCCGACATCGGAGCGACGCTCGGGCGGGCGGTGCACCTCGCATCGGTCGCACCGGCGCAGCCGATGCTCGAGGAATATTGGCCGGACCTCGAGGATCTGGCGCATCGCGACGAAGTCACCGAAGAAGCGATGCCGGCCGCAACGTTCTTCGATTGCGCGACCGTGCATCTGCTTACGACCAACACGCTCAACGCGTTGTGGAGCCGCTATCCGGCCGGCAATTTCGACGTGGACCGGTTTAGGCCCAACGTGCTGCTCGACGCGAACGGCGGCGGCGAATTTGCCGAAGATGCGTGGATCGGCAAGACGATCCGGCTCGGTGCCGACGTGATCTTGCACGTCACAGGCGGCGCGCCGCGCTGCGTGATGACGACGCTGGGCCAAGGCGAACTGCCGGCCGATACCGGCGTGCTGCGTACGGCCGCTACGCATCACGGGGCGCACGTGGGCATCTACGCCGAGGTCGTGCACGGCGGCGCGATCGCGCTCGGCGATACGCTCGTTCTCGGATCATAGCGCCGCGCATCGCACGGCTGAGCGTCTTTCCGCTCAAGTCGTTCGACGGCGTCGATGTGAGCGAAGCCACCGTGACCTCCCGCGGCGGCTTCGCTCACGATCGGCGCTTCGCGTTGCTCGACGAAGCGGGGCGTTGCGTCAACGGCAAGCTCGAACCGCGCGTCCACGCGTTGCGCGTCACCTACGACGAAACGTTGAGCATCGCCACCTTCACGCTCGCCGGCGCGGGCGAGGCGCGGAGCTTCCGCCTCGCCGAAGACGCCGCAGCGCTCGCGGCGTGGCTCGGACCGATCGTTGGACGGCCGGTCAGCCTAGGCCGGGACGATGACGGCGGCTTCCCCGACGACGCCCAGGCCCCGGGGCCGACGCTCGTCTCGACGGCGACGTTAACGGCGGTGGCGGGTTGGTTTCCCGGTCTCGGCGTCGAGTCGGTGCGGCGACGCTTGCGAACGAACATCGAAGTCGACGGCGTGCCCGCGTTTTGGGAAGACCGGCTCTTCGGCGCGGCCGGGAGCGGCGTTCCGTTTCGCATCGGCGACGTTGCGTTCGAAGGCACGAATCCGTGTCAGCGCTGCGTCGTGCCGAGCCGCGATCCGGAGACCGGCCGGCCGCTGGCAGCCTTCGCGAAACGGGTTGCCGAGCAGCGCGCTGCTGCGCTGCCGGCCTGGGCCGACCGGACGCGCTTCGATCATTTCTACCGGCTCGCACTCAACACGCGGCCGGCCGGCTCGCAAGCCGGACGCTGCGTCCGCGTCGGCGATCCGGTCTCAGCGTGAACCCGCAGCGTCGATGGGGCCACATGCAATCCGGTACCCGGCAAGCGCTCGATGAAAACGGACTTAGTGCTGCATCCGTCCGGCGTCGTCGTGCTTGACGTGCGGGGGCGCGGGTTCGAGGTTGGGTTCGGCCGCACTGTCGATGCGCGTCGCATCGTCGGGCTGGGCGGGAGAATATTCAGCCCGGTCGAGTTCGCGCGCAAACGCTTTCGCGGCTTCGTCTTCTTCTTTCGTGCTCATACTATGCGTAACCGTGCCCGCGGAACGGTATCTTCAATCGGCGCGATGGCCGCGTCGATCGCATCGAAGACGTGAAGTACGCGCAGGAGACTGGTCAGATCGAGCATGCGATAGCCCTGACTGCCGCGCGGGATGACGAGGCGCAGTTGATCGCCGAGATTTTTCGCTGCGCGAACGAGCACGCCGATCGTCGCGCAATCCATGTAGGTGCATTCGCGCATGTCGATCACGACCGGCCGGCCGATGCGCACGACGCTGACGATCATCGACTCGAACGTCGCAGTGTCGGCAAACGTGGCCTCGCCGAAAACGTGCACGATCGCCGCAGCCGGGTGCGTATCGTCGTGGATGAACACGCCTGCCGTCGCGTCGTTGTTGCGTTGCGGGTCGTCGCCGAAATCGGTGAGCGGAACGTACGCCATAGGAACCTCGTCTCTGGGACAAGGATAGGCGCGTGCCCCACCCCATACAAGCTGCGATCGCGCCGCCGTTCGGCGCCTCGATCGAGCCCGTCGCACGAAGCGCGATCCGGGGTGGCTTAGCTGCTTGGGCCGGGCGCCGAACGCGCGGCAAAAATGCGCGCGGCGGCGAGGAGGTCGCGCTGAATATCGGAGAGCGGCAAATCGCGCAGCATGATCATCGGCACGCGGTCGTCTAGATGCGGATTGCTGCCGTGGAACCAGGCTTTGCAGAACTCGGCATCGCCGGCATTCGCGATCATCGCGGCGAGTTGCAACGCGAAGCGCAACACCTGCGGGCGCTGGGGTTCGCGGCCGCCGAGCCAGCTATGAACCGCCCGCGTTTCTTGCACGCCCGCGATCACGGCGACGGTCGTCGCATCGAGCAACTCCAACAGGTGCCGCACGATGTCGGCAATGGGCAACGACATCGCCAGCGCGTGAGCGTCTCCGGCGCTGAGGAATGGGGTGCCCGGTTGCGGTTGCCCGTCCATGACACATAGAATAACAGGTAGAAAAGTGGGGTGCAAGGGGGAGTAAATAGCCCCAACGTACGCATCGGGCGCTTGCTGCTGAAGGCCCGGGGCGGGCGTCCCGGAAAGTCGAGGACCCGTGAATCGCCTGGCCGCTCCGCGCGGCACCCACGACGTGTTGCCCCCCCGGTCGGCCGACTGGATCCGCCTCGAGAGCCGTGCGCGCGAGATCGCCGAGCGCTTCGGCTATGGCGAGATCCGCACGCCCACGTTCGAATCGACCGAGCTGTTCGTGCGCGGCGTCGGCGAGACGACCGACATCGTCGAAAAAGAGATGTACACGTTCACCACCAAGGGCGAAGAGAGCCTCACGCTCCGCCCCGAGTGGACCGCGCCCGTCGTGCGCGCGGCGCTGCAGCACTCGCTGCTGGCGCAGCCGCAGCGCTTCTACTATATCGGCTCGATCTATCGGTACGAGCGGCCGCAAGCCGGGCGCTTCCGTGAGGCCCACCAGTTCGGGATCGAGTGCTTCGGCTTCGCCGGCCCGGAGGCCGATGTCGAGGTCATCGCCGTTGCGGTGAACCTCATCAGCCGCTATGGCCTGGGCGGCGTGACCGTGCGGCTGAACTCGGTCGGCGACGACGTCTGCCGCCCGCGCTACCGCGAGGCGTTGCTGGCGCATTTCCGCCCGCACGCAGCCGAACTCTCGGAGGATTCGCGCCGGCGGCTCGAACGCAATCCGCTGCGCATCCTCGACTCCAAGTCGCCCGCCGACGCCCCGTTTGTGGCCACCGCTCCGACGCTGCAAGACGTGCTCTGCGACGATTGCCGCGAACACTTCGCGAGCGTGCGGCACTACCTCGATTCGCTCGGCATCGCCTACGAGGTCGATCCGCGGCTCGTACGCGGGCTCGATTACTACACGCGCACGGTCTTCGAGATCACCTCGACCGCGCTCGGCGCGCAGAGCACCGTGTGCGGCGGCGGCCGGTACGACGGGCTCGTGGCGTCGCTGGGCGGCCCCGCGATGCCGGCCGTCGGCTTCGGCCTCGGCCTCGAGCGCTTTCTTATGATGGTGGACGCGGCATTTCCGCGCTCCGCCCCGGAGCGATCCGGGATTCAGGCCATTGCCCTCGGCGCCGCTGCCCGGGAACGGCTGATCGCGATCGCGGGCGGGCTGCGGGCGGCGGGCCTCGCCGTTTTCATGGACTACCGCGAGCGCAAGCTGTTCGACCACTTCAAGTTTGCCGACCGCAACGGCGCCCGCTGGGCACTGATCCTGGGCGACGACGACATCGCGGCCGGTGAGATCGTCCTGCGCGATCTCGAGCGCCGGTCCGACCGGCGTCTGCCGCTCTCCGATGCCGTGGGTAGAGTCGCGGCGACGCTCGTCGAAGGGGCTCCGGATGCATGACGACGAGGCCGGGCGCGTACGCGCGCTGGCCGAGATTCTGCGCGAGTACGATTTGGACGCCGTCCGGGTTCGCGTCGGCGACGCGGAGTACGAACTCGTGCAGCGCGAACCCGCTCCGGCCGGCGCCGTGATGATTGCCCCGGCGGCGCCCGGCGTCGCGGCCGCCGCCCCGATCGCGGGCGAACCGGCTGCGAACGGCGCGGTGCTCGCACCAGCGAACGTCAAGCACGTCACGGCGCCGGTGGTCGGCGTCTACTATTCTGCCCCCTCGCCCGGCGCCGATCCGTTCGTTACCGTTGGCGCGCGCGTCGTTCCGGGTCAGGTGTTGTGCATTCTCGAAGCGATGAAGCTCATGAACGAAATCACGAGCGAATACGCGGGCGTGATCAACCGCGTCTTTCCCGAGAACGGCCAACTCGTCTCCCTCGGCGACGACCTGTTCTGGATCGAACCATAGTGACGACGCACGTGCGCCGCGGGTTTGTCGAACTGCTCGCCGACCGGCGCGGTCAACTCGACGCGCCGCGCTATCCCGAACAAGTCGCCGCCATCGTCGCTGCAATGGTGCTGGCATTTCGCAGCGGGAAGAAAGTCTTGTGGTGCGGCAACGGCGGCAGTGCTGCCGACGCGCAGCATTTGGCGGCGGAATTCAGCGGCCGCTTCCTGCGCGAACGGGGTGGCTTGCCCTCAGAGGCGCTTTCGGTGAACACGAGCGCGATGACCGCCATTGCCAACGACTTCGGCTATGAGAACGTCTTTGCGCGCCAGGTCGAAGCGTTCGCGCAGCCGGGCGATGTCGTCGTCGGCATCACGACGAGCGGATCGTCGCCGAACATCTTGCGCGCCATCGAAGCAGCGAAACGCATCGGTGCGACGACCGTCGCGTTCACCGGCAACGGCGGCGGCCCGCTCGCGGACCTCGCCGATCTCGTGCTGATGGGGCCGGACGGCTACAGCGCAATCGTGCAAGAAGTGCACATCACGCTGGGCCACATCATCTGCGACCTCGTCGAACAAGACCTCCTCTTCGCATGAAGCCGCGGTCCGCGGTGTTTCTCGATCGCGACGGGACGCTCATCGACGATAAGGGGTTTCTCGGCGATCCCGCGGGCGTCGATATCTTGCCGACGGTCGTCGCTGCACTGAAATTGCTCGCGGCAAACAACTACGCCACGATCGTGATCTCGAATCAATCGGGGATCGCGCGCGGTTTGCTCGATGATGCGAAGGTTCGCAGCGTCAACGCCGAGATCGTCCGGCGGCTCGCCGGCGACGAACTGACGATCGACGGCTGGTACTGGTGCCCGCATTACGATGAAGGCTGCGATTGCCGCAAACCCGCACCGGCGCTGCTGCATCAAGCGGTGCGCGAACATGGGCTGACGCTCGACGGCGCGGCGATGATCGGCGATCGCGGCAGCGACGTGGAACTCGGGCAACGCGTCGGGATTCCCGGCATCGCGGTGCCGGGGCCGATGCCGTACGTCGGCCCGGAACCGGATTTGCGCGCGCAAACGCTGCTCGAAGCGGCGGAATGGATCGTGCGCCGTGGCCACTGAAATTGCGGTACCGCGGGCGAGCGAGCTGCTCGCGCGGATGGCCGGGCGGCGCGTCGTCGTGATCGGCGACGTGATGATCGATGAGTGGATTTGGGGCCGCGTTTCACGGATCTCACCGGAGGCGCCGGTGCCGGTCGTTGCCGTGCACGATCACTCGTTCACGCTCGGCGGATCGGGCAACGTGGCGAACAACTTGCGCGCGTTGGGCGCCGCGGTGACGTTCGTCGGCGTGGTCGGCAACGACGCTGAAGGCGAACGCGTGCGCTCGCTCTTTGCGGAGATCGATTGCGATACGACCGGATTGCTGACGCTCGACGACCGGCCGACGACGCGCAAGACGCGGGTGGTGGCGCACAATCAGCAAGTCGTGCGCGCCGACTGGGAGTCGACGGCGCCGCTGCGCGACGCGGACCGCGCGCGGATCGTCGCGGCGGTGCGGCGCGCGGTGGCCGGCGCCGATGCGGTCGTGTTGAGCGACTACGCCAAAGGGATGCTGCATCGCGATATCGTTGAAGCGGCGCTCTCGGCGCCGGTCGTGGTCGCCGATCCGAAGCCCGGTAACGTGGATCTGTTCGCCGGCGTGACGTGCATCGCGCCCAACGTATCCGAAACCGCGCGCGCGAGCGGCATCGCGATCGTCGATGACGCCTCGCTCGAACTGGCGGCGCGGAGTTTGCTCGAACGGCTCGGCTGCCGCTACGTACTCGTCACGCGCGGCGAACACGGCATGTCGCTCTTCGGCAACAACGGTACGGCCGAACATATTCCGTCGGTCGCGCGCACGGTGTTCGACGTGAGCGGCGCCGGCGACACGGTCGTCGCGGTGTTGACGCTCGCGCTCGCCGCACACGTTCCGGTCGCGACGGCGACGCGGCTGGCGAATTATGCAGCGGGCGCGGTGGTCGAAAAGCTCGGCACGGCGACGGCGTCACCGGCCGAGATCATTGCCCTGATGGAACACGATGCCGGAAGCTGACGATTTTCTCGCGCCGGTGCTCGACCGCGCGGGCGCGATCGCGTTTCGCGAAGCGTCGCGTGCGCGCGGAAAGATCGTCGTGTTTACCAACGGCTGCTTCGATGTCGTGCATGGCGGTCACACGCAGTACTTGGCTTGGGCGCGCGCGCAGGGTGACGTGCTGATCGTCGGGCTCAACGGCGATGCGTCGGTGCGCGGCCTCAAGGGTCCGCAGCGCCCGTTCGTTCCGTTCGAGGGCCGGGCCGAAGTGCTCGCCGCCCTGCGCAGCGTCGATGCGGTGGTGGGCTTCGATGAATCGACGCCGGTCGATCTGCTGGCCGCGCTCAAGCCCGACATCCACGTGAAGAGCGCGCAATATCGCGTCGAAGAATTGCCCGAACGGTACGTCGTGGAATCGAACGGCGGCCGCATCGTTCTGGCGCCGCACCTGCACGGGAAAAGCACGACCGACCTCGTCGCGACGATCCGCTCGCGCCCGTGATCCTCGCGCTCACGGCTAACGGCCCGGGCGAGTTCGCGGGTTGGGTGCGGCCGTTGCTCGCCGCGCTCTACGAACGCGATCCGGCGCTCGACGCGCGCGTGTTTTGCGTGCCCGATGACTACGCGAGCGGCCATGAAGGCGAGTACGTGCGCGGTCTCTTTCCGCAAGCGACGGCGTATACGCCGCGCGAATACCTGCGCTTCGCCCTCGGACGCGGACTGGCGGGGCTGCCGGCGCAGGCCGACCGCGTGCAGTATCTCGGCGGCGACTTGATGTATGCCGCGCGCCTGCACGACCGGCTCGGCGGCATTGCGACGGCCTACAAGTTTTCGCGCAAGCGATACGCCGATCGTTTCGCGCGCGTGTTCGCCGTGGATGAGGCGAACAAGCGGCAGTTGCTGGGCTGGGGCATCCCGGCGGAGCGCATCACGATCGTCGGCAACCTGGTGATCGACGGTGCGCTCGGCGAAGCGGCCGGCAAGTTCGGCGGTGACGCGGAGTCGGGCGCCGCGCGCGACGGCGTGATCTTTTTTCCCGGGTCGCGCAAGCATGAAATCGAGCAGATGTTTCCGCTGTTCGTGCGAACCGCCGTGCAATTGCGGCGGCGCCTGCCCGGCGTCCGCATCGCGTTTGCGCGCTCGCCGTTCACGACCGATGCGGAGCTCGGCGCCGCGCTCGCGCGGGGCGGTATCGGCCGGGCGTACGGCATCCCCTCGGTCCTGGCCGCCGACGGCGCATCCCTCGAGGCCGCCGGCGAGCGGTTTGCGGTGGTGAAGTCGGCGATGCGCGCGGCCCAGGGCGCGCGCTTGGCCGTGTCGCTGCCCGGGACGAAAGTGATCGAACTCGCGGCGCTCGGCGTTCCGGCGATCGTCGTCACGCCGTCGAACGCCCCCGAACTCGCGGTGATCAACGGTCCGCTCCAGTTCATCGATCGCGTCCCGCTGTTGGGTGCGCCCGCGAAGCGCGCGGCGGCGGTCGCGGTGGCGAAACGGTTTCGCTTTTTTGCCCAACCCAACATCGATGCCGGCCGCGAAATCGACCACGAACTCCGTGGCACGCAGCTGCCGTCGCGGATGGCCCACGTTGCGGCCGAGCGCTACGCCGATCGCGCTTGGCTCGCCGCGACGAGCGCGGATTTACGCGGTCTCTATGCGGCGCACGCCGGCGCTGCGGGGCGGATGGCCGACGCGCTTCTCGAAGACGTTTCGCAATGAAGATGAGCGTGGTGATCGCGACACGCAACCGCGCGGCGCTGCTCGAGGGAGCGCTGGCGTCGCTGCGCGCGCAACTCGGCGCGCCGGAGATCGAAGCGATCGTCGTCGACAACGGCTCGAGCGACGATACGCGCGCGGTTGCCGAACGGCACGGCGCAACCTATCGCTTCGAAGCGCAGCCGAACCGGGCACTGGCGCGCAACGTGGGCATCGCGGCGGCCACGGGCGAGATCGTGCTGTTCGTTGACGACGACGTCGTGCTGCCGCCCTACTTCGTCGCCGCGCACGCGCGCACGCATGGCGCCGGTATCTTTCCGCTCGTCGTCACGGGTCCGATCATCAACGTGCCGTCGGCCGATGTGCGGCCGGTGCCGACCTTCGTCAACGGCTCCAACGCGTATTTCTGCACCTGCAACGTGTCGGTGCCGCGCAGCGCCCTCGATGCAGTCGGCCGGTTCGACGAGTCGTTCGACAAGTACGGCTGGGAAGATACCGAACTCGGGGTGCGCTTGCGCAACTTCGACGTGCGCCGGCGCTTCGTGTGGGAAGCGTATTTGTGGCATATCAAACCGCCCACCACCGAAACGCTCGACGCCGCGCTCGAGAAGACGATCGAGAAGGCGCGCATGGCGGCAAAGTTCGTGCGCAAGGATCCGTCGCGCCGCGCCAAGCTCGCGACCGGCGCGTATGCCTTCAACCGGCTGCGCGCGCACGTGTTCTCGCCGCGCGCGGCGCAAGCGTGGCTAGCCGGCGTCGCAACGAGCGATCGTGTTCCGGCGCCGCTCGCGCGGATGGCCCGCGATCTCGTTCTCGACGGCGTGTACGTGGACGAGCTCGAACGCGCCCTGCGGTGAGCCGGGTGCTCCTCGTGCGGCTCGATGGCATTGGTGATGCGCTCGTGTGCACGCCGCTGATTTCCGCCCTGCGTGACGCGGGGCACGAGGTGGGGCTTGCCCTGAGCGATCGCAACGCCGGCGTGTTCGCGGTGGGAACGGCGATTGCGACGCACGTGCTGACGCGCATTCCGTGGCCGCAGCACGGTTCGACGCCGGACTCGCGCGCGCAGGCGGACGCCGAGATCGCAATCCAGCATTACGACGTTGCGCTGATCGCCAGCGAAGAACCGGAAGCCTACGAATTGGCGGCGCCGATTCCGCAACGCATCGGTTTCACGACCGGTTGGGCGAAGCCGTTCAAGTCGGCCTGGATCAAGCGCCGCGTGACGACGGCGATTCCGCGCGCGGCGACGGTACGCGGCGCGGACGCGCACGAAGCGGAGATCCTCTTGCGGCTCGGGCGCGACTTCGTCGCGTCGCCGCCCGAACGCGACGCGCTGCGTTTGCGGCGCTGGATCGCGGGCGACATCCCGGTGCCCCAGCGGCACGGCGTTCTCGTGCAGCTCGGCGCGAAGTGGAACGCGCTCGGGGTGGCGGATGCACTGCTGCAGCGGCTTGCGAGCGCGCTGCGCGAGCGCGGTGCGCGCTTCATCGCAGCGCCGGCCGAACGCATCGCGATGCAAACCCAATTCCCGGCGCTGACGGTTGAAGCGCCGCCGGGAACGCGTGATTGGATCGCCGCGGTCGATGCGGCCGCAGCGCTGGTGAGCCCGGATACCGGGGCCGCGCACCTCGCCGGCATGATCGGCGTGCCGGTGGTCGACGTCTTTCCCGACGCCCACTTCGACGCGCAGACGCGGCGCTGGCGTCCGTGGGCGAGTTCGAGCATCGTCGTGCGCGCGAGCGAACTTGCGCGCGCGCCGGAGGCGCTGATCGCGCAGGCCCTCGATGCTCTCTGATCGCGCGCTGCTCGTTGCGGCCGGAGGCGGCATCGGCGACACGCTGCTGGCCGGCGTCGTCGCGCACGCGCTGAAATCGCGTTACGCTCGGGTCGAGGCGCTCGTGCTCCCCGCCCACCGGGCGATCGCCGAACACGACCCCGCGATCGACCGCGTGCACGTGCTCGCATCGCCTGTGCCGACGGCGGAAGATCTGCGCGGCCTCGGATTTGCCGCCGCAGTCGTTACCTGGGCGACGTTTACCACGGCGCTGGTTCCGGCGCTGGCGCAGATTCCGGTGCGCGTCGGTCAAGCGCGGCGGTTGTATTCGCCGCTGTTCACCAAACGCGTCACGGTGCGCAGCGAATTGGGCGACCACACCACGCACTGGACGCAAATTTTGCTCGATTACGCGCGCGCGATCGGCTGCGACGATCCGGTCGCGCGACCGGCGTTCGTGCCGGCCGATGCCGACCGGGCTGCCGCTGCGGCGTTGCTGCAAACGCGCGGGATCGCCGGTCCGTTTGCGCTGCTGCATCCCTCGCGCGGGCTCTCGGCGGAGCGCGCGCGCTGGCCGGCGGCCGGCTTCATCGCACTCGCCCGGACCTTGCTCGAACGGGATGCGACGCCGCTGCTCGTAACGGGAACCGCCGCCGACGCGCCGGTGGCCGGGGCGATCGCGCAGGGTGCCGGCGCGATCTCGATCGCCGGCGCGACGTCGATCGGCACCTACGCGGCCCTCGCCGAACGCGCCGCGTACGTCGTTGCAATGGACTCGGGACCCATGCACGTGGCCGCCGCGGCCGGTGCGCCCACGGTCGGCATCTTCGCGCTGCAATCCGACGAACCGGACCGTTGGGCCCCGCTCGGTCCGCGCACGGCGGTCGTGCGCGCGGTGTACCCGTGTCCACCCGGCCACCGCAAAGAAACGTGCCCGGATTTCGCCTGCGTCCGGCACCTGGACGTCATCGCGATCGCGGCCGCGCTCGACGGACTGCTCGCGCCCCTCACCGAACCCGAGCCGATCTAGATGCCGCGCCTCACGATTCAACTCTGCACGTACAATCGCGCGCGTTTGCTCGAGCGCGTGCTCGAAGCGCTCTTCGATCAAACGGCACCCGACGACGCCTATGAAGTCGTGCTGGTGAACGACGGTTCGCCCGACGATACGAGCGCCGCGATCGAGCGCGTGCGCCCGCTCGCACGCTGTGCGTTCACCGTGATCGAACAGCCGAACTCGGGCCTGGCAAAGGGCCGCAATGCGGGCATCGCCGCGTCGACCGGCGAGCGAATCTGCTTCATCGACGACGACGTCTTGCCGACGCCGGTCTTTGCGGCCGAGCATCTCGCGAGCGACGACCGCTACGGCGACGTGATCGTGCGCGGCGCCGTGATCAACACCGAGAGCTTCGATGATTTGCCGGTGCCGATTTGGTCGCCGAAAAATTACAGCGGCAACTACTTCTGGACGAGCAACGTGTCGCTGCGCCGCTCGCGTCTCGACGCGGTGGGCGGACGCTTCGACGATTCGTTCAGCGAATACGGCTGGGAAGACATCGAACTCGGCATGCGCTTGCGCGCGATCGGCACGCTCGGTGTGTTCAACCGCTTCGCGGTGGCGTTTCACTACAAGCCGCGGCCGGCCGGAACGAACGTTGCGGGCATGCTGCGCCAAGTGCGCGCCCAGGCCCGCACCGCCGTGCAATTACGCGAAAAGCACGCGCACTGGCGCGTCGATCTCGCCACCGGCACGACGGCGCCGCAGCGCATGTTGGGTTCCCTGCTGCATCACAGCCGGATCGCGCGCGCGCTCGCACCCGTCGCCGCGGCCACCGGCCGGCTCTCGCCGCCGCAGTTGCTCGCCGCGCAAATCCTCGCCGCCGACGCGTACTACGGCGAGCTGGAAACGGCCGAAGCCGCCGCCGAACGCAAACGGTGAGCATCAGGCGAATCCTGTTATCGCGGTTGGATCGCGTGGGCGATCTGATTCTCTCGACGCCGGCGATCGCGACGCTGCGCCGCGCGTTTCCCGACGCGCACATCACGATTGCATGCAGCGGCTACAACGCCGTCGTCGTGGAGAAGAGTCCGGACGTCGATGCCGTTGCGTGCTTGCCGGCGCGCGTCACGCCGCGCGATTTCGGCCGGCATTTTCGCGGCGTCGACCTCGCGATCGCGCTCGCGCCGAACGCGGCGGACATGCGGCTCGTCGCCGCCACGCGCGCGCCGCGCCGCATCGGCTACACCTACGAGCGCCGCTATCTCACGCGCGTCGTCGCCCGCCACTGGCTCACCGATTGTCTGATCAGCAACGCCGATCCGGAGAGCTGCGAGCGCGTTCCGCACCGCGTCGTGATGCACGAAGTCAACCAAGTGCTGGCGTTGGCGCAGCGCGCGGGCGCGACCGAGATCGTCCCCGATCTGCGCGTCGTGATCGACGAATCCGACCGCGCCGCGGCGACCGATTTCCCGCCCGATCCGATCATCGTGCACCTGGGACGGCGCTGGACCGAACACGGCAGCACCACGGCCAGCCTGCTCGCGCTGTTTCGCGAACTGCGCCCGCTCGGCCGGCCGCTCGTGGCAACCTATGGGGCGGATGCCGTGGAACTGGCCGACGCGGTGCGCGCGGCGGGGGTGGCCGACCGGGTCGCCGGCGGCCTGACCTTCGGGCAGTGGGCGGCCGCTTTCGAGCGCGCGGCGGCGATCGTGACGATCGATACGGGCGCCACGCACGTCGCCAGCGCCGTGAAGCGGCCGACGGTCGTCCTCTTCGAGCACACCTACTTCTGGCTCAACTCGCAGGAATGGTCGCCGTATCGGGTGCCGAACGCCGTGTTACGCAAACCCCCGACCGATGCGCCGGACGCCTTGCAGGCGTCGCGCGCCGAGATCGTCGCGGCGGTTGCGCGCCTGCTATGACCGATTTGCTTCAGATTTCCGTCGTCGTTCCGACGTACAATCGCCTCGACACGCTGCGCTACGTCATCCCGTCGCTGGTGGCGCAAGATCTGCGTCCCGACGCTTTCGAGGTGCTCGTCGCCGACTCCAATTCCAATGACGGCACGGCCGAGTATCTCGCCGAGATCGCGCGCTCGTCGCCCAACATCCGGCATCTGCCCGGCCCGTACACCGGGCGCGCGAGCGCCCGCAATGCGGGAATCGCCGCCGCGCGTGCGCCGATCGTGCTCTTTACCGACGCCGATATCATCGCCTCACCCGATCTGCTCTCGCGCCACCTCGCGCGGCACGCCAAGGGACCGGGGCGGGCCGTGATCGGCTGCGAGATTCAGGTCGATTCCTACGACGCCTACCTGCAAAAAAGCGGGAATCCGGCCCTGCGCGATCCGCTGCACCCGGCGACGCGCAAGCATTTGACGTGGCTGTATTTCATGACCGGGAACTGCTCGGTGCTGCGCGCCGACCTCGAACGCGTCGGGCGTTTCGATGAAGCGTTCACCGGCTACGGCCACGAGGATCTCGAACTCGGGTATCGCTTGCAGCACGCGGGCATATCGATCGAATACGCGCCCGAAGCGGTGAACTATCACTGGCACCCGGTGCCCTTCGATCAGCAGCAAGGGCGCATGGAACTCGCCGGCCGCTCGACCGTGCGGTTCTTCCGCAAGCATCCCACCTTCGACGTGCGTCTGCGCCTGGGCATGACGCCGCTCTCACTTGCGCTGCACGACGTGGTAGATCGCGTTCCCGGTTTGCGGCGCTGGATCGACGACGGCGCAAAGGCGCCCGGTTTCGCGCGCACGCTCTCGTTCCAATATCACTACCTTACCGGAATCAAGGCGGCCTTACGTGACCCATCCTGAATTCGCGCGCGTTTCCTGTGGAGCGCTCAGCGCGAACGACGTCGATCGGGCGGTCGAGCTCTCCGGCTGGGTGCACCGCCGCCGCGATCACGGCGGACTGATCTTCATCGATTTGCGCGACCGCGATGGGATCACGCAGATCACGTTCGATCCGGCCGACGCCGCGACGTTCAAAGTAGCGGAAACGCTGCGCAACGAGTTCGTCGTGCGCGTACGCGGGCGCGCGCAGCGCCGTCCCGGCGGCACGGAAAATCCCAAACTCGCTACCGGTGCGATCGAAGTGCCGGTCGCGCAGCTCGAGGTGCTCGCGCGCTCCGAGACGCCGCCGTTCGTCGTGTCCTCCGATGACGACGTCGATGAAAACGTGCGGCTCAAATACCGCTATCTCGACTTGCGCCGCCCGCGCATGCAGACCAACCTCACGGTGCGGCATCGCATCATCAAGGCGATGCGCGATTACTTCGATGCGCACGAGTTCATCGAAGTCGAGACGCCGATCCTGATCAAATCGACGCCCGAAGGCGCGCGCGATTACCTCGTGCCGAGCCGCATCCATCCGGGCACGTTCTACGCGCTGCCGCAGTCGCCGCAGCTGCTCAAGCAGATCCTGATGATCGGCGGCATCGGCCGCTACATGCAGATCGCGCGCTGTTTCCGCGACGAAGATCCGCGCGCCGACCGCCAGCCCGAATTCACCCAGATCGACGTCGAGATGTCGTTCGTGGGTCAGGACGAGGTGATCGCGATGATGGAAGGCTGCATTCGCGATGTGTGGTTCCGCGTACTCGGTCACACGCTCGGTGAGATTCCGCAGCTCACGTTCCACGAAGCGATGCGCCGCTACGGCAGCGACAAGCCCGACTTGCGCTTCGGCCTCGAACTCATCGACGTCGCGGAACTCTTCCGCGGCAGCGATTTTCAGCTCTTTCACACGCTTGCCGAAACCGAGGGCAACCGGGTGATCGCGCTGCGCTATCCGGGCGGCGCGTCGCTCTCGCGGCGCGACTTCGACGCGCTGACCGAAGTGGCAAAGTCGCACGGCGCGAAGGGCCTCGCGTACATCACGCTCGCGGCCGATGGTGTGAAGGGACCGATCGTGAAGTTCCTCGGCGATTCAACCGTCGCCGCGCTGCGCGCCGAGACGATGTCCGAGAACGGCGATGCGATCCTGTTCATCGGCGAGCGTGCGCGCGAAGCCTCGGAACTCGCGGGCAAAATGCGCCTGGAAATCGGCGAGCGCCTCGGTCTGCGCGATCCGGCGGCGTTTGCATTCTGCTGGGTGCGCGGCTTCCCGCTCTTCGAGAAGGACGCGGAAAGCGGCGAGATCACATTCTCGCACCATCCGTTCACGGCGCCCGCACCCGGCCAAGAAGCACTCTTCGAGAGCGATCCGCTCGGGGTCACCGCGCAGCACTACGATTTGGTGCTCAACGGGTACGAACTCGGCAGCGGTTCGATCCGTAATCACGATCCGGCCTTTCAGCGCAAGGTGTTTCATCGCTTGGGCATGACCGACGAGCAGATCGACGACCGCTTCGGCTTCTTCATCGAAGCGCTGCGTTACGGCGCGCCGCCGCACGGCGGGATGGCGCTGGGCATCGACCGCGTCGTGATGCTGGCCGTCGGCACGACCAACATTCGCGACGTCATCGCGTTCCCGAAGAACCAGTCGGCGCGCGACGTGATGATGGACGCGCCGTCCGCGGTACCCGAGGCGTCGCTGCGGGATCTTCACCTTGCGCTGCGCGTAAAGCCGCCGGCGTAAGCGCGCGTGGATCCGCAACCGCTCATCGCCTTCGACCGCGTCAGCATGACGCTCGGGGGAACCCCGGTCCTCACCGGGATCGACCTGAGCATCGACGCGGGCGATTTCGTCTGCGTGGTCGGGCCATCGGGCTGCGGCAAGACGACGCTGCTGCGGCTGCTCGGCGGCCTGCTCGAACCGACATCGGGCGAAGTGCGCTACGCCGGCAAACGCATCGTCGAACCGCGCGCCGATATCGCGGTGATGTTCCAAGACTACGGCCGCGCGCTCTTGCCGTGGCGTACCGTCGAGGGCAACGTGTCGCTGGCGCTCGAGGCGCTCGGCGTGCCGAAGGAGCAGCGCGCGGCGCGCATCGCGTCCGTGCTCGACACCGTCGGCCTGCGCAACAAAGCCGATCGTTACCCGAGCGAACTCTCGGGCGGCATGCAGCAACGGTTGCAGATCGCGCGCTGTCTCGCGCAAGAGCCGAAGGTGCTCCTGATGGACGAACCGTTCGGCGCGCTCGACGCGATGACGCGCCAATCGTTGCAAGATGAAGTGCTCTCGATCGTTGCGGTCAGTGGCGCGACGGTGTTCTTCGTGACGCACGATCTCGAAGAGGCCGTGTACCTCGGCAACCGCGTGATCGGGCTGCTGCCGCATCCGGGGCGCATCGCAAGCGACGTCAAGGTGACGCTCTCGCGGCCGCGCAACCAGCTGACCACGCGCGAAGATCCGGAATTCGCGCGCTTGCGCCGGCACCTCTTCGATTTCATCAAGGACGAACATTGACGCGCCTCGCGGCCGTTCTGCGCGGGATCGCCTTTCCGCTCGGCCTCGTGGTGATCGCGCAAATCGCCGCGATGGTCTCGCACCTGCAGAGCGACACGCTGGCGTCGCCGGCGGCGGCGCTGGTGGCCGGCGCGCACGCCTTTGCCGACGGCAGCATCCTCATCGCCACGGTGCAAACGCTGGCCAACGCCTTCGGCGGCTTGGCGCTCGGCGGCAGTATCGGGTTGCTCTTCGGCATTCTGCTGGGCAGCGTCGTGTTGGCCGATCGCCTGATGGAGTTTTCGGTCGAAGCGTTGCGGCCGATCCCCTCGGTGGCGTTGATTCCGGTGGCCATGCTGATCTTCGGCTTCGGCTTTCGCATGGAGATCGCCATCGTTTCGTTCGCCTCGTTCTGGCCCGTGCTGATCCTCACGCGCAATGCCGTGGCGAACGTCGATGTGGCGCTCTACGACGTCGCGCGCGTGCTGCGGCTGACGCCGCTCGCACGCACGGTGAAGATCGTGCTGCCGGCCGCGCTGCCGCGCATCTTCGTGGCGTTTCGCTTGGCCGCCGGCATCGCGCTCACCGTCGCCGTCACCGTCGAAGTGTCGACCAACCCGCTGGGCCTCGGCTACGGCATGATGCTGGCCGAGCAGTCGCTGCATCCCGAATTGATGCTCGCATACCTGCTGTGGATCGGTATCATCGGCTGGGGACTGAACTTCGCGATCACCAACGCGCAGCGCCGGCTCTTTGCGCGCTCGCCGCAGGCGGTACGCTGAGGTGAACGCACGCATCGGCTGGCGTTTGGCCAGCATCGTCGTCGGCGGACTCTTCATCCTGGCCTGGCAGTTCATCGCGAGCGCGCACATCGTCTCGCCGGTCTATCTTCCGGGACCCGATCGCACGTGGACGGCGCTGGTGCGCGGATTTGCGAGCGGCACGCTGCTCGCGCAATTGCTGCAAACGGTGCAGCGCATGCTGCTGGGCTGGCTCCTCGCCTCGCTGGTCGGCATCGTGGTCGGCGCATGCATCGGCTTGTCGCGACCCGCGCGCGCCTATCTCGGTCCGACGCTCGAATTCTTACGGCCGCTGCCGGCGTCGGCCGTCATTCCGCTCGGCATCGCGTTCTTCGGTCTCTCCGACGGCATGGTGCTTGGCGTGATCGCGTTCGGCGCCTTGTGGCCGACGCTGCTCGCAACCGTGCACGGCTTCGCCGCGGTGGAACCGTGCCTCTACGAAGTCTCGCGCGTGCTCGGCATGTCGCGGCTCGCCGTGATTTGGAAAATTGCGCTGCCGAGTTCGCTGCCCGACATCCTCGGCGGCATGCGCCTGAGCTTGACGGTATCGCTCATTCTTGCGGTCGTGGGCGAGATGCTGGCGTCGCGCACCGGGCTCGGCAGCGGCATTCTCATCGCCGCGCGCACGTTCCACGCACCGGATCTGTACGCCGGCGTCGTGTTATTGGGCATGCTCGGCTACATCACCGCGCAAGGATTGTTTGCCGTTGAAGCGCGCCTATTGCGCTGGCGCGCCGTGCGCTAGCTAAACTCGGAGGGAGAGCTAGCGTTCAGTAATATTTCTGTAAAGCGCGCCGATGATTGTAGCAGATGCGGCTTCAAGCGGGGCGGTATTTCAGTGCGGCGGTTCTTACCGCTTCTCTCTTCGCGTGCAGCGGCGGCGGCGGGAGCAGCGTGACGCCCGCACAACCGGTCGCGACCGCAACGTCGAACAGCGCCGGCGCGGCGAGCCCGTCGACGCCGTCGAGCGCGACCGATTTTCAGCGCGTCGCGACCGCGCTTTCGCTAAGCCAACGCAGCGACGGTGCGATTCCCTACACGGCGACTAACGTGAACCCGTACTTCGCCAACATCGCCGCGACCGGAGCGGCGCGCACAGGTGCCGATTTGACCAGCGTGCGCGCGTGGATTGCCTGGTATGTCGCGCGCAGCCGCGATCCGAATCCGTGGGGCATCGCCGGCGCGATCACCGACTATACGATCCTGCCGAACGCAGCGCTGCAATCAACGGGCAGCGCAGATTCGGTCGACGCCTACGCCGCCACGTTTCTCACCCTCGTCGCGACCGCATATCAGTTCGGTGATGCCGGTCTGCGCTCGTACGTGCAAGGGCTGCGCAGTGACGTCGAGCGGATCGCCTCGGCGATCGATGCGGTCACCGACGTCGACGGCTTGACCTGGGCGCTACCGACATATCACACGAAATATGTCATGGATGCCAGCGAAGTCTACGCGGGACTCAACGATCTCGCGACGTTGCGCAGCAGCGCCTACGGCGACATCGCCGGGTCGCTAGCGGCGTCGCAACGGGCCGCAACGCTGCGCGCCGCGATCGTGGCGACGTTCTGGAGCGACGCGCGCGGCACATTTGCGGTCGGCATGGATGCGAACGGCGTGCAGACGCTGCCCGATCCGGGTGCGTGGCCCGATGCGATGTCGCAACTCGCGCCGATCTTGCATGGCGTGATCTCGCCGTCGTCGGCCGTTGCAACCGGCATCTATGGCCGGTTCAACGCCGCGTTTCCGAATTGGACGTCGCTTTCCAAACCCGACCAATACCCGTGGGTTTCGGTCGCGTTCGTTGCCCTGCAGATGAACGACGCGTTGCGCGCATCAGCGTATCGCAGCGCGGTTGACGCGGCGTTCACCCCGCAATTCGCCTACCCGTGGTACTGCGCGGAATCCGGCTGGTATCTGCGCGTCGTCAACGGCATCATCGCGCCGCAGACCGTCGCCGCAGACTAGGATTCACGTTCCGTGAAGTCGCTACGCTCCTAGGGAAGTGCCGGTCCGATGTTGCGGAAGATGCCGAGCGTGATGCCGCGGCGCGCGTAGAGCATCGTGCCGGTCATGCGGTCGTTGAGGCGCTCCACTTGCACGCCGGCGAGGATGCCGCCCTTGGTGCCGATCCAATGCTTCACTTCGAAATCGGCCAGCACGGTGCGCTGACCGAATACGACGGGTTGCGACGCCTCGGCAATGCCGTTCGGCGGCTGGTCGCCGGCGAGCAACGTCAGGGTTGAAATCGTCTTGCCGGTCTGCCCGCTTTGAATCGTCGCGATTCCGGTTCCGGCTCCAACCCGGCCGCTGGTGAACGTTTGCAAATAGCGCAAGGTCACGTTGAAGTTATTCCAATAAAACGTCGGTCCGAGGTTGACGTAGCGCTGCACTAAGCCGTTCGGATTGACCACGACGCCGACGCCGCCGCCCAGCACGGTCGTGAGGCTGCGCCCGACTTTCTCGTCGCCTTCAACGTAAAAACTGCGATTCGGCAGCACCGTGCCCGCGGCCAGACCGACGGCCGCGTAGGTGAAGAAGCGCGGTGACCAGGTGTGGTAGTCGTCGAGCACGGTACCGAAGCTGTGCGTCGGCGCGAGCTGGTCGTGATCGACGCGGTTCACCAGCGTCACGCTCGGCGTATCGGCGCCGGCCACCCAGCGGTACGTTCCGGTGAGCGTGTCCCACGGACCGTACACGTTCCCCGGACTCGAGAAGCCCGAGAGATCGCCGGTGAGATCGAGTTCACCCGCGCGCGCCGCGAGCGGCAACAGCGCGAGCGCGAACAAGAAAAGGGCGGCGAGGCGCTTCACGTGGTTGATACTCCCGGCAGGCTGACGTCGAGATTATCGCCGTTGCTTTGAACGCTCAGAATGGTGTACTTGCGCTGGACGCCGGCTTTGCGCAATTCGGGCGGTAACGCGCCCGAACCGAGCCACGCCGTCGGAACCGCGAAGGCGATCGAGCGCAAACCGCCCGGATTATAGAGCTGCACGTGCACGCCGCCCGACGAGCGCGTAAACGACGACGTCGTCGCGACGAAACGATCCATGAACGTCGCCGCTTCAACCATATTCGTCATGCGCAGGCGGCCGGAGCGTTCCAAGTTCGCGGTCCGGCCCACGAAGCGCGCGACGGCTTCGCCGTAGCCGCGCTGCATAAAGTCGTACGAGTGACTGTAGAGCAAATAGATGCCGCGCTGATCGGCGGCATACGACGCGGTGCCGTTCAGCCACGCTTCCACCGCTTGCGGCGTAATGTGATCGCGTTCCATCTCGCCGACCGATGCGACATCGCCGAGCGGCATCACCGGGAAGGCCCAGCTCTTGGACGACACGAGCGTCCCGGCGAAGAACGGACGCAAGACCGGCGAGCCCGTATCGCCGGTGTAGTAGTAGCCCTTGATGCCGAGGCTATCGAGCACGTTCGTCATCTCCGGCTGCGGATGCACGCCGACCGGCGCGGCGAACGAGCGCACCGGCACGTGCGTCACCGATGCCAGGCAGCGATCGTTGCGATCGACCAGCTCCCGGATCTGCGCTTCGGAATCTTTACCCGATTCGACGTCGGCGGCGAACTTGTTGTGCGCCCAGCCGCCGTGCGAGCCGATGCGCCCGTAGGGCATGAGCATGCGCAAATACTTCTTGCCGCGGCCGCACGCATCGAAGCCGAGGCCGTCGCCGAGCACGTCGCGATCTGGTCCGGCCGTGACGTCGAATTCCATCGGCACGTCGCGCCGGAGAATGTGTTCCTTACGCATGTTCGGGATGCCGAGAAATTCGATCGACGAGTCGATGTGGATATCGATGATGAGCTGGCCGATGCCGCCGGGCGCCGCGACGAGATGCGGCATGTCGCCCGACCGCGTAAGGTACGTGACGAGCATCTTCATCGGAAACGCGTCGCTGTGCGTACGCAGCGAACCGAGCGGTAATGCAATATAGGCAACGCGCCCGCGTTGCACGGGTCGCACGGTGAGCATCGGTGAGTCCGCGTTGTCGGCGTCGATGCGCACGGCCGAACCGACTACGGCCGCTTTTGCATACGGATACGTAAGTGGCCCGTACCCGTAACCGGAGAGATCGCCGGCGTCGATCTTGCCGGCCGGAACCGCCCAGCGCGATGCCGTTGCGGCATTGGTGAAGTGGACGTAGCCGTGGCCGAATGCCTTTGCGCGCAACTCACGGTACTGCAGTGAGTCGATGCCGCTGATCTCGGCGAAGAGCGACCCCGGGCGGTAGAAGCCGTCCAGGGTGCGCGAGCCGGCGTCGCCGACGACGGCCACCGAACCACCGAGCGATGCAAACGACGTGAGTTCGGCTACCGCGTCTTCGGAAACGCGCCGGTTGATCGTGTCGGGAAAGACGATCGCCGCGTACGAATTCGCGAGCTGCTCGCCGTCGAAGAGCGCGAGGTCGGTCGAGGCGAGCCAATCGAATGGGATGCCGTCTTCAAGCAGCGTTTCCGTATATGCGGCGCGGATCTGGGCTGCCTCGGCGCCCTCGCCGGGCGTGTAGACGACGGCGACGCGTATGCTGCGCTCGCCCGCGAGTGCGTGCAGCGCGCTCGCGCGGTTGAAGACCAAGAGCAGCATTAACACCGCGAGCACGCTCGCGACCGAATACCGGTTCACAGCGTATTGCCGCCGTCTTCCGACACGACCCAGCCGTAGACCTCGACGTCGTTTGCGATGAGCACCTTGCCCGTGCCGTAAACGGTTTTGGCGACGCCGTCGCGGCTGACGCGCGAGCGCGGCCCCAGCCGAATGTTGCCCTCGGCGAAGATGTGGCCGCCGATCGTGACGCCTTCGGCAAGCGTGACGTCGCCGCGCGAAATGAGGTTGCCGCCGATCGTCACGCCGGGCTCGATCGAAACCGGCCCGTGCACTTTGAGGTGCTCGGGGATATTGGTGCCCGCCTTGACGTGCACGGGGCCGTACACGACTATCGACCGTCTGCCGCCCATGGCTTCCGTGTCGAGGATCGTTGCTTTATGGCGATCGAGTTCGAACGGCTCGCGGTGCGAGGTGTGCGATGCCACGGGTGCGCCCCAGACGCGCTCGAAGTGCACCCGCTCGCCCAGCGTGACGCGTGCGCCGCCGCTGGCCGAGAGGCCGAGGTCGCTGTCGGAATCGATCTCGATGTCGCCGTCGGCGTCGATCCAGCGCAGGATCTGCACCGCGCGGCCGATATGCATCGTCGCGTCGCTGGTCAGCGTCCGGGCCACCACGTCGTCCTGCACGTCGAGGCGTTCGAGTGCGTAGGCGTCGCGGATGCCGGCTCCGTGGCCGACCACGACGCGTTCGCCGACGCCGATGCCGCGCAACCGTTCGAGCGCGGGAATTTCTAGATCGGGCGACCAGCGGACCTCTTCATCCGTTCGCATCCGCAGTTCGGCGCGGCCGTAGCTGTTGCCGCGTGCCTCGCTGACGAACGGTGCGAGCTTGTGCCGGAACGAACGTCCGAACCAGCGCGGGTCGCGAACGTATTGCTCCATGATGTGCAAGCGGCCGTCATCTTTGGGTTTGCGGACTTCGAACATGCTCGGGATCGCCGGCAGCGAGAGCACCAATAGGAACAGCACTAGGCTAACGAGCAGCATCGGCCGCTCCGGCGCGCTTGGTCTTGTCCCAGTTCGCCCGGCGCGTTTTGATGAAGTCGCCGAGGGCATCGATCGCGCCGGTGGTGACGGCCCAGCTATTGAACAAGAACAAATAGAATAGATACGGCAGCAGCAAGAGCCGTTCGCGCGCGCCGTCGAGTAATTCCGCCGCGCCGACTTCGAACACCGGCGCGAAGTTGCCGAATGCATTGTAGGCGACCACGAAAAACGCGAAGATGATGCCCGGTATAACCGGGATCGCGCCCATATAGAACAATAGCGCGTTCACGACGATGCCGCTGAGCAGAATCGGGGGAACCGTGTAGATGAAGAGCAGCAGCGCGCCGTCGATCTTCTGCACGAGCGAGAGCTTCTTCGAGAGCATCAGCGGAACGATGTGCACGAAGAACGCGCGGTTGTGTCCGCGCGCCCAGCGGCGCAGCTGCGTGAAGCGCGCGTTCCAGTTTTCCGGAACTTCTTCATAGCACTCGGCGCGGTTGGCGTAAAGCACGCGCCAGCCGTTGATGAACAGGCGTACGGTGAGGTCGGTGTCTTCGGCCAACGTGAGCGCGTCGAAACCGCCCATCTCCATCACGACCGACCGGCGGAAGCCGCCGACGGTGCCGCCGTACTGCGGGAAGAGATCGAGGTTGTAGCGCGCTTGCTGATCGACTTGATAGCCGCCGGAGCGTTCGAGCGAGAGCAGGCGCGTGAGCAAATTGACGGCGTTGTTGCGCGGCACGACGCGTCCCATGACCGCGCCGACTTCCGGATCGATGAACGCCATTGCCAATTCGCGCACCAGATCGCGCCCGGGCGTGTAGTCGGCATCGAACACGAGCACGATCTCGTTTTTGGCCAGGCTCAGCGCGCGGTTGAGGGCGGCGGCCTTGCCGCGTTCGCCCTGCAGGTTGTAGATGGGCTGGATGAACGAATATTGCTGGGCGTATTCGTAGACGAGCGCCGGGGTTGCGTCGCCGGATTGATCGTCGACCGGAATCACGTCGAGCAGCTCGCGCGGGTAGTTCGAGTCGACCAGCGAGTCGAGCAGTTTCTTCGCCACGGCGGCTTCGTTGTGCATCGGCACGATGATCGACACCGGCGGGAGTTCGCTATCGAGCAGATCCTGATAGTAGGGCCGTTGCCGGGCCGAGATGCGATTCCACGTAAAGCGCCAGTGGCGAAATGCATAGACCACCATGATCGCGACGACCACCCAGGTCCAGGTCTGCAGCAGTGTTACAACCATCCCCATACCGCTCTGCGCTCTTCGAGCGAACGTGCGACCTGCACCAGAAAAAGACTGAAGAAGCAAATGATCGGGATCGCGTCGAGCAGCGGTCCGAACACGAGGTAGAGGTCGGTCATCGCAATCGAACTCGTCTTGCCGAGGATCGCAACGAACAAAGCGTAGCGGACGATCGAAAGCGGCACGTCGTAGGCCACCGTGATCACGATAAAGAGCAAGCGCTGCCAGAGCGTGAACGGAAAGAGCGACGCGAACAGGCCGACGAAGATCGGCATGATCAGCCAGGTGAAGAGCGCGGTTCGCAACATCAGTGTGGAGAACGCCGCGCTATCGTACCCGAGGCGCCCGACCAGTAACAGATACAACGCGGCGCCGGCGATCAGCAGCAAGTTCAAGTTGATGAAGAACCGCACCGGCGCTGCGATCTTCGTCCAAATCGAGAGCGCCAGCACCGCCAGCACGCAGATGACGATGACGGCGCAGAGTTCGATCCAGTCGCTGTGACGCATGGCGAACGTCATCGGCCGCGTCGTGACGAACAAGAACGGATCCGGGAACGGCCGAGTCGCGATGTGTTCGTTTGCGGCGACCAATGAGGCGAACCACGACATCAGGTCGAGCGCCTTTTGGGCGCACAAGATCACGGCGATTTCAACCACGATGACCGCCGGGATCGTCGTGAGCGCTCCGGTACTTGTGACCGGCAGACGGCGATACGAACGGTGGGGTGTGATGATTTCGCGCAGACCGCGGTTCGACGGCAGTTTGCTCGGAGTTGGTTTGCTGACGTTCGGTTCGGACGCCCTGGTTGACATTAGGTGAAGTAGTTTCCCATAAAAGTGTGACGATCAACCCATTGTTTGGCGACCTTCACAAAACGAGCAGCTACTTCTGCGCTACGCCCAAAGCATCGAGTAACGACATCGTTACAATGTCGCCGCGTGCAGGCGCGCGTTGCCGCGCTTGCTCCAAGAAAGCTCGCTCCGCCAAAGATGGTACCCCAATTTTGCCAAGATAAATCGCATATAGCAGAGCTTCGTGCGGATCGGCGGCGAGCGAAAGATGGCATTTGGCCGCGGTTTCCCGCGCTCCGGTAAAGTGCCGGACGTCCGTTTCAGGGCTGCTTCCGCTAACGTCATAGAGCTGCGGAAATACCTGCGCGGTGCAGGCGGGGTACGGCACGAGCGGGCCGAGCGGGTCGCTGTCCGACCAGCGAAACGCGTGCGCGGATTCGTCGTACATGCCCTGAATCGCATTCCCAAGCGGCCCGATGAACGCGGCGACGTAGGCGGCGTTGGAGGCGTGGGTTTGCGCCAGCGTTTGCTCGAAATCGCGCAGTCCGGCATAATCCTCGACGTTATCCATCAAATAGCCGGTGCCGTCGGTGCCCGATGCGCGGATCAATCCGTCCGGCTTGAACTGCGTGAGCAGTTTCGCATACGCGATGGAGGACCAGGTCGCGGCCGTACGGTTCCACCAGACCTCGTCGCGCGACTCGCGCCGATAGCGGGTAGCCAGCGAGAGGACCGTCGCGGCATAGGCGTCCTCGCTGTCGGGCGCGATCGGGGCGTAGACGCCGGTCGCCATCGGCAGCACGTCGGCGATCCCGCCGTTCGGATCGAGGTGGGCGAGGTACGCGTTGAGATAGTCGCGCGTCTCGGCCAGCGGCAAGTGCGGCAGCCGCAGCAGTGCCGTGGTCGCGAAGTACCAGTTGACGGCCCCGCCCGGCGCTACCCGGTACGCGCCGGCGTAGGGTCCCGCGTCGAGGCGGAACGGAGCAAGCAGCGCTAGTACGAGGAGCAGAACCATCGGGAGTTCATTCCCGAATTAACTGCTACGAAACGAGCATGTCTCGCGGGTTGATGTTCGAGGTGATCAAGCCTTGCTTCTTAGCAAGGTCGATCCACCACTGAATCTGACCGGCGCTGACCGGCACGGTGAAGTTCGGGATGAGCGTTTCCTCGGCGATGGCGGCCGGCACTTTGGTCCACTTGACCAGGCTCTCGCGCGCGCTCGCTTCGTTCTTCTTGAGATAGGCGATCGACTCGGCTAGCCCGTCGCGGAACGCGTGCACGGCGCCGATGTTCTTCACCGCCCAGTCCTTGAGGGTGGCGTAACAGTCGATGATCGTGCCGTTCGGAACGGTCTCTTCGAAATTGCCGACTTGGAAGCCGATCTTCTGCTCGAGGATGCGATGGTAGAACGGATCGACGGTTACGGCGACATCGATCTGCCCCGACTTCAAGAGATCCGGCATCTGCGGGAACGGCACTTCGACGAACGTGACGTGTGTCGGATCGACGTTCTGCTCCGCGAGCCAACGTAGCACCATGATGTGAAAATACGATTTGAGGCCCGCGACGGCTACCTTGTGGCCGATGAGATCTTTTGCGACCTTCACGTCGCCGCCGGTGCGCGCCAGCACGCCGACGTTCTTCGGCACCGGGAACGACACGCACGTTGCGACCGCGGCGAGCGAGATGCCCGCTTCTTGCGCCGGCAGCATCGAGACGAGCACCGACGAACCCATTTCAGCCGAACCCGATTGGAGCGCACTGATCAGCACGCCTTGGTTGGCCACCGGGGTCAAGCTCATGTCGAGATCGCGCTTTTTGAAGAAGCCCTGATCGACACCGACGTACAGCGGCAGCTCATCGACGATCGGGATGTACACCACACGGATCGCCGTCGCGGCCGATGCGGCGGTGGGGCGCAGGCCCGCAAGTGCGGCGCCGGCTGCGGCCGTGCCGGCGAGGAACGTTTGGCGCGTTGTCATCGCAGCGGACTTGGCGCGGAGTATCAGGGGTCCTGCGTCAGGGCCGCCAGATCAGCTCGGTTGCGGGGGTCACGCGCATCGGCGTCGTGGCATACTTGGCGGCCGCATCGATCGACGGCTGCAAGAGCTTCGGGTCGAGCGTCGTCGCGTAGGTGACGCGGCTCATCGTAGCGGCGGTCTCGGCCGTAATGCGCGTGTGGTGCAGCAAGATCTGCGCGGATTCTTTCTGGTGCGCGTTGGCCCACACGGCCGTTTGGCGCATGATCTCCGCAAACTTGGCAGCTTCCACCGGATGCGCTTTGATCCACGCGTCGGTGGCGATCCAGCCGGTCGACATAAACCGCGGCGCGACCGCATCATCGACCGGCGCGACGAATTTCACTTGCGACTTTGCCGCTTCCAGAAACGGCTCGGCGATCATCGCACCATCGACGCGGTGCGTGGCGACGGCCGCCGCCATCTCCGGGAACGGAAGTTCGACCCACTTGATCGACGCGGTATCCCCGCCGTTGCGGTCGATCCAGGCCTTCGTTCCGTAATACGTGAGATCGGCGAGGCCGGTGATTGCGATCGTCTTGCCGTTGAAGCTCGCCGCACTTTGGAGCGGCGAATCTTTCGCCACGACGAGTTCCGCGGTCGCCAGCGCCGTCACCCACATCGCTCCCGGTGCGATGAAGCGTACCGGAATACCGCGCTCGTGCGCGACCGCCGTCGACGTGACGACGGAGAAGCCGATGTCGCCCGCGCCGGACGCCACGGCCGCGACGATCGGCGGGCTGGAGGTCATGTCGGTGATCTTCACGTCGAGTCCGGCGGCTTTGAAGTAGCCCAGTTCGTCGGCGTAATACAGCGTGCCGGCGGTATCGCTCGGCAGGCTGATCACGTTGATCGTGAGCGGTGCAGCCAATGCCGGAACGCTCGCCGTCGCACCGAGTACCAGCGTCATCATCGCGAGAACGAACGTGCGAGCAAAACTCATCGTTCGTTGCGTTTTACATGCCCTTCGCGTATCCTATCGAGGCGATGGCGATCGGTGAACGGCCGGCGGTGCACCCGCATCCGGAAGTCCGCAGCGGGCGCGATACGCTCGGCGGCCGCTACCTGCGCAGTTTTTGGCAACCGGTGTTTCACAGCGCCGATATTGCGCCGGGCCAAGCGATGCCGCTGCGCATCATGGGCCAGGATTTCACGTTGTACCGTGGTGCGAGCGGCGCCCCGATCGTCGTCGATGCGCGCTGTCCGCATCGCGGTGCGCAGCTCTCGGCGGGTTGGGTCGACGGCGAGGGGCTGCGCTGTTTCTACCATGGGTGGCGGTTCGGCGCCGACGGCGCGTGTCTCGAACAGCCGGCCGAAGGGTCGGCGTTTCGTGATAAAGTTGCGATCCGATCGTATCCGGCGCGCGAGTATTTGGGCTTGATCTTCGCCTATCTCGGCGACGGCGACGCGCCGGCGTTTCCGCGCTACCCGGAGTTCGATCGATCGGTAGGCTTCATCGAGGTCGACTCGTACGTCCGTGCGTGCAACGCATTCCAGAATCTCGAAAACGCGCTCGACATGAGCCACGTCGAGTTCGTGCACCACGACAACGCGGCGTCGTTCAGCGGAATCGGCACCGGGTTGCAGCTCGAAGCGACCGAGTCGCCGTGGGGCGTGACGTACCGGTATACGCGTCCCGACGGCGCGGTGCGCGTGCAGCAGTTCGGAATGCCGAACGTCTTCTATATGACGGCGCTGCCGACCGACGCCGAGATCGGCTGGCAAGAGTCGCTGTTCTGGTGGGTGCCGATCGACGACACCACGCACATGCAGTTCAGTCTGCATCGCGTGCCCGCTACCGGTGATGCCGGCGCGTCGATCCGCGCCCGGCGTGAGAGCCGCCGCTCGACGATCGATATCGCACATCAGGATCTGTGCGATCGCATTCTCGCGGGCGAGCTCGCGTTGCGCGACGTCGATGCGGCGCGCGTCGATCTCGTGCGCTTGCAAGACGACATCGCGCAGATCGGTCAAGGCCGCATCGCCGATCGCGATCGCGAACGGCTGGGCCGCGGCGACGTCGGCGTGATCGCGATTCGCAAGCTGTGGCATCGCGAACTCGCCGCGCTCGAACGCGACGCCCCGCGCACCACCTGGCAGCGCCCGCCCGAGATCGTTCCGAGTGCCTGGATGCTCGATGGAACGTCGACGCTCGCCGGGCGCGATGCGGTCGCGGGAAGTGCGCCCGATATCGTCGACGTGCGGCCGCTCGTCGAAGTCGACGTGCAGCTGCGCGCGCTGCGCCGCACCGGAGCGTTGGCCGAGCGTGATTGAGACGAAGCCCGAACGCGGGCCCGTCCTCTCGCTCGCCGAGCGCGACCGGCGCTGGGCCGGCTTGCGCGCGATCATGCGCGGCCGCGAACTCGATGCGATCGTCGTCGGCAGCTTCAACGGCCGCGAGCGCCTCGAGAGCTACCTCATCGATGACTTCCTCGATGCAATCGTCATCTTGCCGCTCACCGGTGCTGCGACCGTGCTGTCGTTTTCCACGCAACGCACGTCGCGCACGCTCGAGAGCACCCGGCGGGGTATCGCTCCGTGGGTCGAGGATTTGCGGATCGGCGCCGGCGGCGCGGGTGTTGCAGCGCTGCTGCGCGAGAGGGGGCTTAGCGGCGGACGCATCGGCATCGTCGGCTTCGGGCCGACGGCGCCGGGTGAAACCGAAGGTCTGCTGCCGCTCGGCTTTCACCGCAACCTCACGCGCGAATTGCCGCAGCTGCAGATCGAGGACTTCACCCGCGACCTCACCGACTTCATGCTCGTCAAGAGCGAGGAAGAGATCGCACTGCTGCGCTTTGCAGCTCGCGTGAGCGAAGAGGCATGCATCGCGATGATCGAGGCGGTGCGCCCGGGCGAGAACGAAGCCGGCGTGTACGCGGAGATCATGCGCACGATCTACCGCTGGGGCTGCGAGACGCGCTATCCGAACATGAGCCTGCAGTCCGGTTCCGACAACATCGGCTGGGGCGCGCCGCGCTGGGCGCTGCGCGCCGAACATCCGCGCGTGCTCGAACGCGGCGACATGGTGCAGGCCGAGATCCACACGCTCTATGGCGGCGTGGAAGCGCAAGTGCAGATGAGCGTCGCCCTCGACCCGGTCGACGACGTACTGCGCACGTGCGAACGCGTGGCGCGCGAATCGTATGAAGCCGGCGTTGACGCGGTGCGGCCGGGCGTTACGTTCGCCGGCGTCGTGCACGCGATGGAGGCACCACTGCTGCGCGCCGGCTGCTGGGGAAAAACGCCGCTCCTGCACACGATGTCCTTCGGCGCCACCGGCTTCACCGCGGTCAACCGCGAGCAACTCGCCGGCACGCGAGAAGCCGTGGTGGAGGGTCAAACGACCGTCGGCATCCGTCGCGGCGACCTCGTCCTCACGGCCGGCATGGTTTTGGAACTCGAACCGAACGCGTGCATCGGCATGCAGCGCGTCAACCTCGGCGGCGGCGTCCTCGTGACGAGCAGCGGCTGCGAGGAGCTAAACCAGCTCGCAACGCGCGTGCATCACCGCGCCTGAGCGAGTTCTTGCGCGCGGGTGAAGATTGCGTCGAGCATCGCTTCGGTGAGCACGCCGGTGTTCGTGTTCTGCTGACTCGGATGATAGGACGCGAGGATCGTTGCCTCAGGCGAAGCCGGTAACGCGATCTGCGTTTCGGCGCCGTGCTTGAACGCGGCGCGCGGCGTTCGATAGGCGCCGGAGATCTTTACGATGCGATGGACGCTATCGTCGGCAATCTTGCCGAGCGTCACGATGACGCGCACGCCGTGCAGCGCGGCAAGCTCGGCTTCGAGATACGGCAAACACGCCGCGCGTTCGCCGGGCGTCGGTTTGTTGCCGGGCGGCGCGCAGCGCACGGCGGCCGTGATCAGTGCATCGGTGAGCTGCATGCCGTCGTTGCGGTCGGCTTGGCGTGCTTGGTTGGCAAAACCGGCGCGATGGAGCGCGCGATACAGCCACTCGCCCGACGCGTCGCCCGTAAACATGCGTCCGGTGCGGTTGCTGCCATGTGCGCCGGGTGCGAGGCCGACGAGCACGACGCGGGCGAGCGGATCGCCGAACGCCGGTACCGGCTTGCCCCAATACTCGTGGTCGCGATAGGCCCGGCGCTTCTCCCGGGCGACCTCTTCCCGGTAGGTCACGAGCTCGGGACAGCGCCGGCACGCGATCACCCGGCGCTCGATCGCCTCGATCTCGCGCGCTTGCGTTCTCATCACGCATGCTTCGGCATGAGCGTTGCCGTCTCTCGCTAAACCCCCGGAGATGCTCCGACGACTGTTCGCCGTGCCGGCCGCCTTGCTCGTGCTGCTCTGCGCGCTTCCCTCGTTCGCCGCGACGCGGACCCTGGTGGTCTATCCGTTCGCGGTCACCGGAACGGCGCCCGCAGAACTCGGCAAACAAGTCAGCGACCAGATCGCGGCTGAAATCGGCGAACTGGGCGGCGTCGCGATCGTGCACGGAGCGCCGACGGCCAAACCCGCGGACTATCGCGCCGCCGCTAAAGCTGCCGGTGCCGATTATTACTTTAGCGGTTCGATCGCGCCGGTATTCAACCGCTACTCCGCGATCGAACAACTGGTGAGCACGCGCAGCGGAACGGTCGTTTGGGGCGTGTCGATTCAGTTTCGTTCCCTCGCCGATGTCGCGGGCGAGGGCCGCCGCATTCACGACGAACTGGTCCGCGGCGATGCGACGCCGCCGCCCGGCATCGGTGCGTCCGGCGTATCGCTCGTGACGCCGACGCCGGTGAGCGGCTATGCGGTGCTGCCGGTAACGGGGTCGGCTGCCGACGCCGACAAGACGTACGCGACGAGCGCGATCGTCGACACGCTTCAGCGGCATGGGTACAACGTTGTGACCGTAACGAGTTTGGCGACGATCGATCCGGCGACCGATGGCGCGGCCGCGTGCGCAAAAACCGGCGCGCGCACGCTGGTCGCCGGCACGCTCGATACCGCGCGGGTCTCAACCGGCCCCACCCCGCAAACCAACGCCCACATCGACCTGCGCACGTTCGATTGCCGCACGCACGCGCTCGATTTGCAGTCGACCGTCGTCAACCACATCTCGCCGGTCGGCAACGATGCGATTCGCGGCGCGATCGAAGACGCCGTGTCGGCCTTTCCCGCCCCGTCTTAAGCCGCCGGGGCGAGTGCCTTCACAGGACCTTCACGCGGCGCGGCTAGCCTGCACATCATGGGCAGCGTCTACAGTCCGCTAAAAGTCTTTACGTTCCCGGAGCACGCCGTGTCCCCGGCGCACGGACTGCGTTCGCCCGTGCACGTGCGAATCAAGCCCGTCAACGCATGCAACGAACGCTGCTGGTACTGCGCGTATCGCCTCGACGAACTCTCGCTCGGCAGCGACATGCACCTGCGGGACACGATTCCACACGAAAAGATGCTCGAAATCGTCGACGATCTCATCGCGATGAACGTCAAGGCCGTGACGTTCTCGGGCGGCGGCGAACCGCTGATCTACGCTCATATCACCGAGACCGTGCAGCGCTTAGCCGCGGGCGGGATCAAGATCGGCATGTTGACCAACGGCGTTGCGCTCAAAGGCGAAGCCGCCGCCGCGCTGGCCGCCCATGCGACATGGGTTCGCGTATCGATCGACGCGGCGGAGGGCGAGGCGTATGCGCGCTCGCGGCGCGTTCCGGCGGCCTTTTTCGATCAGGTTCTCGAGAACGTCCGGCAGTTCGTCGGCTTGAGTCGCGAAGCGACCATCGGCTTCAGTTTCATCGTCAACCAGGATAACGCCACGGCCGTTCGCGCGTTCTGCGAACTCGCCAAAGACCTCGGCACGCATCACGTAAAGCTGAGCGCGTGCGTCGTTTCCAACGACGCGATCGAGAACAATCGCTATCACGAACCGATCGCCGGCATCGTTCGCGAGGAGATCGCGGCCGCGCGCGCACTCGAGAGCGATTCCTTCCATATTCTCGACCACTATCACGCCATGCCCGAGCGTTTCGAGCGGCCCTATCGGGCCTGTCCGATGCTGGAATACCTAACGGTCATCGGGGCCGACTGCACGGTCTACACATGCCAAGACAAGGCCTATACCGCATCCGGCACGCTCGGTTCTTTGAAAGACCGGCGCTTTCGCGATTTCTGGAACTCGCCGGAAAACGAAGCGCTCATCCGCGGCTGGAATGCCTCCGAGGCGTGCCGCCATCATTGCGTCGCGCATGCAAAGAATCTCCTACTGACGGAATTTCGCTCGCTCGAACCGGATCACGCCCTTTTCGTTTAGATCAGTTCGGGAAAATCGAGCGCGGCAAGGGCCGCGTAGGTCACGATGCCCGCCGCGGTTGAGAGGTTGATGCTGCGCACCGCACCGGCGCGCATCGGGATGCGCAGCGTACGCGCGCGATGCGCGTCGAGCAGCGCCTGCGGCAACGCGCCGGTCTCTTTGCCGAAGACCAGCGCGTCGCCGCGCGCAAACGCCGCGCTGGCGTAGGGCGCGGCGCCGGTCGTCTCGATCCACCAGCAGCGCTCCGCGGGAAACGCGGCCAAAAATGCGTCGAGCGAAGGATGCACGACGACGCGCACGGCGTGCCAGTAGTCGAGACCCGCGCGCTTGAGTGCCCGATCGTCGATGCGAAAACCGAGCGGCTCGACGAGGTGCAGCGCACAGCCGGTAGCGGCGCACAGTCGCGCGATGTTTCCGGTGTTGGGCGGAATCTCGGGCTCGACCAAAACGACATGCAGCGGCGCGTCTTCCACATCGGCGGCGGCAACGAGGCGCTCTTCCGGCTGTGAGGTCATGCGTTCGCGCAGCGCATGAGATCGTCGATGCGGGCGGCCGGTGCGACGAGCAGTGCAACGCCGCCGTGATCCAGCCAGCAGCGCGCGAACGCGGCGCGCCCGTACACGTGCCGCACGGCGGGTTGCGCGGGGTCGTTAACGACGACGTCGCCCGCTGCATCGAACCCGCGCACGACGAGGATATGCCCGTCCGAGCGTGCGAGCGGCGCGCCCGGCAACGCGTTGCCGCTCCACGAGATGCTCACGGCCAGCGGCAGCCCGGCGGCGATGAAATGCTCGAGGTTCACGAGATCGCGCAAGTACGCCGCCGCGCCGGCGAGCCCGCACGTGCCGGCGTACGCGACGGCGAACGCCCAGTTTCCGGTGCCGCCGTACGCACGATCGAAGACGCGGGCCGCGACCTCGGCGACGCTCGGCCCGATGCCCCACGCGCCCACAAGCATCGCCATCGACGCCGGCGCGCACCAGCCGCGCTCGCCGGGAAACTCGTCCACGTACTGCGAGTGTTCCGGCACGTCGAGTTCGCGGCACGCGGCGCGAGCCGGTGCATCCGAACGCGCTGCCTCACCCGGCGGCGTCGAAACGGCGACGCGCGCCGGCGGGCGGTGCGCGTGGATCACGATCGCTGCAATCTGACCCGGCGCGTGCACGATGTCGGTCTCGATCTTGGCCACGTCGTCGAAGCCGTCGAGCGATGCGCGGCGGCCGTCTTCGAAGGCAACGTAGGGCAGCGGCCGCGAGCGCCGGCCGTCGGCCGTATCGATGGTGAGTTCGAGTGTGTCGACGACCTCTTGCGTGTTCCACGACACGATCGCGCGCGTCGCCGGCAGCACGCGCACTTCCGTGTCGAGGCCGGTCGCGGCAACCACGTTCAGCATGCCTTTAAAAGCTCCACTCCCAAGCGTTCCAGTTGCTCGAGAGATATTGCGCCGCGCGATAGTGTTTGAGGTCGCTGTTATAGGCGGCGTAAGCGATTTGCCAGTACATGAACACCGCGGGCACCAGCGCGTGGATGCGCTCCTCCTCGCGCTGGTAAAGTTGCTTGCGAATCGTGCGATCGAACGTGCGCGCGGCGAGCCGGCTCGTTTCGGTGATCACGGGATCGTTGAGGAACGTCGTGTTCGCGCCGTGCGGCGGGATGAACGCACCGCTCCACGCACCCTCGTTGTCGGGATCCGGCGCGTTGGTGTCGATCGTGAGTGAGAGATCGTAGCGGCCGCCGTAGAGCGGACCGTCCTGTGCGAAGAGCAGGCTCGTGGGATAATTCTTGACGCGCAGCTCGATACCGGCGGCCCGTAACTCTTGCTGCATGAGCACTTCGGCTTGCACGTTTGCCGGTTTGGAGGGCGTCGTCGAAATATCGATGCTGAGCGGCTCACCGTTTCGGCGCCGGATGCCGCCCGGGCCCGGCAGCCAACCGGCGCCGGCGAGCAATTGTTTTGCCGCGACGAGATCGTACGGATAGGGCGGAATGTTCGGCGCGGCCCACGACGTCGGCATGATGTCGCTGGTCGCGATTTGATTGAAGCCGTGGAACACGGTCGCGTTCATGCGATTCCAGTCGACGGCTTCGGCAATCGCGCGGCGCACGCGCACGTCGCTCAGCGCCGGCTTGCGCGTGTTGAACGTGATGTGTCGGTAGTTTGCCGTGAGCCGCTTCTGCGTCGAAAAGCCGGTCAGCACGTTCAGCCGGCCGATCTGCGTTTCGGTGATGCTATCGACGTCGACGTCGACCTCGTGCGTTTGCAGCGCGTTGAAGAGGGTGTCGGCGCTGGGGATGATCTCGTAGATCAGGTGCGCGATCGCCGGTTTACCGCGCCAATACTTCGGATTGGCGTCGAACTCGAGCGACGCGCCGTGATTCCAACGCGTGAGAACGTAGGGCCCGCTTGAGATCGGGTGCTCGTTGAACGGCGCGTGATTGATGTCGGCGAGACCGGCCAGTACGTGTGCGGGGAGCGGCGGATACCCGGCGCCGCCGAGCGCGAAGATCCCGAGAATCGCCGCATAGGGCGCGCGCAGGTGCACGATGGCGGTGTCGTTGTCGGGCAGCACCATCGCGGTGATGTCGTCCCAGCCGGCGCGCAGACGCGTGTTGTTGCGCGGGTTCATCACGGCTTGCCACGTAAAGCGCAGGTCGCGGGCATCGAGCGGCGCGCCGTCCGACCATTGCATCCCGTGCCGAAGGTGCAGCGTGACCGTCTTGCCGTCGCGGCTGATCCCGCCGTTCTGCAGCGTCGGCACCGTGAGCGCCATCTCCGGCACGTACTCGCCCCGGTCGTCATAGCGGAAGATCGGCGCGGAGATCAAGTTCGCGACTTGGTCGCTGGCGTCGCTGTTGGCAAAGAGCTTGTTGAGCGAGTCGGGTTCTTCCGTGCTCGCGAGCCGCAGGCGATCGGGCTGCGTCCACGGATGCAGTCCGCCGCTCGTCGTGGCGGCGGTGTCGACGCGCGTGCAGCCGGCAGCAGCAAACAATGCGGCGAGCGTGCAGAGCGCGGCGATACGGGTGCCGCGATCAGCCATTCGTGCGGACCGGCGTCTTCCCGATCTGACCGGCGATTGCCGCATAGAGGGCGCCTGGTCCGAAGCGCAGGAGATCGTCGCACGGCAAACCGGTTTGCTCGCGCGCCTGGGCGATCGCCGCGCGCGCGGCCGCCTCGTCGAGACCGTAGGTGTTCAGCGCGACCGCGATGACGCGGGCGGGTTTGACGTTGGCGCAGAGCCCTTCGTAGGTGCGGATCAGCGCGCGATAACCGGGCAGCGGGATATCGTAGCCGTCGACCGTCGTGCGCGTGACGAGGTGGACGAGGATCAGCGCGTCGGGGGCGCAGCCGTAGAGCAGCGCGAGCGTCACGGGCGCGTAGCCCGGATGCGCAATCCCGCCTTGTCCTTCGACGAACAAGATGCCGTCGCGCGCGGCGATGCGCCGATCGCCTTCGAGCACGAGTTGCTCCGAGGCGCCGCTGGCGAAATCGGCGATCACGCGATCGACCGACGTGCCCCAACCGGCAATGGCGATGCCGGTTTGCCCGGTCGGCACAAATTCCGCCGGCGTGCCGGCGTGCTGCGCTGCCCGCGTCAGTTCTAGTGCGGCCGTCATCTTGCCGACGGCGCAATCGCTGCCGACCGTGAGCACGATCCGGCTCGTGATATCGTACGCCGCACCGGAGAAGAGCGGCGCGGCGGGCGGCATGCGCAGATCCCAGATCCGCGAATCGTGTTTCTCGGCGAGCGCGCGCATCTCGACATCGTCGTTGAGAAACGCATGGAGACCGTTGACGACCTCGAGTTTCGACTGCAGCGCGAAGGCGATCTCCGCGCGATACGCCGGCGGCAGCGCGCCGCCCGGCGGCGCAATGCCGATCAGCAGCGAGGTCGGCTCGAAGCGCAAACTCTCGAGCACGGTCGCGACGATCGGCGCGTCGGAATCGAGGTACGGCACCACGTCGCGCACGCGCTTACCGGCGTGCTGCGGATCGACCACCACGACGACTGCATCGCGCGAGTACGCGATGACGCCGTGCGCCGTTTTCGCATTGCGTCCGCCGAACGCGCCGGGCGCGAACACGACATACCGCCGGCTCATGCGGGCACCGCTTTCTCGACGACGCCGAGTCCGGAGCGTTCCGGCAGAACGATCTTGCCGTCCGCATACGTGAGGCCTTCGAACGGATCGCGCGCAACGAGGAACGGTCCGTCGAGGTCGGCCCAATCGACCAGCGGTGAAAGATGCGCTGCGGCCGTGGAGAGGATCGCGCTCTCAACCATGCAGCCGAGCATGACCCGCAGGCCGAGCGCGCGCGCCGTGTGGATCATCTCGAGCGCACCGCGAATGCCGCCGCACTTCACCAGCTTGACGTTGATGCCGGAGACGCAGCCGGCGAGCGCGAGCAGGTCGCGGGCGTCCTTGGAATCCTCATCGGTGACGATCGGAATCGACGTGCGCTCTTTGATCCAGCGCAACCGTTCGGGCGTACCGGCCGGAATCGGCTGTTCGCAGAACTCGATTCCGAAGCGCTCGAGTTCGTGCAGGATCGTCACCGCGGATTCGGCCGTCCACGCTTCGTTGGCGTCGATGCGAATCGTACCCGCGTAGATCGCGCGGATGGCGGCGATCGTCTCGATCTCGTTGCCGGCGCCAAGTTTGATCTTGATGACCGGATGGGCGCCGACTTCCCGAACTTTGGCGAGCATCTCGTCGAGCGCGGCGATGCCGATCGTGAACGAGGTGAGCGGCGTGCGCGCGGGATCGAGCCCGAGCAGGCGCCACAGCGGCCGATCGACGTCTTTGGCGATGCAATCGTGCAGCGCGACATCGAGTCCGCAGCGCTCGGCGGGGGGCAAGCCGTCAAGCAGCGCGTCGATCGCATACGGGTCGTTGCCGAGATGCCGGGCGTGCAAGCCGGCCATCACGCTCTCGACGCTCTCGTCGTAGCGTGCGCTCGGCGAACTTTCTCCGAGCGCGTCGATCTCGCCCCAGCGCAAGCGCACGAGCGCGGTCCGCGCGACGCTCTCCGACGAGCGCGCAATCGTGAACGTGTGGACCAGCGGCAACTCGAGCGGTGCGACGGAAAGTTCGAGCGACGGCACGGCGCCAATCTTCCGGCGGGCGGTTCGACGCTCCCGCCGAAACGCGCCGCGTGAGCGAACGGTTCGGCCACGGCATTGTTTGGATGCGCCGCGATCTGCGGCTGGACGATCACGCGGCGCTCGCGACAGCCGCCGAACGCTGCGAACGCATCACGTGCGTCTTCGTGCTCGACCCCGGCTTGCTCCGCAGCGACCGTATCGGCGCGCCGATCGTGCAGTTCTTCTTCGACTCGCTCGCCGTGCTGCGCGAGCAGTTGCGCAGCCTCGGATCGGATCTGGCGTTGCTCGAAGGCGACTTCGCCGCCGAACTGGCGGGCTTTGCGCAGCGCAGCGGCGCGCAAGCCGTGTTCTACAACGAAGATACGGATCCGGCGATGCGCGCACGCGATGCTTCCGTCACGCGAGCGCTCGCGTCCGCCGGCTGCGCGGTCGTAGCGTTATCCGATCTCGTCTACGCGGCGGCCGCCGACGTACTGCAAGACAGCGGTAAATTCTACACGGTGTACACGCCATATCGCCGCAAGTGGAATATGCTCGCGCATGCTCGCCCCCAACTGCCGATTCCCTCGCTGCGCCTCGCGCGTCGGCGCTTGTGTCCGGCGAGCGCGATCGGCGCCACGCCCGACGTTCCGCGCCCCGAAGCGTACGGCTACGCTTCGTCGGAACGCTTTCCGCGCGGTGGGAGCGATGAAGCGGCAGCGCTGCTGCGCACGTTCGCCGCCGGACCGATAACGGCATATGCCGATGAGCGCAACCTGCCGGCACGCGAGGGCACCTCTCGTCTGTCGCCCCATTTACGCGCCGGGACGATCGGCATCCGCACGTGCGTCGCTGCCGCATTGCACGCGACCGGCGCGGACGCGTGGCTGGGCGAACTGGTGTGGCGCGACTTCTATCACCAGTTGCTCGTGCACGTGCCGCGTGTCGCAGATGAGCCGTTCGTGCTGAAAGCAAAGGCGATTGCCTATCGCGATGACGGGGACGCCTGGCGTGCCTGGTGCAGCGGCACGACCGGCTATCCGATCGTCGATGCGGCGATGCTCCAGCTCAACACGACGGGTTGGATGCACAACCGTTTGCGGATGATCGTCGCGTCGTTTCTCACCAAACATTTGCTGCTCGACTATCGGCGCGGCGAACGGTACTTCGAGCAGCATCTCGCCGATGCCGATGTGGCCGCGAACAACGGCGGCTGGCAATGGTCGGCGTCGACCGGCACCGATGCGGCGCCGTACTTCCGCGTCTTCAATCCGACACTGCAGGGCAAGACATACGATCCCGGCGGCACGTTCGTGCGTTCGATGGTGCCGGTGCTCGCGCGCGTGCCGGATCGTTACGTGCACGAACCCTGGACGATGCCGCCGCTCATCGCCCTCGAGGCTGGTTGCGTTGTGGGTCGTGACTATCCGGCCCCAATCGTCGATCATGCTGCGGCCCGGACGCGCGCACTGTTGGCGTACGGTAGCATTCTGTCAAGGTCTTGACGGCGGTGAGACAATGCCTAAGCGACAATGACTGCGGATGTTCGCGCAGGTACTCTGGTGTTGGACCAACGTTAATACCAAGGGAGCATCAGCTCCGGATACGATCGGTGTAGGCGTCCTCTAAGTGACGCTTCCCAAGCGCCCGGGCCGCACCCACCTGCTGAACGCAGGTCTTAACCGGGTACGACAGACGGCATCTGTGGTCGTTGTCCTAACTTCCGAATCGCGGCAATCGCCGCGCCCGCGCGGCCGAACGGATCGTCGCCGGCGTTTCCTTCGAGGACCAGCCAACCGCGACGCGGCGTCTGCGCCAGCTGCGGGTCCTCATCGAAGCCGAACCGCTCGACGAGCACGCGATCCCGCGCGCCGAGCTGCGCCCGTTCCGGGCTCCCAGCCGGCAGATCATAGCGCAGCCAAGCGCTGTCGACGTACTTGCTGAATTTCTGCACGTCGGCGAGATCGGCGAAGAGCGACCCGGCCGCCGGCGCCACCGTGAGGGTAACGTTGGCCGCCTTTGCCGCCGACGCGAGCGCCTTCGTGGCGGCCACCGTCCGGGCAAACGTCTCGGGCGGCAAGTCGCCCGGCGAACCGGCCGTGACCCGGATCAGCCCCGCGCCGATCGCCACGGCAAGAGCGACTGCCTCGGTCCCCTCAGTCTCCGAGCGCTCTGGATCGAGCAGACCAGGTACCTCGAGGGCCACCGGCACGATCCCCAGGTCCGTTGCGACCTTTTTGAGCTGCGCCGCGTATTCTTTATCGGTGCGCGGAAAGTCGGCGAGGGCAAAGACAACCCCATCGACATCGAGCCGTGACGCGCATTGCTCCAGCCATTCAAGGTGAGTCAACTCGCCGCGCCGGAGCAGTGCCGCGAACGACGAACTCGTCACTGCAACCTTCACCCCGGGAGCCTCGTATCGACCGTCAAGCGCTGGCCTCAATGATTCCGTTAGCCGCCATAACGATTGCGCTGGCGGAGTTTTTGTTCGACCACACGCAGCCGCGCTGGGCGGGGCCGTGGTTCTGGATGGGGCTCATCGCGACCGTGATTTTGCTCATTGTGGTGCAATTCTTGCGCTTCGGCAAGTCGAAAGCCGTGCCCCCGGCGAAGCCGGATTACTCGGCGACATCGATCATACGCCGTAATGACCCACTCGATCGAGGAACACGGTAAACGATGGATGTCCTAGTCCCGCAGACGACGCTGGCGCATGTCGATCACGAGATCTTCATGGCGATCGAAAACGAAGATCGCCGCCAGCACGAGAATCTCGAACTGATTGCATCGGAGAATTACGCCAGCGCGGCGGTTCGCGAAGCGATGGGCTCGGTGCTCACCAATAAGTATGCGGAAGGCTATCCGAGTAAACGCTACTACGGCGGTTGCGAGTTCGTCGATGTGGCGGAGTCGCTCGCGATCGCGCGCGTGAAGAAACTCTTCGGCGCCGCGCACGCCAACGTGCAACCGCACGCGGGCGCGCAGGCCAATATGGCCGTGTTTATGGCGGTGCTGGAACCCGGCGACACGGTGCTCGGCATGTCGCTCGCGCACGGCGGCCACCTCACCCACGGTACGAAGGTCAGCTTCAGCGGCAAACTCTATCACGCGATCGCCTACGGCGTGCGGCGCGACACCGAACAAATCGACTACGACGAGATGCGCGCTCTGGCCCGCGAGCACAAGCCGAAGATGATCATCGCGGGCGCGAGCGCGTACCCGCGCACGATGGACTACGAACCGTTCCGCGAGATCGCCGACGAAGTCGGTGCGGTGCTGATGGTCGACATGGCGCACATCGCCGGACTCGTCGCCGTCGGGCTACACCCTTCGCCCGTGCCGCTGGCCGAGTTCGTGACGTCGACGACGCACAAGACGCTGCGCGGGCCGCGCGGCGGGTTCGTCCTCACCGACGAAGCGCACGCGGCCGCACTCGACAAGAGCGTGTTTCCGGGCATTCAAGGCGGCCCGCTCATGCACACGATCGCGGCCAAAGCCGTCGCGTTCCAAGAAGCGTTGCAATCGGAATTCAAAGGGTATCAGCAACAAGTGCTGATCAACGCGAAAGCGATGGGCGAAGAACTGCAGCGGGCGGGCGTCCGTTTGGTTGCCGGCGGAACCGACACCCATTTGCTGCTCGTCGACTTGAGCCCGAAGAACCTCACCGGCAAAGCGGTCGAAACGTACCTCGATGAAATCGCCGTCACGGTGAACAAGAACGCGATCCCCTTCGACACGCAAAAGCCCATGGTCACGAGCGGCATTCGCATCGGTTCGCCGGCGATCACGTCGCGCGGCTTCGACGAAACGCACGCTCGCGAGGTCGGGAAGATCATCGGCGAAGCGCTGGGCGACATCGAGTCGCGCGCGCGGATGTCCGAACTGCGCGCGCGGGTCGATGAGCTAACCATCCAGTTCGCCGTTCCGTAATGCCGTGCGCGAGGTAGCCGGCCTTTCGTCCGTCTCGATGTCGACGGCACGGTTGACGATCGAGTCGATCGGGCCCGAACACATCGATGCGCTGCTCGCGTACCATCAGCGCAACGAGAAACATCTCGCGCGCTGGGAGCCCGCGCGCTCGTCCGACTTCTTCACGCGCAGCTACTGGTCGTCATATGCAGCCGCCGTGCAGGACGACGCCTATCACGGGCGCGCGCACCGTTTCGTCGCGCTGCTGCGGGGTTCGCGCACGATCATCGCGAGCATCAACGTGACGAACATCGTGCACGGCGTCTTTCAAGCCGGCGTCCTGGGCTACTCGGTGGACGCCACGCATCAGGCCCGCGGCTATGGGAGCGAAGCGGTCGGCGCGATCGTCACCTGGTGCTTCCGCAACATCGGCCTGCACCGCGTCGAGGCGAACTATCAGCCCAGCAACGAGCGCAGCGGCCGGCTCTTGCGCTCCCTCGGCTTCACGGTCGAAGGCTACGCGCGGGACTATCTCTACATCGACGGGGCCTGGCGCGACCACGTCCTCACCGCCAAGATCCGCGACGATGCGGTGGCGAGCGGTGATTCGCACGACACGGCGTAACGAGCGGGCATGGCCCACGAAGTTCTCGTCGTCGATCATCCCGCCGTAGCCGATCGCCTCGCGCGCCTGCGCGACCGCGACGCTCCCGTGCCGATCTTTCGCCGCATGGTTGAGGAAATCGGACTTTTCCTGGCCTACGAAGCCACGCGCTCGCTGCGCGTCACCGAAGGCACCGTGCAGACGCCGCTCGAGCCGGCTCCGGCCCGGCGCATCGCGCGCCGCCCGGTCGTCGCGCCGATCTTGCGCGCGGGACTCGGCCTCTTGCCGGGCTTCCTCGACTGCATCGACGATGCCGAGATCGCGCATCTGGGCTTCTACCGCGATCCCGATTCGCTCGAGCCCGTGCCGTACTACGCCAACATGCCGCGCAATCTGGCCGAACGCGACGTGTTCGTGCTCGACCCGATGCTCGCGACCGGCAATTCCGGTTCCGCCGCGCTCGCGCTGCTCGAATCGCGCGGCGCGCAAGCGATCACGTTCGTCTGTCTGATCGCGGCGCCCGAAGGCATCGCGACGATTACCAAAGCGCATCCCGGCTTGCGCATCGTCACCGCCGCGATCGACGAGCGGCTCAACGACCACGGCTACATCATGCCTGGCCTCGGCGACGCCGGTGACCGGATGTTCGGCTCGGCGACGTCGCTCCCGATGAGCGCACGTTCGCTCGACGTCGATTAGGGCGTTTGCGGTAGGCGGAAGTGCGCTTCGAAGCGCGCCGTGTGGATGCGCGGACGCTTCCCGGATTTGGTCGGCTTCGAGGGAACGGCTTTCACGACGCGGCGTTCGACGATTTCGCGGTCGAGCATATCTTTGAGGCGTTCGAGCACGGTCGCGGGTTTTTCGCCGACGGCTTTCGCAATGACGACCGACGATTGCCACTGCGCGGTAAGGAGCGGCAGCAAACGCGCATCCCAGCCGGCCTGAAAGGCGGCTCGCCGCGTTGCGCTGGTTTCTTCGGCCATCACGGTCAGCGACGTTGTATGCCTGTCTCAGACGCCCTGGAAACGGCCGTTAATTGTGTGTAAATCACCGAAGTAAGCAAGCGCCGCCGGGGTAGTCGCGCGGGTTGCCGAACGGAGCGGCATGACGGCTTTGCGTCCGGTGGTGATGGCGGCTCTGAGCATCGTCGCGCTGTATGCGCTGGTCGTCATTTGGATCGCGACGATCGGCCGCTGCGGGGGCGAACAAGAATTGGGCGTGATCGCGTTCTACTCGATCATCTACGCCTACTTTTTGTGGTTTCTGCCGCTGGTCCTGATTCCGGTCGGACTGTGGGCGCTCTTTCGTTTCCGTGACATCCACGTGTCGATGCGCAGGGCCGCAATCGTCACCGCCGCTTTGGTGCTCGTTGCCGCCATCTGCAATCGGGCCATTCATACGACGGCGGGCTGCGCGCCCGTCGGGATGTAGCCACGAGCCGGTAACTCTTCCGCCGGCCGCTGGTAGTAGCAATTAGGAGTTGGGTGTGAACACGTTTCAGTCACAAGCGCGTAGGGCGAGCGAAGTTGCGCTGCCGGGAGAGGCGGTTGTTTGGACCGGCGCCGCACCGACGGGCCTCCGCCTGCGGCCGAGCGACGCGCTTATGATTCCGTTTTCGCTGCTCTGGGGCGGTTTTGCGATCTTTTGGGAAAGCTCGGTCGTTGGGATGCACGGGCCGCCATTCATGATGATCTGGGGCGTGCCGTTCGTTCTGATCGGTCTGTATATGATTGTGGGCCGTTTCTTTGTCGATGCGTATTTTCGAGCGCGGACGACCTATACCGTCACCGACCGTGCAGCATACGTCGCGCGGATCGGACTTTTTCCGAGCGTCCGGCGGTACGCGGGAAGCGCGCTCGACTCGATCGAGTTCCAACCGAAAGCCGACGGTTCCGGCACGATTCGCTTTCGGCCGTTCTCCTCGCCGTTCAACAACCGCTCAAGCGGTCTGACGTTTGGCGCGAACGACAGTCTTGATGCGTTCGAGAACATCGCTGATGCCCAGCGTGTTTATGGCCTGATCGTCACAAAGCCGTAGTCCGGCGCGCTACCGTCGGAGGAACCGAAACTTGCCGTTCGGATCTCCGTAGGTGAGGCAGGATGATCGAGCAAGCCGCAAAGCCATCGCCGTGGTGGTACCGCCAGCGTGGGTCCGTGATCGGGGCAATCTTCGGTCTCGGATTCTTCTTCGGCAACATGCGCGCCGACGGACAACCGTCGCTGCCTGCGGCGCTAGTGTGGGGCGTGCGCGAAGGCGATGCGGGCGTGCAGGCACTGTGCTGGCTCGGCATCGTGCTCGTGTTGCTGGCGTGGGCCGTGCGCGTCTGGGGCACGGCGTATCTGTGCGGCGACGTCGTCTTTGCGCCGAACGTGCAGCGCGACCGGTTGATCGTCGACGGACCGTTCCGTTACGTGCGCAATCCGCTCTATCTCGGCAACGTGCTGCTTGCGTGCGGCATGGGGCTCTACGCCCCGCCGCTCGGCTTTGCGATTATTGTGGCCGGCAACGTCGTGCTCGTCGCAATGCTTGCGAACGAAGAAGCAAAACAACTTGCGCTGGAGTACGGCGCAGAATATGCGGCCTACGGCGCAGCCGTTCCGGCATTCGTGCCGCGGCTGACGCCGGCTGCGTTCCCGAGTGCCGGCCGCATCGCGCCGCACGTGCGCGCGGCGTTCTTCGCCGAATCGTTCATGCTCGCGATGGCCGCAGCGCTCGTCCCGATCGCGCTGTACGGCCGTGCGGGCTTGCTGCCGGCCGCGGTCATCTTCGTCATCGCGATGGCGCTCTTTATCGGCGCGAGCCGCATGGGGCGCCAAGGGTAGTATTCACCGGGTGCCGGTGGTATGCTCGACGCTACCATGACCACGACGACTTCGAACCCTAATGCGGCGCTCGATGCGGTTATTGAAGCAGCGAAGAAGCACAGCGCCGTGCCGCTGTGGCCCGTCCTCGGGACGCTGTCGACGCCCGAGCCGCGGCCCAAAGCCGTACCGCACATCTGGCCGTTCGCGGTCATGCGGCCGTTCTGCGAGGCCGCGGCGAAATTGGTGGGCACGGAGTTCGCCGAACGGCGCGTGTTCAGCTTGATCAATCCGGCGCTCGGCGATCCGTATACGACCGACACGCTCTACGCCGGACTGCAAACGATTCTGCCGGGTGAAGTCGCGCGCGCGCACCGCCACACGATCTTCGCGCTGCGTTTCATCATCGAGGGCGATCGCGCGTACACGGCCGTCGAGGGCGAGAAAGTCATGATGCAGCGCGGCGATCTCGTGCTGACGCCGCAAGATGAATGGCACGATCACGGCAACGAAGGCGACAAGATCATGATCTGGATGGACGGTCTCGATCATCCGATCTGGCGCGCGGTTCCGCTCGTGTTCACGGAACACTACGGCAACAAGCAATTTCCATCGGAAGTCACAACGAAGCCGTCGGTGCGCAAGTATCCGTGGGACGAGATGCAAGCGAAGCTCGATGCGCCCTCCGGACCGACGGCGGAGGTGCCGTACGTGCATCGCGGCACCGGCGGCGAAATCGGCGCCACGATCGGCGCGTCGGCGATCCGCATCAACGCAGGCGCCGAAACGCCCGCGCTGCGCGAAACCAGCAGTTCGATCATCAACGTGTACCAGGGTTCCGGAACGGCGCTCATCGGCGGCGAGACGCTGCGCTTCACCCAAGGCGACGTGATCGCCGTGCCGGCATGGAAGCAAGTCCGCTTCCGCGCCGACACCGGCGGCACGACGTACTTGTTCCGCATGCACGATCGGCCGCTGGTGCGGGCGCTAAACGCGTATCGGGCCGATGCGGGAGCGGTAGGGGCCTAAGCGCCTTTACAGTGCCGGCAGCGGGTGTTTGGGTCCGGTCTCACCGGGCCCAAACGGTTTGGTGCCCTTCGCCGTAACGCGCTCGAGGTGGCGCGGCTCGGAGTAGTCTGTCACAGCGTAATGCTGAACCGCGCGATTATCCCACATCGCGATCGAATTGACGCGCCAGGCAAAGCGCACTTGATTTTCCGGCCGCTTTATGCGATCGAAGAGCAGCCGTAGGAGCTCGGCGCTTTCTTGGGCTTCGAGCCCGACAACGTTCTCGCTGTACGCTTCGCACACGAACAGCGTACGTTCGCCTGTGTCGGGATGAATGCGGACGACCGGAAATAGTACGGTCGGATATTTTGCGGCAAGTTCCGCCTTGCGTTCGGGAGTCAGATCCTTACGCCGCTTAGCCGGAAACACGCATTCGGCTTTCAAGTGCTCGATCTTGGCCTTCGTATCGGCATCGAGGCTTTCGTAGGCCGCAATTGCGTTGGAGAATGCGGTGTCACCGCCGAGCGCGGGTATGGTGATCGCCCGCAATATCGAAACGGACGGCGGAATCGCTTCATACATGTTGTCCGTATGCCAAATGTCGGGACCGCGCTTGATGACACCGTCCGCCTTCACTTCCAAAATGAGCGGATAGCCGGCGGTCGGTTCGACCGGGTGCGCTTCCAGCTCGCCGAAGGCCGATCCCAGCGCGATATGCTGTTCGCGCGTGAGCGGCTGGTCGCGAAAGAAGATCACCTTATAGCGTAACAGCGCTGCGTAGATCTCGTCGCGAACCGCTGCGGTCAACGGCTCGCGCAAATCTACGCCGCTGACTTCGGCGCCGACGTAGGGCTGAAGCGGACGAACGGACAGCGTTGGCACTCCCTTGGTCCTACTCCGCGATCTGGCGCATTTCGCAGACGCCTTCCCAGCCTTCGCCGTACTGCTGGTGCAAGGTCATGAACTCGACTGCGCTGGCGATCGCGTCTTCCCGCGTCTTGAAGTCGAAGATGGCGTAGCCGCCGACGACTTCTTTGGACTCGCTGAACGGGCCGTCGGTCACGTCGAGCTTCCCGCCGGCAACCCGCACGCTCGCGCCCACCGAGATCGGCATGAGGCCGCCCATATCGACGACCGTGCCCGCCTTCGTCTCGCGCTCGGCGAGTTTGTGCATTTCTTCCAACAGCCGCGGCGACGGCGGACCGGCGGTGGCTGACCTGACCAAATACATGAATCGCATGGTGAATGCTCCCTTAGATGTGGCGTCGGCGGTATCTTCGCCGCTCATGATCACGTCGGGCGAGATCGCGCCGAATCGACACGCCGGCGGAAAATGGTGAGGATGGGAAAGCAAACAGCGGCGGCACTTGGGAAGGATCGGGTATGCTGAAGGCATGCGTTGCACTCGAACGTCCATCGCGATTGCAGTCACGCTGCTGCTCGGCACGCTGGGTATCGCCGGACCGAAGCGGCCGGCGCCGCTCTCCGGAGACCAACTGCTCGCCCGCGCAACGGCGACGCCCGGGCTGCGCTCGTATGCGGTCAGCGTAAAATTTGCGGTCCGGCTGCACAAGCCGTTGGGCATGCGCACGACGGCTGTCGGCGCGGCGTACTTCCGCGCTCCCGGCAGTTCGGCGTTGACGATTACGAAGGCCGGCGGCTTGGCCGGCGCCTTCTTCCGGGGCACCTACAAAATCGATGTGATCCCGCAGGCCTGGCCCGCTTCCTATGGTGTGCTCTCGGTTGAGCGCGGGCTGAGCGGCGGCCGGGCCGTCGTCGTGCTGCACGCGCTGCCGCGGACCGCCTCGCCGGATGTCACTGCCGTTACGTTTACGCTGGCGTCACCGTCGCTCACGCCGATCGCGGCGGAATGGCAGTACGGCAGCGCCGCGCAGACGATCCGGATCACGCTCAGCAACCGCCGGACGGGGGCATATCTCTTGCCGCAGGCCGCGACGATCTCCGTCAACCTGCCGAAGTACGCGCTGGACGCCGCCGCGACGTACGGCGCCTATCAGCTCAACGCGCCGGTTCCGGATAGCGTCTTCGCCCGCACCCGCTAGCGGCGGATCAGTCACGATAACGGAGTTCGATTCCCGTCACGTGGGGGTGCTCCGCGGTGACGCTCCACGCGCGATACGGAAAGAGCGTCAACCGGGTGCGCACGACGTGCTGCTTTCCGCGAACCTGGTCTTGGAATACCGTCAGGCCGATGTCTTGGTGGAACGGGATCCCGTCGATATGCCAGTGACATCCGCCGGACGCCGGCTTGAAGCCGGTCGTCGGAACGATTTTTTTGAAGCCCTCGTGGCCTTCAGCCATGACGAAGATCGCCGTGCACCCCGGGACGTCCGTCTCGTGAATATCCTTTGTGCTGCTGAAGTCGCCGGCGACTGAACCCGCCTCGACCGCGCCGGCGATTGGGACTTGCGCGAACGCAACGAGCAGCAAGCTCCAAAGAAGCGTCCGGACCAGGCGAAGCTGAAAAAAATGCAAATCACGCACTCCTCTAACCCGCCCGATCTTCTTGTCGAACGGTCTGGGCACCCGTGAGCCGAACGGTTCCAATTCGGGGTCTGCCGAATAAACGGACTTCGGTGCATGGCGAAGAGCGAATAAACGGAGTCGTAGTAATAAAGAGTCAAGCGCGACCCGGTTGGGATGATTACTTCTTACAGATCGCTCGGACGGTGGCGACCCGGGCAACCTGCCCGCGGGCCAGCGTGGGGTGCGTGCTCACCCGCGAGCACCGGATCCTCACGACCGGCTATAACGGGGCGCCGCGGGGCGTTGCGCACTGTCTTGAGGCCGGATGTTTGCTCGTCCACGATCATTGCCAGCGTGCCGTGCATGCTGAAGCTAATGCGATCGTTCAAGGGGCGCTCCACGGGGTCGGGCTATCCGGGGCCACGGCCTACTGCACGCACGAGCCCTGCGTGAACTGCTCGAAACTCCTCATCAGTGCGGGCGTAGTGCGGATCGTGTACGAAACGGCTTATCCCGATGAGATCGCATCCGCATTGTTGGCCGAAGCAGGCGTTGCCGTCGAGCACGTACCGGCGCCGGCCGTGACCCTGGCTTGACGCCGCTTTCGCTGCTGCCGATCCTCGGCATCGTCGTTCTGCTCGCGGGCATCACGGCGGCATTCGCGACGCCCCTCGTGCGCAAACTCGCGACTCACGTCGGTATGGTCGACGAAATCGGCGAGCGGCGGATGCACGAACAGCCGAAACCGCGCATCGGCGGCATCGCGGTGTTCCTCGGCTTTGCGTTCGCGCTCTTCTCCGTGCTCGGATATCTCATCGCGCGCAATCAGCTGCGCGACTTCGACAAAATTCACGACGTTATCGGAATGCTCTTCGGTGCGACGCTGATCTTAATGGTCGGCATTTGGGACGACATCATGGGGATGCGTCCGCGCAACAAGTTCATCGCTCAGATCGTCGTCGCCGGCATTTCGCTGCTCTACGGATTCGTCATCAAGGACATAGAAAATCCGTTTCATCGCGGCGACTACATTCACTTCGTCGCGCCGTGGAACTACGTGCTCTCGCTGATCTGGTACGTCGGCATGATGAACGCGATCAACTTCATCGACGGCCTCGACGGCTTGCTCTCGGGACTGACCGCGATTTCCGGCGCGTCGCTGGCGATCATTGCCGTCGGTCACGGTCATCCGGAACTCGCATTGGTGCTGGCGGCGCTCGTGGGCGGCGCGCTTGGATTCTTGCCGTTCAACTACAATCCGGCGACGATCATCCTCGGGGATTCCGGCGCGCTGTTCATCGGCTACATCTTCGCCACCGTGTCGATCATCGGCACCTCGAAAACTGCGTTTACCATATCGCTGCTGATACCGCTGGTCGTGCTCGCGCTGCCGATCCTCGATACGTTCGTCACGATCGTGCGGCGCACGTCGTCGGGGCGGAAGATCACCGAAGGCGACCGCGGCCACTTCCATCACCAGCTCGTCTTCCGTTTCGGTTTGAACGTGCGCCAAGCCGTGCTGCTGATCTACGCGTTATGCGCAGCGCTCGGCATCGTGGCGTTCTTGCTTTCGGGCGGCATTGCGTCGCTGCGGCTCGCGCAAGCGGGCATTTCCGTTATGGCGGGTACACCACCGTAGTGTCGACGGCTCCGCTCAAGATTATGGCCGTGATGGGAACGCGGCCGGACACCATCAAGATGGCGCCGGTCGTGGCGGCGTTGCGCGCGGCCGCACCCGCCATCCAAACGATCGTGTGCGTGACGGCGCAGCATCGCGAGATGCTCGATGACGTGCTGCGGCTCTTCGAAATCGTGCCCGACGTCGACCTCAACATCATGACCAAAACGCAGTCCCTCACCGACATCACGACGCGCGTGCTGATCGGCATGGAGCCGGTGCTCGCCCAGCACAAGCCCGACGTCGTGCTCGTCCACGGCGACACGACCACCTCGACCGCGACCGCCCTGGCCGCGTTCTACGCGAAGATCCCGGTCGGCCACGTCGAGGCCGGCCTGCGCACGGCGACGATCCACGAGCCGTTCCCCGAGGAACTCAACCGCCGTCTCACCGGCGTGATCGCCAGCTATAACTTCGCCCCCACCGCCGGCGCCAAGGCCAACTTGCTGGCCGAGCGCATGGATAGCGCCGACGTGATCGTCACCGGCAACACCGTGATCGACGCCTTCCTCGACACGACCCGGCGACTCGCCGGACGCCCGGCCCCGGCTGCGCTCGCCGGCCTCGACCCGGCCCGCCCGCTGATCTTCGTCACGGCCCACCGCCGCGAGAACCACGACGCCATGCCCGACATCGCCCGAGCGGTCAAGGCGATCGCGGCCTTCCCCCAACGCCCGCAGATCCTCTGGCCGCTGCACCCCTCGCCTCAGGTGGGCCCGGTGATCCGCCCCCTGCTTACCGGCGTCGAGGGCATCCGCCTCACCGATCCGCTCGATTACGCCGCGACGGTCGCGGCGGTCGCCCAGTCGCGCTTCGTCCTCACCGACTCCGGCGGGCTCCAAGAGGAAGCCCCCACCCTCGGCAAGCCCGTCCTCGTGATGCGGCGGGAGACCGAGCGCCCCGAAGGCCTCGTTGCCGGGACGCTGCGGCTCGTCGGGGCCGACCCGGCCGAGATCGTGAACTGGAGCCGCCGGCTCCTGGAGAACACCGACGGCGTCTACACCGCCATGGCCCGGGCCTCGAACCCCTACGGCGACGGCCACGCTGCCGAGCGCATCGTGGCCTGGCTCCTGTGGAAGCTCCGGACCGGCCCGAAGCCGGCCGAATTCCTGGCCGCGGCCTAGCGAAGCGAGCGGGCGAAACTCATTTCCGTCTCGCCCTTAACAAAGGATGAAACTGTCTCCGTCAAAAGTCCGGGAGGGGATGGCCGAAATCGGCGACAATACGCAGGGCGCCGAAGCATCGGCCGCAGTTGACGCGTATAACGCGCGAAAGCGGTCGGTCGGGTTCCGGTCGTTCCTGTTGCTCGTCCTCGTGGCCGCCGTTTTGGTGGTTCTGCGCTCCCCGATCCTGGGTTTCGACCTAGTGCTCGGAGGGGCGTGCGGTCTGGGCAACATGTGGCTGGTCATGCGTAACAACGAGCGTCTCCTGGATGGGCGACGCTCGCGTGGTGTGTACGGCCTGGTGAACGTAGTCCGGATTCTGGGAATCGGTATCGTTCCGGTGTTTTCCGCGGTGACGGGACCATGGTGGTCGCTGGGCATCGCGCTCGCCGGATTTTTTACGCCGCTCGCGCTGTACTCGATAGCACTGCGGCAAGAGTATTCAACGGGGTAGTTCGTGCACGAAAAGATCGGAGAACATCCGCTCTGGACCTGGCCGGTCGTCGGAGCGGTACATGCGGATACAATCCTCACGACCTGGGTCGTGATGATTTTGTCGCTGGTGTTCTTCTATTACCTCGGCACGTCGTATCGGACGAACCGGGTCAACAAGACCCAAGCGACGTTCGAGGGGATCATCAACTACCTAGCCGACCTTGCTGTCGGCACGCTGGGACGGTCCGGCGAGCGTTTCGTGCCCGTGTTCGTGGCGATCTTCATCTTCATCTGGACGCTCAATCAGTTCGGTCTGCTGCCCTTTAAACAGATGAACTTGCCGTTCGGCGGTTCGCCCACGGCCGACCTGAACACGACGGCGGCGCTCGCGCTCTTCGTCTT
>PLRU01000013.1 GCA_003164045.1 Candidatus Lustribacter telmatis
GCCAAGGCTATCAGGTCCGTCCCGGCGCCCCGCCGGCTCCCGGTGCCCCCGTCAACGGCGCCCCGGTGCGCCGCCCCGCCGGCAACGGCGTCTTCCGCGCGCTTCCCGGCGGCAGTGCACCGCCGCGTCCCTTCACCCCGCGTCCCGGCGGCGGCGGCCCCGGCACGCCGCTGACGCCGGGCCAAGGCCCGAACCCGTCGTCCGGTACAGGCGGCGGCGGCGGACGCCCCGGCCAGCGCGGCAATTCGCGCGACCGCGACGAGTCGAAGAAAGACCGCGAGACGGAGATGCTGCTCGAGAAGCAGCGTCAACGCAAGGGCGGCCGCATGATCGACGGCGTCATTCAACCGGCGCCGACCAAACTCGAATCGATCGAAATCCCCGACGTCCTGACCGTGCAAGAACTCGCCACCTCGATGATCGTCAACGCAGCCGACGTCATCAAAGAGCTCTTCCGCATGGGCACGATGGCGACGATCAACCAGAACATTTCGAGCGAACAGGCGATCTCGGTCGCCCGTAAGTTCGGCTTTAATGCGATCGTCAAGGAGGCCGGCGACGAAGTCGTCGTCGAGCAAGAAGAAGACAAACCCGAATTGCTCTCGGCGCGTCCGCCGGTCGTCACCGTGCTCGGTCACGTCGACCACGGTAAGACCTCGCTGCTCGACAAGATCCGTTCGGCTACGGTTGCGGCCGGTGAAGCCGGCGGCATCACGCAGAAAATCGGCGCGTACACCGTCGACAAAGACGATCGCAAGATCACTTTCATCGACACGCCCGGTCACGAAGCGTTCACCGCGATGCGCGCCCGCGGCGCCAAAGTCACCGACGTCGCGATCCTCGTGGTCGCGGCCGACGACGGCGTCATGCCGCAAACGCGCGAAGCGATCGCCCACATCAAGGCCGCGAAAGTGCCGATCGTCGTCGCCATCAACAAGATGGACAAAGAAGACGCTCAGCCCGATCGCGTCAAGCAGCAGCTCACCGAAGAAGGTCTGCAGCCCGTCGAATGGGGCGGCAAGATCGAAATGGTCCCGGTCTCCGCGCGCACCGGCGAGGGCATCGATAAGCTGCTCGAAACCGTGCTGCTCGAAGCCGACCTCCGCGAACTCAAGGCCAACAAGATGCGTCGCGCAACCGGCGTGGTCATCGAATCGGCCCTCGATCGCGGCCGCGGCGCCGTCGCAACCGTGCTCGTGCAAAACGGCACGCTGCGCGTCGGCGACGTCATCGTCGTCGGTTCCGCATACGGCAAGATCCGTGCGCTCACGGACGACAAGGGCAAACAAGTCAAGAAAGCCGGACCTTCGATTCCCGTGGAAATCATGGGGCTCTCGGATGTTCCGGCCGCCGGCGACACCCTGATGGTCGTCTCCGACGAACGCGCGGCGCGCGAAGCGGCAGCAAAACGTACGACCAAACGTCGCGACGTTCGCATCGCAGCATCATCCGGTCAACGCGTTTCGCTCGAAACGTTCATGGCGATGCCCGCAGACGGCGGACAGAAAGCCCTCAACCTCATCCTCAAAGCCGAAGGCCAAGGCTCGGTCGAAGCGCTGCGCTCGCGCGTTGAATCGCTCTCGACGCCCGAAGTCGACATCCGCGTCATCTTGGCCGGCGTCGGCGGCATCACGCCGAACGACGTCAACCTGGCATCGGCTTCGAACGCGGTGTTGATCGGCTTCAACATCCGTCCCGACGAGTCGGTCAAGCGACAAGCGGATTCCGAGCAAGTCGATCTGCGCTTCTATCAGGTCATCTACGACGTAGAGAACGATCTGAAAAAAGCTATGGTCGGAATGCTCGCACCAAAATTCCGCGAGATCATCCTCGGCCGGGCCGAAGTCCGCGAGATCTTCAAGGTCTCGAAGGTCGGCGCGATCGCCGGCTGCTACGTGCTCTCGGGCAAAATCATCCGCAATTCGAAAGTGCGCGTCCTCCGGGACTCGGCTGTCGTATGGGATGGCGAGCTCGAATCGCTACGCCGCTTCAAAGACGACGTCAAGGAAGTCGCCGAGAACTTCGAGTGCGGCATCCAGGTAGCCAAATTCGCCGATCTCAAACAGGGCGACATCATCGAAGCCTGGACGTCGGAACTCGTCCCAGCGGAGCTACAGCCCGCTTGACCCCAACCATGCCTGAGTCGTGGGCGGACGTTGCGTTGCTGAGCCGGGGCGTCTGGGGCGCTGCGGAGGCAGGATGCCGGGAGCAGCGCCACAGCCGAGCATTGATTTTTCCAGGACGGAAAAATCAATCCGCCCCCGGATCAGCAACGCAACGTCCGCCCACGACTCCGAGACAACCATGAAACAACAGCGCATGGCCCGAATCGATCACGAATTGCAGCGTGCCGTAGCGAAGATTATTTCCGAGGAACTCAAGGATCCTCGGTTAGGGTTTGTCACGGTGACTCGGACTGAGATCACCAGCGACATGATGAATTGCAAGGTGTTCGTTTCCATCATTGGCGATCGCCATGTGGCTCGTCAGTCGATGGATGCGCTAAAGAACGCTGCCGGATTTATTCGCGGCGAACTTGGTGCGATGGTGAAGTTGCGTTATACGCCGGAAGTGACGTTTGTCGAGGACCGGTCGACCGAAGAGGCGATCGCGTTATCGAAGACGTTGGAGCGCGCGAAGGTGATTGATGAGTAGTATTGTTGAGCCGGTTTCGGCGACTACCGAAGAAGTTGTCGCTGAGCTGCGTCGTCGCTCGTCGTTTATGTTTGTTTCGCATGTGAAGCCTGACGGCGATACGTTGGGCGCCGGGCTGGCGCTTGGGATCGCATTGAAGTCGCTAGGGAAGCGCGTCGGGTATTTCCAGCAGGATGGGGTGCCGCGCAATTTGCGTTTTTTGCCGGACACGCAGTTTGTGACTCGCGCCGTGCCGGCGGATTTGCCCAAAGATACGCTTTGGGTGTTTGGGGACATGAGCGATTTCTCGCGGGCCGGTGAGTTTTTGCCGGTTATTGCTCGTGAGAACATGCTCAATATCGATCACCATCTTGGGAATTCGCGGTTTGGGTTTCTGAACTACATTCTCGAGACGGAAGCGTCTACCGGGACGTGCGTGTTACGTATTCTCAAGGCGATGAATGTGCCGGTTACGCCGGATATTGCGACGTGCATTCTTACGACCATCATGACGGATACGGGTGCATTTATGCACACGAATACGACGGCTGATGTGTTGCGCATGTCGGCTGAGATGATGGAGTGCGGGGCGGATAAGCCGCTCATTACCGAATGGATCTTTGCGAATAAGCGGTTTGCGGCTACGATGCTTGTGGCTCATGCTGTGGCGGCGGCCCGATTGGAAGAAAACGGGCGCTTTTGCTGGACCGTTGTTGATGAGGCTATGCTGGCGGCTTGTGAGGCTGACGGCGAGGATACGGAAGAGATCATTCAGCATTTGCGCGCGGTTGAAGGCGTTGAGGCTGCGGCGGTGTTTAAGGATTTTGACGGCGGCGTGCGCGTGAGCTTGCGGTCTTCCGGTAAGGTCAACGTGCAGGCGGCTGCTGCTACGCTTGGCGGCGGCGGGCATTTTATGGCGTCCGGGTTGACGTTTGATGGGAATTTGCAGGCGTCCATTGCCGGCGTTCGTGCGGCGCTTAAAGCTGAAGGTTTGTAGGCGCTTCGCTTAGCGGGGCCGTGATGCTCGGGTTTCTCAATCTTTTCAAGCCCGCGGGGCCGACGTCGACGCAGTTTGGCGCGCGATTGCGGCGCATGTATGCAAGTCACGATGGCGGCAAGCTGGCCGTCGGGCACATGGGGACGTTGGATCCGCAGGCCGCCGGGGTGCTGCCGATTGCGCTGGGCCGAGCCACGCGGCTCCTGCCGTTGATTGAGGATCGGCGTAAGGCGTATGCGTTTACGCTCGTGCTTGGGCGCGCGACGGATACGGCTGACGGGGTTGGGGCGACGATCTCGACGGCGCCGGTTTCGAGTGACGTGGACGCGCTGCTCGATGCTGCGGTGCAAGCGTTCGTCGGCGCGATCGAGCAGACGCCGCCGATGTTCAGCGCGGTGCATCACGAAGGACAGCGGCTGCACGAGCTGGCGCGCCAAGGCGTGATTGTGGAACGTGCAAAGCGCGCGGTGACGATTTATGCGCTGCGCGTGCTGGGGCGCGAAGGCGATACCGTGCGCATGCGCGTGGCTTGTAGCGAAGGTACGTACGTGCGTACGCTGTGCGAGGATCTGGCGAAGGCGTGCGGCACGGTCGGGCATATGGGGGCGTTGTTGCGTGAGGCTTCGGGGCCGTTTGTGCTCTATGAAAGCTTGACGCTGGATGAAGTCGCGGCGAACCCGCTGGGGTCGCTCGTACCGCCGGAGCGGGTGATCCCGATTCCGACCGTGGTGTTGGACGGGCGGCGGGCGACGGATTTTCGGGCCGGGCGACTCGTGCCGCTCGATGAGCCGACGGCTGATAAGCACGTGTTCGTGCGCGATTCGGCGCGCGTGCTCGTTGGAGTCGGGGAGACGGTGGGGGCGCTACTGGCGCCGCGTAAGGTGTTCTTGTGAAGCTGCATTATGCGCTGCCCGATAGTGCGGCGTACCGCGCGGAGCGCCTCCGGCATCCCTTGTGCGTAGCGGTTGGTGTGTTCGATGGGTTTCATCTCGGGCATCAGGCGATCGTGCGGGCGCTCTTGCAGGCTCGGCGAGCCGGGGAACGGACGGCGGTGTTGACGTTTGCTCAGCATCCGACGGCATTTCTGCGGCCGGGGGACGTGCCGGCGCAAATTGCTACGCACGCCGAGCGGGTGAATGCGTTTGCCCGCGCCGGCGTGGATGAGATGTTTGTGCTGACGTTTGATGAGGCGTTTGCATCGCTGTCGCCGGAAGCGTTTCTGGACGATGTGCTTGTGGGCGCGATGGGTGCGCGCGTGATGGTGGTTGGGGCGAACTTCCGGTTTGGGGCGAAACGAGTTGGCGACCTCGCGTTTGCGCAGGTGCATTTGCGCGCCCAAGGGCGCGAGGCGATCGGGGTTCCGAATGCGCTGCTCGATGGGGAGCGCGTTTCGAGCACGCGCGTGCGCGTCGCAATTGCCGGCGGCGACGTGGCGCTTGCGGATCGGCTGCTGGGCACGCCGTATATCGTGCGCGGGACCGTTGGGTTTGGTGCGGGGCGTGGGCACGATTTAGGGTTTCCTACGGCGAACATGATCGTGCCGGCGGAGAAGATGCTCCCGCCGGATGGGGTGTACACGATTACGGGACGGCACGAAGGACGCGACTACCCGGGGCTGGTTTCGATTGGGACGAATCCCACGTTCGACGGAACGGCACGTACCGTTGAGGCGTGGCTGCTGGATTTTACCGGGTCGCTCTATGGCGAGGAACTCACGTTGCGCGATTTTCGCTGGGTGCGCGAGCAGAAACGTTTTGATTCGGTGGAAGCGTTGCTCGCGCAGATGGACCTCGATGCTGCGGCCGTTACTTTTCCTACCTTCCGGTGAACCGACGGAGAATCGTCCGATGAACCTTGTTCGCGTTCTGCCCTTGCTCGTTGCCGCGGTACTCGCGCTGGCCGCGCCGGCATTGGCGATCCCGCGGCCGGGAGATGCGGCGCCGCCGTTCACGTTGACGTCGGATGTGGGCAAGACCATCAGCAACGCGACGTTGGCCGGTATGCCGGTGTATCTGAATTTCTTTGCGACGTGGTGCGGCCCGTGTCGCGTCGAGACGCCGAGCATCGTCGCGCTGAGTAAGAAATATGCTGCGCGGGGACTGCACGTCGTCGGCGTAGACGTCGGCGAGAACGCGGGTAAGGCGCAGGGGTTTGCGCACGACTTCAACGTGCCGTATGCGCTGGCGATCGATCCCGATAGCACGACGCGCGCGACCTACGGCGGTGGGTTATACTTTCCGCTGCACGTGTTCATCGATGCCAAGGGCATCGTACGCATGTACCACCCCGGCGAGATGAGCGCAAGCGACATCGAAGCCGCAATCACGCACATCCTCAAATAGGCCGAATCCACTACATCGGCGGCGAGATGTCGACCGGGACGTTGAATTTCGAAAACTTCAACGCGGTGCCGTCGGAGCCGTCGATCTCGGTGAGCGTTCCCCCGTCGAGAAAGATCGTCGAGGGGCTCTTGCCGGCTTTATTGGTGACGCTATAGGCGTGAAGCGGACCGCCGCCGCCGGACGGTACTTTCATCCCGAGATCGGTCACGACCATATCGTCGGCTTTGCCGCGCGCGGTGTCGATGAGGCCACTCATGCCCCCCATCATTTGTTCCATGCCCGGCATGTTGAGCTGACGCCATTGCCCGCCGATTTTCATCCAAGTCGTTGCGTCGATTTTGATCATTTCGAACTGGGGTGAGATGATGTGCATTTTGGAGGGGAGCGCCATGTCGCCCTCAATGCCGCCACGCTTCGCAATAACGGAAACGTGATACGAGCTCGCCTTCGCGAATCCGACCATCGCGGCCATGACGTCGGACTTCGGATCGGCCAGGGCCGGCGAAGCGCCGAACGCGACGAGGGCAAGGGCGCACAGCAAACGTTTCATCGGGGTCCCCCCTTCGCGTCGGGCATGCTAACCGCTTGCTTGCGTTAGCGCACACCTTGCTGGAGCGCGGGATCGGGCCCGAGCGTCGCCAGCGGCACCGGCGAGTACGGGGACATTGGGATCGGCGTAGCCGACGGCTGCGGCAGGGCCGCTTGCTGGGCCGCATACGCGAAGCTCGCGGCGGCGCATTGGTCTACGACCGCTTGCGATGAAGCCTTCGCGCTGCCGTAGTTCTTGGCTAGGATCGCGTTGACGGCCGTGCCGTACTGCGCCGCAACGGCGGGCGCGGGGGTTGCGTTCGGCGCTCCGCACGTCATGATCGCGCGCCGGGCTAGCGAGACATAGCCTTCGGCGTCGGCTTGATTGGCGCTGCGGACCAGCGGCATCGCATAATAGGACGGCTGCGGGATCGGCGGCGCGATGATCGAGGGCTGCGGCAGCGGTACCGCGGCGGTTTGGCTGATGGCGGTCAACGCGCTCATCCGCGAACGGTCGAAGTCGCGGGCGTTAAACTGCTGGATCGCCGCATTGTACGAGAAGGTCGCCGTTTGTGCGGCGGCCGGGTTGCTGGCCGCAGCGCGCGAAATCGCGAGCATCGCGTCGAAAATCGCACTCGAGGCGGAACCGCCGGCGGGCGGCGGAGCCGCGAGCGGCCCCGCGGCGGAGGCGGCGGAGGCGAGGGTTAGAGCGGCGGCCAGCACGGCGGCCGACATCGGGATGAGCTTCATGAAAAAGTCCTCAAGCGGCGTTGACAGTGATCTCTTTCCCATCAAATGCGACTTTGGCGGTCTGTCCCGAAGAAATTTCTCCACGCAGGATCGCACCCGAGAGCGGCGTGGCCACGTGGCGTGAGATCGAGCGCGCGACGTTGCGTGCGCCGTCCCCGGCCGACATGCTCTCGGTGGCCAGAAACTCCCGCGCGGGTTCGGTAAGCTCGAGCCGCATCGCGTGCGCGCCCATGCGCTCGGCCAGGAGTGCGATCTGGAGGGCGACGATCGCTTCGATCTCGGCGAGACCCAGCTCCTCGAACACGATGACTTCATCGATGCGGTCGAGCAGCTCGCCGCGCAGCGCGCCGACGAGGTCTTCGCGATCGAGATTGCTGGTCAGGACCACGATCGCGTGGCGAAAGTCGATGGCGCGGCCTTTGGCGTCGGTGACGCGGCCGTCGTCGAGAATCTGCAGCAGAATCGCGGCGACGTCGGGGTGCGCTTTTTCGATCTCGTCGAAGAGCACGACGGAATAGGGCCGCCGGCGGATCGGTTCGGTCAACTGACCCGGTTCGTCGTGACCCGCGTAGCCCGGCGGTGCACCGAGCAGTCGCGAGATCGTGTGCGCTTCGGTGAACTCGGAGAGATCCAGGCGCACCAGCGCATCGTCGGTGCCGAACAGCGCGTGTGCGAGCGCGCGCGCTAGCTCGGTTTTGCCGACGCCGCTGGGGCCGATGAACAAGAATCCGCCGACGGGTTTGCGCGGATCTTTGAGGCCCGCGCGCGCGCGGCGCACCGCTTCGGCGACGCGGCGCACGGCGGCGTTCTGACCGATCACGCGTGTTTCGAGCTGTGCTTCGAGGGCGAGCAGCCCGGCGCGTTGCGCGTCGGTAATCGTGCCCTGCGGAATGCCGGTCCAGCGCGATACCACCGCCGCAACGCGTGCGACGTCGACGTTGGGAACGCCGGCCATGGCGGCCGTTGCCGCGGCTTCATCGACGACGTCGATCGCTTTGTCGGGGAGAAACCGGTCGGCGATGAAGCGCGCGGCCAGGGTGGCGGCCGCTTCGAGCGCGGCATCGTCGATCGTCACGTGATGGTGCGCGGAATATTTCGGCCGCAGACCGTGTAAGATCGCGATCGTCTGGTCGATCGTCGGCTCTTCCACCGTCACCGGCTGGAAGCGGCGTTCGAGCGCCGCGTCGGATTCGATGTACTTGCGATATTCGTCGAACGTCGTCGCGCCGACGCACTGCAGTTCGCCGCGCGCGAGTTCGGGTTTGATCATCGAGGAGAGATCGAGTGACCCTTCGGCCGCGCCGGCGCCGACGAGCGTGTGCAACTCGTCGATGAACAGGATGACGTCGCGCGACGCGCGCTTGACTTCATCGAGAATGCGCTTGACGCGGCCTTCGAATTCGCCGCGATATTTCGTGCCGGCAACCAGCGGTCCGAGATTGAGGGCGAGGACTTTCTTGTCGCGCAGCGCCGCCGGCACGTCGCCGCGGACGATCCGCTGCGCTAGCCCTTCGACGATCGCCGTTTTGCCGACGCCGGGTTCGCCCACGAGCACGGGGTTGTTCTTGCTGCGCCGCGCCAGGATCGATACGACACGTTCGATCTCATCGTCGCGTCCGACGACCGGATCGAGTTTATCGGCGCGCGCCATCGCGGTGAGGTCGCGTGAAAATTGACCCAGCGTCGGGGTTGCGCCGCGAAACGCGCGGCTCAAATCGTTGAGCGGATTGGCCCGGCCCTCGCGCGGCTCTTCGCCGCCCGGCGGCGGATTGCGCCGCGAGAACGACTCGATCGCCAGCGCCGCACCCGCGAAGAGTGCGGCCGCAGCCGTCGCCGCGCCGACGTAGGGGAGGATTGCGCGGCGGCGCGTCTTCGCGCACTCGTCGCACACGGCCGCCGCGACCCAGCGTCCGCCGCGCAGTGCGTAGTCCTGCGTGCTCGCCGGACGCAGGCGGCAGATCTCGCAGTCCGACTGGTGTTCCATCAGTCTCAGCTACCCGCCCGGTGGGGCCGCAGTTTCGTCTTAGGGGGCGATCTCGTACGTTATGCCCACGCTCGCCGTCACGGTAAGGTTGCCGGGGTCGATCGTGGTCGGAACCGCCGCCGCCAACATCAAGCCGGGGCTCGCTCGCATGAGCGGGCCCGGAACGCTGCTGCCGGACGGCGAGATGGCCAAGATACGGACGAGCCGGACCTTGGCGGCCGCGGCGAGAGCGTGCGCCTGCGCGACGGCATCGGCCAATGCGGCAGCCTCGGCGTCGCGCTGGGCCGCGTGCCGGTCGCGCAGCGAGAACGTGATGCCGTTGACGTTGGTCACGCCTGCGGCCACACCGGCGTCAACGACTGCGCCCGCTCCGTCAACGTTGTTGACGACCACGTCGATCGTGCGCTCGACGGTATAGCCGTAACGCTGCGTTGAGGCGGGATCGGGCTTGGGGGGACGCGGGTTGTAGTTGAGCCCGTAGCCCGCGGTCGAGATCGCGCTTGCGGGGATGTTGAGCGGCGCGAGCCGCGCGGTTAGCGCGTTCGCGATTGCGGCGTTGGCTGAGGTAGCTGCCGCGGCTTGTTCGTTCGTTGTCTCGATGCGGAGCGAGACCGTCGCGCGATCGGGCGCGCGAGACACGCTGCCTTGGCCGGTGACGGTGAGCGTTGGGGTAACGACCCGGCCGCCCGTGGTTTGCGCGCTCGCCGCGGCGCTCGAGCCGGCCGCGATCGCGCATGCTGCCAGCGCGGCGAGAATGCGATGCTTCATGCCTCTGCAACGGAAGCGGCCGCACAATCGTGCGCTGGTTTCAGCCCCAATTTTCCCGGGAACGAAATCCTGCAGGAAGCGGCGCTGAGTCGCGGATTCGCAAAAGGGGACTGGGATCATCATGGGACTTCTCGGTTGGTTGGTCGTCGGACTCATTGCCGGTGTGCTGGCGAAATGGGCCGTTCCGGGTGAGGGGCCTGGCGGACTCATTGGTGACATTATCGTCGGCATCGTTGGGGCGTTCATTGGCGGCTGGGTGTTCAATTTCTTCGGCCACGTGGGCGTGACCGGTATCAACCTCGGCAGCATCGTCGTCGCCTTCATCGGCGCCGTGATCTTGCTCTTCATCATGCGGGCTTTTTCGGGACGGCGTTCGCTCGTCTGATCCCGCCGCGCGGTTCGATGCGTCCGGTCGAATGGGCCGGGCATTGCTTCTTTTATCGTACAGGACAGGGAACGGCCTCACCCGTAGTCCCGTGGGTTCCCCCTCTTCTAGCGAGGCTATCTCGAGCCGCCGATGTCATATGTCATAACCGAACCCTGTATCGGAACCAAGGACAAGTCTTGCGTAGACGTGTGTCCCGTCGATTGCATTCACGGCAACGACGACGATAAACAGCTCTTCATCGATCCGGAAGTCTGCATCGATTGCGGCGCCTGCGTTTCGGCCTGTCCGGTTGAGGCGATTTACGCCGATTCCGACGTCCCCGATAAGTGGAAGTCGTACATCGACCTCAACACGGCGTACTTCAAGGCCTAGCCGCGACTCTTCCGGTCGTCGTCTCCGACGCGCGGAAAACCTATCCCGCCGCCGACGCTCCGGTGCGTGCGCTCGACGGCGTGTCGCTCGAAGTCAACCGCGGCGAGATGGTCGCCTTGGTCGGCCCGAGCGGGTGCGGCAAAAGCACCCTCCTCAACTTGGTCGGATGCGTCGATTTACCGACGGCCGGCCATGTTTATGTTGACGGCCGGGATACCGCCGAACTCGACGACGACGCGCTGACGCTGTTGCGGCGCGACCGCGTCGGCACGATTTTCCAATTCTTCAATTTGCTGCCGGCGCTCTCGGTGGAAGCGAACGTTGCGCTGCCGCTCGTGCTGCAAGGCGTCTCCGCGACGGAGATCGCGCGGCGCGTGGCTCCGGCGCTGGCCGACGTTGGGCTTGCGGATAAGGCGCAGGCGTATCCGGCACAGATTTCCGGCGGGCAACTGCAGCGTGCGGCCATCGCTCGCGCGATGATTCACCGGCCGGCGGTCCTGCTGGCCGACGAACCCACGGGCAACCTCGATTCGCACAACGGCGAAAACGTGCTGCGTCTGCTGCGCGCGCTGGCCGACGGCGGGCAAGCGATTCTCATGGCGACTCATAGTGCCGACGCGGCAGCGGTGTGCGATCGCACGATCCGCATGCACGACGGCCGCATCGTTCCGTGAGTCCCGTCTTTCGCGCGCTCGTGTGGGGACACATCGGCGCGAACAAACTGCGTTCGGCCGTGACGGTGCTGGCGGTGGCGCTCGGCGTCGCGATTGCGCTCTCCGTCGATCTTGCGAACAGCACGGCCGTTGCGTCGTTTGCTTCGAGCGTGAACATCATCTCGAATCACGTCAACCTGCAGGTGCTCGGCGTCGGACGCGGCTTCGATGAGCGCACGATTTTGCGCGTGCAGAACGTGCCGGGCGTGATCTATGCGAACCCGGCGATCGAAGATGCGCTCACCATCGGCGCGCGTCATGGCGACGTCTTTTCCGGCGAGATCTTGCGCGTGCTCGGGGTGGATCTGTTGCGGCCGGTGCCGGGCTCGAGCGGCACGTTTGCAACCCCCGGCGATGCGGCGACCGGATCGAACGCCCCGGATCCATGGATGCTGGTGAACGGGCACGGCGCGTTCATCAGTGCGCGCGTTGCGGCGAAATACCACTGGCAGGCCGGGTCGACGATCGTCGGGCTCGCCGGCGATCGCCGCGTGCAGCTGCACGTCGCGGCAGTCTTGCCGGCAAGCATGGCGGGCATCGACTCGAGTGTCGTGTTCGTCGATATCGCTACGGCGCAAGAACTCTTCAATAAACTCGGGCGTCTCGACCGGATCGACCTCATCGTGGATCCTGCGCGCTTGGTGCAAACGGCCGGCGCCGTCCGGCGCGTGCTGCCGCCCGGCGTACGTGCGATCGAGCCGAAGGTTCGTACGGGCGAGATCACGCGCATGCTGCGGTCGTTTCAGCTCAACCTCGCCGCGCTCTCGTACATCGCGCTGCTGGTCGGCATGTATCTGATCTATAACACCGTGGCGATTTCCGTCGTGCAGCGGCGGCCGGAAATCGGAACCCTCCGCGCGCTTGGGGTGAAGCGGGCGCAGATCTTGCGCACGTTCTTGGCGGAGGGTGCGCTCTTCGGTGTGGCCGGTTCGCTCATCGGTCTCGCGATCGGCAGCGGTCTCGCGACGTTCTCGGTAGCGGCGGTTTCGAAGACGGTGGACACGCTTTACGTTGCCTCGCACGCCGATCACGTCATCTACGATCCCGCGGTCTTGCTGAAGGCGTTTCTCATCGGTATCGTGGCCGCTATCGTCGCGGCGCTCGTGCCGGCGCTCGAGGCTGCGGGAACGCGGCCTGCGATCGCGATGCGCGCGTTTGGATTCGAGCGGCGCTCGCCGCAGCTTGCGCCGCGGGCTGCGGTTTTCGGACTTGGGCTGCTGCTCGTCGGGTATGCGTGCACGTTTGTGCCGGCGATCGGCGATGTGCCGGTCTTCGGCTACGCGGCCGGATTACTGTTTATCTTTGCGGGCTCGCTGTTTGCCCCGCTGGCCATTGCGGGGCTGTCGCGGGTTGCTCGGATGGTGTTCGCGTCGCGCTCTGCGGCGGGCGAGCTTGCGGCGGCGAATCTTGGGTCGTCGCCGGTTCGCAATAGCGTTGCGGTGGCATCCTTGATGATTGCGATTGCGATGACGGTGGCGGTGGCTATTCTGATCGGCTCGTTTCGCACGACCGTCATTGCTTGGGCAAACGATACGCTCAAGGCGGATATCTTCGTGCGGCCGATGGGCTTGGGCGATGCTTCGTCCGAGGCGACGTTTTCGCCGGACGTTGCGGCGCGGATCGCGCGGCTGCCCGGCGTGGCGTCGATCGACGTCATTCGGGAACTGAGCATTCCGTTTCGGGGGCGGCTTACCAATATCGCCGCTACGGACTTGGCGCGGTTCTCGGGGCGTAGTAAGGTGCGCTTTATCGGAAACGTGGATCAGGCGCTGCTCGAGCGGTCGCTGACCGGGTCGACGAACGTGCTGATCAGCGAACCGTTTGCCACGAAGTTTGCGCTCGACACCGGTGACCACTTTTCACTCGATACGCCGGGCGGAATGACGACCTTTACGGTGGCGGCCGTGTACAACGACTATTCCTCCGACGCGGGCGTGATGCTGATGGATTTGGCGACCTTCCGGCGGCTCTATCGCGATCCGTTCATCAACTCGGTTGCGGTGTATGCACGGTCCGGCGCCGATCTTGTGACGCTGCGCGATGCTATCGTGCGCAGCGTGTTGCCGTTACGCGTGGATACCGAAACGACGCGCGAGTTGCGGACGCTTGTGATCACGATCTTCGATCGGACGTTTGCGATTACGTATGCGCTCTACGTTATCTCGATTACCATTGCGGTGCTGGGGGTGGTTTCGACGTTGTTTGCGCTCGTGCTCGAGCGGCGGCGGGAGATCGGGCTGCTCCGGTATTTGGGATTGCGCACGCGGGATGTGCGGCGGATGGTGTACTTCGAGGCGGCGTTCATCGGGTTGCTTGGTGGGGTCAGCGGCGTGATCGTGGGTGTGTTGCTGGCGCTGTTGCTCATTTATGTGATTAACCGGCAGGCGTTTGGGTGGCTCATCGAGCTGCACATGCCGTATGATTTCTTGGGTGAGGCGATCGTGCTGGTGGTGATTGCAGCGCTCGTGGCTGGGATTTATCCGGCGGGGGTTGCGGCGAGGATTCGGACTTCTGAGGCTGTGCGGGCGGAGTGAACCTTTGGTGGCGGGATGGGTGGGGCGGCGGCGTTTGTCGCGCGGGGCACGCTCGGCGCGCACTTCCTGTGCGCGCCATCGCTGCCTTCGGGCTTGCTCTCGTCATCCTGACTTCGCAAGCCCTCAGAGCACCCCGCGCGACAAACGCCGCCGCCCCACCCATCCGGCACGATGTACCAGCACGGTCGCCCTCTGCCTCATTTGTCATGCCGAGCGCAGGTTCGCGTCAGCGGACCGTAGTCGAGGGACCGCCGCAAGCTCGGTTTCTTAGTGCGAACAAACCGTGGCGTTTTCGATTTCCGCAAGATCACGCGGCGCACGACGGCTTTGCGTCGGAGTGGTGGTATTTCACCGGTCACGTTCGGGCTCCGGATGGACGCCGATTCGGGTACGAACTGACGTTTTTTCGCTTAGGTCTGCGCCCGGGAGATGTGCGGCCGGCGCGCGGTCAGAGTGAGTGGCGTGGGAACGAGTTATATCCGGCGCATTTTGCGCTTACCGATGAGGCGGGGAAGACGTTCGTGCATTACGAGCGGTTTGCTCGTGAGGCGCTTGGTGCGGGCTTTGCGTCTACGCGTGTGTTGGATGTGCGGGATGAAGGGTGGACGCTGACGGGGCCTTCACCGTTTCGGCTGCATGCGAGCGTGGATGGGAAGGCGATCGATTTTTCACTTACGTCGGAAAAGCCGCCGGCGATTCATGGGCATGACGGGATCTCGAAGAAGGGGTCTTGTGCTACGTGCGCTTCGCACTATTATTCGATGACGCGGCTGCGGACGCGTGGGGTGCTCACGTATGGCGGCGCGCGTCTTTCCGTTGACGGGCTTTCTTGGATGGATCATGAGTTTGGGTCGGATGAACTGCAGGCGAATCAGGTTGGGTGGGATTGGTTTTCGGTGCAGCTCGACGATCGGCGCGAGCTGATGCTGTATTTGCTGCGGCAGAAGGATGGGTCGGTTACGCCTGAGTCGAGCGGGAGCTTGATCGATGCGAAGGGGCGTGTGACGTATTTGCCGCGCTCGGCATTTGTGGTTGATGCGACGGGGTCTTGGACGTCGCCGCATACGGGCGGGGTGTATCCGAGTGGGTGGCGCGTGCGGGTGCCTTCGGCGCGCGTCGATCTTGTTTTGGTGCCGGTTCTTTTGGATCAGGAACTGGCGAACACGGTTGGCGGCGTTTCGTACTGGGAGGGGGCGGTGGACGCGCGCGATGGGGCTTCCGGGCGTTCGCTTGGGGTGGGGTATGTGGAACTTACCGGATATGCGGGCGCGGTTTCGCTCTAGGTGATGAGCCGGCAGTCTCACGAGATATAAGCCGTCGTTAACCGGCGCCGCGTATCGTTTTCCCATGATACGGCATGTTTCGGCGGAGTCGGAAGGGCGCGCAATCGAGTTTCAACTCGATGATGAGACCCGTCACTGGGTGCCGGTTGAACCGATCGAGAGCGCGTATCTCGAAGAAGCGGATTTTCCGCTGATCGTGTTAGCTGAAGGGAAGCGCTATGAGCTCTACAGCGACGGCACGTTCGGCGAGGTCGAACTCTAGCCGGCGTTGGTCGGACGATTGAAAAATCCGGCCAGTTCGTCCGGCTCCGAGAGACATACGTCGGCTCCGGCTTCACGGAGTTCGGCTTCGTTGCCGTGGCCCCACAGAACGCCGATGGGGACGAGTCCGTTGGCGACGGCGGCAGCGATGTCGAATTTGCGGTCGCCGATCATGGCGGCGGTATCGGGCTCGACATGTTCTCGTTCGATCAGCCACGCGAGCAGTTCGCGTTTGTCGGCGCGCGTGCCGTCGAGTTCGCAGCCGTAGATTCCGGCGAAATGCCGGGCCAAGTCGAAATGCTCAAGAATTGGGATCGCAAAGTTGTGCGGCTTCGACGTGCAGACGAAGAGACGGTGCGATTGCGCGAGCGTTGCCAGCGCTTCGGGAATTCCGGGATACACTTCGTTCTCGTAGAGGCCGACGCGTGCGTAGCGGTCGCGGTAGTGCGCGATGGCGTCGGCGACTAAGTCGGCGTTGCCGCCGCTGAGGGTGAAGAAGACGTCTTGCATCGGCGGGCCGATCATGCCGCGCAGATCGTGATCCGGCAACGCGTGCAGGCCAAGCTGCTCGCGCGCATGTTGGTACGAACGTGTGATGCCGACGTACGGGTCGGTCAGCGTACCGTCGAGGTCGAAGACCAGTGTTTCGAGGTGGGTCAGATCGCTTCGACCGCGGTGATTTCGGGGACATCCTCGCGGATCACGGCTTCGATGCCGTTTTTCAACGTGAGGTGGGCGGCGGCGCACCCGCCGCAGGCGCCGAGCATCTGGACGTAGGCCGTCGCGTTCTCGACGCGGATCAGCCAAACGTCGCCGCCGTCGGCCGCAATCGCGGGCCGAATGCGATCGAGGGCTGTGTTGATCCGCTCCTCGATCGGGGCCAGGGTACTCGGGGTCATGCCCTCTTATTAACTCGTAAAGACGTCCGGACATTTTCAGGGCTTGGCGCCCGAGGGGAAGTCCCTTTGAGGGCAAAGGCTACCGCCATGAACAGCGCCATGAAAACGCAGATGTCCGGCAAGGGCGGTTTCATTGCCGCTCTCGACCAGAGCGGGGGCTCGACGCCCGGGGCATTGCGTGCCTACGGCATTCCGGAGACCGCCTATAGCGGCGACGCGGAAATGTACAAGCTCATGCACGAGATGCGCGTGCGCATCATCAGTTCGCCGGCCTTCACCGGGGAAAAAGTCATCGCTGCCATTCTCTTCGAGCGCACGATGGACGGTCAGGCCCATGGAAAGCCGGTGCCGTCGTACCTGTGGGAAGATCGCGGCGTCGTTCCGTTTCTCAAAATGGACAAGGGACTGGAAGCTGAAAAAAACGGTGTCCAGTTGATGAAGCCGATCGACGGGCTCGACGAACTGCTCGCGCGCGCCGTGAAGCTCGGCATCTACGGCACGAAGATGCGTTCGACGATCAACCTCGCGTCGCAAGACGGTATCGCCGCGATCGTGGCGCAGCAGTTTGAGGTAGCGGCGCAAATCGCCGCACACGGGCTCATGCCGATTCTCGAACCGGAAGTCCTCATCAAGAATCCGGAGAAGGCGGCCGCGGAAGCCATGCTGCTGGCGGAATTGACCAAAGGCGTCAACGCGCTGCCCAAGGATCGTCAGGTGATGCTCAAGGTCACGATCCCCGAGGTTCCCGATCTCTATACGCCGCTCATCAAGCACGGCAGCGTGCAGCGGGTGGTGGCGCTTTCGGGCGGGTATCCGCGCGATGAGGCGTGCCGGCGGCTCGCAAAAAATCACGGCATGATCGCGAGTTTCTCGCGTGCGCTCGTCGATGGCCTCACCGTTTCCATGAGCGACGCCGAGTTCGACGGCGCGCTTGGCGCGGCGATCGACGAGATTTTTACGGCCTCGACCGTCAAGACGTAGCGCCGGCTCGTGACGAATGTTGGACTGATCGGCGTCGGCGCCATGGGCGAACCGATGGCGGCTTCGCTGATCCGCGCGGGCTTCGCGGTGGCCGTTTGCGCGCACCGCAACCGCGAGCCCGTGGAACGGCTGGTGGCGGCGGGTGCCGTCGATGCGGGCGATCCGGCCGGTGTGGGGTGCGCGAGCGAGGTCGTCATCACGATGGTCCCCGACGCGCCGCAGGTGGAAGAAGCGCTCTTCGGGCCGCACGGCGCGGTTGCCGCAGCGCGCCCCGGAACGCTGTTCATCGACATGTCCACGATCTCACCGGTGGCGACGGCCGCGTTCGATGCGCGTCTGCGCGCCGCCGGTCACCGGTTCGTCGATTCGCCCGTTTCCGGCGGCCCGGCCCGCGCTGCGACCGGCACGCTGGCGTTAATGATCGGCGCCTCGGAGGACGATCTTGCGGCGGCGGAACCCGTGCTCAAGGCCCTCGGCGTGCCCAATCACGTGGGTGGTGTGGGCATGGGCGAGACGGTGAAACTCGTCAATCAGATCCTCATCGCCAACATCATGGTCGCGAACGCCGAAGCGCTGGTCTTCGCAAAAAAAGCCGGCGCGAACGTCGATGTTACGCGCGACGTTATCCTGACCGCGACGGGCGCGAATTACTTGCTGGACAAGTGGTTGCCGACAACGTGGCTCTCGGGTTCGTTCGCCGGCGGCTTCGCCATGGATCTGCTCCGTAAAGATCTCGGCGCCGCCCTCGATGCAGCAAAAGGCCTCGGCGTGCCGTTGCCCGCCTCGGCGCTCTCGTATCAACTCTACACGGCCGCTTCGGGCAACGGGCACGGCCGCGAAGACTACTCGGCAGTCGCCACCTTCTATCAAGACGCTACCGGAGTCGACGCGGCGAAAAAGGGGTAACTCTCCACCGTGCTCTTCGGCGCTATCGACGTTGGGACCAACTCGATTCATCTCATCGTCGTCGAATTCGATTCGACGTTCGATACCACGCGCGTGGTCTACAAAGATCGCGAGATGGTGCGTCTGGGCAGCGACGATGCGCTCGAACACGGACGTCTGTCGCCGAAGGCGATGGTCAAAGGCATCGATGCGATCTCGCGCTTTGTTACGGCGGCACGTTCGCGCGGCGCGGAACGCGTGCGCGCCGTGGCGACGAGCGCGGTGCGCGAAGCCGGCAACGGCGACGAGTTTCGCGCGCAGGCCGAAGCGCAAGCGGGGATCGCGCTCGAGATTTTGAGCGCGCAAGAAGAAGCGCGCCTCATTCATCTCGGTGTCGCGAGCGGCTTTCCGATCTACGACCGGCTGGCGTGCGTGATCGATATCGGCGGCGGGTCAACCGAGTTCATCGTTGCCGACGGCGAGCGGCCGTATCTTCTCGACAGCGTTAAACTCGGTAGTTTGCGGCTCTACGACCGCTACTTGCGCGGGAAGTCGCCGCAACGCGGCGCGCGCGAACTCAACAAACATATTCTCGCCACGCTCGGTCCACTGATCGACCGCGTCCGGCGCTATCGGCTGGATCTTATGATCGGCACGTCCGGTACGATTATGGGTCTGGCCGCGCTCGATGCGGCCGCGCGCGGGTTGCCGCCGGGCCGCGTTCACGGCTATACGATCACGCGAGACCGGCTCGAGGATTTGCAGCGGCAGATGCTCGCGATGAGCGAAAATGAGCGCCGCCGCATGCCGGGGATGAACCCGCGCCGGTCGGATATTATCGTTGCAGGCAACGCAATTCTCATCGCCGCGCTCGCCCAGCTCGGCCGCGACGAGATCGTGGTGTGCGAACGGGCGTTGCGCGACGGCATCATCGTCGACATGGTCGCACAGGACCGCGCGCTAGCCGACCAGCTCGGTGACGAACGCGTGCGGCGCATCGAGGCGATCGAAGCGTTGGCGCATCACTACGAGCATTTGGGGGGGCACCAGCGCGCCGTCGGGCGGCTTGCGATCGCGCTCTTCGAACGCCTCGCCGGCATGCACGAACTCGCGCCGTCGGATCGGGACATCCTCTACGCTGCGGCGATGCTGCACTCGATCGGCCGTTTCGTGGCGGAGAGCGGTCATCATAAGCATTCCGCCTATCTGATCCGCAATTCGCCGTTGCCCGGTTGGCGCGACGACGAGCGCGAACTGATCGCGCAGGTCGCGCGCTACTATCGTAAGGCGATGCCCAAACCAAGCCACCTGGAATTCAGCGCGCTGCAGCCGAGTGAAAAGCGCCGCGTTGAGGTACTGGCCTCGATCCTGCGGATCGCCGACGGACTCGACGAACGGGAGCTCGGCGTGGTGGGTGACGTCACGGTTCGACGCGAGGATGGAAGAATCGCGATAATCGCGCAGGCCGAGGGTGATGTGTCGGGCGAACTGGGCGCTGCGATGTTCAAAGCAGATTTGTTTGAACGAACCTTCGGCGTCAGAGCGACGTTCGAATCCGTGATGCCGGAACCGCGGCCATGATCGTCGCGCCGCCGCGGAAGAAAATTTTACTCGTCGATGACGAGGCCACGATCGTGCAGTCGCTGCGCTATAACCTCGAGCGCAGCGGGTATGCGGTAACCGCCGCAGGCGACGGGCGCACCGCGGTCGCGCTCGTAGCAAGCGAGCAGCCCGACCTCGTGATCCTCGACATCATGCTGCCGCTGCTCGACGGGATCGAGGCGTGCAAAGAGATTCGGAAGACCTCGAGCGTGCCGATCATCATGCTCACGGCGAAGGATCAGGAGTTCGACAAGGTCCTCGCGCTCGAGCTGGGCGCGGACGACTACGTGACCAANNGACGAGTCGATCACGATCGGCGAGATCACGATCGATCGCTCGCGTCAGCGCTTGGTCGTCCGAGGCGAAGTGGTGGCGCTGGCGCCCAAGGAATTCCGGCTGCTGCACGTGCTCATGGAGAACCGCGGCCGCATCGTGACCCGCCAGATGCTGCTCGAAAAAGTCTGGGGCTACGACTTCGAGGGCGAGCATCAGACGATCAGCGTTCACGTGCGCTGGCTGCGCGAGAAGATCGAGATCGATCCCAACAACCCGCGGCACATCATCACCGTGCGCAGCCGCGGCTACATGTTCCGCGAATAGCGGGCGATGATCGATGCGCTCCTTGCGGCGCTAGCCGGCATCGCAATCGGCAGTGCCGTAACGCTTGCCTTCGGGCGCGCGCGGGCGGCGCGGGCGCCCCACGCGCTGCAGCCCGGTTTCTTAACGCCGGGACCCTACGAGGATGGCCGCACGCAACGGGTCCTTGCCGCGTTTCCGTTTGCAGCGTTCCTCATCGACGTGACCGGCGTTATTCGTTTCGTCAACGAGGCGGCGGAGGAGCTATTCGAGATCCGTGCTGGACGGGCGATTGGGC
>PLRU01000050.1 GCA_003164045.1 Candidatus Lustribacter telmatis
CGGCGCACCGGTGGTCGCGGCAACGCTTTGAAATTCGCACGCACGATCAGCCCGAGCGTGCCGAGCGAACCGACGTAGAGCTTGCTCATATCGTAACCGGTGACGTTCTTGACCACCATGCCGCCGGCCCGCGCGAGCGTGCCGTCGGTCAACGCGATCGTGGAACCGATCACGAGATCGCGCGGCCGGCCGTAGACGGCGCGGCGCGGACCGGCCCACCCGGCAGCGAGCGTGCCGCCGACCGTCGCGCGTGCCGGTTGCGGCGCATCGAAGGGAATCCACTGACCGTGCTCGCCGAGCACGCGGGCGATTTCCGCCAGCGTCGTTCCGGCGTCGATGCCGGCCGTCATATCGCGTGGATCGTACTCGCGCACGCCGCATATATTGCGCGTGTGCAGCGCGACGTCGCAGCGGCGCGGCGCGTTGCCGATCGACTGTAAGGTCGAGCCGCCGTACGCAACGACGGCCGCACCGTCGCGCGCGCACGCCGCCAGGGTTTCCGCCACGCCCGCGGCATCGGCCGGCGCGATGATGCGCGGTTCCAGCGCCGCCGTCACGCGACCGCCGCCGGAGCGCGCACTTCGCCGCAAATCGCACCGGTCGGAAAGATCTTGTCGGGGTTGAACAGCCGGTGCGGATCGAACACGTCGCGCACGCGGCCCATCGCCGCGAGATCGTCGGTGTTGAAGACGAGCGAGAGCGCATCGCGTTTTTCGTGCCCGATCCCGTGCTCGCCGCTGATGGTGCCGCCCATCGCAATGCAGGTCGATAGGATCTCGGTACCGGCTTCGACGACGGCCCGCGCTGCGCGCGCATCGCGGCGGTCGAAGCACAACAGCGGGTGCAGGTTGCCGTCGCCGGCATGAAACACGTTGCCGACCGCCAGGTCGTGATCGTGCGCGATGCGTTCGATCTGGTGAATCACTTGCGGCAGTTTCGTGCGCGGAACGCAGGCGTCTTGAATGTAGTAATTCGGCGCGATGCGTCCGAGCGCGCCGGCCGCGCCCTTGCGCGATGCCCACAGCGCTTCGCGCTCCGCTGCATCGTCGGCCGCGCGCCACGAAATCGCGCCGTGCTGGTGCGCGATGCGTTTGATCGCAGCCTCGCCCGCGAGCATGTCGTCGCGCGGTCCCGCGATCTCCACGAGCAGCACCGCGCCGGCGTCGAGCGGAAAGCCCGCGTGATAGTGCGCTTCGACCGCCGACGTAATCAGTTTGTCCATGATCTCGAGCGCCGTCGGNNCATGAGCCGCACATCGACCGCCGTCACGAGGCCGAGGGTCCCCTCGGAACCGACCAAGAGCCCGGTGAGATCGTAGCCCGGGTCGTCGATGGATGTGTGGTGGATCACACCCTCGCCGTCGACGTATTCCACGCCCAGCACGTGGTTGGTCGTCGTGCCGTAGGAGAGACAGTGCGGACCGCCGGCATTCGTGCCGACGTTACCGCCGATGGTCGAGACTTTTTGGCTCGACGGGTCGGGCGCGTAGAAGATCCCGTGCGTCGCGATCGCTCGCGAGAGATCGAGGTTGATCAAGCCGGGTTGAACGCGTGCGCGGCGGTTGCGCACGTCGAGTTCGAGGATGCGGTTCATGCGAACCATCGAGACGACGAGGCCGCCGCGCGCTGGGACCGCCCCGCCGCAGAGTCCCGAGCCTGCGCCGCGCGGCACGACCGGTTCGCCGCAGTTCATGGCGATGCGCACGGCCAGCGCCGCCTCGCGCACATCGCGCGGGATCACCGCCGCAGACGGCAGATGCCCTTCGCTGTACGCGTCGTACGAGTACGCAGCGAGGTCTTCCGGGGAGGTCCGCACGGTGTCCGGGCCCAGCGCTTCCAGGAGGCGTGAAGCGAGCGACGTCACCATACGTCCGGGCTACGAAGGGCGCGCGACTTCTTCCTGGAAAAGCAACGCTCGTCCGTGTTCAACATTCGTAGGCCCGGCGCTGGAGGCGATACCGCTCCGGCGTCAACAAAGGCCGATCAAAAGCGTCAGAGCTACCGTGCGTCGATCGAATTTCCGATCGTCTACATCGTTGATGGGCGCGAGGGCACGCGGACGGCGAGCGCCAACGATTTGAGCGTCGGCGGTTTGCGTTTGCTCGGCGATGAAGATTTCACCAAAGAAACGGTGATCGACTTTCGCTTCACGCTGCCTACGGCCGAAGTCGCGAACGTGTTCATCGAAAAAGAAGTTACCGAACGGACCGCGTTCGGCGAACGCAAGCGCCGCGTGAAAACGCCGCCGACGCCGTTCGAGCCGCTCGACATCGGCGGCAAGATCGTGATCGCGTTCTATAACCTGCGCACGCAGCGTTTCGCTCACGGCGTACGGTTTTTGAACCTGCCGAAGCGCACCGAAGACGAGATCCAGCGCTTCATCCATCTCTACCAGCTCAAACAGCTGCGCGAACGCGCCGAACGCGACGACGAAGACTAGCCCGGATAGGCAAAGTCCGGGTCGCCGAGCTGCCAGAACAGAAACGCGAAGAGGTCGGTATTGAAATCGCGCGCTTGAGCACGAGACGCGCCGAGCAAGCCGTGGCCGGCGTCGAAGTCGACGCGCAAGAGCACGGGCTTCCCGCTGGTCGTCGAGCGTTGTAATTTCGCGATGAACTTTGCGACGATCCACGGCGCGACGCGCGGATCGTTGGCGCCGGTAATCGCCAGCACGGCGGGATAGGCCACATCCGGCTTCATCTGGACGTAAGCGTCGGTCGCGAGCAGCGCCTTGAAGCCGACGGGGTCCGTGTTCGTGCCGAACTCGGGAATGTTCGAAGGGCCGCCTTCGGCGAACTCGTCGCGCACGCCGTTGGTGTCGCCGACGTTGTCGATCGCCGCGTCGAAGAGCGCGGGCTGCTGGATGATCGCGTTGCCGATCGTCACGCCGCCGGCGCTCGTGCCCATTCCGGCGAGTTTCGCGCTCACCGTGTACTTGTGATCGATCAGGTAGTGCGCGCAGCCGATGAAGTCGTCGATCGTGCGTTGTTTCGTTGCAATGTGCGCGCCGAAGTGCCAATCGTTGCCGAGTTCACCGCCGCCGCGCGGGTGACATTCGGCGAACACGCCGCCGCGTTCGAGCCAAGCGAGGCGCGTCGGCGAAAACGACGGGCCGATCACGATGCCGTAGGCGCCGTACCCGTCGAGGAGCGTCGGATGGCTGCCGTCGAGGGCGAGTTCGCGCCCGCGCACGATCGAGAGCGGGACTTGCGTTCCGTCGGCGCTGGTGGCGTCGACCTCTTCCGATGTAATGGCGGAGAAATCGACCGGCGAAGGCTTTCGCAGGCCGGCGTTCGTTACGGCTGCATTCGCCGCGACCGTGTACCACTGCGGTGATTGCGTCCAGCCTTGCAGGCTGAAGATCGCTCCCGCACTGCGTATATCGGTGTCGAGTTCGCCGACCGCGCCCGCGAACGGAAGCCGAACGTCGGCTGCGGCGCCCAGCGCACTGCCGATAAACGGCGCGCGCCGGATGCGGGAGAGCCCACGGTCGAGGTCGCGCAGGTAGAGCGCGTCGCGTGCTACGCCGATCCCGTCGATGACGCGCGCCGATTGCGGAATCACCACGCGGGCATGCGCGGCATCGCCCCGGCCGAGATCGAAGGCCAGCACCGCGTAGCGTGACGCGTGGTGATGGCTCAGCGCGTAACCGGTGTTGCCGCGCGCGGCGAGTTCCGTCACGTCATCGCTATAGCGAACGATCTGCCTCCACGGCACGACGGCGTTTGCCAGCGATGCGGCCGGTGCGGCCCACGCGCTCACTTCGTTCTGCACGCCGTGATTGACGATGGCGATCACCCACGGAGTACCGGGCTGGACGAACAACTGCGCCACATCTTCGAGCCCGAACGGAATGCGCGGCGAGTAGCGGTATCCGAACACCGCGCTATCGCGTGCGGGATCGGTGCCGAGCACGTGCAGAAAGACGACGCCTTTCGTGTCGCGCGCGCTTTGCGGCGCGTCAGCCGGCAACTTCGGCGTACGGAAATAGTAGAACGACCGGCCGTCTTCGCGCCACGACGGCGGAACGAACGGCGTGCGGTCGATGGTGTCGGCGAGAATCCGTCCCGTGGCGACGTCGACGACGTGCAGCACTTCGACTTCGGAGCCGCCTTCCGAGACGCCGATGCCGACGAGCCGGTCGTCGAGTGAGGGCGAGTAGTAGTCGATCGTGTAGTGCTGGGCCTTGGAGCGCGCGAAGCGATCGGGATCGAACACGAGTCGCTCGGCGCCGCCCGCGCTCGCGCGCGCGTATAGCCGTAGTGCGCTTGCTCCCACCGGACGCTTCAAGTAGAAGTACGCGTGCCGCCCGACGGTGAGGCTTGCAAGCGATTCCGAGGCGCCGTCGAGTTCCGCGATGCGTTTGGCGAGCATCGCGCGTCCCGGCAGCGCGTCGAGCACGCGGTGCGTGTAGGCGTTCTGCGCTTTGAAGTACCGCAACAGCGCCGGGTTCTTGGGATCCTCGAACGCGCGGTACGGGTCTGGAACCTTCACCCCGAAATACGTATCGCTCGCGGTCCCGGGTGCCGGCGGCGGCGGTTGCGCGGGCAGCGGCGCGGCGGCTATGCAGCATACAGCGAACGCAACGGCCGCAACACGGGACATCATAACAGGACGCATGCCCGGGAGAACCGGCAGTCTCGTGGCGAAGGTTACGCCATGGGGACGATTATCAGAATCGCGTTACTTGTCGTTGTCGTCGTGCTCGTCGCCGGCGGGGTCCTCTACTGGCGCGGGATCATCGGTCACCCGAAGACGGCGGTTGCAAAGACCGGCGCCCCGGCGCCCAAGCCGACGAAGTCGCACGTGCCGCTGGTGCTGCCCTCGGACGCACCGAAGACGCTCTCCGCCGCCGACAACGATCCGGACGTCATCTATCCGTTTGCCAAGCGGCTCATGAAAGTGAACGAGATGGCGCACAAAGCGATCGTGACCAACGCCGAGTATCACGATACCGACTCGGGACAACGGTACTTCGTCGCGGTCGTCACCTCGTGCAAGGATCTCGACGCGATCTGGCCGATCAAGCGTGGCATCCTCGAATCTAAGGTCGAAGGCCCGCTCGGACTGAAAGCGGATTTCCCGATTTTCTCGTTCGTCGAATACTTCCAGCAAGGCCAATGGGGCGTCGGCTCCTGCGACGGCACAACCTAGTACAGTAAATACCGTTCGCGAATTACGCGGTAGGTGCTGAGGCCGGATTCCCATGAGGCGACGATGGCGTCGGGTGAGGCGCCGTTCAGCAGTGCGAGGCGCACGGTGTTCGTGCCCCAGTCGCGATCGAAGCTAGCGGCGTTGTTGATGTGCAGTTTTCCTTGCGCGCGCGCGGCGGCGAGAATTTCGACTGCGGTACGGACGTTGGGAAACGCATGCGGATCGTCGAGATGGATCTGCACGCCGGCGAGCGTCTTGCCCGCCCAGAAGCCGCGTTGCGGCACCCAGTCGAGCGGTTCGAAGCGCGCGCCCGGCACACCGCGTGCGGTGAGCGTGCGCGCGAACGCCGCCGCGTCGAAGCCGTAGCCGCCGGCGTATTCGAACGGCCGGTCGGTGCCGACGCCGTTGTTCACGCCGCCCTCGTCGATCAGGCCGGTCGCGAGATACACGAGCGGGGTAAACGCGTACGGCACGTTCGGCGATGTCGGTGTCCAGCGCAGTTTCGTGTCGGCCCAGAGCATGTCGCGCGACCAGCCGCGCAATTTCACCACGCGCAGCTTCGCGCCGATGGCGAAGTGATCGTTGAAGAGCTGCGCGAGTTCGCCGATCGTGAGTCCGTGCCGCTCGGGAATCGGGTAGAGCCCGATGAACGATTTGAACGCCGGATCGAGTACGGGACCTTCGACGCGCACGCCGCCGATCGGATTCGGCCGGTCGAGCACCCAGATCTCTTTGCCGTACTGCTTGGCCGATTCCATCACGTACGCCAGCGTCGACATGTAGGTGTACGGCCGCGCGCCGACGTCTTGAATGTCGAACACGAGCACGTCGATGCCGTCGAGCATGCGGGCCGAGGGGTGACGCGTTTCACCATAGAGGCTGTACACGGGCAGCCCGCTGCGCGGGTCGGTATACGAGGGCACGTACGTGCCGGCATCGCGATCGCCGCGCAAACCGTGTTCGGGTGCGAACAGTGCTTTGACGCGAATTTGCGCGTTCGCGCGCACGGCATCGACGAGTGAGGTGCCGTCGGAGAGCACGCCGCTTTGGTTCGTCACGATGCCGATCGTGCGTCCCGCGAGTTCGCGCCACGTCTCCGCAACGAACACGTCGTCGCCCGGCAGCACGTGCGGTTCGGCTGCGTGCACCGGCGATGCGATCGCGGCTGCGGTCGCCGTCGCGAGGAATGCGCGTCGTTGCATTATCGGACTCCGATGAATTTATGGGTTTGGAGTGAGAGCCGGTAACGTGCAGGTTCGCGCTTTGCGGCTTCAACGGCCAGCGCGACGTTGGCCGGCTTGTTGCCTTCGGGCTGTAGAAAGATCGGCGTCGTGGCTGGAAACGACGCAACCCAGGCGGCGGGAACGCGGCCGTCCACGATCAGCTTCACTTCGTTGGCGCGCGCGGCCATCGCCGGATGCAGGCGTTCTTTCGGCGAGACGGTCAGCCAGACGTCGGACGGCAACGAAACGTCGATGGTCCCGTTCGATTCGATGTGCACGCGCCGGCCGTCGGCGCGGAGCGCGTCGATCAACGCCGGCGTCGCGGCTTGTGCGAGCGGTTCGCCGCCGGTGAGGATCACCATCGGACAGTCGCCGCCCTCGCCGCGGACGCGCGCCACGACCTCGCCGATGCCGGCCACGAACTTCAGCGCGTAATCCGTGTCGCAGAAATCGCAGGCGAGGTTGCAGCCGGCGAGCCGCACGAACACCGCCGGCGTTCCCGTCCACGTGCCTTCGCCTTGCACGGAGTAGAAGATCTCCGCCAGTTGGAGCGTCACGAGAGCAGCGGATCACCGGGACGGAGCACCGCGCACGCCGTGGCCGTTTCCCAAAGGGTCAATTCGGCAAGGCCCGGCAGTTGCGGCGCGAGCCGGCGCCAGATCCAGACGATGATATTTTCGCTGGTCGGGTTTTCGATCGTGTCGTTGAGGTGCGTGTGGTCAAGTTTGTCGATGATCGTCGCGCGCACGACGCGGGAGAGCTCGTCGAAGTCGATGACCATGCCGGTCGCCGGTCCCTCGGTTTGCAGCGGTCCCTCGACCGTGACGTCGAGGCGGTACGAATGACCGTGGAGCCGCGAGCATTTTCCGGCGTGGAACGGGAGCACGTGCGCACTTTCGAATGCGAATTGTTTGCGGATCTGCACGACGTGCATTTTTTCGGGCCCCGGCGAACGCGGCCTCCGACGCTAGCCACCAATCGTAAGCGACTGGTCGAAATGCCGGTCCACGGCAAGGTCACCGGTTCGGCTACTGTATCTGCGCCTGCGTGGGCAATCGGGCGGGCGCTCATACCGGAGCTGGACCCGGCCGCGAACGTCGCGACCATGCTTTCCTTACTTTAGCGTGCGGCTCGGCCGAAGGCCGAACGCGACGGATTCACGGAACGTGAATCCACTAAGCCGGCCCTTTGCGCGAGCGGCGCACGTAGAGCGCGGCGGTGCGGTAGTCGAAGAAGAGGTCGTAGGCGTGCAGCAGATCGGTGCCGGCGGTGCCGTCGATATCTTCGGCGCCGAGATTGGCGTTGCTTACGTCGACCACCGGGTCGAACAGCGGCAACGCCGCGATGTCGAACGATTTGAGGCGCACCGTCTCGGCCGTTCCCGTCCCGCCCAAGCCGCGAAACTGCGCGTTGGCGGTGGCCGGATCGAATGCGATGTCGGCGCGCGACGCAAACGGAGGGGTGAATACGGACCGGTTGGCGCCGGTGTCGAGCACGACGCGGCCGGTAACGGTGTCGGCGCGAGCGCGTACGACCGGCGTGCGGTCGTCGAGCGCGAGCGGAATCACCGCGGCGTCCGCGGGCGGCTTGAACGAACCCGGGGCGATCGCGTTTGCGATGCCGTGATCGAGGTCGACGTGCACGATCGTATCGAGGAAAAAGTCGAAGCCGAGCAGGCCGGTGATGTGCGTTCGCTCGTCGAGACGAAACGGCACCGTCACCACGCGCGCAACGACCGCGCGCATCCGCAATGCCCCGATCGCCATCAGCGGCACGATGCCGGTCGTCTCACTGAACGTGCCGATGGTCGCACCGACGCGCGAACCGTACGTCTCGAGATGCGCGTCATCGACGATCGATGGATCGATCACGATGCCGGCGGCGCCGGAATCGAGTAAGAAATCGTAATCCTTGAGGCCGATGTGCACCTTGACGACGCACAGGCCGTTGACCACGCGGATCGGCAGATGCACGTTCGTAATGCCGGCGGGAAATTCGACCAGCGTGCGCCGGTTGGGCGCGATGTCGACGTCGTGCGGATCGGGCGTGAGGTCGAGCGTGCGCGAGAGCAGCGAGAGGTCGCGTTCGTTGCCGAGCGAGTCGGTCGTGCGCACGCGCGAGGGTTCGGGAATGCCGTCGAACGTCCGGTAGTCGTCGAACGCGATCGTGTAGCGGCGGCCCTTTTGCACGTATTCGCGCCGTACGATGTTCGCCGTCCGCTTATCGAGAAAACGCCACTCGCGGCGGCCGCCGGCCGGATCGATTTCGACGACGTAGGCGTTGAGCGGCACGGATTCGCCGATCAGCCGCACTTCGCGCGATCCGGGATCCGTGAGCCAGGCACTTTCGCTGCGCGCGTCGCGCGCTTCGTGCACGCCGCTGTACGTGTAGGTGATGCCGTTGCGCGTCTGCTGCCAACGCGTGCCGTTGTGGACGCCGCCCTCGAAGAAGAGCGGCCCGAGCAGCGTGATGTCGCGTTCGTCTTTGCCGAGACGAAATACGTGATAGGTGCCGCTCATGCGGTCTTGCGTCAACCGCCACTCCTCGATGATCGTCGCCGCGCGCGTTCGCTCGTGGTCGTGGTCTTTTGCATAGAGCGCGCGTACTTTGGCGAGCGACGTGCTGCTGGCAATCAGGCCGCTCGGCGGGTCGTCGATCGCGGCCAGCGCGCGGCCCATCGATGCGATGGCTAGCGCGGCGACCAGAAGTAGGAAGCGGGTCACCACATGACAACGTAAAAGTTGCCGCGTGCGGTTCGTCAGAGCGCGCCTGACGGACCCATCGCCTCGAGACGCTTCTTCAAGTCGGCAAGGAAGCCACTGGCAATCGAGCCGTCCACCACGCGGTGGTCGAGCGAGAGGCAGACGTTCATGATCGAGCGGATTGCGATCGCGTCGTTGCGGACGACCGGTCGCTTGACGACCGCTTCCATCGTCGCGATACCCGCTTGTCCGGGCACGAGGATCGGGGCGGAGAGAATCGAGCCGGCCGCGCCGTTGTTGTTAACGGTAAACGTGCCGCCGGTGAGATCGTCGACAACCAGCTTGCCGCGGCGGGCTTTGTCGATCAGTGCGCCGGCGGCGAGTGCGATGCCCCGGATCGAACGCTCTTCCGCATTGCGCACGACCGGTACGACGAGGTCGCCGTCGGTTGCGGTGGCGATGCCGAGGTTGACGTTCTTGTGGACGGCGATGCCGTTCTCGTGGAACGATGCGTTCATCAGCGGAAATGCGCGCAGCGATTCGGCGACGGCGAACATAAAGAACGGCAACAGCGTGAGCTTCACGCCGTGCTCGCGTTCGAACGCGTCTTTCTCAACGAGGCGCCACGCCCAGAGGTTGGAGACATCGACCTCGACCATCGTCCACGCATGCGGCGCCGTTTGCTTCGACTCGACCATGCGGCGCGCGATCAAGCGGCGCGCCGGCGTGAGCGGGATCAGTCCATCGGCTGGGACCGCGCGCGGCGCCGGTGCGGGTGCCGGCGCGGCAACCGGCGCGGGCGTCCGCAACGTCCCCGTCGCAGCGGCCACGATGTCGGCGGCGGTCACGCGGCCGTTCGTTCCGGTTCCACTGACCACGGCAACGTCGACCGCGTGTTCGCGGGCGAGCCGGCGTACGGCCGGCGATACGCGCGTGCCGTTGGCCGTGACGCCGTTGTGCCCGTTGCTGGCTGCCGCCTGCAGTACGGCCGCCGGCAGCACGGCCGCCGGTGCGCGAGACGGTTCGACCGGCGCGCCGATTTCGTCGATGATCGCAATCGGCGCTCCGGTCGGAACGGTCTCGCCTTCACTGACGATGAGTTCGCGCATGGTGCCCGCCACAGGCGAGGGCACTTCGGCATTGACCTTATCGGTGGATACTTCGACGAAGGCTTCGTACTTCTCGACGCTCTCGCCGGGCTGCTTGAGCCAGCGCGCGACGGTTCCTTCGGTGACGGTCTCGCCGAGTTGCGGCATCCGGATGGTCGTGCTCAAAATTGCACCAGCTCTTGCATCGCCGCGCGCATGCGCTCGGTCGAGATCATGAACGCCTCTTCGAGCGGCTGCGCGTAGCCCATCGCCGGTACGTCCGGTCCACAGAGGCGGCGGATCGGGGCGTCGAGATCGAACAGCGCTTCCTCGGACACCATGGCGCTGATCTCCGCGCCGATGCCGCCGAACTTGTTATCTTCGTGAATGATCAGCAATTTGCGCGTTTTGCGAACGCTGGTCAAGATCGCCGTTTTGTCCATGGGGCGGATCGAACGCAAATCGATCACCTCGACGGAGATGCCTTCGGTTTCGAGCTGCGCGGCCGCATCGAGCGCTTGATGCAAATTGTAACCGTACGAAACGACCGTCGCCTGCGTGCCGGTCTTCTTGACGTCGGCTTTGCCGATCGGAATCGTGAAGTGCCCCTCGGGGACGTCGCCCCTGACCGACCGGTACGTCTTTTTATGTTCGAGAAACAGCACCGGATCGGGATCCTCGATCGCCGCCGTCAACAGGCCCTTGATGTCGCGCGGCGTCGATGGCGCAACGATCTTGAGACCCGGCACGTGATAGAACAGCGCTTCGATCGAGATCGAGTGCGAGAGCGCGCCGTGCACGCCCCCGCCGTACGGCGTGCGGATCACCAGCGGACAGCTATAATCGCCGTTGGAACGGTAGCGCGTCTTCGCCGCTTCACCGACGATCTGGTTGAACGCCGGATAGATGAAATCGGCAAACTGAATCTCGGCAATCGGGCGCAGCCCTTGCATCGCCATACCGACGGCGATGCCGACGATCGACGCCTCGGCGAGCGGCATGTCGATGACGCGCTTCGCCCCGAACTCCTCGAGAAATCCGGTCGTGATCAGAAAGACGTTGCCGCGCACGCCCACGTCTTCGCCTAGAATCAGGACGCGTTCGTCGGCCACCATCGCGTCGTGCAACGCAAGGCGCACCGCTTCGACGTTGGTGATGAGCGTGGACGCTGCCGCCGTTTCGGCGGGTTGAATGGTCGAACTCATTCGAGCCACGGCTCGTAGGCAGCGCCGGCGTACACATGCGTCGTCATGTCGTCGACGGAGGGATAGGGGAGCGCTTCGGCTTCGTCGGTTGCCGTGTTGGTTTGCTTGAGCACGTCGGCTTTCATCGCCGTCAGGCCCGCATCGTCGATGATGCCGGCTTCAAGCAGCACGCGTTCGTATTTCGGCAGCGGATCGTCGGCGCGCTGTTCGGCCAACGTCTCGCGATCGCGGTAGACGCGATCGTCGTCGTCGGTCGAGTGCGAGAGAAAGCGGTAGCACTTGGCCTCGACGAGCGTTGGGCCGCCGCCGCTGCGCGCGCGTTCCATCGCAACCTTCATCGTGCGATACGTCGCGACGGGATCCGTGCCGTCGCAAATCATGCCGGGCAGGCCGTAGCCGGAGGCTTTATCGGCGACGTCGCGGATCGCCATCTGCGCCGACTGCGGCGTCGAAATCGCCCAGCCGTTGTTCTCGACCAGAAATACGATCGGCAACTTGTGGATCGCAGAAAAGTTGATCGCTTCGTGCCACTCGCCCTGACTCGTCGAGCCCTCGCCCGTGGTGCATAACACGGCCCGGCCGCTCTCACCGGTATACGTCAGCGCGTACGCGATGCCGGCCGCGTGCGTGCAGTGCGCGGCGATGATCGATGAGATCGAGACGACGCCGCGGTCGCGCGCGGTGTAGTGGTTGGGAAATTGCCGGCCGCCCGAAAGATCGGCTTCACGCGCAAACATGTTGGTGAGCAAGTCGAGCGGTGTGATCCCCACCCCGAGCACGAGGCCGAGGTCGCGGTAATACGGCACGAGGATGTCCACGCCGCGCGCGAACGCCATCGCGGCGCCGGCCTGCAGTGCTTCGTGGCCTTCGCTCCCGAGCGCGAACGGTATCTTGCCCTGACGGTTCAACTGAAAGCCGCGATTGTCGAGCTGCCGCTGCAGCAGCATGTTCCAAAGCATCGCGATGAGCTGATCGTCGGTGAGCCCGCCCCGATCGAGTGCCGCTCGGGCCGTGACCGTTTTTGCCATTGCCGCACCTATTTGTCGAAAGAGCTGCCGTTACTCTGCTGCGAGGGGCCGCTCGAGGGCTCCAGAACTGTGGGTACCCATGGCGGCTCCGGAAACGATCCCTCACGACGAGATGGTCCGCGCACGGCGCCAATTGCACGCGAGCCCCGAGTTGTCGATGGTCGAGTTCGACACGGCGCGCTTCGTCGCCGAGACGCTCGAGACATACGGCCTCGACGAGGTTCGTACGAAGATCGGCAAGACGGGCGTGCTCGGCACGCTGGTAGGCGGCCGGCCGGGACCTGTGACGTTGCTGCGCGCCGACATGGACGCGCTGCCGATCCGGGAGATCAACGCCGTCGAGTACGTCTCCAAGCACGAGGGCGTGATGCATGCGTGCGGGCACGACGGACACGTCGCGATTCTGCTCGCCGCGGCGAAAACGCTGGCCGAGCGGCGCGCGGAGGTCGCGGGCACGCTCGTCTTCTGTTTCCAGCCGGGCGAAGAGGGCGCGGCCGGCAACCGCTTCATGATCGAAGACGGGGCGCTCGAGAACCCGCACGTCGACCGGACCTTCGCGCTTCATCTCTACAGCGGGCTCGACGTCGGTCAAATCGGGGTCCGCGACGGCCCGTTCTTCGCTTCGGCCGACGAGTTCATCCTGACGATCCGCGGGCGCGGCGGTCATGGCGCGATGCCGCAAAACTCGATCGACCCGATCGTCGCCGGCGCCCACGTGGTGACGATGCTGCAGACGATCGTCAGCCGCGAGATCGCGCCTAAGGACCCGGCCGTGTTCACCGTCGGTCAGTTCAGCAGCGGGACGACGTTCAACGTGATCCCGGACGAAGCGATCCTCAAGGGGACAGTCCGGGCGTTTGACTCGACCGTCCGGGCGAGCATGCCCGACCGGCTGCGCCGGATTGCCGCAGGTCTCGCCGAGGCGTTACGGGTCGAGATCGAGGTCGATTACCGCTGGTCCTACCCGCCGACGGTCAACGCCGTCGCGCCGAACGAGGTCGTCCGGACGGTTGGCCGGCGGCTGCTCGGGCCTGAAAACGTGGTCGAGCACGACATCGTCATGTGGGCCGAGGACATGTCGTTCATGCAAGAACTCCGGCCCGGCGCCTACTTCATCGTCGGATCCCGAGGGAGCGAAGCAAGCGCGTTCCCGCACCACAACGCCCGCTTCGACATCGACGAACGCTCGCTCGACGTCGGCTATCGGATGATGGTCGCGCTCGGTTTCGGAGTCTAATTCGACCTTTGTATAGTGACGTAGGGGGTCGTCATGGCCTAAGGTAGAGGTTCCATGTTAGACCACGAGCCTGCGCCGGAACACGACGCCTGCGGGGTCGGTTTTCTTGCCGACCTCTCGCATCGCGCCTCCCATGACGTTATTCGCATGTCGCTTGAAGCGGCGGCCGCAATGGCCCACCGCGGCGCCCGCGCGGCCGACGGCCGCACCGGCGACGGCGCGGGCCTGCTCGTTGAGACGCCGCGAGCGCTCTATCTCCGCGAGCTGACCGCCGACCACATCCGCATTCCGGAGCGTCACGTCGGCGCGGTCTGTCTCTTTCTGCCGCGCGATTTTGATGAAGCCGCGAATGCGCGCGCCAAGGTGGAAGCCGCCGTGCGCCTCGCCGACGTGGCGCCGCTGCGCTGGCGCGTTCCGCTCGTCAACGCCGACGTGCTCGGCGAGTACGCTCGCCGCACCGCACCGCCCTACGAACAACTCCTGGTCGACATGGGTCCGGGCAACGTGCGCGAGCGCATGCGCGTCGTGCGCCAACTCGTGTGGCGCACCGTGCGCGACATCCCCGGCGCCGTACTCGTCAGCGCTTCGGCGACCAAGGTCGTCTACAAGGCGCTGCTGTCGTCGGCCGAACTCGGCGAATATTTCGCCGATCTGCGCAATCCGGCGTTCGTGTCGCGTTTCGCCGTCTTCCATCAGCGCTTCAGCACGAACACCTCGCCGCAGTGGCGGTTGGTGCAGCCGTTCAACTACATCGCGCACAACGGTGAGATCAACACGATCACCGGCAACCGCGCGTGGATGCAGGCGCGCGGCGTGCCGGTGCGTTCGTGGGCTAGCGATTCGCTGAACTTCAACGTCGCGGTCGACGCGATGCTCGGCGCGGGCTACCGTATCGATGAAGCGGTCGACATGATGCTCTCGCCGTCGATCGAGCCGTCCGACGACCGGCTGCGTGCGTTCTACGATGCGCATATTCCGACCGTCGAACCGTGGGACGGTCCGGCGGCGATCGTGTTTGCCGACGGCGATACCGTCGGTGCGGCCCTCGACCGCAGCGGCTTCCGGCCGATGCGCTGGTGCCGCACGGCCTCCGATAAAGTGCTTGCCGCGTCGGAAACCGGCGTGGTGGATTTCGGCAACGATCCGATCGTACAGCGCGGCCGGCTCGGCCCGGGCGACCGGCTCGTCGTACGCTTCGCCTCGCACCAACTCGTCACGCCCGAGCAATTCCGCGACGAACGGCGCCATCGCGCCGACTTCCGCTCGATCGTGAAGTCGTGGGAGTTCCCGCTGCCCGAACCGGCACTGACCGGAACGGCCGGCGATCCGTCGGTCGACCGCGATTTGGTGCGTTTCGGTTACACCAAAGACGAACTCAAAGACGTCGTGACCGTCATCGCCTCGGGCGCGGGCGAGCCCGTCTCGTCGATGGGTGACGATGCAGCCCAGCCCTTCCTCGAACGCCGCATGCCCGTGGCGGCGTATTTGCGTCAGAAGTTCGCTCAAGTTACCAACCCGCCGATCGATTCGGTGCGCGAAGGTTTCGTGTTCGACATGCGCGCGTGGGTCGGTTCGGGCGATACGAACGGCGACGTGCCGGCGACCGGTTCGATCGTCATGCTCGAAACGGCCGTGCTCGACGAAACCGCGTTCGACGACTTGCGTTTCGATGCGCGCCTGGTGCAGCATCGCGTTCCGCTCGAACTCGGCACCGACAAACTCGGCGCGCGCATCGCGCAGCTGTGCGACGATGCGGAGAGCGCCGTGCGCGACGGCGCGACCTATCTCGTGCTCGACGATCGCGGCGTCACGCTGCCGATCCCGGCGATTCTGGCCGCCGGCGCGATCCACCAGCGCCTCACGCAGGTCGGCTTGCGCATGCAGGCGTCGATCGCCGTGGCCGACGGTTTCGCGCGCGATGCGCATTCGATCGCGACCGTCATTGCGGTCGGTGCCAACATCGTGACGCCGTGGCTCTCGCTGCGCTACGCCGAACGCAACGGCACGCGCAACGCATTCCTCTACACCGTCCGCTCCGGGCTGATCAAGATCATGGCCAAGCTGGGCATCTGTACGCTGCGCTCGTACATCGGCGCGCAGACGTTCGAGTCCCTGGGCCTCGGCCGCGACGTGGTCGATGCGTGTTTCCCCGGCATGCACGCGCACGTGCCGGCCGTCGGGTTCGCGCAGCTCGAAGAAGATCTGCGCGCGTGGAGCACGGCTTCGGCGAACGGCGAAGAGCCGCACGACCGCGGCCTCTTCCGCTATCGCCGCGACGGTATCAAGCATGCCTTCGATCCGGGCTTGCTCAAGACGCTGCGCACGGCGGCGATGAAGGGCGACGAGGCGGCGTTCCTCGAGCTCTCCGACCGGCTCGAAGCACGCGATCCGATCAACCTGCGCGATCTGCTGAGTCCGGTGCCGCTCGATCGCGCGCTTCCGCTCGAGGCGGTCGAAGCGCCTGAGAAAATCTATCCGCGTTTCGTCACGGCCGCGATGTCGCTCGGCGCGCTCGCGCCCGAAGTGCACAAGACGATCGCGATCGCCGCCAATCGGCTCGGCGCGCGCAGCAACTCCGGCGAAGGCGGCGAGGAACGCGAACGGTATTCGCGCGAACCCGATTCGGGTCGCAGCGCGATCAAGCAAGTCGCGTCCGCACGCTTCGGCGTGGGCGCCACCTATCTCGCCAGTGCCGACGAGATCGAAATCAAGATGGCGCAGGGCTCGAAGCCTGGTGAAGGCGGACAGATTCCCGGCTTCAAGGTGTCGGCCGAAATTGCGCTGCTGCGCGGTGCGGTCGAAGGCCAAGGCCTGATCTCGCCGCCGCCGCATCACNNCATCACGACATCTATTCGATCGAAGATCTCGCCGAACTGATTTACGATTTACGCCGGGCCGCGCCGCAAGCGCGCATCGCGGTGAAACTCGTCAGCCAGGCCGGCATCGGGTACGTCGCCAGCGGCGTCGCGAAGGCCAACGCCGACGTGATCCACATCAGCGGCCACGACGGCGGTACCGGCGCATCGCCGCTGGGTTCGATCAAATCGGCCGGTTTGCCGTGGGAACTCGGTCTCGTCGAAGTGCACCACACGCTCGTCGCCAACGGGTTGCGCTCGCGCGTGAAACTGCGCGTCGACGGCGGTTTCAAGACCGGCCGCGACGTCGTGCTCGCAACGATGCTCGGCGCCGACATGTGCGGCTTCGGCACGACGCTGCTCGTCGCGCTGGGTTGCATCTACGCGCGCCAATGTCACAAGAACACGTGTCCGGTCGGCATCGCCACCCAAGACTTGGCGCTGCGCGCGAAGTACAAGGGCACGGCCGAAGAAGCGGAGACGTTCTTTCACTTCATCGCCGCCGACGTCCGGCGCCGCCTCGCGGCACTGGGCGCATCGTCGCTCGATGAGATTCGCGGCCGCTCGGATCTGCTGCGCGGGCGCGCGGATCTCGCCGAGCGCGATCATGAAATCGATCTGAGCGAAGTGCTGCGCCTGCCCGAACGCTCGCCGTTCAGCGACGTGCGCAACGCCGACGAGCCGCACGTCGATGACATGTGCGGTCCCGATGAAGTCGTGCGCTTACGGCCCGCCGATCGTGCGGTCGGCGCGCGCATCGCGCACGGCATCGTTACCGCGCGCAACAACGGCGAAACGGTGCAGCCGCAGACGCGCTGCTACACGGGCAGCGCCGGGCAGAGCTTCGGTGCGTTCATCACCGACGGTTTGCGGCTCGAACTCGACGGCGAAGCGAACGACTACGTCGGCAAGAGTATGGAGGGCGGCGCGATCGTCGTCCGCACGCCGGGCCTCGCCGACGAACCCTCGATCGGCAATGCGTGCTTCTATGGTGCGCGCGGCGGTTCGGCGTACATCACCGGTACGGCCGGCGAACGCCTCGCGGTGCGCAACAGCGGCGCGCGGATCGTGGTCGAAGGCGCCGGCGCGCACGCGTGTGAGTACATGACGGCAGGTGCCGTCGCGATCATCGGACCGGTCGGCCGGAATGCGGCCTCCGGCATGAGCGGCGGCGAAGCGTTCTTTCTCGCGACCGAGGCGGAACTCAACGCCCACCTCGGTCCGACGGAACTGCGTCCGCGCGCGCTCGATGCCGAGGCCACGTCCCGCCTCTATGCGATGCTCGAAGAGCACCTCGCGGCGACGGGTTCGCCCCGGGTCGAAGAATTGCTGACCGACTGGCCCGGCGCGGCGGCACGTTTCGTGCACCTCGCGCCCGGACTGCCGGTCATCGCACCTACCCTGCCGGCGGAACCGGCGGTTTCGGTGCCGTCGCCTCGGTAACGGCTTTGGCGGCTTGATGAACCGCTTGCCGGGCGTTCTCGGCGAGCGGCGTCAGGCTGGCTTGCGCGCCCGCGGCGCCCTTCGCCAACACGTCTTGCGCGGTGCTGATGAACGTGGTCAGGTGGCCGCGAGCGGTGTGAAGGTGGGCCTGGGCGGCCTCGCCATACTGCGGGGCCTGCTCGACGATCGTCTTTTGCAGGTCCTGGGCCTTCGCGACGGCGTCGGCAACCAAGGGTTTCGCCTGCTCGGCCCCCTTCGTCGCCGCTTCGGCGACGGTTTGCTGCAGTGCTCTGGCGCTTTCCAGGGCTTTGTTCACGAAATCGTTGTTCACGGTGGCTCCTTGGCGTTTAGGGGGAATCGCGTTCCGTTACGGTCAGTACCCAACGAAGAGCTCGTCCGTACTGGTCCAGCTCTTTGGCGGTACGCGCCAACCAGCGGAAGGTTGCATCCTCAGCGGCCTTCCGACCTTCGGCATCGTCGAATTCGTTGATGAATGCCATGATAACGTCGAGTTGCCGTTCAAGCTGTTCCCAGCGCTCGCGTAGGGTACGTTCGGAGGCGTCGGGCAGCCGGTCGAGGATCGGCGGCGATGGAAGCTGCGGGTTCTGCGTGGCGAATTCGAGCCGCGCCAGCGAATAGTCGCTACTTCGCGTGATAAACGAACTAAGAGCGCGAACCAGCTTCTGGTCCATATTGTAAGCATTTTAGGGAGCGATCGGAAAAACACATGTCGGAGTCCGTACGACGGTACGTCATTATTGGGAATGGGTTTGCAGGGACGACCTGTGCGGAGCAGCTGCGCAAGATCGATGCCGCGGCGTCGATCATTATGTTTGCAGATGAACCGTATCCGCTCTACAACCGCATCGCGCTGCCGCCGATGCTGCGCAAACAGGTAACCGAAGCGAAGGTCATCATTCGCGATGTCGCATGGCACGAGAAGCACACGATCGACTTGCGTTTGAGCACGCGCGTGGACGCGATCAACCACGAGGGCAAGACCGTCATTGCCGGCGGCAAGGAATATCCGTACGATGCGCTGCTCGTGGCGACCGGTGGGCGTCCCAACCCCTCAGAGTTTCCGGGTGCGGCGGGCGCGAGCAACATCTACAACTTCCAGTACATGAGCGATACCAAGGCGATCTCCGAGTCGCTCGAGACCGCAAAGACCGCGGTGTCGGTCGGCGGCTCGTTCATCGCGTATGAGTTGGCCGAGGCGTTCGTGTCGCGCGGCGTGCAGACGCACTGGCTGATCCGCGGACCGCGCTTTCTGCGCCGCATGCTCGATGAGATTTCCGGCGAGCTGCTCGATGAGGCGGCGCGCGCCGACGGCTGCACGATCCACTACAACGATGAGGTCAAGGAGTTCGTCCGCTCCAACGGCGTCGTCACGAAAGTGATCACGACGCAAGGCACGGAGATCGCGGCGGATTGCGTCGGCATCGGTCTTGGACTCACGATCAACACCGAACTCGTACACGGGACCCCGATCGAAGTCGGCACCGGCATCAAGTGCGACGATCGCCTCGAGACCGCAGTGAAGGGCATCTTCGCCGCCGGCGACGCGGCGGAATTTTACGATCCCACCGCCGACATGCACTACCGGATGGGCACCTGGAACAATGCCGGCGCGCACGGCAAAGTGGCGGCGGCAAATATGGCCGGCGGCGACGTGCGCTACCACGACGTGCCGGAATATTCATCGAAGATTTTCAGCGAGCAGACGATCACGCAGTTCGGGCTTTCACCCGAATACCGCAACGACCTCACGATGGTGCGCAGCATCGAACCGGAGAAGAAGTGGTATCGCGCGCTCTGGTTCCGCGAGGACAAACTCGTTGGCGGCCTCTTGATCGGCAAGGGCAACCGCGCCGGTAAGCGCCGCTACCTCGACGCAATTAAGGCGAAGACCCCGTTCGCCGAATCGGAACGCGAAGCGCTGCTTCACTGGCACGCCGACCAGTAATCTAAGACGCGCCCCGCCAGGGTAAGCTTGGTTCCCTCTCCGAGGCGCCATCAAGCCTAGGGCGAACGAAACGGGAGCACGATGTCGACCCTTGCCGCCGATCCGCTCCACGACCGTTTTGCCGCCATCGTCGGCGCGCGCAACGCGATCAGCGAAGCGACCGAACTGCGCACGTACGAATGCGATGGACTCTTAGGGTTCCGCATCCGGCCGCGCATCGTCGTGCTGCCCGCAACGACGGAAGAAGTCGCTGCCTGCGTGCGGCTCGCGGCGGAGCATGGCCTCCCGATCGTTCCGCGCGGCGCCGGCACCGGTCTCTCGGGGGGCTCGCTGCCGGTCGAAGGCGGGATCGTCATCGGCACCTCGCGGATGACGCGCATCCTCGACGTCGATTTTCCCAACCGCCGCATGCGCGTTCAGCCCGGCGTGATCAACCTCGACATCTCCAAACATCTCGCGCCGCATGGCTACTATTACGCGCCCGATCCGTCGTCGCAGAGCGTCTGCACGATCGGCGGCAACGTGGCGGAGAATTCCGGCGGCGCGCATTGTTTGAAGTACGGCTTCACGGTGAATCACGCCGTTGCGGCGCGCATCGTGCTCTCCGACGGCAGCATCGTCGACATCGGCGCGAGCGAAGGTGAAGCGGACGCGCGCGGTTACGACTTGATGGGCGTGTTCGTCGGCAGTGAAGGGCTTCTCGGCATCGTGACCGAGGTCGTCGTGCGCATCCTGCGCAAGCCGCAGGCGACGCGCACGATCTTCGGCACGTTTCCGTCGACCGATGAAGCGGGCGCGGCCGTGTCGGCGATCATTTCCAGCGGGATCTTGCCGGCGGCGATCGAGATGTGCGATGCGCTCGCGATCGAGGCGATTGTCGCCGCGACCGGCGTCGACTGGCCGCTCGACGTCGGCGCCGCACTGCTGATGGACGTCGACGGCGTAACCAGCGAAGTCGAGCATACGGCGGAAGCGTCGATTGCGTTGATGCGCGAGTGCGGTGCGATCGAGATTCGCGCGCCGCGCGACGACGCCGAACGTCTGTTGATGTGGAAGGGCCGCAAGGCGGCGTTCGCGGCGATGGGCCGCATCTCGCCGAACTACCACGTGCAAGACGGCGTGATTCCGCGCAAGGATATCGCCGCCGTGCTGCGCGAGATCGCACAACTCGGCCGCGATGCCGGTCTGCGCATCGCCAACGTCTTTCACGCCGGCGACGGCAACCTGCACCCGCTGGTGCTCTACGACCAACGCGTTCCGGGCGAAGAAGCGAAGGCCGAGCACGTCGCCGGCGACATCTTGCGCGTGTGTCTCAAGTACGGCGGCTCGGTGACCGGCGAACACGGCGTCGGACGCGACAAGGCGTGCTACCTCGGCGAGCAGTTCTCGGACGACGACCTCGCCACGATGAAGCTCGTACGTGCGGCCTTCGATCCGCGCGAACTCTTCAATCCGGATAAAGTCTTTCCGACGCCGCATCTGTGCGGCGACCGGCCGGGCCCCTACGTTCCGCATCCAACCGAACTCTCGGGCGAAGCGGGCCGCGGATGAGTGAAATGGTGAGCATTGCGGGCGTAACGCCGGAGCGGGCGCTCGTGCCGGCGGATCGCGTCGAACTCTCTGCGATCGTGCGCGACCTCTACGCGGCCGGCAAGACGTTCGCGTTCGTCGGCGGCGGGACGGAGCTCGAATTGGGCAACCCGCCGCGCGCTATCGACACGGTCGTTCGTACGACGGCGCTCGATCGCGTCATCGACTACTCGCCCGAAGATCAGACGATCACGGTCGAAGCCGGTATGCGCATCGCGGCGCTCGACGCCGTGCTCGCGGAGCACAACCAATTACTGCCGCTAGAAACCGGTGACCGCCGCAACGCCACGATCGGCGGTGCGATCGCCACCAACGCGTTTGGCGCGCAGCGCCATCGCTACGGATCGATCAAGGATCTGATCGTCGGCATCGAGTTCGTCCGCCCCGACGGCACGGTGGCGCACGGCGGCGGCAAAGTCGTGAAGAACGTCGCCGGCTTCGATTTGCCGAAACTCATGGTCGGCTCGCTCGGGACGCTCGGCGGAATCGCAAGCGCAACGTTTCGGGTGTTCCCGAAACCCGCCGGCACGCGCACGGTGCTGGTGCGAACGTCGCCGGCGAGCGCCTTCTACGAAGCGCTCCTGGAAGACCGTTCGCTCGAACCGATCGCGGTCGCCCACCATCCCGCCGAGGGCGGGATCGTGCTGACGTTTGCCGGCCTCATCGCCGGCGTCGCGCAGCAAATCGCGCACGTCACGCAGCTCGCCGCGACGCACGCCATACCGGTCGAGGAGCTCGACCAAACCGCGCTCGACCGGCTCGCCGGCGCGGAGAGCTCGATCCGCTGCAGCGGTGCGTGGCGCTGGACGGTGAGCACGAATCCGGTCGGCGCCTGCGCGCGCGTGCCGGCACCCGTGACGACGACCGCCGAGATCGGCTATCCGACGCTCGGCGTGACGCTTGCCAGCGCTGCCGCCGATGCCTCGCTCGATGCGCTCAACGCTGCGCGCGGAGCGGCCATCGTGTTCCGCGCGATGCCCCAACACGCGCGCGGCCGTATCGACGCGTGGGGCGACCCCCCGCAATCGTTCCCGCTCATGCGCGCGCTCAAGACGAACTTCGACCCCAAAGGCTTGTGCAATCCCGGCCGCTTCGTGGGTGGATTGTGACGACCGATAGCAACGCACCGCGCACCTATCGCGATTTGATCAGTGACTGCGTGCATTGCGGGTTCTGTTTGCCGGCTTGCCCGACGTACGCGTCGTGGGGCAACGAGATGGATTCGCCGCGTGGGCGCATCGATCTGATGAAGGGCGTGTACGACGGCGTCATCCCGCTCGATGCGTCGGTCGTTGCACACTTTGACGCGTGTTTGGGCTGCATGGCGTGCGTGACGGCGTGCCCGTCGGGTGTCCAGTACGATCTGCTGATCGAGTCGACGCGCGCCAAGGTCGAAGACGCGGCGCCGCGCTCGCCGCTCGACCGCGCGTTCCGCACGCTGATCTTCGCCCTCATGCCCTATCCCGCGCGCTTGCGTCTGCTCGCGTTACCGCTGGTCGCGTATGCGAAGAGCGGACTGCAAGGACTCGTGCGGCGCTCCGGACTCTTACGCCGGCTGCCGCCGCGTCTCGCCCAGCTCGATGCGTTGCTGCCGCCGCTCTCGTTCGCCGATCTGCGCCGCGACGCGCCGCCGTTCACGGCCGCCAAAGACGGCAACGCGCGAGCGCGCGTCGGTTTGGTCGCGGGCTGCGTGCAGCGCGCATTTTTCCCGAACGTGAACGCGGCGACCGTGCGCGTGCTCAGCGCCGAAGGCTGCGATGTGTGCGTGCCGGAGGGTCAAGGCTGCTGCGGCGCGCTCTCGCTGCATTCCGGCCGCCTCGAAGAAGCCAAGCGGTTCGCGCGCGCGCTGATCGAGCGCTTCGAGAACGCGCCGGCCGATACGATCGTGATCAACGCCGCCGGCTGCGGCTCGACGCTCAAAGAATACGGCGAGCTCTTGGCAGGCGAACCGGCATATGCCGCTCGCGCGCGGGCGTTTTCAACAAAGGTCCGCGACGTGAACGAGTATCTCGCAACGCTCGAACCGCAAGCGCCACGGGCACGCATGGAGCGCCGCGTCGCCTACCACGATGCATGTCATCTCGCGCACGCGCAGCGCGTTCGCGAACAACCGCGGACGTTGTTGCGCTCGATCCCGGGACTCGAGCTGCTCGAGATCCCGCAGGGCGAAATGTGCTGCGGAAGCGCCGGCACCTACAACCTCTTCCAGCCGGAGTCCGCGCACGAGATCGGCGAACGCAAAGTCGATAACGTTGTGAGCGTGCGGCCCGACGTGCTGGCAAGCGCAAACCCGGGCTGTACGATTCAGATTCAGTCGATCATGCGCGAACGGGGCGCGACCCTAGCGGCCGCGCACCCGATCGAGTTACTCGATATCGCGATTAGTTCGGCTTGCGACGGTGCGTCTCAACCCCGATCCCCGTTGACGTAACGTTCACGGGAATCGTGAGGCTGGCACGCGGACCATCGCCTTGACCGGCGACAATGATCGTGCAAGCCACGGTGGGCGGCGGATTCGACGTCGGCGCCGAGTTCGCGGTGACGGTAAACGTGAGCGGGCTCGGTCCGGTCGCGCCCGTGAGCGTGACGCTTGCCGCGCTCGAGCCGCCGGGGCAGTTGATGGCCGCAGTGAGCGTCGATCCGGTCGGCAGCTGCGTCACCGTCACTTGTTGTGACGATGGAACCTGCGTGAACGAGATCGGCGTCGAGGCGGGGCTGGTCATGGTGACGCCGCCGTAGACGTTGAACGTCGTTTGGGGCAACGTATACCCGCTCGCCGTGCCGCCGATCGTGAAGGTACCCGGCGAATTGAGCGTGCCACCGAGTATGCCTGAGAGTAGTCCGTTCGAACTGATTGACTGACTCGGAGCATTACATGTGATGACGCCGGTGCACGTAAAGGTCGCCGTCGTCGTCGCGTTGTTCTGGTTGAACGGCCAACCGAAGGTGGCCGGGAAGTTCGGCTCGGCGCCGGGGAAGCTCAGTTGTAACACGAGCGTTCCGACGTTGCTTGGTGTGGGAGTCGAGGTTCCGCCCTGTTTGCTCACAATCGCCGCAGCGGCGCCGGCCGCAGCTGCGCCCGCGGCAACCGTCGTAACGACGCCGGCACCGGCACCAGCCGCGCCGGTTCCGGCGCCGGAGAGCGAACCCGTCGGATCGAGGCCGCCGCCGGTAGACGTCGGGCTGAGTGGATTCTGATTGCCGCTGAATTGATTCACGGCCGGGTTGTTGACGGTCGGGTTCGCGGTGATCGACGTCGTTGCGGTGAGCGGGTTGCTGCCGAGCACCGTCAGCGTTTGGTTGGTGACGATCGAAACCGTTTGCTGACCGACTTGTACCGAAACGTCGCCCGCTGCGCACGAAACGCATACGACCTGCGTGCCGTTGGCACCGGCGATCAGGAAGCCTTCGGTACCGCGCACGGCGATCTGCGAGGTTGCCGTCACGAACTTGTAGTTCGACTGGCCGCCTTGCGGGTGGCGCACGTTGAAGTGCAGCGCGCCGCCGTTGAGATAAATCGTATTCTGGTTGCCGGACTCAGCGGGGCTGAACGCACCGACTTGCACTTTCGTGTTTTCGCCGATGTCGATTTCCGAGGAGTCTTTCAAACGCAACACGGCCTGGCCGTTGGGCCTCGTCACCGCAAACGCGTCGTCGGGTAAGTCCAGCCGTCCGAAAATCGGCTTGAAGTCTCCCGTCGCGGATGTTTGATAGCCGACGACGCCTTTAACGCGCGCCAACTGCTTATCGCCCGTGTCAGAAGAGACACGATCGCAAACGAGAGAAATACTAGCTAGGAAGCACAATGCTCCCGCGCCCAGCCGTCGAACCAGCATGGGTAGTGGTTTTGGCAAGCGGTACGTTGATCCATTCGTGATTCTCGACATATTACTGAGCCGTTACGATGATGTAGTGGCCGCCTGGCGGGCGCTGCGAGCCCAAACCGGCCTCCGGCTACGCGAAATCGCGTGCGTTGGGGCTCCTCGGACCCTGCTCTTGGGCGAACTGGGCGACCCGCGGTTGCCGGTCGTCACGATCTCGGCCGGCGTTCACGGCGACGAACCGGCGGGCGTCTGGGCGCTGCTCTCGCTCGTCCGCGACGGGCTGCTCGATCCGCGCTATAGCTACCGCCTGTGGCCGTGCTTCAATCCCACCGGGTTTGAGGCCGGCACCCGCGCCAACGCCGAGGGCACCGACGTGAACCGCACGTTCGGCCGTGGCGGCAGCTCGCCCGAAGCCAAGGCAATCCTTACCGCCAACCGCGACCGCAGCTTCGAACTCGCAATCGATCTCCACGAAGATCACGAAGCGACCGGCTTCTATCTGTATGAGACGGCACCGTCGGCTCGGCGCAGTTCCTACGCGCAACCGGTCACGGCCGCGGTCAGCGCGGCGGGCTTCCCGCTCCAAATCCTCACGCCCGAATTCGAATTAGGCCCGCCCGGGGCGGAGGCCGCGCAAGTGCGCTCGGCCGGAGCGGTCGTGGTCGACGCGCCGCGGGAAACGCCGTTTTTCGGCGGCGCGTTGCCGCTCGGGCTCGTGCTCGTCCGGCGTGCGACACCGTGCGCGCTGACCTTCGAGGCGCCGCGTTCGCGGCCGCCCCAGGACCGCATCGCGATCTTGCGGGTAGCAGTAGTCGAGGCGCTGCGGCGCCTCGGCGGCGAAGGGACCCAACACGATGGCTGAACGCGATTCCCTCGAAGTCGATGTCCTTTTCGTCGGTGGCGGTCCGGCCAGTCTGGCGGGTGCGATTCGGCTTGCGGGGCTCGCGAAAGCCGCCGGTCGCGATCTCTCGATCATGGTGATCGAGAAGGGCGGCGAGATCGGGAATCACGGTTTCTCAGGCGCGGTCGTCGATCCGAGGACGCTGCTCGAACTCTTCCCCGGCGAAGACATCACCGGCGGCCTCGATGCGCCGGTCCGCGGCGATGAGATGTGGTTTCTCACCGGCAGCGGCAAGATCAAAGCGCCGTTCACGCCGCCCGTGCTCAACAATCACGGCAAGTACGTCGCCTCGCTCAACCGCCTCTGCAAATGGCTGGGCGAAAAGGCCGAAGCCGCCGGGGCCGACGTGTTTCCGGCGTTTCCGGGCCAAGAGCTTTTGTGGGACGGCGACCGCGTGATCGGCGTGCGCGTCGGCGATAAGGGCGTCGGTCCCGACGGCAACCCCAAAGCGAACTACGAACCGGGCCCGGATTTGCTGGCGAAAGTCGTGGTGCTCGGCGAGGGCCCGCGGGGCACGCTCGCCAAAACGGCGGTCGCAAAATTGGGGCTCGATCGCGACCGCGATCCGCAAGTGTACGCCGTCGGCATCAAAGAGTTGTGGCAGGTACCCGCCGGCCGGCTCGCACCGGGACACGTGATCCACACGCTCGGCGCACCGTTACCGTTCGACACGTTCGGCGGCGGTTGGATCTACGGCATGAACGGCGACATCATCGACATCGGACTCGTCACCGGTCTCGACTACGCCGATCCGACGACCGATCCGCATAATTTGTTCCAGAAAATGAAGCTGCTGCCCGCGATCCGGCCGCTGCTCGAGGGCGGCAAGATGATCCGGTACGGTGCGAAAGCGATTCCCGAAGGCGGCTTGCATGCGATGCCGCGCTTTTACGCCGACGGTTTGTGTTTGATCGGCGACAGCGCCGGTTTTCTCAATGGCCTGCGACTCAAAGGCATCCACCTCGCGATGAAATCCGGCATGCTCGCGGCCGAAGCGATTTTCGATGCGCTGGCGCAAGATCGCAGCGATGCCGAAGCGCTCGCGCCGTACGAGCAAAAATTTCGCGACTCGTGGGCGTTCACCGAACTCCACGCCGCGCGCAACTTTCACGCGGGCTTCAAGAGCGGGCTCTTCGGCGGCATGCTCAACGCTGCGCTCGGTACCCTCACCGGCGGCCGCGGATTCGGCCTGCACGATAAGCTCTCGGGCGAAGAAGGTTTCGCGCGCATGCGTAAGCTCGATGCGTTTACACCGGAAGCGCAAGGACGCCGTGTCACTCCCGACAACGTGCTCACGTTCGACAAAGTGACCGACGTGTTCAACAGCGGCACGATGCACGATGAGAGCCAGCCCGCGCATCTGCACGTTGCCGACACCACGATTTGCGCCGAGCGCTGTACGGTGGAATTCGGGAACCCGTGTCAGTATTTCTGTCCCGCCGCCGTGTACGAACCGCTGTTCAATGCAACGCCCGACGGAGTCGAGGGGCGTCTGCAGATCAACTTCGCCAACTGCGTGCACTGCAAGACCTGCGACATCATGGATCCCTACCAGATTATCACGTGGGTCCCGCCGCAAGGCGGCGAAGGCCCCGTCTACACCGGAATGTAGCCGCATGCTGGATGATGTGGTCGTCATCGGCGCGGGACTGATCGGGACGGGCATTGCCTACGAACTTGCGAAGCGCGGCGCGATGGTGACGGTGTACGATCGGGCGGAGCCGGCGCGGGCCGCATCGTGGGCGGGCGCCGGGATGCTCGCGCCGTATTCGGAAGAGGTCGTCGATCCCGCGCTGCTTGCGCTGTGCGATGCATCGCTGCGCGCGTATCCGGCGTTCGTCGACGATCTGCGCGAACGCACGGGCGTCGATGCGCATCTGCGTCACGAGGGCACGCTGCACGTCGCCTGCGACGACGCGTCGGCCCAAGAGCGCGGCGCGCAATGCGCGGCGTTTCGCCGCAACGGCGCCGACGCGTCGATCCTCGATCGCGATGCGACGCTCGCGCGCGAACCGATGCTCGGCGGCCACGTGCGCGGTGCGGTGTACGTTGCCAACGAAGCGCACGTCGACAATCGCCGCCTCGGGCGTGCGCTCGTCGCCGCGTGCACCGATGCGGGCGTGCGTTTCGAACGCACGACGGAGGTGGCGCTCGAATGCGATGCGCGTCGCGTGCGGGGCATCCGCACGGAACACGGCTTTGCGGCGACCGGGACGGTCGTCAATGCCGCCGGTGCGTGGGCCGGAGAACTCGCCGGCGTTCCCGCCGCGGCGCACATCGCGGTGCGGCCGGTCGCGGGCGAGATGCTGGCGCTCGCGGTGCCCAAAGGCTTCACGCGGGGCCTGGTATGGGCGCAGCACGTCTACCTCGTGCCGCGCGACGACGGCCGCTTGCTCATCGGAGCCACCAGCCTCGAGCGCGACTTCGACGTTCGCGTGACCGCGCGCGGCGTGCAGTCGCTGCTCGACGTGGCGCTGCGTATCGCGCCCGTTCTCGGCACGTTTGCGCTGGTGGAAACGTGGGCCGGCCTGCGGCCCGCCTCGCATGACGGGCGACCCTATCTCGGCCGGACGGCGATCGACGGCTACTTCGTCGCGGCGGGCCACTATCGCAATGGAATTCTGCTTACGCCGGTCACCGCGCAAGCGGTGGCAGCGCTGATTTCGGGCGAGCAGCCCCCGATCGAACTCGGCGCTTTCGATCCGCAGCGGGACGCACCGGAAGCGGCCTGAAAAGGTCGAACACTCGTTGTCGATGCGGCTTACGGTCAACGGAACGGAACGGGACGTCGCGGCGGGCGTCACGGTTGACTCGCTGCTTCAAACGCTTGCTCTGCGTCGCGACGGCGTTGCCGTCGCGCTCAACGACGACGTGGTCCCCCGCGCCGAACACGCCACCCGCACCCTGAACGACGGTGACCGCCTCGAGATCATCGTGGCCGTCGCCGGAGGATAGCACCACTCATCATGCTCGAAGACGCACCGCTCCAAATCGGCAAGTACTCGTTTCGCTCGCGGCTGTTCATCGGCACCGGGAAGTA
>PLRU01000058.1:0-7069 GCA_003164045.1 Candidatus Lustribacter telmatis
GAATCGATGATGTGGATGAACGCTTCGTAGCACGAAAAGAATCCGTGCCGGCCGGTCAGCAGATACCCTTCGAGCCAGCCTTGGCACTGATGCTCGCTGAGCACTTCCATCACGCGTCCGTCGGGCGAGATGTGTTCGTCCAGCGGCGACTCTTCGCCGACAAAGACGCGATCCGTAACTTCAAAAACAGCGTCGAGGCGATTCGACGACGTCTCGTCCGGCCCAACAATGCGAAAGTTCGTCATGTTGTTACGCATCACGTCGCGGAGAAACACCCCGGCAACGTGTGTTGCCTCGGCGTCGGAAGCACCGGGCGCAGTCACCGGAACGGCGTAGTCGGCGAACGCCGGCATCACCAGTTCCTGGAGCACGCTACCGCCGTTCGAACACGGGTTGCTACCCATACGCCGGTCGCCGCGCGGCGCCAAGGCTTGAAGCTCCGGACGGAGCGTTCCGTGCGCGTCGAAGAGCTCCGCCGGTCGATACGAGCGCATCCACGCTTCGAGCAACGCGAGATGTTCCGGATGCGCGGCGAAATCGGCCAGCGGAACCTGGTGCGCGCGGAACGTCCCTTCGATCTGCACGCCGTCCACGATCCCGGGCCCCGTCCAACCCTTCGGCGTGCGCAAGACGATCATCGGCCACATCGGACGGCGGCGGAAACCGTTGGTCCGCGCCTCGCACTGGATCTCCGCGATGCGGTCGAGGCACGTATCGAGCGCCGACGCATACGCCTGATGAACCAGCGCGGGGTCGTTACCTTCGACGAAGTGCGGCTCCCAACCGTAGCCGTGCAGGAGCGCCGTGAGTTCCTCACGTGGAATGCGCGCCAGTAAGGTCAACTCCGCGATCTTCCAGCCGTTGAGGTGCAGGATCGGGAGCACCGCGCCGTCGCGTTCCGGGTTGAGGTACTTGTTGCTGTGCCAGCTCGTGGCGAGCGGCCCCGTTTCCGCTTCGCCGTCGCCGACGGCGCATGCGACGATGAGGTCCGGATTGTCGAACACGGCACCGAAGGCGTGCGAGAGCGCGTATCCAAGCTCACCGCCTTCGTGAATCGAGCCGGGGGTTTCCGGCGCTGCGTGGCTCGGAATGCCGCCCGGAAACGAAAATTGCCGGAAGAGCTTCTGCATCCCATGCTCGTCCCGCGTGATCGCCGGATACACTTCCGTATAGCTTGCTTCGAGATAGGTGTTCGCAACCACCGCGGGGCCGCCGTGACCCGGTCCGGCAACGAAAATCGCGTTGAGGTCGCGCGCGACGATCGCGCGGTTCATGTGCGCGTACATCAAGTTGAGCCCGGGCGTCGTGCCCCAGTGTCCGAGCAGCCGCGGCTTCAGGTGCTCGATGCGAAGTGGCTCGTGCAGCAGCGGGTTGGCCAGCAGGTAGATCTGTCCGACGGCCAAGTAGTTCGCCGCTCGCCAGTAGGCGTCGATCGAGGAGAGCTCTTCGGCGCTAAGCGGCCCTACGGGCATGGGCATAGGCGTCGTCGATATCATAGAGCCGCTATTGTGCCACGCGCATGTGAAGGCAAGGTGAAGAGGCTACCAACTCGACCGAGAAAGAGGTTCATCGAGTTCAAAATGCCCCCCGGGAATCACTGCGACCTCGGCGCCTCCTACGTGAATAACGACCGATGTGATTCCCGGTAACGCCGTCATCGTCCATACCAGCGACTTGAACGTTGCTGCCTCCCGAAAGCTGCCGCCTGCTAGGCCATCGACTTCGTTTGAGAGATCAACAACGACGGTCGACCCGCTCAACTCGGCGGATCGCACATAGGTTCCCGGCGGAAAGCGAACCGCTTCGATACCCGAGGGTGGTCCCGCGACCGACTGCGCCGCCGCAAAAAACGCAACGCTTTGTGGATCGTGGGCCGGCCCGAGCAGGGCGCTCCAGGAACCTTCAGTCGATCCGTCTGCCTGCGTATAATACACCGTGAGATGGTCGCCCACCGGGGATCCCCGATGACCGGCAAACCACCAGCCTGCCGTGCCGACGATCACCAAAACCGCGGCGAGGACGATCGATTTTCCGAATCTCAAAGAAAGCAATCTTCCAGCACCGATGCGTGCATAGCGTTCACGGTAAATTAACTAACCAGTGTCAAGGCAATTTTGTGAATGCGGGATTCATGCCTCGTTCACGAGATCGACCTTACCCTTAGGGCATGCGAAACTCACGCTTCATCACGGGATGGATCGGCGCCGCGGTGATCACCAACGCCGTGGTAGTGACGACGGTGTCGATCTTTTCCGCCGAAAGTCTCGCCGCCGTGTTCGTCGTCGCGTTGATCGAAGGAGCATGTCTCGGCGCGATGCAGCGCACGCTCCTCCATCGGTGCTCGAGCGGAGTTCGTGGCTGGTTCTATGCGACGCTTGCCGGCGCCGTAGCCGGCCGCATCGTTCAGTACACGCTCGAAACAGGTCCGTGGATGCCGGAGATATATCGCTGGCCCCACCCGGTGCAAGTCGTTGCCGGCGCCGGCGCAGGGCTCGCCGTGGGGGCCGTAATGGCGCTGCTGCAGGTTCCCGCGTTGCGCGGCCACGCTCGGCATACCGGCGTGTGGATTGTAGCGCGCGCGGTGTCGACGGCCGCTTCGTTCGTCGTTCTCGGGCTCGCCCAATTCACGCTGGGCGTTCCCGCCGTCACTTTCGCCGAGATCTTCTGCCTGTTGGTCCTCATAGCGGCAACGTCGGGGGCGGTCGGAGCCGCAATCGAGGCGCCGGTCATGCTTCACCTACTCTTTCAAAGCCCAATGCAAAATCGATCTGCGGCGAGGAGTCGAGAATGTTTGGCGAACTGACACCGGACGAGATCGACGTTTTACTGCGCGAAGAGATCGTCGCACGCATCGCATATATCGACCGGCGTGGACTGCCATGCATCGTTCCAGTGAACTATGCATACGATGGCGCGGCGGTCTTCGGATATAGCTTGACGGGTACGAAGCTAGAAAATATGGAAGCCAACGCGCAGGTATGCGTCGAGATCGACAACATCCACAATGCAACCGATTGGCGTTCTGCGATCGTTCGTGGAACGTTCGAAACCCTGCAAGGGCCTGAAGCTATCGATGCCGTTGCCCGCATCTCAGAGCGCCTGAAATGCGTGGCTACCGCTACCGGCGCTCCGGCGCCGGCCGCCCAAACCTTCGTTAGACGAAAGGGTGGCGACGGCATGGCGTATCGCATTCGGGTGGACCAGAAGAGCGGTCGGTATGCGACGGCAACGATCGATGAATAACCCCCTCATCACCAGTCTTACATAAACGGCAAGGAGCATTCATGCCCACTCACCCGGCCACGGAGCCTCATCTGAAAGCAGCCGAACACAACCGGACTGCAGCCGACTATCACGAGCTCGCAGCGAAGCGTTACGAGCTTGGCGATCACGCCCAGGGCGCTCATTACGCATTGTTAGCGCAGGCACACGCTTTGCACGCTCGCGGTTTCATGGCCGACGCCGCAAAGATCCATGCCGAACAACACGGTGGAAACAAGCACGCCCACTCTTAAGCGCGGCTGTTCATCGCTTCTTCGAAGTCGCGCTAGGCGACAACCGGTCCGGCGTTCTTGAGCAAGCTTGCGAGCGCCATCGACGCGGCCCGCGTAAACGCGTCGTCGGCCCGGCTCGTCAGGATGATCGGAAGGCGCGCACCGACGACGATCTCGGCGCAACGCCCGGCCGCGAAATACTCGATTTCTTTGAACAGCACGTTCGCGACTTCGAGGTCGGGCGCAATCAACACGTCGGCATAGCCGGCAACGCGCGATGCAATTCCCTTAAGCTCGGCGGCCTTCGGCGACACCGCATCGTCGAGGGCCAGCGGCCCATCGACGATTCCGCCGACGATCTGTTTGCGGTCCGCCATTTTTGCCAGTGCTGCTGCGTCGACCGTCGCCGGCAAATGCGACGAGACGGTTTCGACGGCAGCCAAAATCGCGACCCGCGGCACGTCTACTCCGCACGCCCGCGCGACCTCGATCGCATTTTGCGTGATGTCACGTTTCTCTTCAAGCGTAGGAGCGATATTGATCGCACCGTCACTAACGAAGATCAACCGCGGAAAGGCCGGTGTTTCAATGACCACGACCTGGCTCATCCGCCTCGATGTGCGCAAGGCAGGCTCGGCGACGACCGCCCGCATGAAATCATCGGTGTGCAGCGACCCTTTCATCAACACGTCGACCTCCCCGCGGCGAACCAACTCGACCGCCACGCGGGCCGACTCGAGCGCATCGTCCGCAGCGACGATCGAACAGTTGTCCAAGGAGATTCCGGCGCGACGGGCGGTCTCTTCGATCGCCGCCCGCGGGCCCACCAGAACGGCATGTACGAATGCGCAGGCTTCCTGAACCGCCGCGATGTCCATGGCGTCGGTCGCGTTCGCGATCGCGACGCGCAATGGCGGGTGCGCGCCCGCGCGGGCGATGATCCCTTCCAGGGTCACTTCGACTCGTACGCGACCGGGTGGAAAGACTCACCACCGCGGCCGGCCATGTCCTCGTATTGCCGGTATTTTTCGTCGACGACTTGCTGCGCTTGGGTCAGCAGCACATGGGCGGCTTCCGGGTCGGTGTCGGCGAGCGAGCGATAGCGCTGCTCGTTATAGGCATAATCCTTGAACGGGATCGCCGGCCGCGGCGAGTCCAGGCGGAACGGCCGTTCGCCGATCGTACGCATCATTGGGTTGAATCGGAACAGCGGCCAGTAGCCGCTCGCCGTCGCCAAGTCTTGCTGCTGCATACCGTAGCGCAGATCGAAGCCGTGCGCGATGCAGTGGCTGTAAGCGAGGATCAGCGATGGGCCGCGATAGGCCTCCGCCTCCCGGAACGCGAGCAAGGTTTGCTGCGGATTCGCGCCCATCGCCACTTGGGCGACGTAGACGTTTCCGTAAGCGATCGTTTGCAGCGCCAAGTCCTTGCGCGCGATGCGCTTGCCGGCCGCGGCGAATTTTGCAACCGCACCAAGCGGCGTTGCCTTGGATGATTGCCCACCGGTATTCGAGTACACCTCGGTGTCGAGCACGAGGATGTTGACGTCTTTGGTGCTCGCCAGGACGTGGTCGAGTCCACCGTAGCCGATGTCATAGGCCCAACCGTCGCCGCCGACGATCCAAATGCTGCGCCTGACCAAATGGTCGACAACGGAAAGCAAATCGCGCGCCGTCTCGTCGTCGAGCCGTGCGAGCTGGAGCGTCAAGGCATCGACGCGAGCCCGCTGAGCACGGATTTCCGACTCGCGTTCCTGCGGGGCATCGAGAATCGAGCGCACGAGGTCCTCGCCCAAGCGTGGTGCGAGCCGGTACAACAAGGTCGTGGCCGATTCCAACTGCTTGTCGGCGGCAAGGCGGAATCCGAGTCCGAACTCGGCGTTATCCTCGAACAGTGAATTGGACCACGCCGGGCCGCGGCCGGCCGCGTCCTTGGTCCACGGCGTGACCGGCAGATTTCCGCCGTAAATGGATGAACAGCCGGTCGCGTTTGCAATCTGCAGGCGATCGCCGAACAACTGCGAGAGCAGTTTGAGGTACGGCGTCTCGCCGCAGCCGGCGCACGCGCCGGAGAACTCGAACAGCGGCTCCAGAAACTGCACGCCGCGCACGTCGGCGAAATCCACGCGCGCGCGGTCGTTGACCGGGAGGGTCTCGAAAAAGGCGATCGTGCTCCGGCTGGTGTCGAGCACCGGCAATTTGTCCGCCATGTTTATCGCTTTTCTTTCCGGCTCGGTGGGATGCAGCGCGGGGCAGACTTCCACGCAAATGCCGCAGCCGGTACAATCTTCCACGTAGATTTCCAACGAAAACCGGACGTCCGGATTCCCGCGCGCATTGACCGGCGCCGACTTGAAGCCGGCCGGGGCGTCCTTGAGGGCCGCTTCGTCGTAGTACTTGGCCCGGATGACGCTGTGCGGGCAAGCCAAGCCGCATTGACCACATTGAATGCATTGGTCGGGTTCCCAAACGGCAACGGTCTCCGAAATATTGCGCTTTTCAAACGCGGCGCTGCCGGAGGGGAATGTACCGTCGACCGGGAGCTGGCCGACACGAATCTCATCACCGCGGCCGGCCATCATGAGCGCGGTAACCTCGCGCACGAACGCCGGCGCCGTTACCGGTACGATCGGCGCTCGCTCGAACGAACTCGTCGCCGCTGCGGGAATGGGAACTTCAAAGAGATGTTCCAATGCCTGGTCGACGGCGGCGAAGTTCATGCGCACGACGTCGCCTCCCTTGTCGCCGTAGCTCTTCGCGATTGATTCCTTGATACGCCGGATTGCTTCGTCTCGCGGCAGGACCCCGGAGATAGCAAAAAAGCACGTTTGCAGTACCGTGTTGATACGCGCGCCGAGTCCCGAGTCACGCGCGACCTTGGACGCGTCGATCACGAACATGCGCAGCCGTTTCTCCAGGATTTGCAGCTGCACCGAACGCGGCAGACGATCCCATATTGCCTCCGGCCCATACGGGGTATTCAACAGAAACGTGCCGCCCTCGGCGGCCACGCGCAACACGTCCAACCGTTCGAGAAAGTTCGCTTGATGGCAGGCGACGAACTCGGCTGATTCGATCAGGTAGGGCGCCCGGATCGGTTGTTTCCCGAACCGCAGGTGCGAGATCGTTTGCGCCCCCGACTTGTGCGAATCGTAGACGAAGTAACCCTGCGCATACATCGCCGGATCGCTGGCGATGATCTTCACGCTGTTTTTGTTCGCGCCGACCGTGCCGTCCGAACCCAAGCCGAAGAACACGGCGCGCACGACGTCGTCGGGCTCGGCCGCGAAGCGGGCGTCGACGGCGAGGCTGAGCTGTGAAACGTCGTCTTCGATGCCCACCGAAAAGCCGTTCTTCGGATCGGGCTTCTTCAGCTCGTCGAATACGGCTTTGGCCTGCGCGGGGCTGAAGTTCTTCGAACCTAAGCCGTAGCGACCGCCGATCACGCGCGGCATGAGGGAACGCGTTCCCGCCGCGATCGCCTGGGCCAGCGTCGTCACCACGTCTAGATAGAGCGGCTCGCCCGGGGCGCCGGGCTCCTTCGTTTGCTCGATGACGGCAACGTGGCGGCACGCC
>PLRU01000058.1:7174-7587 GCA_003164045.1 Candidatus Lustribacter telmatis
TTTGCCGTTTCGCGCGCCTGAAAGAACGTATCGGGATTGTGCGCGGTCCCGCGCACGACCGGATGCTCGGGCGTCAGCGCGCGAGCCCGATGCGCGCGTACGAGGTCGCCGCGAATCATGGCGCGGATCTGCTCGTCGGAGAGCACGTTCAGCGTGTTGAGTTCATGCGAGGTTCGGAAACCGTCGAAAAAGTGCAGGAACGGAACGCGCGCTTCCAAGGTCGCCGCCTGCGCGATCAGCGCCGTGTCGTGCGCTTCTTGCACCGAGCCGGAAGAGAGCAGAGCGAAGCCGGTCGTGCGCGTTGCCATGACGTCGGAGTGATCGCCGAAAATCGAGAGCGCCTGCGTTGCGACCGCGCGTGCAGCTACGTGAAAAACGGTCGCGGTAAGCTCGCCGGCGATCTTGAACATGTT
>PLRU01000095.1 GCA_003164045.1 Candidatus Lustribacter telmatis
CGCTCGAACGCGGCACGTTCCTCACGACCGACCTCGTCGCAATGCGGCGTTTGTTCGAAGAGGTGCTCGACCTCGAGTGCGTGCGCTACGCGCCGGATGCGCTCTACGTGCGCGAACGCGGACACCGCCCGGGCGAACCGCTCGCCGGTCAGCCGTATCTCGTGCTCGACGTGCACGAAGTGCCGGTCATTGCGAACCCCCAAGCGATGCTCAATCACTGGGGCGTGTTCGTCGCCAGCCAAAGCGACGTCGATCGCGCCTATGCGGCGCTGGTCGAAAACAAGGAGCGCTACGGATTGCGCAAAGTGCAAAAGCCGCGCGCGGCGCACGGCGCGTATTCGTTCTACTTCGAAGATGCCGACTGCAACTGGTGGGAAGTCGAGCATCGCATCGTCAAGCGCCAGTACGAAACGCTGCGTGCCATCGGTGATGTGGTATGACGGCGCTGATCCCGCGCACGCGGCTTTCGCACGGCACGATCGAGTGCGAGGACTGCCTCACCTCGCGCCGCTTCTATCAAAGCGTGCTGGGTTTGGGATCGGTGCGCCCGCTTGCCGAGGCGCAGTATCTTTGGAGCGGCGGCCCGTGGTCGCTGGTGTGCGTTGCGATCGGTGACCAACCGAAAGCGCAAGGTGTGGAGAACCGCTTTTGCCTGCGCGTCGATACGGCCGCCGAGGTCGATGCGGCGCGCGATGCGGCGCTAGCCGCGCAGGCCGATCACCACGTTCGCGAGATCGGGCCGATCGACGAACACGCAGGAGTCCGCTCGTTCGTCATGCACGATCGCGACGGCAACTGGTGGGAAATCTCGAACGTGACGAGCGCCTACTACGATGAAGTCTTCTTACGCGGTGACGTCGCGGTCTGAGCCGTTGGGCTCGCCTTGAGCTGATCGCGCATTTTATCGAGCAGCGCGATCAGCGTCTGCTGTTCGGCGAGCGTCAACCCGCCGAGCGCCGCTGCCACCGTTCGGTAATGCACCGGCGCGAAGCGGCGCACGAGCGCCCGGCCTTTGGCCGTGAGTGAGATGTTCGTGACGCGGCCGTCGCCGGCATCGGTCTTGCGTTTGACGATCCCGAGCGATTCGAGCGATGCGAGGAGCGCGGTGAGGTTGCCGAGCGATACCGAAAGATGGCGACCGATGTCGGCCTGCGCGAGCGTGTAGCCGGGCGTTGCAGCCAGCGCCATCACGATGACCACGCGCGCCGGCGAGAGATCGTAGGGCCGGGTGTAGGTTTCGGCCATCGTTTGAAAGCTCGTCGCGGTGCGGCGCAGCGTGAGCATCAGGTCCATCGCGGTCGCCGAGGCGACGGGATCCGCGGCGAAGAGCGCGCAGTTTGCTTCGATCGACGCGCGAATGCCTTGCATGTCGGGCGGCCGGTCCGTCGCGGCGCTCTTCGGCCGGCGCGCGCCGCGGTTCGTGCTAGGCGGCGTAGGTAACGTCGAGCAGCCGCACGCTCTGCTGCCCGTGCAAAACGCTCGAGCCGCGGCCGGTAAAGACGCCGGACGTCGGCGGTACGTCGTCGTAGTCGCGGCCGATCGCGACCACGATGTAACGGAAATCGGTCGGCTTGCAATGCGTCGGATCGAACGAGAGCACGAGCGGTCCGTGATTGCGGTCGGCGACGAGAAACTCAACCCACGCGTGCGTCGCGCCTTCGCCGAGCAGATGCCCTGATACGTAACGCGCGCTGAGCCCGGCCGCGCGCGCGAGCGAAATCGAAATGTGCGCGAAATCCTGACANNACGCCGCGGCCTTGCGCGAACGCGGTCGCCGCCGTTGTAAATACGTCGGTAACGTCTTTGGTGTACGTCATGTGCGCGTGCACGAAATGAACGATCTCTTCGGCGAGTTCGTGTTTGTTCGGATGCAGCGAGCGCAGTTCGGCAGCGGCCGCGGTGAGGGCTTCGTTCGGACGCGTGAGCCGGCGGCCGCCGGTCCAGCGGGGATCGATCAAGTCGTGCGCCGTCGCGCACGTTTTCGCCATGCTGTGGTCGCGCAGGATCGTCGCTTCGAGCGAGAACGTAATTTCGCGCTCGANNATGATCAACTGATGGTGCAGGTTGGAGATCGGGCTTTCGTACACGTAGCGCAACGTCTGTTCGACGGAGTAGCGCGCGGTAACGACGTCGTGCCAATCAACACTGCGTTCGTCGATCGAGTCCCCACGGAGCTCGCTCATCGGGATGTGACTTGCTCCGCCCAGCAGGTCATCCCCTTGAACGAAGCATTTCCGTACGTGGTCACCATAGGTACATCGGCAGCATCGCGCCCTCGGGCTATGATAACGCGCCCGCGACGGCGTTCGTTGTTCCGCGGGTCAAACGTCCACCAGCGGCCATCGAGATAGGCCTCGAACCACGCGCAAAAATCCATCGGAGCGACGGACGGCTCGATGTCGATGTCTGGGATGTAGCCGAACACGTAGCGCGAGGGGATGCTCATCGCGCGGCAGAGGGCGATCCCCAAGTGGGTAAAGTCGCGGCACACCCCGGTCGCTTTCGCCAGCACGTCGCTCGAGGTGGTCGTCGGCGCGGCGAACTCATAACCGAACTTCACGTAGTCGTGTACCCATTGAACGATCGCCTGAACGCGCGTCCAGCCCGGCACGGTGTTGCCGAAAAGCTCCCACGCCCGGTCGTAAAGCTCGTCGGAGAGGCAGAAGCGGCTAGGGAGGGTGTACGCGATGACGTCGTCGGGCAGATCTTCGACCGCCGTCTGCGGCACGCTCGGGTCGGTTGCCTCGGCTTCGCCCGGCGCTGCGACGCGGGCATCGTAGTAGATCGTCGCGAGCCCGGCCGGCAGGGTGAGCCGGCGGCAAACGTTGCCGTAGAGGTCGACGTAGTCGTGATAGGGCACGGGCGGCGTCGTCATCCAGGTTTCGGTTATCAGGCGGACGCCGTCGAAGCCGGAGGGCCGCACGAGACAAATCGCCGGCACGTCGTGTTCGGCTGAATATTCGAACTGACACCCAACATGAATCGTCAGGGCCTCGCGCTTAACCAAAATGTCCACACCCCACTCGTTCCCACGAATAGGTGCTTCCCATCTCTCCAAATGGCCGCAAAAATAGCGGCCAGGTCCGAAGAGCTAAACGACTCCGATGCGCTTGACGCGCTTCGAGCGGAGGCAGTTCGTGCAGACGCGGGCAGTACGGTGCGTACCACGGTCGTCGATGCGGACGGCTTGCAGGTTCGGCAACCAACGGCGCTTGGTCTTATTCATTGCGTGGCTGACGTTGTTTCCCGCCATCGGTCCCTTGCCACAAACGTCGCATCTCTTGGCCATAACTCGCGAATTGTATCATGCGACGCGCCTTGCCCGCAACCCAATTCGCTCGGAAAGGCCGGGTCCCGGCACCCGGCTAAAGCGGACCGCCATGCCAGTGACCACCCTCGACGGGCGTGCCTTCGGCAAATTCGTCGCGGCCGGGACCTACTTCTTACGGAAATACCGCGACGTTCTCAACGACTTGAACGTCTTTCCGGTTCCCGACGGCGACACCGGCTCGAACATGTACCTAACGGCCCGCGCGGCCCTGCGCGAGGCGGGCCTCGTCCGCGATCAGCCGCTCTCGGTGGTGGCCGCGGCCGCGGCCAAGGGCAGCTTGCTCGGTGCGCGGGGCAACTCGGGCGTGATCCTCGCGCAGATGTTCCGCGGCTTCGCGCACAACATCCGCCGGCGCGATGCGATCGATACGCTCCAGCTTGCCGTTGCCCTTAAGGATGCGGTCGCCGCTGCCCGCAGCGCATTGACGAAGCCGGTTGAGGGAACGATCATCACGGTCGCGCAGGTCGCCGCCGATGAGGCCTACGCGCTCGCGCTCAAAGAGACCGAATTCTATCGGCTCATCGCCGGCGTTGTGCGCGCCGCGAACGACGCGCTGGAGCGCACTCCCGAGCAATTGCCGGCCTTAAAAGAGGCCGGCGTCGTTGACGCAGGCGGTGCCGGGTTCTGCTACTTCATCGAAGGCGCGCTCGGGTTTTTGCCCGAGACCAGCCTGCGCGCGACGGCGTTCCCGCGGCGGCCGCTGCGCTCGAAAGTCTTCACGCACCAGCAAGTGGTGGGCGAGAACCGGTTCTGCACCGAGTTCGTCCTCGAAGACGCCATGCTCGACGTTCACGCACTACGCGATCTGCTCGCACCGCTCGGCGATTCGCTCATCGTCGCCGGCGGCGCGCCGGCAATCAAAGTGCACCTGCACACGGGGCGTCCGGGCGACGTGCAGACCCTGGCGGCAAAGCACGGCGCACTAACGCGCTTGAAAATCGAAGACATGGCGCGCCAGCACACCTTACTCGTCGTCGATGCAGCGCCCGGCGCATTCAGCATCGCGGCGGTCGTGCCGGGCGCGGGTTTCGATCGCATCGCGCGCGAGATGGGTGCCGATGCGACGATCCCGGTACCGCGCGGTGCGAACCCGAGCGTTGAGGATCTGCTGGTCGGCGTGAACGCGACGCTGACATCGCGCGTATACTTGCTGGCGAACGATCCCAACGTTGCACTCGCCGCCCGCGAAGTCGATGCGTTGTCGGCCAAAGACGTCACGGTCGTTCCGACGCGCGACATCGTGCACGGCCTCGCCGTGCTGTTGGCGCTGGCGCAACGCGACGCGCTACCGGAGGCCGCCGGCATCGATGCGGCGATTGCCGGAGTATCGTCGGCGGCGGTATTTTTTGCCGGAAAGGACGCGAGCGCCGGCGGGGTTGCCGTGCGCGCCGGCGCGCCGGCTGCCTTGATCGACGGGCGTTTGCTCAGCGCTCCCACGCTGGCCGAGGTTCTCGCCGAAGTCGTGCGCCGGCTGCTCGGCAGCGGCGATCCCGAGGGGGTTGTGACCCTCTACTACGGCGGCAAGCAGAAGGAACGCGATGCCCTGCGCTACGCCGCCGAACTCGGCGCGTCTTTCGCGGGCGCGACCGTCGAGTATTACTTCGGCGGCCAAAGCGACAACGAGTACTGGGTTTCGTTTGAGCGCTGATTTTCAAGGCGGAACGACCTTGGGGCCAAAAGGGCAGGGACGTGCAGTCTGAGACCAAGCGCGCGCGTATTGCGATCGATGCAATGGGGGGCGACAACGCTCCCGGCGAGATCGTCGCCGGCGCTATCCTCGCGCAGCGTGAAGGCGGCGTCGAACTAACGCTGGTCGGCGATGAGGCGCAGATCCGTCCGTTGCTCGGCGATGCTGCCGGCGCGATTGCCGTCGCACACGTTCCCGGTGAGATCGCGATGGACGCGCACGCGACGCAAGCGCTGCGCAACGCGCGCGGAACGAGCCTCGGGCACGTGGTTGAGATGGTGCGCGAGGGGAGTGCGGATGCCGCCCTCTCGGCGGGCAACAGCGGCGCGTTCTTGGCGATCGGACTCGTGCGCCTGCGGACCATTCCCGGCATCGCGCGTCCGGCGATCGCCGCCGTCTTGCCGACGATCGGCGGGCCGTTCGTGTTGTGCGATGCGGGCGCGAACGTCGACTGCCGGCCCGAATGGATCGCGCAGTTTGCGCTCATGGGGGATGCCTACGCGAAGATCGCGCTCGGCATCGATCGGCCGCGCGTCGGCATCATCTCGATCGGCGAAGAGCGCACCAAGGGCAACCAGCAGACGCTCGAAGCGGCCGCACTGCTCGACGATCTGCCGCTGAACTTCATCGGGCACGTGGAAGGCAAAGACATCTACGAGCATCACGCCGACGTCGTCGTGTGCGACGGGTTCGTCGGGAACGTGATCCTCAAAACGTCGGAGGGTGCGGGGCAGTTCATCGCCACGATGCTGCGCGAAATGATCGACGGTGCTCCGCCGCTGGGCAAGGCGGGGGCGTTTTTGCTCAAGCCGCAGTTTGAAAAACTGCGCGCACGTTTGCGCTACGATACGTACGGCGGGGCGCCGCTGCTCGGTTTGCGCGGCGCGTGCATCGTGACGCACGGGCGATCGAACCGCGTCGCTATTCACAACGCGATTCGCAACGCTGCGGCGCTCGTGGAGCGGAATCTGATCGGCACGATCGAGGCATCGCTCAGCAAAACGCTGGCAGAGCCCAGCGCCGCCGAGGTCACTTGATGGCGGCCGTTGCCGTCGTCACCGATTCGACCAGCGAATTCGACCCGGCGATGCAGGCGCGCTTCGGCGTGGATGTCGTGCCGCTCTTCGTCAACTTCGGTGAAACGCGTTACCGCGACACGATCGATCTGACGCGTGACGCGTTCTACGATAAGCTGCGCGACGATGCCGTGCTGCCGACGACCTCGCAGCCGACCTCGGCGATGTTTGAAGATGTCTTCGGCGCGCACGTCGCCGCAGGCCGCGCCGTCGTGTGCCTGACGATCATGTCGCTGCTCTCCGGCACGATCAACGCGGCGACGGCCGCCGCGCAGCAGTTTCCCGGCGCACCGATTCACGTGGTCGACAGCGCGACCGTTTCCGGTGGGCTCGCACTGCAAACGATGCACGCCGCAGACCTCGCGCGCGACGGCGCGGATACCGAGGCGATCCTCGCGGCGCTGGCGCACGATCGCCAATGGGAGCGCGGCTACGCAACGCTGCCGGATCTCTCGCACGCGGTGCGCACCGGGCGGATCTCGCGGGCGCAAGCATTCCTCGGTTCGCTGGTCAAGATCGTGCCCGTGTTGCGGATCGACGGCGGCCGAATTGAAGAAGAAGCGCGGGTGCGCACCTTTGCGCGGGCGCAAGAAACCATGGTCGCTGCGGCGTCGCGCGATGCGAACGCGGCTCCCGGCGCGCGCGTTTGCGTGATACACACGCGCGCGCCGGAACTCGCGGCGACGCTTGCCGTCCGGCTGCAGGAGCGCATCGTAACCGACGTGCGCTCGTTCGACGTGTTCGAAGCGGGGCCGGTCATCGGGACGCACGCCGGCCCGGGCGCGGTCGGCATTTTCGTTTTACCCGCGTGATGACGGCGGCGTTATACGTCCACTGGGCGTTCTGTCCGTATATCTGTCCGTATTGCGATTTTGCCAAGTGGGCGTACGACGAACGGGCGGCCGAGCGCTACGTGAGCGCGCTCAAAGCCGAGATCGTCCAGGCACCCGCGTTGCAGGCATCGACCGTGTTTTACGGCGGCGGCACACCGAACGCATATGCCCCGGCCGAACTGGTGCGCGTCTTGGCGTTGCTTCGCGAACGGTTCGGCGTGCGCGATGACGCCGAGGTATCGACCGAAGTGAATCCGGATCGCAGCTTGACTTCGGGCTTCGATGAGCTGCGCGCCGGCGGGTTCAACCGGCTCTCGATCGGTGCGCAGTCGTTCGAAGCAGCCGAATTGCACGTGCTCGGACGTCAGCATACGGCGGACGACGTGGCGGAAACGGTGCGGCGCGCGCGGGCCGGGGGCTTCGGCAACGTCAACGTCGACTTGATGTTCGGTGTCCCGGGGCAAACCGAGGCGTCGTGGGCGCGTTCGCTCGATGCCGCAATCGCGCTGGGCGTCGAGCACGTTTCGACGTACGGTCTCACGATCGAAGAGGGAACGCCGTACGCGCGCTGGCAGGCGCGCGAGCCGGCCGCATTTGCCGACGACGAACGCGAGGCACGGCTCTACGCGCTGGCCATTGAGAAACTCGGCGCGGCCGGCTTCGAGCACTATGAGATCAGCAATTTCGCCCGCCCGGGCTTTCGCTGCGAGCACAACGCGAATTATTGGCGTAACGGCGCCTACCTCGGACTCGGTGTCGGTGCGGCGTCCTACCTGGGCGGCGTTCGTTCGACGCATACCCGCGACCGCGCCGCGTATGAGGCCGCGGCGCTCGCCGGCGAGGCGATCCCAGGGGAATCCGAGGAATTGACGGGCGACGCGCGGACCGGCGAAGCGGTGATGTTAGCGCTGCGCACGAGCGAGGGAGTCGATGCGAGGACGTTCCGCGAACGGTACGGCGTCGATGTTTTCACGCATTACGCTCCGATCATTGCGGAATACGCCGCGGCCGGGCTCCTCGTTGCCGGCGACGGCAGCGTGCGCCTCACCGCGCGCGGCCGGTTTCTAGCCAACGATGTCTGTGGTGCATTCCTCGCCCGAACGTGATCCCGGCGGTCATCTGGCCGGCGTCGTTCTGCGTTTGGTGTTTGCGGCGATCTTCGGCACGACCGGATTTCTGCTCGGACGCGAGGCGTACGATCGTGCGATCTCCATTCACGTTGCGAACCAATGGTGGCAATTCGCCGCCGTCGTGATCGCGCCGGTGATCGGCGCGGTGCTCGGCGTCTTGATCGTGCCGATGGCGCAGCGCGTGTTCGAACGCGAGCTGGTCGCCGTCGANNCGCGCGATCGATCGGATGGCGCCGGGCGAACTCGTCGGCGGTGCGATCGGTCTAACCGGCGGACTGATCATCGCGTTTCTTGCGAAGAGCGTGCTCTTCGAGTTCATCACGTTCGCCGGACGCACCGGCGGTTACATCGCGATCGTGATCTACATCGTCGTGAGCATTTTTGCGGCGTACCTCGGCGCGCGCGTCGGCGCGAAACAACGCGTCAGCATCGGCGGCGTGGCCAACGTCACCGTCGCCCAAGGCGGCACGCCGAAAGTGCTCGACACGTCGGTGATCATCGACGGCCGCATCCTCGACATCGTGCGCAGCGGGTTTCTCGACGGACCGCTGCTCTTGCCGCGTTTCGTTTTGCGCGAACTGCAGAACATCGCCGACTCGAGCGACGCGATGCGGCGCACGCGCGGCCGCCGCGGCCTCGACGTACTCACCAAACTCCAAGCGCTCTCGCCGCTCGAGATCGTGGAACGCGACTACGACACCGTAAGCGAAGTCGATGCCAAACTCGTGCTGCTCGCCCGCGAGCGCGGCGGCAAGCTCGTCACCAACGATTTCAACCTCAACCGCGTCGCGAACGTCGAAGGCGTGGCCGTCCTCAACATCAACGAGCTCGCCAATGCGGTAAAACCGGTACTGCTGCCGGGCGAAGAGTTGCGTGTCGCCTTGATCAAGGAAGGGAAAGAGCCTCATCAAGGGGTCGGCTATCTCGACGACGGCACGATGATCGTGGTCGAGAATGGCCGGCGCCAGGTCGGCGAAACCGTCGATGTCGCAGTGACGAGCGCACTACAGACCGCCGCCGGACGCATGATTTTCGCGAGGCTTAAACGATGATTTGGGGTGCTGTTATTGTTGCGGCGGGCCGGGGCACTCGCTTCGGGCGGCCGAAACAGCTGATCCACCTGGGTGGGAAGCCCATGTTGGCTTGGTCGATCGAGGTGTTTGCCGCGATGCCGGAGATTTCGGATATTGCGATCGTGACCGAGCGCGAGTTTCTTGAGGAGGTCCAGGATGCGGCCTTAGGGCTCGTGCGGTCGGCCTCGCTCGTGGTGGTGTCGGGCGGCGCGGATCGGCAGGCGAGTGCGGCTGCGGGTATTGCGGCGCTGCCGGAGCATTGTGCCGGCATCTTCGTGCATGACGGCGCGCGGCCGTTCGTTCGCGCGGCGGACGT
>PLRU01000082.1 GCA_003164045.1 Candidatus Lustribacter telmatis
GCGCTCTCGGGTTTGGCGCGTTCTTGCGCCTCGAAAAAGGCTTCGGTTTCCGTGCGCATCTCGGTCAGCAGTCCGCGCGCCGTGCCCGCCGCGATGCGGTGGCCGATTGCGGCGTCGAAGAGTTGGCCGGCCACGCCGCCCGGAGGCGCGTACGTGCCTTTGAGAACGAACCAGAACGCGTTGTAATCTTCGTCGGCGCCGATGGTGATCTCGCCGTCGAAATTCGGATAGGGGCCGCCGGCTTCGGCTTCCCAATGAATCGCGTACCGCGGCGTCATGTCGGCCGGCTGGTGCGCTCGGGTAAGACTCACGATCGCGGGTTGGGCCATCTCCCCGGCGCGCAGGATAACGCGTGCGCCGACGCCCTTCGGCGCCGGGTGTGCGGCGAAAAATGCTTGCAAGAGGCGATCGGCCGCTGCGAGCGGCGCGTGGACGAGTTCTTTCTCATCGATCGGTGTCATGAAATGGTCGCTCCCGTTTGAAATGCGAATTCGAATCCGAGCTTGATCTCGTCGAGTAGCGTTCGCGCTGCCGCAACGGCGATGTGGTGCCCGACGACGGCGTCGAAGGCCGCACCGGCGAGACCGAGCGGTGGCTCGTAGGCGCCGTCGAGGTCGAGCCGGCAAAAGTTCCCGCCGGACTCTTCCGCGCTCAGTATACCCGTGAAAATCGGGTACGGACCGCCGTCGTGCGGTTGTAAACGAATCTCCATGACTTCGTAGCCCGGGTAGGCTCGAACGTGCTTGAGGGTGAGGTCGGCGCGCCGCTCGACCGTGAGGTCGCCGACGGCGACGCGTATCGCGACGACCGATTTGCCGCCCTCCAACGGAAGGGAGGCCACGTATGCTGCGGCCGCCGCAGCCGTCTGGTCGAAGGGACAGAGAACGGTGAGGCATTCATGGATTTCGCTCATGAAGCAACCGTACGGTAAGGGTGAGAAGCATTGTTGAAGGTTCCGCGAAGACGCCGGCCGCCAAGACCCCGAACGGCCTGCACAACCTTCGCATGGTCTTCCACCGCCCACGGTAGGGTAGCGGTGTGGACATGCCGTTTGCCGATATCACCGTCCCCGTCGATGGATCCGAAACCGCCCAGCGCGGCATCGACTATGCCATCGGGCTTGCCCGGCGCGGAGGCTCCGTGCTGCACTTTTGCAGCGTCGTCGATGAGTTGATCTTTGACGCGGAAGGCGCGTGCCGCGAAGCGATTACCGCGGCCCGGGAGCGCGGTATCGCCGCCGACGGCAAAGTGGTCTACGGCTCGGTCGTGCCTTCCATCCACCAGTACGCCGCAGAGACCCGGAGCACGGCGCTCGTGTTGGGATCGAACGCGCGTAGCGGTCTCGCGCGGGTCGTGTTCGGGAGCGTTGCCGAACATCTCATCGCCGGCAGCAACGTTCCCGTCATCGCCGTACACGCCGACGACCAGCGCCACGACAATGGACCGATCACGGTTGCCATCGACGATTCTGACGCGGCCCGAGCGGCGCTAGCACTTTCAATCGAGTTGGCGTGCGCTTGGAACGAGGGTCTGGCGATCGTCCACGTCGCGCACGAAGGCCGGGCACCCTGGCACGGAGCCGCCGAGTTACTCGATAATGCCGCAGATGCCGTGCGAATGGCCGGCGTCGATTTCGAGTTGGTCACGGCGCTGGGCCACACGGCCGAGCAGGTCGTCGATGGTGCCGAACGGCGCCGGAGTTCGATGATCGTCGTCGGCACGGACGTGCGCTCTCCAATAGCGCGACTGATACTCGGTAGCGTTGCGGGCGGCGTCTTGGAGCGCGCGCGTTTACCCGTGACGGTCGTCCCGCACCATGCAGTCAGCGCTCCGTCCGCGGGTCGTACAGCCGCGCTCGGATGAAGCCCGAAGCTGCTCGAGGTCATCGTTCATCGGACGGCGTCAGGGCGAGGCGAGGAAAGCGTGCGCATCGATCGCGTGTTTGATCGCGCCTTCGCGGACCGCCGCATCGAGCACCGGCTGAATGTAGTTCACGTCGAGCTTGTCGGCGAAGTCCGTGCGCATCATCTGTGCGAGGACGTCGCTCGGGAGTGGAACGTACTTTTGCAGCGTCGCGCCGGTTTCGGTTTGGTGGGTATTCGCCCAGGTTCCCGATTTTTCGATCGCGGCGACGAATCGGCGTGCGAGTGCCGGATTCTTTGCGAGCCAATCCTTACCGGCGTACCACAGATTGAGATACCACTGCGGCGCGAGCGCTGCGTATGGACAGCCCAGCGAACGCGTCTGCGCGCGAAACGACATCAGCGCGGTGTCGGCGATGAAAGCAGCGTCGATGCGGCCGGTTGCAAGCGCCGGGCCCATGGCCGTGAACGGCATTTCGACGTACTTGGCCGAGAGGGGATCGACGCCGGCCTTACGCAGCCACGCTGCCGTCGCGGCTTGGGTGACGCCGCGAACCTCAACGAGCCCGATCGTTTTGCCGGCAAGGTCTTTTGCGGATTGGACTGCCGATGTTTTTGCGACGACCATGAACGACTGCGGCTTGGAATCCACGAACAGCGCGCTTGGCGCGATCGCGTAAAACGGCAGTCCCGATTCAACCGCGTTGGCAAGTGAAATCGGGTTCCCCAAGCCAATGTCGACCGAACCCCCGGCAACGGCCGCGGCGATCGAGCCCGAATTTCCGAGCATGACGAGTTCCACGTTGAGCCCCGCCGCTTTGAAGAACCCGCCGGCGTCGGCGTAGAGTCCCTGAGCGAACGCGTCGGTCGTCATGTAGGCGATGCGAATCGTCGCCGGTGCGTCGGCAGCGAATGCGGCGCCCGGTGTTGCAACGGCGGCGCCGAGCAATGCCAATGCGCTGCCGCGGCCGATCACGGTTGCGTCTTCCACCCCTGTTGCGAGAGATCGACGCGCTGGCCGACCGGATCGAACACGAACGTTTCGGCGAAGCGTCCGTCGCGCGGGAGTTCGCGGTCGCTCGGCTTTCCGCCGTTGGCGTACGCGGTCGCCATCGTCGCATCGAGATCGTCGATGCGAAAGCCGAGATGGTTCACGCCGCGCAAGTCCTTCGGTTCGACTTCGCCGTTATTGTTCGGCAGCAATGCGAGATTGACGTGGCCATCGGAGAGGTAGACGGCGCCGCGTTCCCAATTGCGCCGGAACACTTCGTGCATGCCGAACGTCGAGATGTAGAACTTGGCAAGTTCCGCCGGATCGTCGGTCTTGACGGCAAGATGCTGGATGCGCGCTTTGCCGCCGCCGCCGAGATGCCAGCCCGAACTCGAGAGGTCGACGCGCTGCCCGATCGGATCGGCAATGAACGCTTCGTTCTGCCGCCCGTCGCGCGGAACGGCCTTCGCACCGGCCTGCGCGCCGTTCTTTAGCGCCGTCCCGGCCGCGGCTTCGACGTTCTCGACCTCAAAGCCGAAATGGTTGAGGCCCTCGGGCTTCGCGTGCGCCGGAATGAACGCGAGGTTGATCTCGCCGTCGGAGAGATAGATCCCGATCTTGCCGCTCTCGGCGCTCGGATGGCGGAACACTTCCGTCATCCCGAACGTGGTCCGGTAAAACGCCGCCAGTTCTTCTTGCCGATTGGTGCAAATCGCCAAATGCCGTATCCGTGCCATACGCGCTCCATATTCAGAGGGGGCGACGTACTTAGGCGACGGCTCCGCGGACTACTTCGCAGGCCCCAGGGTGCCTGGCCAGATGATTGCTTAAACCTGGCCAGGCTGATAGAATATCGACATGCGAAGCGTTGGGATATTTAAGGCAAAGACGCAGTTCTCGGCGCTGGTCGCTGCTGTTGAGGCGGGCGAGACGATATTGCTCACACGCAACGGCAAGCCGGTTGCTGAACTGCGCCCGGCGGATGGAAATCCGGCCGAGGCCGTGCGTCGCGTTCGTGAACTCGGCGGTCTACGGATGAATACGACGGAGCTGCTCGACGCGATTGCTGCCGGCCGCCGTTGATCGTTCTTGACGCAAGCGTCACACTGGCGTGGCTGTTTGAAGACGAGCGTAGTGAAATTGCTCAGCGAGCCTTAACCACGCTCGAGAGCGACGAAGCGCGCGTCCCGGCAATATGGCCGGTCGAGCTACAGAACGTCCTCTTGACGGCCGAACGCAGTGGTCGCCTCACGGTAAGCGCCGCCGACCTTCTTGCGGGAGTCCGGGCGTTGCCCATTCAGATCGAATCGCCGTTAGGACTTGATACGACAATTTACGATCTGGCCAAGAAACACGCATTGACTGCATATGATGCCTCATACCTTGAACTCGCTCTGCGGCACTCATGCAAACTCGCTACGCTCGATAAGGCACTTGCACGGGCGGCACGTCGTGAAGACGTGCTCTTCCGCTAATCGTCACGGTCAGGCAAGGGCGTAGCCGACTACTCCGGCGGCGAGGCACCACCAGACGGGGCTGATGTCGATTACGAGGGAGATCACGGTGACCGCGACGGTGAGGATGACGGGAATGAGGGCATGGTCGGTGGCTGCGGCGACGACGAGGCCGGAGGCGATCCAGAGGCCGGCGGTGACCGGGCGGAACGCGCGGCGGAAGCGGGCGATCCATTCGTTTTCGCGTTGGTGCAAGATGCGGCCGACGACGAACGTGATCGTCACGGGAAAGATGAGAAACGCAATCATCGACACGGCCGCGCCGGTCCACGAAGCGACGTGAAAACCGATCAGCGGAATGAGCAAGAAATTCGGCCCGGGCGCGGCTTGCGAAACGGCCAGTAATTCGCTGAACGTGCGTTCGTCGAGCCAGTGATACTGCACGACGAACTCTTGATGCATTTGCGGGATCAGCATGCTCACGCCGCCGCCGACCGCGAAGAGTGAAAACAGTGCGAAGTGATACGCGAGCAGGGCGAGGACATGCAGGTGTTCGAGCATCGTTACGCGCCGCTCGCGATGCCGCGCAGCCGCGTTTCGATCACCATGCTCAGCGAGATCAGAATCAGCATCGCAAACGGCACGAACAGATGCAGCCCGGCAACGAGCACGATGCCGAGCGCGCCGATCGCGAGCCGCGCGCAGCGCCAAGCCGCGCGCAGATCGGGCGCGTCGGTCCAGATCAGTCCCATCAAGCGAATGCCGTTGGAGATGAAGATCCCGGCGACGGCCGCCGTCACCGCGATCTCCGCGGCCGCGAAGCGAGGGTTGGTCGCGGCCAGCCGGCCGGCGATTCCGGCTAGCGCGATCGCCAGCAACAGTGAGGGGATGATCAGCCCGGCTAATGCGGCGAGCGGACCGAGCGGGCCGCAAAAGCGGTCGCTGACCATGACCGCGACGTTCACGGCCGTCGCGCCCGGCAACGCCTGTGCGACGCCGTACATTTCGGCGAGCTCACCCTCGGTGAGCCAGCGGCGCTGCTTGACGATCACGTGCCGCAGCGGTCCGCCCGCACCGCCGACGCTCGTGAGCCCGATGTTCATGAAACCCAGCACGAGGTCCCAGAGTGAGGGTTTCGGCGATTCGGTCACTTTCGCGCCGTACGCCCCCGATATGATACAATCCGCTCTTGTGACCCGCACCGTAAAGCCGCTGGAGATCGGCTCGATCAGCATCTGGCCCCCGATCGTTCTCGCCCCGATGTCGGGGGTGACGAACCGGACGCTGCGCGCCCTCTACAAGCCCTTCGGCTTCGGTCTGACCGTCACGGAATTCGTCTCGTCGAACGCGCTGCAGTACAAGAACGAGCGCACGATGGACATGATCGATCAGCATGGCGTCGAGCGTCCGGTCTCGACCCAATTATGGGGCAACGATCCGGAGATCATGGCGCAAGCGGCGCGGCTGGTGCGCGAATGCGGCGCCGACATCGTCGACATCAATTTCGGCTGTCCGGCGCCCAAGGTGACGAAAACCGAGGGCGGGAGCGCGTGTCTGCGCGACGCCGGCCGGTGCGAGGCGATCATGCGCGCCGTCGTCGCGGCCGTCGACTGTCCCGTCACGATGAAGATGCGGCTCGGCTGGTCGGAAACGGATCTCGTCTACATCGACATCGCGAAGCGCGCGCAAAACGTGGGCATCAAGGCCGTGACGCTGCATGCGCGCACCGCGAAGCAATTCTACCGGGGCGAGGCGGATTGGTCGCACATCGCGGCGCTCAAACGCGCGATCGACATTCCGGTGATCGGCAACGGCGATCTCGGCGATGCGCGCGATGCGTTCGCGAAGATGCGCGCCAGCGGCGTCGACGGCGTGATGCTGGGCCGCGCGACGCTCGGCAACCCGTGGCTCGTCGGCCAATTGCGCGCGTTGATGGAAGGGCGCGAGCCGGACGCCAGTCCGAACGCGCCCGAGCGCTTGCGCTTTGCCGTGCTTCACTATCACGCTATGGTCGACGAGTGGGGCGAAGCGCGCGCGGTTCCGCAGATGCGCAAGCACTTGGGCTATTACCTCAAGGGCTTCCCCGGTGCGAGCGCCTTGCGCGAACGCTTGATGCGCACGGAGACGGCCGCGGAGACGCTGCGCATTGTGGCCGAGACGATCGTTGCGCTCGAAACGCCACCGCGCGAACTTGCCGTCGCGTCGTGACCGATAGCGCGGCCGCGCAAGCGCTCTACACCGAGACCTACGAGAATTACCGCGACTACGTGAACCCGCCGCTCGCGCGGGTGATGAAGCTTTCCGGCAGTCCGGTGGAAGTCTCGGCCGATGGTGTGTCGATCGTGGATCACAACGGCAAGAGGTATCTCGATTTTGCCGGCGGCTACGGCGTGTTCACGCTCGGCTACGGACATCCGCGCGTCGTTGCAGCGGTGCGCGAACAGCTCGACGTGATGGCGCTCTCCGGCCGCACGATGTTCAGCCCGCTGCTCGGACGGCTTGCCAAACGTTTGGCCGAGTTGACGCCGGGCGATTTGCAGATCTCGTTCTTCGCCAATAGCGGAACCGAAGCGGTGGAGGGCGCGCTCAAACTCGCGCGCGCCGCGACGGGCCGCGCGAAGTTCGTCGGTACGCACGGCGCGTTTCACGGCAAGACCTTCGGTGCGCTCTCGGTCAGCGGCCGCGAAGCATTTCGTGCGCCGTTCGGTCCGCTGCTGGCGGACGTCGCGCACGTTCCGTTCGGTGACCTCGGTGCGTTAGCGGGCGTCATCGACGACGCGGCCGCCGTGATCGTTGAACCGATCCAGGGCGAGGGCGGCGTCAACGTCCCGCCGGCCGGCTATTTGCGCGGCGTGCGCGCCCTGTGCGACCGTTCGGGCGCGGTGTTTATCGCGGACGAAGTGCAAACGGGCCTCGGCCGCTGCGGGGCCTTGTTCGCGTGCGACATCGAAGGCGTCGTGCCCGACGTGATGACGCTGGCGAAGGGCCTCTCCGGCGGCGTGATGCCGATCGGCGCGTATATTGCGCGGCCGGCCGTGTGGAATGCCGCGTATGCCAAAGCGCCGCTGCTGCATACCTCGACCTTCGGCGGCAACCCGCTGGCGTGCGCTGCGGCGCTGGCGGCGCTCGACGTTCTCGTCGACGACGATCTCGCCGCCAACGCACGCGAACGCGGCGCCGAACTGCTCGAAGGCGCGCGCGCGATTGCCCGGCGGTATCCGGATGCCATCGCGGACGTCCGTGGTGTAGGGTTGCTCGCCGGTGTCGAACTTCGCAACGAAGGGTATGGCGGTACCATCATCCCTGAATTGCTCAAGCGCGGCGTTACGGCCGCGTGGACGCTCAACCAGCAGCGCGTCATCCGCCTCGAACCCCCCTTGATCGTCAATGCGGCGCAAATCGCAACGGCGCTACGGGCCCTCGATGAAGCGGTGGGCGTGGCGCTCGATCGCCTCGGAGTTCTCGCGTGCCCTACGTAGCCACCTCAATCGTGATCGACGCGCCGGCCGCGCTGATCTACGAACTCGCCAAAGATCAGGAACGTTTTCCGCAGTTCATGCCGGACGTCGAATCGGTAACGCTTGTCGAACGTCACGCCGATCGCGTGCTGACGCGTTGGAAGACATTGATCGAAGACGCCCCGATCGAGTGGCTCGAAGAGGACCGCTTCGACGATGCCGCGCTGCGCATCGACTACAAGTTGCTCGAAGGCGATCTCGATACGTTCGAGGGGGCGTGGACGTTCACGGCGGATCCGGGCGGCACGCTCGTAGCGCTCGACGTCACCTACGACTTCGGCGTGCCGACGCTGGCGGAACTGATCGGCCCGACGCTCGAGAAAAAGGTTCGCGAAAACGCCGAGATGATGCTCGCTGCGCTCAAGCGCGAGGCTGAATCGCAAACACGGTCTCGTCCTTCGCTAGCGGCGCCCCTTTCAGGTACGTCTTGAGCATCTCGAACCGCATCGGCTGGGCGATGTAAAACCCCGAACCGTACGTGCAGCCGCGCTGACGCAGCCACTCGTACTGTTCTGCAGTTTCGATGCCCTCGGCGTGCGTGCGAAATCCAAACCGCTGGGCGATACTGAGCAGCACTTCGACCAGCGCTTCTTCGTGCGCCGTGCCCGGCAGCCGCTGAATGAAGCGCCGGTCGATTTTGATGATGTTGAGCGGGAAACGCGTGACATACGAGAGCGCGGAGTGCCCGGTGCCGAAGTCGTCAAGCGCGATTTCCGTTCCGAGCTCGCGCAGCACGGCCATGACATCGAGCGTGCCCTCGGCGTGATGCATCGCGACGCTTTCGTTGATGTCGACGCCGATATGATGAAATGCGGCCGGCTGCTCGGCGAGATGCATGCGCATCGCAGCGAGAAACTCCGGCACGCGCAGCTGCAGACCGGAGAGATTGAGAAAGCAGCGGAACGAATCGGGCAACGGACCGAGCGCGGTAATATCGGCGAGTGCTTGACGGAATACCCAACGGCCGATCGGCCGGATCAACGTGTTGTGCTCTGCCATCGGGATGAACTCGTTCGGGCCGACGGAGCCGAGGACCGGATGTTCCCAGCGCACGAGTCCCTCGACGCCCGCCACGGTGCCCCCCGCGAGTTCGAACGTGGGCAAGTAGTGCAGTTCGAGCTGGCCGTTGTCGATCGCGCTCGCGAGCTCGAGGCGCATCGTCCGCCGGCGCTGGACTGAGGCTTCGCTCGCCTGATTGTAAAACGCGAGCGAACCGCGCTGACGGTCTTTCGCGACATCGACGGCCGAGTCGGCGCCGGCGAGTAAGTCGGCAAAGGCCGTCGCATCTTGCGGAAAGAGCGCGACGCCGGCGCTCGCGCCGACGAAGAGCGCTTCGCGGCCGGTGCGGTCGCCGGTGAGCAACGGCCGTTCGAAGACGCTGCGGTACGGTTGCAGGCGGGCTTCGACGTCCACCGCCGAGGTAATGCCGTCGAGCAGCACGCCGAAGTTGTCACCGCCGATGCGGGCAACCAGCTCGCCGCCGCGCCGCGCACCGGTCAAGCCGGCGGCAATTTCAACCAGCATCGCGTCCCCGAGCATGTGCCCGAACGTTTCGTTGACTTCGCGAAACCGGTCGAGGTCGATCACGGCGATCGCGCACGGGATTCCGGCAGAGATCAACTGCGCGGCGGCCGCGCGAAAACTCGAGCGCGTCGGCAAGCCGGTGAGCGCGTCGTGATCGATCTGATAGCGGATCTGCGCGAGTTGGCGCCCGTGGTGAAGCCGGCTTGCGATAAACGAGGCAAGCACGTCGATGAACGCCAGGTCGTCGTCGCTAAACGGCTCGTCGCCCATTTTCTCGAACGCGGCAAAGGAGAGCACGTAGCGGGTGTTCGCGACGACGAACGACGTGCCGATCGCGCTGTTCCAGTTGCTGCTGTTGTAGCGCTTTTGGCGCAGGTCGGGGCCGATGTCGTTGCCGTAGTCGCTGAACGCGACGGTCTTGCCGGCGGCAATGATGTCGGCGGCGAACACGGTCTCGAGCTTGATGCGATCGTTGCGCGCAAACCGCCGGCTTTGCTCCGGGCCCGTCTTGAACGCCTCGGAAACGAGTTCGACGACGAGGTCCTCGTCGCCCTCGACGCGCCGCAGCGTTCCGAAAAACGCGTGACCCGGACGCAGTGCGCTCGCGCCGGCGTCGAGGATCGCCTGCAGTCGCAGCTCTTCGTCGATGTCGGCATCGCTCACCAAGCGCCACACGGCGGTGAGGCGATCGGATTGACGTACCGCGAGCCGTTCCGTGCGATCGAGCGTGGCTCGCACGATCGGCAGCTGTTCGTAGGCCTTGACGACGCGGCGCATTGCGGCGAGCAGCACGAACGTGGCCGACGCCCCGGAGAGAATGCGCACGATCAGGTAGCCGGCGGTGTAACGGTGCACGTGAAAGATCAGCACGACGTCGATCAGCACGATCGCGATGACCGAGAGCAGCACCGCGCGATCGATGTCGTCGCGGTCGCGTAGGCGTCCTAAGGCCAGGATCGCCACTGCGGCGAGTACCCCGTGCGCATAGAAGAGCCCGCTCGAGCGCAAACCGGTGAAGCCGCCGGCGACGGTCAAGACGGGTAACACGCCGGCCAAAATGAGTGCGGCGAGCGCGATGGCACCGATGACCGCAACGGTGCCGCCAACATAGGCGACGACGGTACGACCGCTCGGTGCCCGGGCTGTATCATCGCGGCGGTAGAGCGCGTAGATGAGCGCGCCGGCGGTCGCCGTCAAATATTGAAAGACATAAAGCCACGGCCCGCTCTGCGGTCCGGCGGTGAGTACCGACGGGAGTGCGGGGGCCATCGGAACGGAGATCGTGGTGAGTCCGGCGAGGGCCGCCATCCCGGCGGCCGTTGCGGCGAGCACCACAATCGAGCGCCGCGCATCGACGCGCAACGTACTCAGCAGCAGTACCGACGTTGCCGCATAGGCGAGGACGCCATAGAAATTGAGCGCCGTGCTGAGCCAGCTGACTTGAACGAACACGCGCTGGCCGGAGAAGACGGCAGCTACGGCGAGTACGCACAACGCCAAAAGCGGTCTCCAGAACCAGGTGTCGCGAGGCATCGTCGCCGGCGCCGGCCCCCCCCGCGTCTCATCCGTCATCCCTATAACCTTCGCGTGGTCATACCCGGGCAACCGCGCTTCTGCACCTTACCGAACGATGACCTTACAATACCGGTGTGAAAGGGTCACGCGTCCATGGTCCCCTTTTGCTTTGTGATCCATCCCCTCTCGTTCGAAGATGTGATCCGCTACGAACCCGGCGCCGCAGGCAAGGGCAAGCCCATCGTGGCCAAGATTCTCGAGTGGATGCCGTCGTACGCGGCGGCCCATCTCACCGGAATCCGCACGCCGGACGGTCGCGAAACGGAGGGCTGGTTCGTTGCCGCGCCGCTCTTGCCGTCGCAAATGCTGGAACTTCCGCGCGACGACGTGTACGCCAGGATCCTCGCAGCAATCGATGTCGGCGTGGCCCTTGGAGCGCGCATCGCCGGGCTCGGCGCCTTCACCGGGGTGATCGGCGACGGCGGCGTGACGATCGCCGAGCGTGCGCCGATTCCGGTGACCACCGGCAATTCGCTGACGATTGCAGCCGGCGTGCGCAGCCTCTTTCGCGGCGCCGAACTGATGGGAATCGATGCCGCGGCGGCGACCGTTGTGGTCGTGGGGGCGACCGGCTCGATCGGCGCGGCGTGCGTGCAGCTGATCGCATCGCGCGTGCGCACGGTGATCTGCGTTGCGCGCAACGAGACGCGGCTGCGGGCGTTCGTCGCGAACCTCGCACCGCACGTGCCGTGCGAGCTGCGCTACACGGTGGATCTTGCCGCGGCGCTGCGCGAAGCGGATCTCATTCTGACGGCGACGTCGTCGACTCAGGACGTCATCGAACCGGAAGATTTGCGTTCGGGTGCCGTCGTGTGCGAGCTCTCACTGCCGCACGACGTGAGCCGGCGGGTCGCGCTCGAGCGGCCCGACGTGCTGGTGGTTGAAGGCGGCAACATGCGCGTGCCCGGTGCGTTCCGGGCCGAACGCGTGCGCGAACCGGGAACCGATTTCGACCTCGCGCTCTCGCCCGGAACGGCGCTTGCCTGCATGTCGGAGACGATGGTGCTGGCGCTCGAGAACCGTTGCGAATCCTACACGCTCGGCCGCGGCGTCGATCTCGAAAAAGTGCGCGAGATCGATGCGCTCGCCGAGCGCGCGGGCTTCGAACTCGCCGACATGCGCGCGTTCGACAAAGCGATCCCCCCCGAAGCCATCGCCGCCACCCGCGCCGCCGCCGATGCGCGCCGAGCGGCTCTCGCTTGAAGAAGATCGTCTCCGTCAGCCTTGGGTCGTCGTCGCGCGATCATCGCGCAAAGGTGGAATTGCTGGGCGAACAGTTCGATATTTCGCGTGAAGGGATGGACGGATCGCTCGACCGCGCACTGAAACGTTTGCGCGAGCTTGACGGCAAGGTCGATGCGATCGGTTTGGGCGGCATCGATGTGTACCTGTATGCGGGCACGCAGCGGTTTGCGCTGCGCGACGGATTGCGGCTGCTCAATGCGGTGAAGAAAACGCCGGTGGTCGACGGCAGCGGGCTGAAGAACACGCTCGAACGCGAGGCGGTCGAATATTTGCAGCGCGAGCTCGGCATCGAGTTGCGCGGCAAGCGCGTCCTGATGGTCAGTGCGCTCGACCGCTTCGGCATGGCGCAGGCGCTCGTTGCGGCCGGGGCCGATATGATCTTCGGCGACTTCATCTTCGCGCTCGATCTCGACCGGCCGGTGCGCGGCCTCGATGAGTTCGAAGAGATGGCGCGCAAGTATCTGCCCGATGCGTGCAAGCTGCCGTTTCAGTTTTTCTATCCCACCGGGAAGAAGCAAGATCGCGCGCCGGAACCGAAATATCCCGAATACTACGACGACGCCGACATCATCGCGGGCGACTTTCATTTCATGCGGCAGTACATGCCCGACCGGCTCGACGGCAAGATGGTGCTGACCAACACGCTCACCGCCGGCGACGTCGAAGAACTGCGGTCGCGCGGCGTCACGATGCTCGTCACCACGACGCCGGATTTCGCCGGCCGCTCGTTCGGCACGAACGTCGTCGAGGCGGCGCTACTCGCGCTGCTGGGAAAGACGTGGGCCGAAGTGACGGCCGCCGATTATGCCCGCGTGCTCTCCGAATTGCAGTTGCGTCCGCGCGTCGTGAGCCTGGCCGCGCCGTGAATCTCTGGCGCCGGCTCGTCGCGACGCAGCCGTACGACCGGCTCAGCCCCGCGCACGAGGGCGGCAGCGTTCCGTTGCGGCGCGTGCTGGGCGTCGCGGGCTTGATCGGCGTGGGTCTGGGCACGATGCTCGGCGGCATCTTCTCGACGATCGGCTCGGGCGCGCAAGCGGCGGGCGCCGGCGGCGTGCTGGCATCGTTCGCGCTGACCGGCATCGCGTGCGTGTTCGTCGCACTCTGTTACGCCGAACTCGCCGCGATGGTGCCGATTGCCGGCAGCGCTTATACGTATGCCTACGCCACGCTCGGCGAGTTTGTGGCCTGGATCATCGGCTGGGATCTGATCCTCGAGTACGGGATCAGCGTCGCGCCGGTAGCGGCCACGTGGTCGGGCTCGGTGCAGAGCTTTCTCGGAACGTTTCACGTCACGCTGCCGCCGGCGCTGCGCGTGGCGAACGTCGTGTTCGTGCACGGCGGCATCGACATCGCGCACTCGCAGATCGACGCGCTCGCGATCCTGGCCGTGCTCGGAATTTCCGCCCTGCTCGCGATCGGCATCCGCGAGTCGACGCGCACCAACACGCTCTTCGTCGCGATCCAAGTCATCGCGCTGATCGTCTTCGTCGTCGCGCTTTTCGGGGCGGTCTCACCGGCGCATTTCACGCCGGCGTTTCCGCTCGGCGCCAAGGGCGTGATCGCCGGCGCGGCGCTCGTGTTCTTCGCGTACATCGGCTTCGATACGGTCACCGTGGCCTCGGAAGAAGCGCGCGATCCGGTGCGCGACGTGCCGCGGGCGGTGATCTGGTCGCTGATCGTCGGCATCGTCGTGTATATGGCTGCCGCGTACGTGACGGTCGGCATCGTCCCGTGGCAAACCGTCGATCCGAACGCCGCGATGTCGGACGCCGTCCACCATGCGGGCAACGCGGCGTGGCTGAACGCGGTCGTCTTCGCCGGTGCGTTCGCCGGAACGACGACCGTGATGCTGACGTCGCTGCTCGGCCAGTGCCGCATTTTCTTCGTGATGGCGCGCGACCGCATGCTGCCGCCGATCGTGGCCCGCGTCGATGCGCGAACGTGCACGCCGGTGATCACCACGCTGACCACGGGCGTGCTCGTGGCGATCCTCGCCGGTGTGCTGCCGATCGCCGATCTCTTGGCGCTGGTAAACGTCGGCACGCTCTCGGCGTTTGCGATCGTATGCGCCGGCGTGTTCGTGCTGCGGTTGCGTAAACCCGATGCGCTGCGGCCGTTCCGCGCGCCGTTCGGGCTCGTCACCGCGGCGCTCGGCGCGATCCTCTGCGTGCTCGTGATGACCGGGCTCGGCACGCTGACGTGGATCCGCTTTGTCGTCTGGTTCGCGGTCGGCGTCGCGGTCTACGCCGCGTACGGCTACCGACACTCGCGTCTGCGCGAAGAATAGGCCGTGCGCCGCGTCCTCGGCTTCGGGGATTTGCTGCTCATTGCGGCAGCGGCGATCGGGCCGGCGTTCTCGCTCGCAACGACGCTCGGCGGTATGGTCGCCGCCGGCGGCAGCGCCACGCCGTCGGCGCTGCTGCTCGTCACCGTCATCATGGTGTGCGTCGCGATCGCGTACCGGCGGCTCGGTGCGCGCTATCCCAACGCCGGCTCGGCGTACACGTGGGTGCGCATCGCGTTCGGCACGCACGCGGGCGCGTACGCCGCCTGGGTGCTGATCGTCGCCAACCTGTTCGCGATTCTGGCGACGGCGGTGCCGGCCGGCGCGTACACGCTCGCGCTGCTGGCGCCGTCGCTGACGGGTTCGCCCAAAGCCGAGGGACTCGTGGCGGCGCTGTGGGTGCTCGGCGCGGGCGTGCTGCTCTACCGCGGTTTACGGCCGACCTCGCGCCTGGCGAACATCCTCGCCGTCGCGGAACTCGCCGTGCTGCTGGTGGCAGCCGGGTTTGCCGCGCTCCATCCGCCCGCGGCGCACGCCGCCGCGTTCGCGCCGCCGCCGGGCGCGGGAGCGTTCGTCGGCGCGATCGCGATCGGCATCTGGATGATCGACGGCTGGGAAGTCTCGGCCTCGACGGCCGAGGAGGCCTACGAGGGCAGCAGCGCGCCCGGCGCGGGCGGGCTTGCGGGCCTCGTGCTCACGGCCGCCGTGCTGTGGCTTTGCATGACGGCGTTCTTGCGCGTCGGCACGCTCGACGGGTTTGCCGCGCACGAAGACGATGCAATGGCGTATGTCGGCGCGGCAATCGGCGGCGGCGGCTGGCGGCTGGCGATTACCGTAACGGTGCTCGTATCGCTCGCGGCGTCGCTGCAGACCACGCTGATTTATCTCACCCGCAGCTTCTTTGCGATGGGGCGCGACGGGGTGCTGCCGGAGCGCTTCGGCACCCTCGACCGGCGCGAGCAGCCCGCCTTCGCCGTCTTGCTGCTCACCGCGCTCGGTGTCGCCGGTACCCTAGCGAGCGCATTTTCCGCCGACATCAAGTCGGCGTTTGCGTTCATCCAGACCGGCACCGCGTTCTTTCTCGGCGTGCTCTTCTTGCTCAGCGCGGCCGCCGCCGTGCGCATCTTCGCGCGCGACCGCTCGGCGCGGCTCGACGGCGTGGTGCTGCCGGCCTTGGCGACCCTAGCGCTGATCGGTGTGCTCGGTGTATCGGTGACGCTGAGCGACCGGCCCATCCAGCTTTTCATCCTCGCTGCGAGCCTCGCCGGAATCCCATTTGCCTGGTGGCGCGGCCTCTCGAGAAGCTCGGGATAAATTCTAGGAAGGTCCTCGTTCACTCAGCTTTGAATGGCCGCGGTCGATATTTCCTTATAGAGACGCAGTAATTTGCTGCGCTCGGGCGCCTCTGTTTTGGAGTCGGTTTTGAGCGACAAAGAGATCATTTTGACCCGCGACGGCCTCAAGAAGCTTGAGGACGAGCTCGACGAGCTCAAGACCGTTCACCGCCGCGAAGTCAACGAACGCATCCGCCAGGCCAAAGAATTCGGCGACATTTCGGAAAACGCCGAATACGAAGACGCGAAGCAAGAGCAGGCCTTCGTTGAAGGCCGCGTGCTCAAGCTCGAGTCGATGATCCGCAACGCGCGCATCATCGATCAAAGCGACTTTATCGCCGATGCCGTCCACCTCGGTGCGACGGTCAAGGTGAAAGAGCTCGTCTCCGGCCGCTCGCACGAGTTCACGATCGTCGGTTCGGCCGAAGCCGATCCGAAGAACGCGCGGCTCTCGAACGAGTCCCCGGTCGGCGCCGCGCTGATGGGCCACAAGAACGGCGAGACGGTCGACGTCTCGACGCCGCGCGGTGCAATGAAGTACAAGATCGAGTCGATCAACAAAGCGACCAAGAAAGTGGCGAAAAAAGCATCCTAGAGTCTTCCGAAGATTCCGGCGCCGAGCACGAGCACGGAAAACGCGAAGCGGAACTGATTGCGGCCAGGCGTGCGAACCTGGCCGCGCTTCGTTCACGCGGTATCGATCCGTTTGCCGCGACGCGCTTCGAGGTTACCGCGCACGCCGGCGACCTCGCCGAGCGCTATGCCGGCCTCGGAACGGAAGAACACGCCGAGAGTGAGACCTGGCAGCTCGCCGGGCGCGTGATGTCGTTGCGCGGTCCGTTTGCCGACGTCTCCGACCGCACCGGACGGTTCCAGCTCTACTTTGCGAAGAAAGAACTGGGCGATGCGTTCACGATTCTGAAGTCGCTCGACCGCGGTGATTTTATCGGCGCGACCGGGTTTGTGTTTCGCACGAAGATGGGCGACCTCGCGCTGCACGTGCGTTCGTTTGAAGTCCTGGGCAAAGGCCTCGCGCCGTTGCCCGACAAGTGGCACGGCCTGGTCGACATCGAGAAACGCTATCGCCAGCGCTACGTCGATTTGATCGTCAACCCGCACGTGCGCGACGTTTTCATGCAGCGCAGTAAGATCATCGCCGCGATGCGCCGCTTCATCGACGCGCAAGGGTTCTACGAGTGCGAAACGCCGACGCTGCTCAACGTCGCCGGCGGCGCGGCGGCCCGGCCGTTCCTCACGCACGTCAACGCGCTCGACATCGAGATGACGCTGCGCATCGCAACCGAACTGAATCTCAAGCGCCTGATCGTCGGCGGGCTCGAGCGCGTGTACGAGATCGGCCGGATTTTCCGCAACGAAGGCATCGACGCCACGCACAACCCCGAGTTCACCATGCTCGAACTCTACGCGGCGTATTGGTCGGTCCACGAGATGATGGACTTCAACGAAGCGTTGATGGCGCATTTGGTTGCCGACGTGCACGGCGGCGACACGCTGATGTACAAAGAGGACGCGATCTCGTTCAAACGGCCGTTCGCGCGCGTCAGTTACCTCGACGCGATGAAGCAGTGGGGCGATCTCGATCGCGAGACGCTGCTCTCGTTCGCCGGTACGCAAAAGGTGCTGGTGGATTACGGTATCCCGCCGTCGCCCTCGCACGCGCACGCCCTCGACAAGATTTTCGAACGCGTCGTCGAGCCCGAACTGCTGCACCCGACGTTTATCCACGACTACCCGGTGGTGCTTTCGCCGCTCGCCAAGCGCAAAGCGGGCGACCCCGAATTGACCGACCGCTACGAGCTGTTCTGCGCGTCGATGGAAGTGGCCAACGCCTTCACCGAGCTCAACGATCCCGACGATCAGCGGCAGCGGTTCGAACTGCAGATCGCCGAGCGGTCTGCCGGTGACGACGAGGTCCCGCCGCCCGACTGGGATTTTGTAAACGCGTTGGAGTACGGCATGCCGCCGACGGCCGGAATCGGCATCGGCGTCGACCGCCTGGTCATGCTTCTCACGAACAACGCGTCGATCCGCGACGTGCTGCTCTTTCCGCTCCAGCGCCCGCTTTCGACGTAGGCTTCAGGAACGCAACCCGCCGAAGGTAGCCGCGGTCCCATCGAACGGCCCAGTCCTCACATTCGCACATCAGCCGAACGGAAAGTTACCGTCATGGATCTCACCAAGACCTATCCCGCGAGCGTTCGTGAAACGATGCACGGGATCGTTCAACTCAAGCGCACGATCGACAAGGGTAAGGCTCAGGCTGCGGGGACGATCGGCGATTACAACTACGACTGCCCGATGGACAAGCATCTGTTCGCATTTCTCGATCTCGACGGCGACACGCTGCTCGATGTGATCAAGAGCGCGAGCAACGACTCGGAGATCAGCGAATTCGTCGCGCCGTACGTGCACGCGAAAGAAGATAGCGAGATCGAGACCTTCAACCGCGATTGGCTCAAGTACGCGCCGGAGAAGGGCAGCCCGCAAGAAGGCTACTTCCTCAAAATGCGCGGCGAAGTCGCGCCGGATCGCACCGACGTTACCGCGTGGGCCGATCTGCTCGACCTCGATGAGAAGCGCGCCGTCCCGCACCGCGTCGCCGCTTAACCTTAGCTCCCGGTAAGCATGCCGACGTATCGCGCCGTCGTCGAGTACGACGGCACGGACTTTTGCGGCTTGCAGTTCCAACCCGAAGTGCGGACCGTCGCCGCCGAACTCGAGCGGGTGCTGAGCGCGCTCTTCGTCGAGACGGTGAAGATCAGCGCCGCCGGCCGCACCGACGCCGGCGTGCACGCGTCGGGCCAAGTCGTCTCGTTTCGCACCGGGCGCGCCTTCCCCGAAGGCCGCCTGGCGCTGGCGCTCAACGGCAACCTGCCGCACGACGCGAGCGTGCGGGACGTCGCCGTCGTGCCGGACGGCTTTTCGGCCCGCTTCGACGCCGAGGCCCGGACCTACGAGTACCGGATCATCAACCGGCCGATGCCCTCGGCGCTCGACCGGCGCTTCGCCCACCACGTGCACCGCGCGTTCGATGTCGCCCTGGCCCGCCGCGCGTCCGCGGCGCTGCTCGGCGAGCACGACTTCGTGGCCTTGTGCGCGATCTTGCCCGCCCGCGGCGGGACGGTGCGGCAGATCCATGCGATCGACGTCGACCGGACCGGCGACCGGATCGTGGTGCGGATCTCGGGCAGCGGCTTCTTGCACCGGATGGTCCGGATCACGGTCGGCACCTTGGTGGAGATCGCCACCGGCCGGCGCGACCCGGGCGACATTCCGCGCATCCTCGCCTCGAAAGACCGCAAGCAAGCGGGCTACACGGCCCCGGCCTGCGGCCTCTCCCTCATCGGCGTCCGCTATCCGGGCTTCGACTCAGAGCAAGCAGGCAGCCAGCCACCCCGCCCCTAGACAGGCCCGGGATCACCCGGTATACTAGGCCGGTTGCCGTTCCGAAGCCGGAGCGGCCTTATTCTCTTGCCGACAGATTAGAAGAAATGCGCACCTACCAACAGACCACGGCAGAGGCCACGCACGATTGGTATATCGTCGACGCGGCGGGGCAACGCCTCGGCACGCTCGCGGTGAAGATCGCACGTACGCTCTCGGGCCGCAAAAAAGCCACCTGGACGCCGCACATTGATGCCGGTGACTTCGTCGTCGTCATCAACGCCGAGAAGATCGAACTCGGCGGCGACAAGTGGAATCAAAAGGTCTATCACCGTCACTCCGGTTATCCGGGCGGTTTGAACACCGAGACGGCGTCGCAGGTTCTTGCGAAGTACCCGGAACGTCTGATCGAGCGCGCCGTCCGCGGCATGCTTGCGACGAACCGGATGCGCAACGTCCAGCTCGGACGGCTCAGCGTCTATGTCGGCGACACTCATCCGCACGCGGCCCAAAAGCCCGCGGCGTTGGCGTAGGGCATGCAAACAGCAGATATGTTCATCGGCACCGGTCGCCGTAAGCGCGCCGTGGCGCGCGTCCGCATGACGCTCGGTCAGGGCGTGATCACGGTCAACAAGAAACCGGTCGAAGATTACTTCCCCCGCGCCGTGCTCCAGCAGATCGTGCGCCAGCCGCTCGTCGCGACGGAAGCCGGTTCGCGCTTCAACATCGACGTCAAGTGTGCCGGCGGCGGCCCTGCCGGACAAGCCGGCGCCGTGCGCCACGGCATCGCCCGCGCGCTGCTCGAGATGGACGAATCGCTGCGCGGTGAGCTGCGCCGCAACGGCCTGCTCACCCGCGACCCGCGCGAAAAAGAATCGAAGAAGTACGGCCGCAAACGCGCCCGCAAACGCTTCCAGTTCTCGAAGCGCTAATCGCCGAGACGACGATACGAAAGAGGCCCGCGAACTTCGCGGGCCTTTCTCTATGTCATATCGGCGAAACAACTCGCTCATAGCGTGCCGCTAGGCTAGCCCCATGAGCCTCGATATCGGCGATGCCGCCGCCGCAGCCGCCGCGGGCGCGCGCGATACCCTCACCGCCGCTGCGCCGGCCGCGAACGAACGCACGATGGGCGCCGTCGCCCGCGCCGCGCTCTTTGCCGAAGCATTGCTCGGCGCGGTGAAGGCGCACGTGAACGAACTAAAACTGGTCGCGAAGTGACCGACTTCGGGTTGCTCGACGTCGCCGCGCGCGGGATGAACGCGCAGCGTACGATGCTCGACCTCGACGCACGCAACGTTGCCGCCGCCCAGGCCGCCGTCCCCGGTCACCCCTACCAGCGCCTCGTCGCGCACTTCATGGCCGCGGCTCAAACTGAACCGTTCGAGGTCCCCGATCCGGATGCTGAAGGCCAGGACGACACCAGCAATCCGGTTGCCATTACGAGCGAGACCGGCACGGGCGATGCGCTAACGGAACTCATCGCAACCCTCGACGCGCAACGCGCCTACGAAGCGGACGCATCGATCTTCGACATCGGCAAGCGCCTCGCCGAGCGGACCTTAGATATCGAACGCTAACGCCGTCGCGCGCGAAGGACTGCGTCGTGGACGGTGACGGCGCGGCTCTCGCTGTCGGTTGCACTGCGTGGGCGCGCGGCGCCGGTCACAATGTCCCATTCGTTCGCGGCGAGCAGCGCGGCGATGTCGGCCGCGGTGTAGAGCACGCCCGGCATTCGCGGGCGGCGCACGGTCGTTTCGAGGTCGGAGGGGTGATGGCCGACGACGAGCAGCGTGCCGCCGGGCTTGACGGCTGCTGCGAGACCGCGAAATGCGGCGTCGCGAAGTGCCGGCGCGAGATGAATGAACTGCGCAGACACGAGGTCGTATGTCAGTTCGGGCGGCGGCGCCGTGGTGATGTCAGCCTGCTGCCACACGACGCGTTCGATTACGCCGGCGGTGACCGCGGCCTTGTGCGCGCGCTCGAGCGCAACGACGGAGATGTCGATCCCGGTCACGTGCCAGCCGCGCTCGGCGAGCCACAGCGTATCCGCGCCTTCGCCGCAACCGACGTCCAACGCCGTGCCCGGCACGAGCGCGGATATCTCCGCCACCAATTGCGGATTGGGGTCGCCGGACCAGATCGCGTCGGCCGAGCGATAGCGCTCGTCCCAAAATGTAGCGTCGGACATCGCCTGCGAGATTGCGTCATTACGACGCAACACTCCGCCCATAAGTGTCCGCTATTGTAGCGGCATGATGATGCGCGTTGAGCCGCTCGTTCCGGATGTTGCGGCCGACGCGCCGGTCGTTACGGCGCTGCCGGCTGCCGGAGGGTCGTTTGGCGATCTGGTGGACGCGGCCGGCGCCGTTCTTGGGAAAGCCGATGATGCCGAGCGCGCGTTTGCGGCGCATCGCGGCGGTTTGCAAGAGATGGTCGTCGAGCGGGCACGCGCTGATATCGCGCTGCAGTTGGCGGCCGCAGGCGCACAACGGGTAACGCAAGGATTGCAAACGATCTTGGGGATGCAGATTTAGCCGATGGATTCCGTCCGGCGCGTAAGCGCGCGTCTCGCGGGGCTTCCGGTACGTCTCAAGGCCGGCTTGTTGCTTACCGCCGTTGTGCTGGTTGCGGCCCTCGGTTTCGGCGTGGACGCGGCGCGCGATGCGCGCGTGGCGTTGTTCGCGACGCCGCTGTATGCGGACCAGGTAACCGAAGTGCAGACGCACCTCGCCGGCTGGGGCGTGCCGTACGCGCCACTCGCGGACAACGTGCGCGTCGATCCGCGCAAACGGGCGGAGCTGCTGTTGCGGCTCTCGCTCGCCGGCGTTCCGCACCGGCATCTCGCGACGTCCGACGAAACGTTCGCGCACGTCAATGCGCTCACGCCGCAGAGCATTCTGGAAGCCCAGACGCGCGATGCGCTGGCGGCGGATCTGGCGCAGGGTTTACGCGGGCTGGACGGCGTCGCCGACGCACGCGTGATCGTAGCGCCCGCCAGTTCCGGCGCGTACGCCGATGAAGCGACGCGCGACGCGTCGGCGAGCGTACGCATCACGCTGACGCCGGGCGCGCATCTCGCGCCGGCTGCCGTGGCGGGCATCCGCGCGTTCGTTGCCGGCGGCGTTCCCGGACTCGACGCGGAGCGCGTCACCGTGCTCGACGATCGCGGCGAACTCGACGGCGGAACGGCGTCGCCCGACGATGCGTCGGTGCAAACGTCGCTGCAGTCGGCGCTCGATGCGGCGCTCGGCGCGGGCGTGACGATCGTGCGCGTGCATCGCGAACCGTTCGGCGAAACGCGCGACGAACGCGACGTCAAACGCGTGCCCTTGAGCGGCGATCTGAACCGCACCAGCGGTGACGAACGCTATGCGAGCCCGCAGAAGAAGTATCAGAAGCAGACGACGACCGAAGAACGCGGCAGCGAAACCCGCGACGTGCATCGCAGCGCTGCGGCCGATGCGACCGCGCGGCTGTCGGTCGCGATTTTCGTCGACGGCTCGCGCGCGATCGATCTCGACAAGATCCGAACGCTGGCGGCGGCGGCGGCCGGCATCGATGAGCGGCGCGGCGATCGGCTGCGCGTCGAAGCGGTGCGGTTCGCCGCGCCGGGGCCGTCCGCAGTGCGGGGTATCGACGCGTGGGGGATTGCGGGTTTGTTCGCGGGCCTCGTGCCGCAACTCGCACTGGTGGCCGGNNGTTCGCGGCGCGCTCGCCGGCGAGCCGCCGCATGTTGCCGCGGCCGTGATCTCCGCCTTGCCTGCTGCGACGGCGGCGGCGGTGTTGGAACTCTATCCGCCCGAAGAACGAGCGCAAATCGTGCGGCGGTTGGCGCGCGCGGCGCACGACTTGGTGCCGCATGCCGAGGAACTCTTGCGTGCCCGCGGCTGACGGAGCGTTTGTCTCATTAGCACGACTGTTGCGCGGCGAACCGTTGCGTGATGACGTTGCGCTGCCGGTTGTGGTCTGCGCGGCGCCCGCGCCGGAGCCGCTGCCGATGCCGGATATTGCCGAGCTTGCACGCGACGTGCGCGTCTTTCGCGCGCGGCTGGCCGATGCGTTCGCGCTGTCTCGTGCTGCGTTGCTGCGCGAGTTCGCCTACACCGTGTTGGGCCGGGAACTCGTCCTCGCGCCGCCGGAAATCGCAGCGATTGCCGCGCGCGTTTTGGCCGCGCATCCGAACGAGCATGCGTTGCGCTTACGTGTCGCGCCCGGCGACCTCGCAGCACTCGCACATTGTGCCCAAACGCTGCCGCCGGTGACGAGTGATGCGGAACTCGCGCCCGGGGATGCGATCCTCGAGTTCGACGGTGGGCATGCCGATGCGCGTCTCGGCGTGCGGCTGGCCGCACTGTTGGAGTTTGGCGAATGACCGAGCGCGTCGTGTTGGGAACCGCGCTGCTCGGGCGCGCGATCGGCGCCGGCGGCGCGTTGCTCGATGATGGTCCGCCGCTGCACGGCTTGCGCCGTTGCGCCGCCGCGGACGTGCCTGCGCCGCGCGAACGCGTCGCCGTAACCGAACCGTTCTGGACCGGGATTCGCGCGCTCGATGGTCCGCTGGCGTTCGGGCGCGGCGCGCGCATCGGGATCTTCGGCGCTCCCGGTGCCGGGAAGTCGACCTTGCTCGAGCAGCTCGTGGCCGGCAGCCGCGCCGATGCAACGGTGGTGGCGCTGATCGGCGAGCGCGGTCGCGAAGCCGAACGCTGGCTGCGCGCGATCGGCACGCGCACGAGCATCGTGTGCGCGACCAGTGACCGGTCTGCCGCCGAGCGGCTCGCGGCGGCCGGCCTTGCCTTCGCGCAGGCTGCCGCGCTGCGCTCACGCGGGCTGCACGTCTTGCTCGTGCTCGACAGCCTCGCGCGCGTCGCCGCCGCCGCGCGCGACGTCGCGATCGCCCTGGGCGAGCCCGTCGGCCGCGCCGGTTTCCCGCCGTCGGTCGTCGCGCGTCAGGCGCGGTTGCTGGAGTGCGCCGGGGCCCTTGCCGGCGGCAGCATCACCCTCGTCGCGACCGTACTCTCCGAGGGCCCGCTCGAGCACGACCCGGTGGCCGAGGCCGCCCGCGCCGCCCTTGACGGCCACGTCGTCCTGGGTGCCCGCCTGGCCGCCGCGGGCTGGTTTCCGGCCATCGATCTGCCCGCGAGCGCCAGCCGGACGCTATCCGAGGTAGCGTCCCCGGCGCATCGCCGCGCTGCCGGACGGCTGCGGGCTGCGGTCGCGGCGCTCGAGAACGCCCGCGACGCTCGCTCGCTTGGGCTCGATCCGGCCGCGGGCGACCCGCTGCTGGCGCGGGCGATTGCAGCCGAGGGCCGGATTGGTTCGTTCTTGCGTCAGCCGGAGGGTGGGGCCGATCCGGCCGAAACCCTCATGGAGATGACTCGAATCGCCGATAGTTTGGACGATGGATATCTTCAATGATATCTCAGCGATCCAGAACCGGATCGCTGAGATCAGTGGAGCACCCCCGGCCGGCGCCGTTCAAACGGCCGCGCCCGGTACGTTCAACGTGGCCCTCGCGCAGGCGCTGATGCCGCAGCTCGCCCCGCCGGATGCCGCCGCGCCCGATGCCCCGGCACCCGTGCCGCCCGAGCAGATCAACGCGCTCGTCCAGCAAAACGCGGACATCTGGCAAGTCGATCCCGCGCTGATCAAATCGGTCATCGCGAACGAATCATCGTTCAATGCCAACGCCCAGTCGCCGGTCGGTGCGCAAGGCTTGATGCAGCTGATGCCCGAGACCGCTGCGTCGCTCGGCGTGAAAAATCCGTTCGACCCCGCGCAAAACGTCGCCGGCGGCACGCGCTATCTGCGCTCGCTGCTCGATCGCTTCAAGGGCGACACCCGCCTCGCCGTCGCCGCGTACAACGCAGGCCCGGGCGCCGTGGAAAAGTACGGCGACGTTCCGCCGTACTCCGAGACGCAGAGTTACGTAAAAAACGTCCTCGGCTCGCTCGACCAATATCGCTCGCAACCGTAATCGGGTTTTCTTCGCCTCAGCGCTGATCGCGCTTGCGTGCGCCCTGAGTACGGCTGCGCGCGCCGTCGATGAGGCGCCGGCGGTAGCGACGATTCTTGCGGCGTATGCGCGTGCGACGCATGGCGTCGATGTGGATACGATCGAGACGGCCGGTACGATTGCGGGCGAAGGGCTCACCGGCGAATTTCATAGTTGGCGGGCGAAGGATCGCGAGCGCGACGATGAGAGTCTTGGTCCGCGTTCGGAAACGACGCTCCGTTTAGGCGACCGGATGTTCGTGCGCAACAGCAACGGGAACGTGCAAGAGCTTACCGGCGTGCTGCGCCGCCGCGCGCTGACGGCGGAGTTCGTCGATTCCGGTGCCTTCTTGAAAACACCGGAACGCGTGCACTTCACGGGTTTCGGCACGATCGGCGACCGCCGAACCTGGAACGTAGAAGTCAATATCAACGGCGGCGAGCCCGAGACGCTGTGGATCGATGCCGAAAACGGTTTGCCGCTGCGCACGGAATATGTCGACGGCGACGGCCCGACGTACGTCGATCTCTCCGACTGGCGCACCGTCGGCGGCATGAACATCGCGTTCCACTCCGTGACGACCGACGGAGAACACGAATTCGATACGATCCAGCAAACGACGTCGCTGAAACTCGGGCAGCCTATCGATCCGGCGATCTTCGCGCCGCTCGCGGGCAAGCAGCTGATCGCCGACGGCGTGCAAACCGTGCCGCTGTTAGACGACGGTTCGCGGATCGCATGCCGCGTTACCATCGAGGGTAAGACCTACGCGTTCCTGATCGATAGCGGCTCGGGCAACGTGCTGCTCGATACGCGCGTTGCGAAGGACGTGGGCCTCGGCGAGCAAGGGGCACTTGAAGTGCGCGGCGCCGTGCGCTCCGGCGGCATGCACGTCGCGCATTTGCCGCGGCTGACCATCGGGACCGCGTCGCTCGACGACTTGATCGTGTCGACGATCGATCTCGGTGCGGGCGCGGGACACATGCGCGTCGACGGCATCTTAGGCTATCCGTTTTTCGCCTCGAGTCTCGTGCAGCTCGATTTCCCGCACCACGTGATGCGCTTCGGTCCGCCGGGCTCGTTCGTGCCGGCCGGCGATCGCATCGGCCTCGATACCGATCGCGAAATCCCCGAGGCGGTCTTCCGGATCGACGGGAGCATCGATGCGCCGTTTATCGTCGATACCGGTAACAGCGGCGAGCTGCTGCTCTACTCGCCGTTCGTCGATGCCCATCCGCGCCTAGCGCCGGCCGTCGGGGCACCCACCAGCAGCTACATCGGTATCGGCGGCGCGGACCGGACGTACAGCACCCGCCTCGACGCGTTTCGGATGGGGTCCATCACGATTCCCGGCCAGAACGCCGACGTGATCGTGGCGAAGAACGGCGCCTTCGCCGACCGGGTCGATGCCGGCAACGTGGGCCTCGGCGTGCTGCGGAAGTTCGTCGTGACCTTCGACTTCGCCAACCACGCGATGTACCTCCAGCGCCTCGCGGGGGTGTAAGCGAGCTTATTGCCGCCCCGGCGCTAGGGGCGTAGCATCGGCAAGTAATGTTGGGACTGGCGATTCTCTCGTGTGCCCTGGTAACCGCAACGTGCCACCCCGTGGCCGATCCGGGTGCCAAGTCGTTTGCCGTGCGGGTCAACGCCCCGGCGGGCAGCGTCGTGCATCTGCGCGCGCTCGACGTGCCGCGCGGCTGGATCGCCTCGTTCTGCACGCCGCGCATCTGCTCGCCGAACCAGGTCTCGCTCCCGGTTCGCAGCGGCACCGGCACCATCCAAATATCATACGTTCCGACCGATCGTCGTGCGGCGCCCCTGCACGAACTCCACGTTGCGGCCGGAGGACCCGGCGTACGCGCCGACGCGCGCCGCTCGCCGGTCCTCTGATGGAAAGCAACACCGACGAAGCCGGCGCGCCGGAATCGATCGGCGAGAACAAGATCTGGTATCTGAAGAAGAACCGGCTCTTCGCCAACGCGCCGGACGACGCGGTCGTCGAGGGCGCCGAGATCTTCACGATGGAGCTGTTGCCGAAACGCGCGACGTTCTTCGATCAAGGCGATGCGGAGAAAGTCGTCTTCCTCATCAAGTCCGGACGCGTGCGCATCTCGCGCAACACAGCCGACGGCAAGGAAGTCACGGTTGCGATCCTCGGCCCGGGCGATATGTTCGGTGAGGACGCGCTCTTCGGCGGCATCGAACGCACGACGGTCGCGACGTGCATGGAAGAAACGCTGATCTGCAAGGCACACGCCGACGCGCTGTTCGGTTTGCTGGCTGCGAATTCGGGGCTCGCGCTCAACGTCGCGCAGATGCTCAGCGACCGCCTCAGCGATGCCTCGGCGACGATTGAAGACTTGGCCTATGCGAAGATCAGCGACCGCCTCGTGAACCTCTTCGAACGGCTGGCCGGCGAACTCGGCCGCCCCACCGACGACGGCACGTTTCTCGACGTGCGTCTCACCCACCAAGATATCGCATCGATCATCGGCAGCACGCGCGAGACCGTGAGTTTGGAAATGAACCATCTCGTGCGCGCCGGTCAGATCAAACAAGAGGGCGGCTACATCACCGTTCTCCGGAAGGACTAAATCATGCGCCGGTCCGTCATGCTCGCAGCGCTCGCTGCCCTGGTTATCGCCGGTCCCGCAATCGGCTCGGCATCCGCCGAACCGGCGCGCGCCGGCGCGACGCTGGCTCCCGTGTACGCCGCCTCGCAAGGCTGGCTCAACGGCCGGCTGACGCCCGCCGACACCGCCGGCAAAGTCGTGATCGTCGATGTGTTTACGTTCGACTGCTACAACTGCAAGAACGTCGTACCGAACTTGCGCGCGCTCAACGCTAAGAAAGCGGGCGAGTTGGTGATCGTGGGCATCCACAGCCCGGAGACGCCGTTTGAAACGAACCGCACGAACGTGGTCGCGAACCTGAAGACGCAGGGCATCACCTGGCCCGTCGCGATCGACAATTCGTTTGCTATTTGGCACGCCTACGGTGTGGATGCGTGGCCAACGCAACTGTTCTTCGACCGGACGGGCAAGTTGCGAGCGACGATCGTCGGTGATTCGCAAGACGACGCCGTCGACCACATCGTACAAAAACTTCTCGCCGAGAAATAGTGCTGCGCGACAACGCGTTCTTCAGCGGGGTCGAAGGGGCGTCGCTCGCGCGCGTATTGTCGGTGTTCCAGCTTGTGACGGTCCCGGTGAATACGGTGCTCTTCGAGCGCGGCCGGATCGCACGCCAGGTATTTCTGATCGTGAGCGGCAGCGTTGCGATCACGCAGCGAACGGGCGACGTCGAGACGACCGTTACCGTGCTCGGACCGGGGGAATTCACCGGGGAGCGCGCGTTGCTGCATCCGTCGACCCGCCATCTCTGGTCGGCCGTGTGTGCCGAGGAGGTGCGCATCGCGTACGCCGGCGGTGACGTGCTGCTCGCCGCGCTGACGGCGTTTCCGGCGCTGGGCGTGAACGTCGCCGCGGCTTTGCACCGCCGCGTGAACGACGCCTCGCTCGCAATCGACGGTCTGATCGCTGGCGCGTAACAACCTCGCAGTTTCGCGCTCATCCGGTGCGGCTACGCTTGGCGCCGGAGGAACGTGCGATGACGACCGCATCTGGCGGCGTCGCGGTGATCGCGACGCAATTGGCCCAAACCGACCGCCGCGCGCTCAGCGAAGCGTGGTACTCAGCCCTGCATCTCACCCGCGCCGCGGCGCCGGCTCGTGCGCGCGCGGAGCGTGCCGTGCCGGCGACGTCCGTACCAGCGGGCACTGTGCGCGGTACCGTTGCGCAAGCCGGGCCGCGCGGCGCGAATGCACCCGCGTCGCCGCGCGCGCAACGCACTGCAAGCACAGCCGCGACCGTGACGATCGAACGGCGCCGCCCGGTCAGCGAGACGGCGCGGCGCATCGAACGTGCGGTCCAGCGGCTCGCGGCCATGCCGCGCGTCCCGGCCGCGCACACGATCGACGTTGACGGCGGCCGCATCCGGCTGCTCGTGCATCACGATGGCCGCACGGCGCGTCTGGTCGCGCTGTGCAGCGATCCCCTGCGCGAAGGGGTGGAGCGCGCGCTCGCGAGCGCCCGGTTTGCGCTGGCCGGAGCGGGGATGGCGGTCGGGATACCGTGATGCTCGCACCCGCGTCGCTCGACGCGCTCAAACGCATCGCCGACCGTGCCAACGATGTGCTGGCGGCCTATACGCCCGGCGCGATCCCGCGTTACGGCGATGTGAACGGAACGATTGCGCCGCTGCCCAGCGACGATCCGCTCAGCGTGGCCGCACCGCCCGGCTCGTGGTTTGCAACGCTCGACGATCGCGGCGTGCGCACGTATACGCGCGCCGGAAGTTTCCACATCGGCGCCGATGGAACGCTGCAAACGGTCGATGGCGCGCGCGTGCTCGGCACGTCTGCCGGGGAGGGCGTGCTCGCCCCGTTGCGTTTACCCGAGCCGGACCGCACGCTTGGCCGCTGCGCCGACGTGCACGTGGAAGACGACGGCGTGCTCGCCTACACGCGCACCTCGATCGATCCGCGCACGCGCGAACGTTCGACCGAACGTGCCGTTGTGGGACGCATCGCGCTCGCGCGCTTTCCGGCCGGCGGAAATCCGCAGCGACTCGATGCTACGCACTTCGGTGCGGTTGCCGGCGTCGTTCCGCACGTCGGCGCGCCGGCCGACGGCAGCTTCGCGGCGCTGGCAACGCACGCGCGCGACATCGGCAACATCGACATCGACACCGGACTGCAGCGGCTCTCCGAAGCGTACGTCGCGTTTTCCGCGCTGCAGGCCGCGCATAAGGCGCAAGGCGCAGGTTCCAAGGTCATCATGGATTTGCTCAAGTGATTGCCACGCTGGCGTTCGAGCCGAGCCGCGGCCGTGTGCGGCGAGCCCGCTTCGTGCCGCGCCCGAGCCTGCCCGTCGATGCGGCCTGCGTCGTGGCCAACGGCGTGCGCGAGGCATTGCGAACGCTCTTGGGTGAGGCGTGTGCGCTGACGATCGGCGAGCCGGTGGCGCTCGACGCGGCCGCCTGGCGCAGCCTCGCGAGCGACGCGCTGCTCTTCGCCACGCCCGGGCGCGCGACGGACGTGGTGTTCGTGCTGGCGGCACGCGATGCGCGACGGCTGGTCCAGGCGGCCTTCGGTGAGGACGTCGCGGCCGAGGACGGATCGTGGAGTGCGCTCGAGGCCGGGGCGATCGAACGGATCGTGTCCCGCTGCGCCGTCGCCTGCGAGGCGCTCTGCGTCGAACGGCGGGGTCCCACGAGTACGGTCGATGCCGCGCGCGTCCCCCGCTCGGTGGCCTATTTCGACGTGCGCGTCACCGCGCCGGTGGCGCTGACCATTGGGGTCGGGATCGTACGGGAACTCCCCGAAACGCCGCCCCCGGCGACCGTAACGCCGGCATCGCTCGGCGACCTCGGAATCGATGTCCGCGTGATTCTCGGCCGCGGTATGCTGACCGCCCCACGCTTGCTGGACCTGCGGGTCGGGAGCCTTGTGCCCCTGAGCACCAAGGTCGACGGGGAGGGTGAATTGAACCTCGCGGGCCAGAGGATCGCTCTCGGAACCCCCGGAGTGCGCAACGGCCACGCCGCTTTCGAGATCCGAACCCAAACGATGAGGGGAGACCCGTGGTGATCGCGCCGGACGGCAATAATCTCGACCTATTGATGAACGTCCCGCTCACCGTTACGGCCGAGCTCGGGACGGCGAAAATGCTCGTGCGCGATATCCTCAAACTCGGCACGGGTTCCGTCGTTGAATTGGACCGCCTCGCCGGCGGTCCGGTCGACTTGCTTGTGAACGATCGTCTCGTTGCCCGCGGTGAAGTCGTCGCGATCGATGAAAACTTCGGCGTGCGCGTCACGGAGCTCATCGAAAAGCCCTAAACCCGCAACAATCCGGCCATGCGCGACCCGTACCGTGGGCGCATGGACGAGTTGCTTTCGATCGCCGGGCGCGGGCATGCGGCGTTGCCGCTCGACGTACTGGCCGGCCTGACGTTACTTTCGATCGCACCGTTCGTGCTCGTACTCTCGACGTCGTTCGTGCGCATCGTCGTCGTGCTCTCGCTCGTGCGCTCGGCGATCGGCGCGGCGTCGTTGCCGCCGAACCCCGTGCTGACCGGACTCGCGCTGGTGTTGACGTTCGTCATCATGACGCCGACGCTCGAACGCATCGACCACGATGCGATCCGTCCGTATGCCGCGGGACGGATGACGCAGCATCAGTTCCTCGATCGCGCGATCGAGCCGCTCCGCGCGTTCATGCTGCGTCAAACGAAACGCCGCGACATCGACGTCTTCGCGCGCATCGCGCGGCGCCCGCCGGAAGAAGCGCCGGCGCGCACGCCGCTGACGGTGCTCATTCCGGCGTTCGTCGTGGGCGAGCTGCGCAGCGCGTTCGCGATCGGCGTCGCGCTCTATCTGCCGTTCGTCGCGATCGATCTCGCCGTCGCGGCCGTCTTGATGGGCCTGGGCATGTTCATGCTCAGTCCGCCGGTGATCTCGCTGCCGTGCAAACTGCTGCTTTTCGTCCTCGTCGATGGCTGGGCACTCGTCTGCAACGGGGTCGTCGCGTCGTTCCGGTGAAGGAATGCTGCGAGGTCACCTGGAGACGGAGTGCAACAATGACGGTAAGTCGTGGACTTTTTCTGGCCGCGAGCGCGTCGGCGGGCGTACTCGGGAGCGTGCAAATCGTGGCGGCTGATGAAACTTCCCCGTCTCCGGTCGCCGCGGCGATCGATCCCGCCCGCGCGATTGCGTCGTACGTCGCCGGCTTCGATGCCGGCAGCCTGCCGCCGCTTGCGGTGCAGCGCGCGAACCTCGCGTTCATCGATTCGCTCGGCGTCATGCTGGCCGGTTCGCGCAGCGAACCTGCGCACATCGTGGCCGAAATGGTGCGCGAAGAACACGCCGCGCCGCTCACGACGATCGCCGGGCGTGCGCTCAAGTCGTCGCCGCAGCTCGCCGCGCTGGCCAATGGCGTTTCGCTCCACGCGCTCGACTACGACGTTACGACGATCGCAGGCCAGCCGACGGCTGCGCTCTTTCCCGCGTTGCTCGCGCTAGCGGAACAGCACCACGCGACGCCGGGCGAGGTTTTCGCCGCGTACAACGTCGGCTTCGAAGTTGCACTGCGCTTGCTGCGCGCGTGTCCCGCATTCGCCACCACCGGCTGGCACTCAACCGGAACGGTCGGCACGATCGCGGCGGCAGTCGCGTGCGCGAAGCTCCTGAAGGCGCCGCCGGACGTGGTCGTTCGAGCGATCGGCATCAGCGCGTCGCTGGCGTCGAGCCTCTCGGTGAATTTCGGGACCATGACGAAGCCGCTGCATGCCGGCCAGGCCGCGCGCAACGGTGTGATGGCGGCTGTATTGGCAACGCGCGGCTTTACCTCGAGCGCGATTGCGCTCGAGGGCGCGAACGGCTACTCGCTCGATTTCTGTCGCGATCTGGCGTGGTCGAACGCGCCCTTCGGCGATTTCGGCCGGCGCTCGGACCTTGCCGAGATCGGCTTCAAGGTGAAGCCCTATGCGTGCGGCGGCCTAGGCCATACGGCGATCGATGCGGCGCTGGCGGTGCGCGCGATGCTCGGCGGCCGCATCGATCAGATCGCTGAAGTGCACGTCGGCGTGACGAAACAAGCGGCGAAATACGTCGCGACGACCTATCCATCGACGATCGAAGGTGCGAAGTTCAGCGTGCCCTACGTGATCGCGACGTCGTTCGTGCGCGGAACGCCGCGCCTCTCGACGTTCAGCGACGCAGCGATCGCCGATCCGCGGGTGAAAACGTTCGCCGCGAAGATTTCGGTTGCGGCCGATCCTGAGTATGGTGACTCGATCGATCCGAACGCGGCGCGCGTGGCCGTGGTGCTGACGGACGGCAAACGCCTCGAGAGCCTGATCAAGTACCCGATCGGCAGCCAGCAGAACCCGATGTCGAAAGAGCAGATCGAAGCGAAGTTCCTCGACTGTGCGGTGCCGACGCTCGATCTCGCTATGGCGAAACACATGTTCGCGACGTGGCAGTCGCTGAATACACAATCGTCGTTTGCCACGCTTTGGCCGCTCTTGCACAATCCGGACGTCCCCGCGAAGGCGTAGCGGATGCCCGGTCTTAACCTTCCGTTCGCTCCGGACACGCGGCGCGTGCGTCGCGACGGCTTGCCGCCGGTGCGCGAATTCCGCGCGGAGATCTGCGTCGTCGGGGCGGGCATCGCCGGCACATCGGCGGCGATCGAAGCGGCGCGCCTGGGGCGCAAGACGGTCGTCGTCGACGGGCTGCCGGCGCTCGGCGGACAAGCCGTCAACGGCATCATCGGCATGTTCTGCGGGCTGTTCGGCAACGGCACGCACGGCCCGCAATTCACGCACGGCATCGCCGACGATATCTTGCGCGACCTCGGCGCTGAGGATGCGCTGCACTATCGCCGCGCGCATACGACCGTTGTGATGTACGACGACGTCGCGCTCGCGCGCTGGGTCGAGCGCACGATCGTGAAGGAAGGCGTCATCCCGCTCGTCGGCGCGATCCTGCGCAACGTGAACCTCGATGGCCGGCGCATCGCGTCGCTCGACTTCGCGACGCGTTACGGTGACGTGCGCATCGTCGCCGACGGTTTCATCGACGCGAGCGGCGATGCAGCGCTCACCTGGCAAGCCGGTCTCGCGTGTCAGGAACAAGCGGACGGCGTGATCTACGGCTCGCAAATGATGGTGATCGAAGGCGTCGATGAAGCGCAAGCGCCCACGTGGGACGAAATGGGTTTGCGCATTCGCGAGCGCGGCGAACACTACGGCTTGATCCGTCGCGATGGATTTGCGGCGGCGTTCCCCGGTCGCGGCATTGCCGTCGTGAACATGAACCACGTCGAAACGCCGCTCGATCCGTTCGGAGCGACGGCCAAGGGCCTCGAGGGCCGCGAGCAGGCCGACCGCACGATGCAGTTTCTCAAAGGCGAGTTTCCCGCAGCCTACGGCAACACGCGGGTGCGCGCGCTCGGCTTACCAGGTGTGCGGCAGACGCGCTGGATCGTCGGCAAACATCACCTTACGGCCGATGAAGTGCGCGCGGGGACCAAGTTTCCCGACAGTATCGCGCGCACGGCGTGGCCGCTCGAACAGCACCACAACGCCGAAGGCTACGTGTGGGAGCCGTTCAGCGAAGATCACGTGCACTACGTGCCGTTCGCGAGCCTCACGCCGGTCGACGCCGACAATATCGTCGCGGCCGGCCGGTGCATCGACGCCGACAGCGCCGCGCTCTCGAGCGTGCGCGTCATGGGCCCGTGCATTGCGATGGGCGCGGCGGCCGCGCACGCGCTCGATCTCGCCGGTACCGGCAGCGTCCACGATATCGACATGGCGGCATTACGCCGGCGGGTAGCGGCGAACGTCGACGGCTAGCGGGGGTGAAGGAGCGGGTGCTTTATGAGGCCCCCAAGACCTTACCCTATTATAAGAATCAGCGATATTTTCCGTCATCTCATCGCGGAAAAATCGTCTACGATCATCACTGATAAGCGCTGATCCGAAAATATCTCGATTATGCGCGGTACGTGGTTTCGGCGATGATTTCGAGCGGTAGCACTTCGAGCCCGCCGCCCGAGACGGCATCCGACGCTTCGGTATAGTGCTTGAAGAAATCCGCGGCGTTGAGGTCCGCGGGCGCCGTATCATCAGCGGCGGCCGCGACGTGGTAGTACTCGTCGCTGTCCTTGACCCGCATGCAGCGATAGGAAATGCGGCCCTTCAGTTTCGGGTCGTTTTCGAGCGCCGTGATGAAGCGCGTGATCTCCGCGTGCCATGCCTCGCGCGTCCCGTTCTTGAACGTGTATCTGATCAGGAAGTGCTTCATCGTGTTACACCTTCGCCGGCTGCGGGTCGCCGCGGAAGATCGCGGCGTTGCGCTCGGCGAATTCGCCGAAACTCACCGGACGCCGCCCCAGTAGCTCGGCCGTATCGGGATAGACCGTGCCTTCCTTGCCGTTGCGCCGCTCCGCGTAGAGTTCGACGAGGCCGTCGGCGAGATAGGGTGGCATACCGCGGCCGAGATTGGCGCTCCGATTATCCTCGGGCGAGACGTTGATGTACCGGACCGGCTTCCCCGTTGCCGTGGAGAGCCGCTCCGCGACGTCCGTCATCGTGAGCGCCTCGGGTCCTGTCAGGCGGTAGATCTTGCCGGCATGGCCCATGCCGGTGAGGGCGAGTACCGCGACCTCGGCGAGGTCGCCGATATCGATCGAGGCGATGCGCGCGTTCTCCATCGGCAGCATGAACGAGCCGGTCGCCGCGATCCCCGGGGCCTGGCGGAAGTAGGCCGGCATGAACTCGCCGGCGCGCAAATGCGTGAACGCCATGCCCGACTGCTCGAGCCGGAGTTCGGCCTCGCCGTGCATGCGGGCAAAGCGAAACGCCGAGTCGCGTTCGGGCATGATGCCGGAGAGTTTTACGACGTGCGCGACCCCGGCGGCTTTGGCGGCAGTGATGAAGTTGGATTGCACGTCGAGCATGACGGGATCGGACGACGAGATCAGCATCGCCCGCTCGATGCCGCGCAACGGAACGGCGAGGGTTTCGGGCACGGCCATGTCGCCTTCGACGATTTCGACGTTCGGCAGCGCGGCAATATCCGCGGCGCGCGCGAGATTGCGCACGAGGGCCCGTACCGGAATGCCCTTGGCCGAGAGCTGCCGTACGATTTCTTTGCCGTTGAGTCCGGTGGCGCCGGTGACGAGTATCATCTTGCGCCGAGCGTAGCACGGGGCGCTGCGAGCGAGTTTGTCTCAGACGCTCGTTTGAGACGCAAATCGTCCACGGTACTCGCCGGGCGCGATGCCGAAACGCGCTTTGAATGCCTTGTTGAAGCTGGACGCTGAGGCATACCCGAGCGAGGTCGCGATGGCGTCGATCTTCTCGCCGGTCGAACTCAAGCGGGTGCCGGCGATGTTGAGGCGCACGCGGGTGAGATAACGCAGCGGCGGCTCGCCGACGAGTTGTGCGAAACGGGCGGCAAACGCGGAACGCGATTGGGCGAGCGTTTCCGCCAGCGATTCCACCGTCCAGATTTGCTCCGGATGCTGGTGGATGAGCGCCAGGGCCGGACCGATTTGCCGATCGCGCAAGGCGCCGAGCCAGCCCGACTCCGCGATGTCGGCGTTGTCCTCAAGATATAGCGACACTGCTTGTATGAACAGAATGTCGGCGATGCGCGCGACCACGATTTCCGCCGCCGGATGCCCGGCAGCGAGTTCCGAGCGGACGTGATCCATCGTCGCACCGAGCCACGAACCGAGGCGGCTGCCTTGCCGGCGCACGTGGATCATGGGCGGCAAAATCGCGAGCAGCAGATCGGTCGAGACGTCCTCGAAGTGGATGTTGCCGCAAACGAGGGCCGTCGTTTCGCCGCCGCCGCCGGCGCGGAACACGCCGTCGGGATCGCGCTTGCGCGTTTTGAGCGATCCGTCGAGCTTTATCGGCGTCGTCGTCGGAGCATCGCGCAGCACGTGCGTTACGCCGCGCGGCAGCACGACGAAATCACCCTCGGAGAGCACGACGGATTCCGCCGTTCCGCCGATCGACAGCGTGCAGCTCCCGCGCGTGACGATATGAAACGCCGCTTGTTCGTCCGCCATCGTGAAGCCCCAGGGCGCGCTGAGTTCGGGACGAGCGAAGACGCTGCTGCTTACCCGTATCGAGCGCAACAGGCCGGAGAAGAGGGCGTTCCGCTGTGCCTCGCTCGCAAGTATCATTTTTCTGTCAGCAGGTTTTCGTGGCGTTTGAGCAAGGCGAACGCGCGCGCGATCTCGGCGCGTGATTTGTCCGGACCGATCCATTGCGCGGGTAGGCTGGCCGCGTTTGCTTTGGCGATCAGTTCCGGACTTTCGACGACCCCCTTGTACGCGGCCAGCAATTTCTTGTAGCGGTCGGGATAGAGCGTCTTGAAGTCGGCCGGAACGACGAATGCGCGGTAGGAGCTTGGTACGAAGACGGGATTTGCGCCCATCGGTTTGAGGACGCTCTCCACCGACGGCAAATCCGGAAAGTCTTTCACCGGCGGTCCGAAGATCGCGAGCGGCGTCAGCAACTGGATGATCGACGCGCTGGCGTCGAGCGAGACGACCGCGAAGTCGACTTGGGCGCCGGCCAGCGCCGACCGAAGCGGCGTGCTGGATTCGTAGGTTACGACGCGGATCGCCGACGGCGGGAGGCCGAGGCTCTCCCGCAGGATTCCCATATTATAGAATTCGCCCGATGACCGCACGACGGCGCCGCTGAGCGTGCCCGGGTGCGCTTTGATTTCAGCGAGCAATTCTTTGAGCGATTTGAAGCGGCTGTTCTTCGGCACCATCACCGACGAGCGATCTTCCGACTGAATGTTGAGCACGTCGAAATCGTCGAGCTTGAACGGTGCGTGAAACTCGTTGATGTCGGCATACCAATACGGCACGGAGCCGACGACGAGAATGGTGTTGCCGTCGTGCGGCTGGCTGAGCGCGTAGGCTGAGCCGATCAGCTCCGAGCCGCCTTCGCGATTCATCACCGCAACGGGCACGCCGAGCTTCGCGCTCAACAGCGGTGCGGTCATGCGCGCCATCAAGTCGAAGCCGCCGCCCGCCGCGGTCGCAACGACGATCGTGATCGGTTTGGTGGGCCAGGTGTCGGCGGCGACCGCGCCGTGCGCCGCAAGGACGAAGACGAAGCCGAGAACGGCCGGCAACCATCGCGTTAGCATCCAACAGGTTCCTTTTCCACGGGCTTGCCCCACGCGCGCAGTCGTTGCATTGTGGGCCGATAGACTATCGAACCGACGAGGAGCACCAAGAGTGTCAGTGCGATCGGCCGTCCCAAGAAATACCCGATCGTGCCGCCGCTGATCTGAAAACAGTTGATCAGGGCCCCTTCGATGTTCTTGCCGAGGATCAGTCCGACCGCACAGGCCGGAATCGAGTAGTCGTGGCGCCGCATGAACCAACCGAGAACCGCGAAGACCGCCATCGTGATCGGGCCGACCATGCTGCCGTCGAAGCTATACGCGCCGAACGTTGCTAGCGCGAGAATGGCCGGGATCAAGATGCGCACGGGGATGCGCACGATGTTCGCCATCAGGCCCGTCAGCAGGATGCCGAGGACGAGCAGTACCACGCCGTTGGCGAAGTTCGTCATGATGATCGCATAGACGACATCCTTGGACTTCGAAATGAATTGTGGTCCGCCGTTGATGTTGTGCAGGGCGAATGCCGCCAGCATGACCGCCGACGATGCGCCTCCCGGGATGCCGAGCGCAAGCAGCGTCGCCATCGAGCCGCCCTCGGAACTCGCGTTGCCGGCTTCGGCGGCGACGACGCCCTTTGGATTTCCGGTACCGTAGGTTTCGGGATGCTTGTCGGTGCGGCGCGTCTCGACGTAGGAGATGAGATTGCACACCGATGCGCCGACGCCGGGCAATCCGCCGATCGTCGAGCCGATCGCAAGCCCACGCAGAATGACGAACGGATACCGCAGCGCTTGGAGCATGCCGCGAACGATCTCGCCGATGCGCACGTGACGATGCTCGGCGGCATCGACCAAGAATTTGGTGCCGGCTAAATTGAACAATTCGCCCGCGGCAAAGAGGCCGATCAGCGCGGAGATCACCGGTACGCCGTCGAGCAGCGCCGGGAAGCCGAGCGTGCCGCGAATCGCACCGCCCGGACTCAAGCCGATGGTGCCGATCAAGATACCGATCGCGCCCGCGAGCAGACTGCGCGACATATGCTTGCCGCGTAACGCGGCGATAAGCGTGAGTCCCCACAGCATGATGAGCAGCATCTCGGGCGGACCCAGCTTGAGCACCGCGTGCGAAATCGGCTCGATCCAGAGAAAGAGCAAGATGTAGGCGCCCAGATGTCCGAGCACGGAGGCGGAGAGCGCGAGCCCGAGCGCGATGTTGTGTTCGCCGCGGCGTGACATCGGATAGCCGTCGAACGACGTCGCGACGGCGGCGGCCGAACCGGGGACGTTCATCAAGATCGCCGGTACCGCGACGCCGAACAGCGACCCGGTGTGGATCGCCGTCAGAAACACGAGCGCCGGGAGAAAATCCATGCGCAGCGTGAGCGGCAGCACCAGGGCGAGAATCAGTGCGCCGGAAACTCCCGGCAGCGCGCCGCCGAGCATGCCGAGAACGACCCCGGGAACAACGAGCAGCCACGCCAAGTTCGACGACGACAGAATGCCGAACGCCGATTGCAGCGCGTGGAAATCGATCACAAGAGTCCCCACAGCCGGCCGAGGATCGCCGTCGGCAGCGGGTATGTGAGAGTGGCAAGCGCGCCCACGGTGAGCCCGACGGCAATTGCAAGCGAGAGTCCCGCCACCCATACCGCGCGCCGCTCACCGAGATAGATCAGAATCGCTGCGATAAAGAAGAGCGTCGAGAGATCGAACCCGATAACGGGCAGCGCGGCGACGAAGAGGACGAACGCGATGATGACCGCGATCGCGTCGCGCGTGCGGCCCACCGGCATGCGATCCGGAATCCCGGATTCGGCTTCGGTTACGCGGTTGCCGCGCAGCAGCGTCTGCGCGATGATGAACACCACGAGCACGAGGCCGAGCACGGCCACCGGTCCGACCAAGAGCAGGTTCTCAAACGTCGGCGACGCAGCGACGCTGCCCCAGAGATACCAGCCCACGAACGCGCCCAGCACCGCGACGAAGCCGAGATGCTCGTAGCGCGATGCGCGATCAGACTCCGGCGTCAAGCCAATCACACTCGCGCTTATAGTTGGTCTCGAAGCTCTCGATCCTCGAGCCGAACGTTTTGGTCAGCGAGATCTCATCGAGGCCAAGACTCAGACAGCGTTTGCGCAGCGGGTGAATGTCGAACGTGTAGGTCGTGCCGTTCGGCGCGATGACGGCTTGCGTCGGAAGATCGACCGCGATCTTCGCGCCGCGTTCCGCCTGGAGCTGACGCATGAGGTCGGTGACGGCTTCGGCCGGCAACACGATCGGCAGCACGCCGTTCTTGAACGCGTTGTTGGTGAAGATGTCGCCGAGACTGGGCGCAATCACGCAGAGGATACCAAAGTAGACGAGGCCGAACACGGCCGTCTCGCGCGACGAGCCGACGCCGAAGTTGCGTCCGGCAACGATGATCCCGGCGTGCCGGTACGGCTCTTGATTGAAGATGAACTCGGGCTTTTCCGACTCATCGGGATTGAAGCGCCGGTCGTGCAGCATCACGCTCCAGAAGCGCTCGCCTTTGGGCACTTTGTTGAAGCGCGTCGGGCAGAGCTGATTCGTGTCGACGTTGGCTTCGTCGAACGGCACGGCGATTTCCGAGATGCGGACGAACGGCTCCATCTAGTTCGTTCCCGCGAGATGTCGCACGTCGGTCAGTTTTCCGCTGATTGCCGCCGCTGCCGCCATCGCCGGGCTCATCAGGTGCGTGCGGCCGAGCGGCCCTTGACGCCCGGGGAAGTTGCGATTCGAGGTTGAGGCGCAGCGTTCGCCCGGCTGGAGCATGTCGCCGTTGAGCGCCGTGCACAGCGAACAACCCGGCGCGCGCCATTCGAATCCCGCGCTCGTGAAGATGCGATCGAGACCTTCCGCTTCAGCTTGCTGCTTGACGGCGACCGATCCGGGAACGACCCAGGTGGGAACCTTGGCCCGACCGCGCTGCGCGACCGCGGCCGCAGCGCGCAAATCTTCGATGCGGCTGTTCGTGCACGAGCCGATGAACACGCGATCGATCTCGATGTCGGTCAGTGCCATGCCCGGCTTCAGATCCATGTAGGCGAGCGCTTTGGCGATCTCGTCGCGCCGATCGGCATCGCCTTCGGCGGCTGGATCGGGAACGCGCTCGGTGATCGCGAGTCCTTGTTCGGGATTCGTTCCCCACGTTACGCGTGGGGCGATTGCGGCGGCATCGAGCGTGACGGTTTGATCGAAGGCGGCGTCGGCATCGGACGGCAGCGTCTTCCAGTACGCCAGCGCGCGTTCGAACGCAGCGCCCTTCGGTGCGTACGGCCGGCCGGCGATGTAGGCGTAGGTCACGTCATCGGGTGCGATCATTCCGGCGCGCGCGCCGGCTTCGATCGACATGTTGCACACGGTCATGCGTTCGTCCATCGACATGTTGCGGAACGTCGACCCGGCGTACTCGAGCACGTGGCCGAGGCCGCCGCCGATGCCGATGCGCGCGATGATTGCCAGAATGAGATCCTTCGCGGCGATGCCGAACCCGAGTTGGCCATCGACGACGATGCGTTTGTTGCCCGGCCGGCGCTGCCAGATCGTCTGCGTCGCGAGCACGTGCGTTACTTCCGACGCGCCGATGCCGAACGAGAAGTTGCCGAACGCGCCGTGGGTCGAGGTGTGCGAGTCGCCGCCGGTAAGCACGAGGCCGGGCAGCGTGATGCCGAGTTCGGGGCCGGCGACGTGATGGATGCCTTGGCGCGCGTCGGCGATGCCGAACTGCGTGATGCCGTGTTCGGCCGTGTTGCGTTCGAGCAGCTCGACCATGTTCCGGATTTCCGGATCGGCAATTGCCGAGGTGCCGCGCGAGCGCTGCTCGGGATCGCTCGGCACGTAGTGGTCGGCGAATGCAAAGACTTGTTTGGCGCGCGCAACGGGCGTCGCCGTTTCGCGCAGGTTGGCGAACGTGTGGCTCGAGCCTTCGTGCAAGAGGCAGCGGTCGACGTAGAGCAGCGTCTCATCGTCCTCTTCGAGGATCGCGTGGCGTTCCCAGATCTTATCGAACATTGTTTTCGCCGGCATCGTCATTTTCGGGTACGGGGCGGGAGGGCGATCCCCTGCGGGTAGTGTTTGGTAATATCGCCGTCTTCGCGCCGTAATCGCGCCGAGGCGACGATGCCCGTATGGCCGAGTTCGAGAGCCTGTTGCGCGACGCGTTGCTCGTCACGGCACTCCTGACGATTCCGATCCTTGCGGTTGCAACGGTGGTCGGGGCGCTCGTCGCGATCCTGCAGGCAGCGACGCAGATTCAGGAACAGACCCTCACGCTGCTGCCGAAAGTGATCGCGGTCGGGCTCGCNNCTCGTGCGCGGATGACGCAGACGGCGCTGCTCGTCTTTGCGCGCGGCGCCGGCATGGTCTTTCGCGCGCCCGGATTTTCGCATCCGAACGTTCCGCCGCCGGTGCGTGCCGGACTGGCGCTCGCGCTAGCCTTTGCCATTGCGCCGCACGTTCGTTCGGTAGCCCTCGACGGTACCGCCTTTGTGTTGGCGATTGCCGGCGAAGTGCTGCTCGGCGCCGCGATCGGCACCGGCGCGTCGTTGCTCTATGATGCGGCATATTATGCCGGTCGCACGATCGACGATTACGTCGGCGTGCGCGGCAGCGTGCCGAACGCGAACGTCACGTCGGCGCAGGCATTCGGGCGGCTCTGGTCGTCGGTGTTTCTGGCTGGATTCTTCTTGTTCGACGGCTACGTGCCGGTCGTGCGTGCGTTTGCCGGCAGTTTCGACACCGTGGCTCCCGGCAGTATCATCGCGTCCGCAGCTTGGTCGGCATATGCCGTAGCGCTGCCGGTAACGATCGTGCGCGCGGCGCTCTTGATTGCCGCGCCGGCGATTGCGGTGGCGCTTACCGTGCAAGTGGCGCTGGCTGCGGTCGCGCGCGTCGTACCGCGGTTGGCGAGTTTTTCGCTGGCGTTCCCGGTAGTGTTCGCAGCCGCGATTATCGTGACGCTGGCCGGGATTCCGTTGTACGCACCGCTGGCCGCGCATCCGTGGCTCGTGTTGCCGCTCGGAGAGCGGCCGTGAGCGATGAGAGCGCCGAAAAGCGCTTCGATGCGACGCCGGCACGGCGCGAGCGTGCCAAACGCGAGGGTAACGCCGCGCGTTCGCACGAGGTAGCGAGCATTGCCGCGTTCGCCGGCGCGCTGCTCGGCCTGTCGCTTGAGATGCCGCTCTTGGCGAACGCGGCGGTAAGCGCGGTCCTGGCGGCGGCAAGGCATCCGCAAACGTTCGATCCGCTGCCCGTGCTTGCACTGGGCATGCTCGCGTTCGGGCCGGCCTCGTGCGCGGCGGTTTGCGGAGGTGTCGCATCGCTCGCGCAAGCGGGCGGGCTGCGAGTGAACGGGTTGAAGCTCGCGTTCGGCAAGCTCGCGCCGATGCCGGGGTTGAAGCGCATGTTCGGTATGGAGGCCGTCGTCGGTGCGGTGCGCGCCGGCGTTGCGTTCGTCGTCGTGATGGCCGTCGTTGCGCCGATCGGCATCCGTTCCATCGTTGCTGCGACGGCAACCGCATCGCCGTCAGGTGCGGCGGGAGTTGCCCTCGGCGGCATCTCCCAGGCGTGTTTTGCGGCCGCGGGGATCGGCGCGTTGTTCGCCTTTGCCGACTACGTGGTCGTGCGCGGCCGGTGGCTGCGTTCGCTCAAGATGACGTTCGATGAGTTCCGGCGCGACGCGCGCGAACAAGACGGCGATCCGCAAGCCAAATCGCGCCGCAAGCAGCTGCACCGCACGTTCGTCCGCGGCGGCATCGCGCGCACGCGCGAAGCGTCGTTCGTCGTCGTCAACCCGACGCACATCGCGATCGCCATCCGGTATGCGCCTCCGGTAGTTCCCGTGCCCGAGATCGTCGTGCGCGCTACGGACGCCGTCGCGCTCGAGGTTCGCGCTATCGCCGAACGCGAGCATATCCCGGTAGTAGAAGACATCGCGCTCGCACGTCTGCTCTGGCGCAGCGGCGAAGCGGGGCGGCCGATTCCGGCAGAATCGTTTGTTGCCGTGGCATATGCCATTGCGGCGCTGGTGCGCGCGGGCGTGTTGGCTGCATGAAGCCGAACGCGGTCTTCGCCGCCGCGGTGCTCTCGATCGTCGGCATCTTGATCGTGCCGTTGCCGCCGGCTATTCTCGACGCGTTGCTCGCGCTGAACATCTTCGGCTCGGCGCTCGTGCTGCTGATCAGCCTGCGCGTCGAAGAGCCGCTTGAGTTTTCCAGCTTCCCGCCGGCCCTGCTGCTCGCGACGCTCTTCCGGCTTTCGCTCGACGTCAGCGCCACCCGCCTGATCCTCACCCAAGGCCACGAAGCCGACGGCGTGGGCGCGATCATCCCGGCGTTTGGTGCGTTCGTCGTCCGCGGGAACATCGTCGTCGGGTTGATCGTGTTCGCGATCCTCATCACGATCCAGTTCATCGTCATCGCCACCGGCGCGCAGCGCGTCGCCGAAGTATCGGCGCGCTTCACGCTCGATGCGATGCCCGGCAAGCAGATGGCGATCGACGCCGACGTCCACGCCGGCGCGCTCGATGCCGAAGGCGCGCGGCGCAAGCGCGCTCGGGTGCAGCGCGAGGCCGACTTCTATGCGGCGATGGACGGCGCAGGCAAATTCGTCAAAGGCGATGCGATCGCTTCGCTCGTGATCGTCGCGCTCAACCTTGCCGGGGGCCTCGTGGTGGGCGTAGCGTACCGCGGCATGAGCCCGCTCGACGCGCTGCAGACGTTCGCGATTCTATCGATCGGCAACGCGCTCGTCACCACGCTCCCGGCGTTCCTTATCTCGACCTCGATGGGGCTCATGGTCACCCGCGTTGCCGGCGAGGGCGCGTTGGCCGTCGATCTTGCTGCACAACTGATCGCGCGTCCCGATGCGTTGCGCACGGCCGGCGTCCTAATGGCCGTGCTGGCCTTCGTGCCCGCATTGCCGGCCCCGGTCTTCGGTGGGCTTGCGCTCGCCGCGTTCGGCGGCGCCGCCGTATCGGCGACGCGGCGCAAACGCGTCGACGAGCAAGTGCGCGCCGCGCTGGAACGCCGCCGGAAGGATGCGATCCGCCGGCCGGAGTCCGCCTTTGCGTTGGTCGGCGTGGATGCGCTTTCAATCGATGTCGGCACGGATCTCTACGGACTGCTCGCGCCGCCGAATGCCGATGCGCTGCTCGACCGTATCGGCGACGTTCGCCGCGCCCTCGCAGCCGAAACGGGAATCGTCATTCCGGGCGTCCGCTTGCGCGATGACGGCCTACGCGCGCCCGACACGTACGCGATCCGAGTGCGCGACCGCATCGCCGGCGAGGGCCGCGTGCGCTTGGAGCGTCTGCTTGCGGTTGCGCCCGATGCCGTGCTTGCGCAAATCACGGGCGAACCGTGTATCGAGCCGGTCTACGGCCTCAGCGCAAAATCGATCGCGCCGGAGGAGCGCGAACGCGCGCAAACCGCCGGTGCGCTCACCTTCGACGCGATCTCGATCATCGGCTCGCATCTCTCGGAGATCGTCCGCGCCAACGCCGCCGAGCTGTTCGGCCGCCAAGAATTCCAAACGCTGCTGGAGCATTTGCGCGCGACGGTGCCGTCGATCGTGAAAGACGTCGGCACCGACGTTCTGCCGATCGTTGCGGCACATCGAGCTTTCGCACTTCTGTTACGCGAACGCGCGTGGCCGCGCGATCCGATCACCGTGTTTGAAGCCATGCTCGACGCCGCACCGCACGCACGCGAACCACGCGAACTCGCGGAAGCCGTTCGCCGCGTCATCGTCCCCCAACAATTCCGCCGCGACGGCACCGCCCGCATTCGCCCGCTGATCCTCGCGCCGGCCTTCGACGCCGAACTAGCGCGCATGTGGAGCAGCGAAACGGGCCTCGCTCCCGACCCGCAAACCGCGCGCCACGTGCGCGAGAACGTCGAAGGCTTCCTTGCCGACACATCCTTCGCCCCACACGCCGTCGTCGTCACCGCCCCGCTACGCCCACTCCTCGCGGAGTTCTTCGAACGCGTCGGCCCCCGGATCGACGTCTACGCTTTTAGCGAAATCCCACCCGGTACGCAGCTCGAACCGGCCGTGGTAATCGCCCAATGCACGGTGGGCTAACCGCTCGCCGTTGCGGGCACGTCGGCGCAGCGGGCGCAACGGCCGGTCACGACGAGCGCGCAGTCGACGTCGTCGAAGCCGTGTTCGTGCGCGATCGTTTGCGAGAGCGTCAGCGCCTCGCTGACGTTGACGTTCGTTACCTCGCCGCATTGTGTGCACACGAGATGGTGATGCTTCTCGAGCGCGGCTTCGTATTTGGCGGCCGCGCCGGCGTGGGAGAAGATCTGCACCAAGCCGATGCTGCGTAAGATATCGAGCGTCCGGTAGATCGTCCCGAGGCTGACGCCCGGCAGCTGTGCGCGGACGCGCTCGAGGATCGTCTCGGCGCTGAGATGGCGGCCGTCTTCCAGGGCGCGCAAAATCGCCGCGCGTTGCTTGGTTAGCCGGTACCGCGACTGCAGGAGTCCTGCATCTACGCCCTTGGTATCCTGCACGGCCCTCCTTCAAGAGAAGGCGTTGGTGGTTTGACGCTCTTTACCGGACCTGCTACGATTCCGGGGTTCTCCCCTTCCCCGAAACAACGGTATGTGGAATAAGCTCAAGAGGCCGCTTCAAGCGGTCCTCCTCCTGGCCGTGGTAGGGCTGTGCATCTGGACGATCCTCCCGATCCAGCAAAAAATCCACCTCGGTCTCGACCTGCAGGGCGGCGCTCGCGTGCTGCTCGAGTTACAGCCGACCAAAGAAGTCCCGACGATTACGGCCGACGTTCAAGACCAGGTCGAAACCGTCGTGCAAAATCGCGTGAACGGCCTAGGCGTCGCCGAGCCCGTGATCTCGAAAGTCGGCACGAACCGCCTGCTCGTCGAGCTGCCCGCGGTCAAGAACGCTGACGAAGCGGAGCGACTGCTCAAAGAAGCGGCGGTCCTCGAGTTCAAGATCGTTCCGCCGAACGTCAGCGCGCGCGCGAATTCCGACAAAAAGTACGCCGACGATCCGAACGGCGCGTATAAGGATTCCGGGCCGGTCGTGTACCCGGGCAACTTGCTCAAGGGCGCGCAGGCCGCCTACGGTCAGGCCGGCCAGCCGCAGATCGACTTCCAGTTGAAGGATGGGAACAAATTCGGGCAGCTGACCAAAGATAATCTCGGCAAACTGCTCGGCACGTTTCTCGACAAGAAGTTCGTCCAAGACGCGACGATCCAGGGAATCATCACGGATTCCGGCCAGATCACCGGCCAGTTCACCGAAGATCAGGTTGCGCTGCTCGCCAACGAGCTCAATGCTGGTGCGCTGCCCGTACCGACGACGATCATATCGAAGGACGACATCGGTCCGATCCTCGGTCAAGAAGATCTCACTAAGTCGCTCTACGCATCGATCGTGGGCCTCGGCCTCGTGCTCATTTTCATGGCGGTGATGTACCGTCTGCCCGGTCTGCTCGCCGACGTCGCACTGATCGTGTACGTCGTTGCGCTACTCGCGCTGCTCTCGGCCGCGCACGCCGTTCTCACGCTGCCCGGCATCGCGGGCTTCGTGCTCTCGATCGGTATGGCGGTCGACGCGAACGTGCTGATTTTCGAACGTCTCAAGGAAGAACTCTGGGCCGGCAAATCGCTGCGCTCGGCCGTGAAGATCGGTTTCCGCCGCGCCTTCACCGCGGTGTTCGATAGCCACGTTACGACGATCGTCGGCGCCGGCGTCTTGTTCTTGCTCGGAACCGGTACGGTGAAAGGCTTCGCCTACACGCTCTTCTGGGGCACTGCGTTCTCGCTCTTTACCGCGGTCTTCGTCACGCGCTTCTTCGTCGACCTGATCGTCGAGCAGAATATCGTGACGGATCAGAAGGCCTACGGAGCCTGAGATGTTTTTCCGTCGCTTAAACTGGAACGTCGTCGGCTGGCTCAAAACCGTCTCGATCATTTCCTTTGCCATCATCGGCCTTGGGCTCGCATCGATGGTGTATCACTGGGTGACGACCGGAACGCCGCTGCGGCTCGGTCTGTCGTTCACCGGCGGTACCGACGTTACGGCGAAGTTCACCAAACCCGTCGATCGCGATGCGCTGCTTAAGGCGCTGACCGGTATCAAGGTGTCCGACGCGCAGATCAACACGCTCACGAAGCCCGGCGAACCGGTCGGCGAGCGCTACACGATCGAGACGCAAACCGACTTCGGCAACCAGACCGATCCGCTGTGGAGTGCGCTGGGCAGCGTCGCTCCCGTTGACCGCTCGCAGTCGTCGATCTCAACGGTCGGTCCGTCGCTCGCGTCGGAGTATCTGATCAACGCGCTCAAAGCGCTGGTCATTGCGATTGCGATCCAGTTCCTCTATATCGCGTTCCGCTTCGGCTGGAACTACATTTTCGGTCTCGTTACGATCATCGCGCTCGTCCGCGATTCGCTGATGATGATCGGGATCTACTCGCTGGCGAACAAGCGCGTCGACGATGCGTTTCTCGCCGCGGTGCTGACGGTCATCGGCTATTCGGTCATGGATACGATCGTGATCCTCGACCGGATCCGCGAGAACACCAAAGTCATGGCCGGGGAGCCGTTCGACAAGATCGTCAACACGTCGATCCTGCAGACGATGACCCGCTCGGTCAACACGCTCGCGACCGTCGTGATTACCCTCGTCGCGCTGCTCGCCTTCGGTGGCGCGTCGCTGCAGAATTTCGCTTTCGCCCTGCTGGTCGGTATTTGCTCGGGTGGATATCACTCGATCTTTTATTCGGCGCCGCTCGTCGCGTCGTTCCAGAAGCGCATGGGCACGCGCGCCGCATCGCGCCGGGCATCGCTCGAAGCGGCGCCGCGCACGGTCGCCGAAGCGCGCGCTCAAGCGCGGACCGACGCCGACCGCGCGGAAATTCTCGCTGCGCGGAAGGCGCGTCGCGAACGCGAACGCCAGTCATCGCGCCGCGGTCCGGAGGGTCCGCCGAAGTACAAACGCCGGCGTATCGAAACGACGAACGATACGGTCATGTTCGAGAACGAAGCCGAACACGATCACGACCACAGCTTCGAGGACGAAGAGTACGACGTGGTCGACCTCGAGCGCGAGTCGCACGAGGCGGATCATCTCGATCCGCTCGACGCGCAAACGCTTGGCCATCACGACCGCGACTACGATCTCGGCCACGAAGAAATCCGGCTGAACCTCGACGCCGGCGGTCCGGCCGCCGAACCCGAACCCGAAGCCGCCGAGGCGCATCCGGCGCCGCGTGAAACCCCGCACACGAGCTGACGGCCTGCCTCCGACAAAATCGGAGGCGGCGTTCGAGCGGCTCGTCGCCACGTTCGGCGTGCCGCGTAACGCCGCGCCGCCTTCGCCGGCCGCGGCATTTCTCGACGAGCTCTACGCGAAGAGCGACGCATTTCTCGATCGCGATCCGTATGCGTCGATCGGCGACTCGTTCGGCTTCAATACCAAGATCGTCGGCGTGACGTTCGAGGGGCGCCAAGATCTCATCGGCGGTCTTCAGCCGGGAGCGGAACTCGAACTCGTGCGTCAGCCGGACAACGCGTTCGACCCAAACGCCGTCGCCGTGCACTTCGGGCGTCTGCAGCTCGGCTTCGTGCGCAAGCCGATCGCTGCGCGCATCGCGCCGAACATCGATGCCGGCGAGCGTTACCGCGCCGAGGTTCGCCATATCACGGGCGGCGGCACGCGCAGCGCCGGCGTCAACATTTGGGTCACGCGCGAACGGCCGGAGCCGGTGCGCGAAGGAACGGGCCAGCGTGCGCACGCCGGCGACGTGCAACGCGCGCTGCTCGGCGAGCGTCCGTTGCGCGACGCGCAGCGCGCCGTGCTCGAGCGCGTTGCGAGTGGGCGCAATACGCTCGCCGTCCTCGGGACGGGCCGCGGAAAGTCGCTGTGCTTCCAGCTGCCGGCGGCCATCGGCGCGCTGGAACGGGATGCGAAGACGATCGTGCTCTACCCGCTGCGCGCGCTCGCCAACGACCAGTACGAAGCGCTGATTCGCCGGCTCGAACCGCTCGGGCTGCGCATATTTCGCGCCAACGGTGCGATCGATGCAGGCGAGCGTGCGGCCTTGATGGACGCGCTCGAGAGCGGCGCGTGGGACATCGTCTGCACGACGCCGGAGTTCATGCACTTCCACGTCGACCGCTTCACGAACGAACGCAGCCGGCCGGCCTTGCTCGTGGTCGACGAAGCGCACCATCTGATCGAGAGCACGCATCGCCCGGCGTACGGCCGCGTGGCCGACGTCATGCGCAAACTGGGCTCGCCGCAGGTTCTCGCCCTAACCGCAACCGCCGGCGATGACGTGTTTGCCGGCATCCGGCGCGAACTCGCGATCGATGCGTGGGTCATCGATCCGACGATTCGCGAGAACCTCACCGTGGTCGAAGCGCGCGGCGTCACGAATAAGGTCGACTATATCCGGCGCAACATCGACGCCGAAGGCAAAGCGATCGTGTACTGCAACTCGCGCACCGAAGCAACGAAAGTTGCGGAGAAGTTGCGCACCACGCTCGGCGACATCGTCGCGTTCTATCACGCCGGCGTCGGTTCGGCCGAGCGGCTGCAAGTCGAGCAGTTCTTCCGCGCCGGCACGATCCGGGTGATCGTCGCGACGTCGGCATTCGGCGAGGGCGTCGATTTGCCCGACGTGCGCGACGTCTTTCTCTACCACCTCAATTTCGATATTACGGAATTCAACCAGCAATCCGGACGGGCGGGACGCGACGGCGCACCTGCGCAGATCCATCTGCTCTTCGGCGAACGCGACCGGAACATCAACGACTTCATCCTCGAGCGCGACGCACCACCGCTGCACACGCTGCGCAACATCTATCGTGAGATGAAGAAGATCGCCGGCCCTTCGACAGGCTCAGGACAAGCTATGATCCGCATGACGTACGCCGATATCGCATCGGCCATCGACCTCGGCGATAAGGTCGCCGACAAGACGATCGGTTCCGCCGTGCGTATCTTCACCGACGCGAATCTCCTCGAGATGAGCGAAGACGACGACGGCCGCTACGTTCGCTTTCTCGAAGTCAACGGAAAGGTCGACCTCACCCAGAACGAGCGCTTCGCTGAGGGTGAGGCCGAACGCGAGAGTTTCAAGCAGTTCTGCGAACTCGTGCTCAAGGCAGCGCCCGACGTGCTGCAGACGATCATCAATCGCCCGATTTACCCGTCGAACGTGCCGCACATGCGGTAGAACCGCCGGTTTGTTAGTGGGTGTAGACTTGCACGCCCGACTTTTGCGTCGGGAGGAAGATGTGGTCGGTGGCGGGATCGACCGCGATGGAGTGCGCTCCGGTCGACGTTGCCACACTCGTGATGAGATTGCCGCTGCCGTCGGCGACGACGAAAACCGGTCCGCTCGCGTTGTTCGAGCAGCCGGCGTAGAAGCGGTTGGCCGTCGGGTTGTACCAAACTTCGTCGCAGCCGCCGAGTCCCGGAATCGTGTTGAGCACGGCACCGGTCGTCGCGTTGATCGTCAGAATTTCTCCGGTCGCGCTGCAGCCGAGGAAGAGCGTTTCATTCTGCCCGAGCGCGGTGCCGTTGGGTTAGCAGTTTGACGGAAGACCGAAGACCTTCGTTACCAAGAACGAATGGGGATCGACCAGGTCGACTTCACCGTTCGGGTTCGCGATCGTCGTCGGCAAGGGTTGGATGAACTGCTTTTGCGTCGGGTCCCAGGTCGGCTGTTCGGCTCCGCCGTTGGCCGTGGTGTACGCGATGCTGCCGACCGCGGCGTACGGTGCGGTCGTCGAGTAGAACGTGCCGAACGGCGGGCACGCCGCGTCGTTGATTGCAAGCACGATGCCGTCGGCCGGATCGTAGGCCATCTCGTCGAGCCGCTGGTTTCCGGCGCCAGTCGTGGGCGTGCCCGGCGCGCCGCATGTCGCGGGCAGCGCTGCACCGGTGTAGGGGTTGACGGCGGGTTGCGTCTGTAGCAGCGCGCCGGTGTTGACGTTGACGACCTTGAGCGTACTGTCGCCGTCGCCGGCGAAGACGATGCCGTTGCCGATCGGTACGAGACCGTTGGGTCCCGCATTGGTGGCCGGGGAGTTGCCCGGTCCGTTCGGTTTGTAGCCCTGGAATTTCCCGGCGGCGGCCGTGGTCACGAATGTCAGCGTCTGCGTGTTGATCACGCTCACGCCCGCATTGTTGCGGTCGGCGACGTAGTACTGGTTCACGCTCGGGTCGATGAAACTGATGTCGAACGATGAAACGGCGGGGACCGCGCCGGCCGCCGGCGGCCAGTTGGCAAACGTCACGGCCTGCGAAAGCCCGTATGCGTTTTGATTCACTTTCCCAATTCCCGCGGCGGGCGTCGTGCCGCCGTTACAACCAGCCAGAATGCCCACTAACCCGGCGAGCGTGGCTATTTTTCCGAACGTGGTCGGAGAGGGGAAGGACATATTTTTCCTCCAGCAAGCAGCCATATGGTAGGTATATCCAAGACACGTACGTTCCCAGGAATATCACAGAATTATGAACGGTTAGTGACAGCATTTTGCCGGGAATGGGCCCGGGAACGGACCGGGGAACGCTTCGTCCGGTGACCAGCCGGATTGCCGTTCTCGACGACTACCAAAACGCTGCCCGTTCGTATGGCGACTGGGATCGGCTGGCGGGCCGAGCCGATGTGACCGTGTTCACCGATCACCTCTCCGATGAGGATGCGCTGGCTGCGCGCCTCGAGCCGTTCGCGGGGGTGGTGCTGATGCGCGAGCGCACGCCCTTCCCGCGTTCGTTGCTGGATCGGCTGCCCAATCTGCGGCTCATTGCGACGAGCGGCATGTGGAATGCATCCGTTGATCTCGTCGCCTGCGAAGAGCGCGGCATCGTGGTAAGCGGTACGCAGACCGGCGGCGGCGGGACGGCGCAAGTCACGTGGGCCCTGATTTTCGCGCTGGCGCAGCAAATCACGGTCGTCGATCGCGACATTCGCGAGGGGCGCTGGCAGACCGGGATCGGTGACGAACTCGCCGGCAAGACGCTTGGGCTGTTGGGCTTGGGACGCGTCGGTGCGAAGGTTGCGCGCGCGGCGCCGGCGTTCGATATGAACGTCATCGCGTGGAGCGCGAACATGACGGACGAACGCGCGGCCGCAGCCGGTGCGACGCGCGTCGAGCGCGATGAACTCTTCGCGCGCGCGGACTTCGTCAGCGTGCACCTCGTGCTGAGCACGCGTACGCGCGGACTGATCGGCAAGAACGAGCTTGCATTGATGAAGCCGACGGCATTTTTGATCAACACATCGCGCGGTCCGATCGTCGATGAGCCGGCGCTGATCGACGTACTCGGGCGGCGCAGCATCGCGGGCGCCGGCCTCGACGTGTTCGACGTCGAGCCGCTGCCGCTCGAGCATCCGCTGCGCAGCTTGCCCAATACCGTGCTGACGCCGCACATCGGCTACGTGTCCAAAGAGAGCTATCGCATCTTTTACGGCCAGATGCTCGAAGATATCGAAGCGTGGCTGGCGGGCTCACCCGTGCGTCAGATACTCAGTACGGTCGTTCCCGACAAGAGCGCCCACGCGCCGGCCATAACGAAAGCCTAATATGCCGCTAGACCTCACGAAGATCGATGCGATCGACGTACACGTGCACGCCTGGGCCCCGGGCGCATCGGAAGAAGATCCGATGCTCGTGCAGGCGACCAAGTACTTCGGCGACGTCCAGCCGCCGAAGACGCTCGACGACATGGCCGCGTATTATCGCGAACGGCGCATGGCGTGCGTCGTGTTTACGGTCGACGGCAAGAACCAAACCAAAGCGCACGTCACCAACGATGAAGTGTTGGCATTTGCCGATCGCAACGACGACATCGTCATTCCGTTCGTGAGCGTCGACCCGACGCGCGGCACGGCCGGCGTGCGCGAGGCGCAGCGACTGATCGACACGGGTAAGGTGCGGGGCTTCAAGCTGCATCCGCAGACGCAGGCGTTTTTTGCCAACGATCCCGCGATCTATCCGTTCTACGAAGTCGTTGAAGCGGCGAAGCTGCCGATCATCGTGCACAGCGGACACAGCGGAATGGGCACCGGCATGCGCGGCGGTGGGGGCATCCGCTTGAAGTACGGCAATCCGATGCTCCTCGACGACGTTGCGGTCGACTTTCCGGACATGCCGATCATCATCGCGCACCCTTCCTTTCCCTGGCAAGATGAAGCGCTCTCGGTGTGCTTGCACAAGCCGCAGGTGTACATCGATCTCTCGGGCTGGTCGCCGAAGTATTTTCCGCCCAACTTGATCCAGTATGCGAACACGCAACTGAAACACAAGGTGCTGTTCGGTTCCGATTACCCGGTGCTCACGCCCGACCGCTGGCTGCGCGACTTCGCCGCGCTGCCGATCAAAGACGACGTCCGCCCCTTGATCCTCAAAGAGAACGCTCTGCGACTGTTCGGTCTCGTCTAGACGATCGTCATCGTCTTCCGGAAATCGGGCGCGAAAATCGACTTCGGAATCATAGCGTGGATGCCGTTGTTTATGTCGACCATTTGCGAAACGCGGAAGTCCACCGCGAGGCTGGCCAAACCGTATGCATCCTCGCGGGAGAGCTGCGCCTTCGCCGAGAGGAAGTCGATCGTGTTGCGCAGCGAGATGCGCAGCGCTTCGTTGAGCGATTCGTGGAGGCCGAGCATCAACCAGTGCGTGGACGTCTCGATCATCGGCCAGGCGTAGTTTGCCCGCTTGTGCAGGATGACTTGGACGCGAACCTCTTCCATCGCCGTTTCGAGCGCGGTGATGTTCACCTCGCCATCGCCTTGCAGCGCATGCGAGTCGCCGGTGTAGATCAAGCCGCCGTCGAGCCAAACCGGCACGAAGAGCGTCGTCCCGGCAACCATCTCTTTGACGTCGATGTTTCCCGCGTGTTGCCCCGGTGCGACCGAGCTGACCGCAACGCCGCTCGGATGCGCCACACCGAAGGTGCCCTGGAACGGTCGCAGCTCGAGTTTGATGTGCGGCGCAAACTCCACGTAACCGTCGCTGCCGTTCAGATCGAAATAGTGGATGTGTCCGTGCTCGAACTCATCATGCAGCGATCCGGTGCGCAGCTCGCCGGCGTTGTGAAAGTTGGCGCCGAAGCCGATCGTGCGTAGCGTGATGAAGCGGACCTCGAGCAGATCGCCGGGTTGCGCGCCGGCGACGGCAACCGGCCCGATGATGCTGTGAACGCCGCGCCCCGGCGCGGCGCGCCGCATCGTACCGAGCGCTTCGATCGGCACGCCGGGCTGCAAGCGGTTCATGAAGTGCGTCCACGTGTTCTCATACACGACCACGTCGCCGGAAGCGATCGTGACGATCGGCGCGCGCCGCGGGTCGAACATCCCAAGGTCGACCGTCTCGGCGGTCGAGGGAATCGTCCACACGCGGCCGAGCGGAACGGCGGGCATCGTCGAGGCTGACGCCGGACCCGCGAGGGCTTGAGTTTCGCGCTGGGCCTGCCAGTCCTCATAGCGCGACGCGAGCATGGTGCCGTCGATCGCATCGGTCGCAGCCAGCTCTTTACGCGCGCGTTCGCCGTTGAGATAGCCGGTAAGCGCGCGTGTGAAGCGTTTGCCGAACCAGCCTTCGCTGCAGCCGAACATCGGCCGTTACTTCGGCGGCAGCCGCAATGCTCCGTCGAGACGGATCGTTTCGCCGTTGAGTGAGGGGTTCTCGACGATGGCCAGCGCGAGGTGCGCGAACTCTTCGGGCCTCCCGAAGCGCGCCGGGAACGGGATCTCGCTTACCAGCTTCTGGACGGCTTCGGGAGGCAGCTCGTCCATCAGCGGCGTTTCGAAAAAACCCGGCGCGATCGCCATGACGCGGATGCCGAAGCGGGCGAATTCACGCGCCGCCGGCAGCACGAGCGCGACGATCCCGCCCTTGGCCGCCGCGTAGGCGGCTTGTCCGAGTTGGCCTTCATACGCCGCAACCGATGCGGTGGCGACGAACACGCCGCGCTCCTCGCCCACGAGTTCGTTCTGCGACATCTGGTGTGCGGTCAGCCGCATCACGTTGAACGTGCCGAACAGATTCACGCGCACGGTGCGCTCGAACGCCTCTTGCGGCATCGGACCGTCGCGCCCAACGATGCGGCCGGCCGTGCCGATGCCGGCGCAGTGGACGACGATTCGCAGTGGTCCGTGCGAATCGCGCGATTGCTCGATCGCGGCGAGTACCGCGGCCTCGTCGGTCACGTCGCATTCCGCCGCGATGCCGCCGATTTCCGCGGCGACGGTCCGAGCGCCGGCGGCATTGCGATCGAGCACGGCGACGCGCGCGCCGCGCGCGGCGAGAGCGCGCGCGGTGGCCGCGCCGAGTCCGGATGCGCCGCCGGTAACGATGGCGGCGTGATTGTGAACGTCCATCAGCCGATCGCGATCACGGCCGGATGGTCGAGCGACGTGTAGAGGTGTTCGACGAAGTCGCGCCGCTGGTCGCGAATGATGGCATTGTTGAGCGATCCTTTGTCGGTGATCTCGCCGGCGTCGATCGACGGCGGACGATCGAGGAAAATTGCGCGCGTAACGTGCGTGGAACTGCCGGGATGCGCGACCGCAAACGCCTCGAGCCGTTCGAGCACGAAGGCGCGCACGGCGGAATGCGCGAGCACCGCCGCATTGGGTGTTTCGGCGGAAAGCCCGGCATGACTGCGTGCGGAGGGGATATCGGGGATCATCAGGATCGCGAGATACTGCTGGTCCCCGCCGCAGATCACGAGGTCGCGCACGATGGGTTGCAGTTGCGCGAGCAGTGCGATGCGCAGGGGCCCGACGCTCACCCACGTGCCGGTGGAGAGCTTGAAATCTTCGCCGATGCGCCCGTCGAAGAGAAAGCCCGCACTGAAATCGTTCGGGTCGAGCGGCTTGATCCCGTCGCCCATTTTGTAGTAACCGTCTTCGTCGAACGCATCGCGGGTGAGATCGTCGCGGTGCAGATAGCCCGGCGTGATGCTCGGCCCGCGCAGCCGGATCTCCAGCTTGGCGCCGGCCGGAACGAGTTTGATCTCGACGCCCGGCAGCGGCACGCCGATGTTGCCGCTCACGTGCGAGTACCAATTCGCAAACGTGGCCGATGGGGCCGTTTCGGTGGAGCCGAGGCCGCTCGTCATCATGATCTCTTCGCCGCACTCTTGCACGGCCAGCCGCCGCATGTGTTCGAACACGGGTCCGGAGAGCGCCGCACCGGCATACCACATCATCTTGAGGCGCTCGAAGAACGTGCCGCGCAGTGCGGCATCTTCATCCAGAACGTTGGCCAGTTCCTCATAGCCGCGCGGCACGTTGAAGTACACCGTGGGGGAGACGTCGCGCAAGTTGCGCAGCGATTTCGCGAATTCGACCGGCGTCGGTTTACCGTCGTCGATGTAGAGCGTGCCGCCGTTGTAGAGCACCATGTTGAAGACTTGGTTCGAGCCGGCCGTGTGATTCCACGGCGACCAATCCAGCATCATCATTTCTTCGGCGAAAAACGGAAACGCCTGGAGGTTCATCTGCTGGTTCGCGCATAGCATCCGCTGCGTGTTGATCACGCCCTTCGGCAAACCCGTCGAACCGGAGGTGAAGAGAATCTTGGCGATGGTGTCGTTCGTGACCGTCGCGTTTGCCGCATCGATCGCCGGCGTGACCGGCGTTTCCAACAGGCGCGCGAACGGTTCGCTCGCGCGGCCGGCGAGCGCTCCATCGGAAAGTACGACCGGGATGCCGGCCGGAATGACATCGCCGGCAAAGGCGCGTGCGTAGCGCGCTGCATCGCGCGCGTAGATGAGACCCGGTTCGAAGAGTGAGAGCACGTGGCGCAGTTTCACAAAATCGGACGACATCAGCGAGTACGGCGGCGATACGGGCACGTAGGGGATGCCCGTGAATTGCGCGGCGAGCGCGAGGAGGGCGTGGTCGATGCCGTTCTCGGAGAGGATGGCGACGCCGCGCGCGGGCGTGCAGCCGCGGTCGAGCAGCGCTTGCGCAACGTGGCGCGTCGCATCGAGCGCAGCCCCGTAGGTGATCGTACGCCACTCGTCGCCCGCTCGCTCGGCGAGGTACACGGTCTCCGGCCGCACGGCTGCCCAGTGAACGAGCCGGTCGGTCATCGTGCGCGCGTACGGCAGCAGCGGATGCGGCGAGCGCACGGCAAACGCGCCGCCGGCCAGCGGCGTCACGTCGAGATCGTGCGGTCCGAGGTTGACGGCGCGCTGGCGAACCGTGGTCATCCGGGAACGCTCACTTGACCTTCGCGGCCCGTCCGGCGAGAAACGCGGCGATGCGGTCTTGGGCGACCGGATCGCCGGCGGCCATTGCCGCCATCAGGTTCTCGAGCACGTACCCGGTCGCGGGATCGGCCTCGGCATTGCGCGGGACGGCATGCAAGATGCCGTAGGTACTCAGCGGCGGAACGGTGGCGACCTTTCTTGCCAGCTCGATCGCGCGCGCTTCGGCCGCGCCGGTGTCGACCAGATACTGGCTCAGACCGAGCTGTTGCCCCTCATCCGCACTGTAGATGCGGCCGGTGAGCATCAGATCCATCATGCGGTGCGGGCCGATGATGCGCGAGATGCGCACCGAGCCGCCGCCGCCGACGAAGATGCCGCGCTGCGCTTCGGGCAGCGCGTAGTACGTGGTCGCGTCGGCGACGCGGATATGCGCGGCGGAAGCGAGTTCGAGGCCGCCGCCGATCACCGCGCCATGCAACGCGACGATCACCGGGACGTTCCCGTACTGGATCAAGTCGAAAGCGCGGTACCACATCTGCGAGCGGCGCAGCGAGTCGAGCGCGGTCGTTGCGGTGAGTGACGAGAGGTCGAGTCCGGCCGAGAAGTGCTCCCCGCGCGCCGAAAGCACGACCGCACGCACGTCGTCCGGCAAATGACGAAACAGCGTCTCGATGCCGCGGACGGTTTCGTCGTCCAGCGCGTTGCGTTTGGCAACGCGCGCGAGGTGGACGATCGCTATTTCACCGTCGCGCCGGTACTCGAGCGATGCGGGCAAGTCCCGCATGGGATCCGGGTCCATCAATCGATCGTGAACCACACGCCCTTGCGCGCGACGGCCATGTGTACGTCTTTCGGCGAGAGTCCGTTGTGGTCGGTCGCTGAGTAATGGAAGGTTCCCGACGTGCCGTGATAGCCGCCCATCGTTTCGAGCGCCGTTGCGAGCGATGCGCCGTCGAACTTGCCGTGCGCTTTCGCGAGCGCTTTGGCGATCAGGTAACCCGAATCGTCGGCAAACCCGCCGAAGCCGACCAGCGGCAAATGGTATTCGTCGATGTACTCTTTGATCGCGGCCTTCGAGACGGCGTCGGGATTGGTGAAGTCGAGATTGGAAACCGCATAGAGCTGATCTTCACCGGGGCCCACGACCTTGAGGAACGCGGGGCTCAGGATCGCCGACGAGCCGACCACGGGCATCTTGAGTCCGAGCGTCCGCGCTTGCACGGTCGCGAGCGCCGGGGTGTTCGTCGCGCCGAGCAGCATGATCACGTCGGGCTTGGCGTTCTTGACGCGCAGCAGCTGCGGCGTGAAATCGGTTGCATCGCCGGGATACGACTCGTTCGCTACGACGGTCATGCCGAGTTCTTTGCCTGCCGCCTCGGTGGCCGCAGCGGCGACCGTGCCGTATTGATTCTCGTCGTGAAGGATCGCCATCGTCTTCGCTTTGAGCTTGTTCTTGGCGAAGCCGACATAGGCGTGTGCCTCATCGTCGGAGGAAGAAGCGACCTGGAAGAGCGTTTTCGCAACGCCCTTCGGGGTTTTCCACAGTTCGGTCGACGGGGTGAGAAAGAGTTGTACGACGTTTGCGCCGACCGTCACGCGCGTCGCTGCGGCGGACGTGGCCGTGCGCGTTCCGCAGATGATCGCGACGGCGCCCTTACCGATGAGTTGCTGCGCGAGCTGCGCGGCAACGTCGGGTTTCGCTTCATCATCGACGATCTCGAAGTGCAGCGGGCGTCCGTCGATGCCGCCTTTGGCATTGATATCGCGCTCGACGAGGGCGAACGCATTCTTTTGCGGCACGCCGAGCGGTGCGGATGGTCCGGAGGTCGAGATGACGACGCCGACCACGATCGGCTCACCCGCCGCCGACACGACGGCGGTGCCCGCCACGGATAGTGCCGCGACGAGCGCGGCAACGAACGACAAACGTGTGCGCATGGACAAACCTCCCAGCATCGAAAACAACTCTCCGACCGTTAGGGAGGTCGACGATGTCTTTTCCTGCGTCTTGGGGCACGATCAGGTTTCCTGATGCTCGCGCGCTGGCGTTCCTGCTCGCGATTGGGTCGCTCGCCGCATTGCCGTTGCACGGCGAAGCGCAGAGCGTTCCCGCCGTGCGCGTGCTCGAACTCACCGGCGACGGCGCGTCCGAGGGGGCGTACGCGCTCGAGGGCGGCTTCTTTAAGAAGTACGGCTTGGACGCGACGGTCATGGCCGGCACGGGCGGCGGTGCGGCCGTTGCCGCCGTTGTGGGCGGTTCGGCCGAGATCGGCTTTTCGAACCTCATCTCGGTTGCCGCGGCAATTGAACGCGGCATTCCGGTCACGATCATCGCACCGGCCACCGTCTTCAATAGTAAAGCGCCGGACATCGTGCTGGCGAAGTCGCGCCGGACGGCATTCAAGGCGGGCGCCGATTTGAATGGAAAGATCGTGGCCGTCACCACCTTGGACGGCGAACTCCAAATGGGCGCGGCCGTGTGGATCGATAAAAACGGCGGCAACGCGAAGTCGGTCCATTTCGTCGAATTGCCGGAAACCGCGATGGCCGCCGCGCTCGCGCAGGGACGTATCGACGCGGCGATGATGACCGAACCGCACTTCAGTCAAGCACGGGCCGACGTCGACCTCGTTGCCAACGCCGATGCTGCAATCGCGCCGGTGTTCATCTCGGGCGTGTATTTTGCCGCAACGTCGTGGGTCAACGACCATCCCGACGTTGCCCGGCGCGTTGCCCAGGCGCTACGTGAAACGGCGCGCTGGGCGAACACGCATCACGCCGAGACGGCGGTGGTCCTCGCGCGCGCCTCGAGTCTCGACGCCGCTACCATCAGCCGCATGACGCGCTCGACCTACGCGGAGTCGCTCACGGTGCCGGCGATCGCGCCGGCGCTCGACGTCGCCTACGCATACGGCCGTTTGAAAGAACCCTTCGACGTCCGTGGACTGGTCGCGAAAGCGCAGCCCTATTGGGGCAAGTAGCCGCCGCGTTTACGCGATCGACTGCACCCAGCTGACCGGACGTTTCGCGCGGAAAAGGCCGCCTTTCGAGAGATGTCCGGGCAGCGCGCGACCGAAGATCTCTTCGGCCAGCGCCGCGCATGCAACGAGCTTGTCGAGATCGAGCCCGGTCGAGATCCCCATCTCTTCGCACATGAACGCGAAGTCTTCGGTCGTGATGTTTCCGGGGGCACCCTTGACGGCGGCAAACGGACAGCCGCCGAGACCGGCCACGGCGGAATCGAAGCGCCGCACGTCTTCGTGCAACGCCGCATTGGCATTGGCGAGTCCGAGGCCCCGCGTATCGTGCAAATGCAGCGCGATTTCGAGGTGCGGCCAACGGGTGCGGACCGCGTCGATCGTGCGCCGGATTTGCTCCGGGTTCGCCCAGCCCATCGTGTCGAGCAGTTTCACGTGCGCAATGCGCTCACCGTGCTCGTCGGCAATTGCGATCAGCCGGGCGATCGTATCGGTCACGCGTTCGAGCGGAATGTAGCCTTCGAAGTTGCAACCGAAGGCCGCCGAAACGAGGACCGTGTCGACCGGAATGCCGGCGGCCTTGTAGGCGGCGATGAATTCCGGCTGAGCGGCGAGCGCCTCTTCCCGCGTGCGATTGGTATTCCGCTTGCCGAAGGTTTCGCTCGCGCTGATGCTGAGGTGGCCTTCGATCGCGCAATCCGTCTTGAGGGCGCGCTCCAGTCCTTGCACGTTGAGGTAGATACCGGTGTAGCGCACGCCGGGCTTGCGCGTGATGCGCGCGAGCACGTCTTCCGCATCCGCCATCGCCGGCACCCACTTGGGGCTGACGAACGCAACGAGTTCGATGCTCTCGAGGCCCGTCTCGCTGAGCGCGTCGGAGAGCGCAACTTTGGCGGCGGTCGGAATCGGTGGATCTTCGATCTGCGCACCCTCGCGCGGACCGACTTCGTGGATGACGACGTTTTTGGTCATATGCGTGCCTGCAGCCAGCGACGCCCGGCAAGCGTGATCAGCGCGAGCGAGGCGGTGAAGATGAGGCTGATCGATGCGACGGCAGCCCAGCTTCCGGTGATGTATTTTTCGTAGATCACGATCGCGAGCGTTCGCGTCGTGGTGGTGTAGAGGAAGAGCGATGCGGTGAGTTCGCGGATCGAGAGTACGAGCATGATAAATGCCGACGATACGACGCCGCCGCGAACGAGCGGCAGCGTGATCCGGCGGATCGTCTGCAAGCGGCTCGCGCCGGCGACGCGCGCCGCATTTTCGAGGTCTTCGTGAATCTGCGAAATGCTCGATGCAACGGCGCGGTAGCCCTGCGGAAAGAAACGCGTGAGGTAGGCGATCGAGAGGATCGTCAGCGTGCCGTAGACCGGAATCGGCGCCGCGACCCACGTCCACAAGATGCCGATGCCCAACACCAGCGCGGGCACCGCGAGCGGCAGCATCGCGAGATACTCGAGCTGCTTGCGGCCCGGCAGGTTGGTGCGGTGTACGACATACGCGAGGATGAAGAAGAGGATCGAACCCGCGATCGCCGCGCCGGCGCCGGCGACGACGCTGTTCACGACGCCGGCGAGCACGTCGGGATCGGTGAGCGCGGCGACGATCGGCGCCGTGCTGATGCCGGCCGGCGCGAACAGTGCCGCGACGTTGGGAATGTACACGTTGGTCCGGAACGCGCCCTCGAGCAGCGCAAACGTCGGCGCGCCGATGGCCAGCAGCGCGTAGCCGAGCACGAGCGCAAGTGCCGGCCAGCGCAGCACGCCGAGCGGCGTCTGGCGGTACTGCATGCCCTTCCCGGTAACGGTGCGGTAGTCGGTACCGGCGAGCAAGCGCCGCTGCAGCAGCACGAACGAACAGATCAGCGCCATCAGCAGCACGCTCAGGGCGCCGGCGGCATTCTGCTGCGTCGGCACGCGCGTCATCAGGTTGTAGACCGCGACGGAGAGCGTTTCGATGCCGGCCGGCCCGCCGAGAATTTGCGGCATCGGAAAATCTTCGATCATCAGCGCGAACACGAGCAGCATCGAGCCGAGCAGCGCCGGCTTGACGAGCGGAAACGTGATGCGCCGTAGGATCGTCACTATCGGGGCGCCGGCAATGGCGGCGGCTTCTTCCATATCCGGGTGAATCAGAGAGAGCGCGCCGTACATGAAGATGAATGGATAGGGCGCGTAATAGAGTCCGAAGAGCAGCGCGATGCCGGTCAGCGACTCGACGTTGACGTGCCAGGGAATGCCGATGCTCGTCAACAGCAAGTTGAAGTACCCGGTGCGGCCGGATGCGAGCGCCGACCACGCGGTCGACGCGACGAGCACGGAGATGAACAGCGGCGTGATTCCGGCGAGATACACCAGCGGCCGGCCGGGAATGTCGGTCCGCGCGGCGAGCCACGCCAGCGCCGCGCCGATCGTCAAGGCGATCACGGTACCGCCGACCGAGACGATCAGCGTGTCGAGCGCGGCGTAGCCGATTTCGGCCGACCAGAGTTGCCGGTAATTGTCGAGCGTCCAGTGAAACGGCGTGCCGCTGAAGGGCGGTGCGCTCATGACGGAGGCGGCCGCAATCATCACCAGCGGTACGATGACCAGTGCGGCGAGAATGAGGTAGAGCGCGGCCGGGACGGCGAATCGCGCCGGCTTGTTCATGCCTGATCCTGCGGCAGCAGCAACACGGATTCCGGCGCGACGTGGATGCTCGCCGTGCTGCCGACGCGCAGCGCACCGGAGACGTCGGCGCAGATCACATCCCACACGATGCCGCTCGTACAGCGCGCTTGATAGTGAATGTGGGAACCCTCGAAACTCGCCAGCGTGATTTCGGCCGCGAACGTGTTCGGCGGGAGCGCGGCTGCGGCATCGGCCAGGGCGGCAATGCGCACGTCGTTCGGGCGAACGCAGGCGGCTACGACGGCGTCGCCCGGCGGTGCGACGAGCGCGCCGCGGACGGACTCCTTACCGGTTTCAAACGTCACGTCGGCGAGCGCGCCGTCGCGCGCGGTGACGGTCGCCGTGAAGATATTGCTGTAGCCGAGAAACTCGGCGACGGCGCTCGAGCACGGATGCCCGTAGAGATCGATCGGCTCGCCGCGCTGCAAGATCGTGCCCGCGCGCAACACGACGATCTCGTCGGCCAGCGCCAAGGCTTCGTGCTGATCGTGCGTCACGTAGACCGCGGTGATGGCCAACTGCATCTGAATCTCGCGCAGTTGCACGCGCAGGTAATCGCGCAGACGCGCGTCGAGGTTGCTGAGCGGTTCGTCGAGCAGGAGCACGGCCGGTTTGTTGATCAGACTGCGCGCGAGCGCGACGCGCTGCATCTGTCCGCCGCTCAACTGGCTCGCGCCGCGCGAGGAGTAGTCGCCCAGACCGACGAGCGTTAGCATATCGTGTACGCGCTCCGCGGTCTCCGTTTTGCCGACGCGCTGGATTTCGAGCGGAAAGGCGACGTTTTGGAACACGGTGAGGTGCGGCCAAATCGCGTATGACTGGAACACCATGCCGACGTGACGGCGTTCGACCGGAACGTTGGTGCCGTCGGCAGCGTCGTACACCACGTTGCCGGCGATTTCGATGCGGCCCCTACTCGGCGTATCGAGGCCGGCGATGCAGCGCATCGTCGTCGTCTTGCCGCAACCCGATGGGCCGAGCAGTACGAGCATCTTGCCGTTCGGCACGTGCACGTCGATGCCGCACACGACCGTGACGTCGCCGAACTTCTTCTCGAGGCCGACGACGTCGATGCTCATCGCGTGACCACCAGCGCATCGACGGCGACGAGATTGGATCCGCTTACCACGAGCGGGTTCACGTCGATCGACGCGATGGTCTCGCCGTGTCCCGCCACCGCGGCCTGCAAAGCGTCGAGCGCGTCGAGCAGCCGCTCGAGGATCGTCGCCGGTTCGGCCGCCGTGGCGGCTAAGAAGCGCCCGGCGCGCGACGCCGTGATGCGCGCGCGCAACGCCGTGCGGTCGAGCGGAATCGGCAGCAGCAGCACCTCGTCGATCAGTTCGGCGTGCACGCCGCCGAACCCAAAGACGAGGAAGTGCCCGAGCGTCGATTCCCAACTCACGCCGGCAATCAGCTCGAGTGCGCCCGCGACGAGCGGCTGAACGATGAACGGCACGCCTTCGCGCGCGAACCCGGCGTCGGCCACGCGCCGTTCCATCGCGACGTACGCTCGGCGGAGCGCATCGTCCGTCGCGGGTCCGACGTCGACGAAGCCTTGCGCATGCTTGTGCACGACACCCGGAGCGAGCGCTTTGAGGACGACCGGATAGCCGTACGCCGCGGCGGCCGCCACGGCTGCGTCGCTCGATCCAACGACGGTGCTCGCAACGATCGGCATGCCGAAGGGGCGCAAGATCTCCGCGCTCTCGAGTTCGGAGAACGCGCCGTCGTGCGCGAGCTTGCCGGCGCGCTGCGGCGCGCGCGCATCCGCGCTGCTATCGGGCGTCGCGCGGCGCACGGCGTAGTAGCACATCAAGCTATCGAAGCACGCGGCCGTATCGTGAAAGACCGGGATGCCGCCGCCGTTGAGCGCCGCCTCGACGTGCGGGAACAATCCGCCGGGTGAGAGGACGAGGACCGGCGAGCCGGCGCTCGCCCGCCGGGCGATCAGCGCGTCGGCAAGTTCGAGACAGAGCTTCGCGCGGGGCGCGTTGTGTGCGTAGATAACCACCGGGCCGTCGGCTTGCGCCTGCGTTTCGCGGAGCACGTCGTTGAGCAACGTCCATTCGCCGAGCGTTCCCAAGTCGATCGGATTGCGGATCCGCGCGGGCACGCCGAGCGCCGCGAGTGCGCTTGCCGCGGGCTCGGCCCATTCGCCGGCCACACCGGCGAGTTGCAGGCCGCGTTCGGTGGCAACGTCGGCAACGAGCGCTCCGCCGGCGCCGGATGAAGTCACGACGACGATCGCCTCGTCGCGCGCGCGCCTAACGTCCGGCACGAGTGAGAGCAGCCCGCAGCCGCCGGCCAGTGCTTCGACCGACGTTACCGAAGCGACGCCGCATTCACGCAAGAGCGCATCGTAGGCGCGCGTCGCACCGGCCAGGCGGCTCGAGTGCGCCAGGGTTGCGCCGGCGCCGACGTCGGAGCGTCCGATCTTTAGCGCGACGATCGGTTTGCCGGCAACGGCCGCACGTGCGGCGAGGCGCCGGAAACGCGGGCCGTCACCAAGGCCTTCCACGACGAGTCCGATGACGCGCGTGCTTGGATCGCCGATGAGGAACTCGACAAAATCGAGCATGGTGAGGTCGGCTTCGTTGCCGACCGGAATGAATTTCGAGAGCCCCGTGCCGATTGCGTTCAAGCGGCGCGCGACGCCGTCGAAGAGCGCGCCGCTGTGCGAGACGATCGAGACGTCGCCCGCGGCGAAGCGTTCACCGTGCGCGATGTTGTAGCCGAGCGAGAGACGGTCGGTCGCATCGAAGATGCCGTTCGTGTTGGGGCCGACGAGGCGCAGCGAACTCGCGCGCGCGATCGCCTCGATGGCCCGCTGCCGCGCGATGCCTTGGGGCGTTTGCAGTTCGGCGAAGCCGCTCGCACCAATGACCGCGAACTGCACGCCGGCGTCGGCGCACTCTTGTACGACCTCGGTGCAGTTGGCGGCGGGCACGACGAGCATCGCGCAGTCGGGAACGCGCGGCAGGTCCGCTAGCGACCGATAGCCGCGGTAGCGTTCGACGGCGGCGCCTTCGCGGTTAATCGGATACACGTCGCCCGGGTACTCCCAGGCAATGAGATTGCGCACCACCATCGAGGCGTGTTTGCCGGCCGACGCCGAGCCCACCACCGCGACGCTGCGCGGCGTAAAGAGCCCCGTGAAATCGATCAACGGCCCTTCCACTCGGGTGCGCGGCGTTCCAAAAATGCACGAATGCCTTCGGCCCGGTCTTCCGAGGCGTACGGATCGGGCCCGGTGTCGAGCCGGATGCCCGCTTGCAGCGGCATGCCCTGGGTCTTGCGGAACGTCTGCTTCATCCGTTGCAGCGACAATGGGGCCGAGAGCGTGATGTCGCGCGCGAACGCCAGCGCGTCGTCCATCAACGTTGCGGCGGGGAAAATGCGGTTGACGAGGCCGAAGTGCTTTGCTTCGTCGAGTTCGATGCGCCGGCCGGTATAGAGCCATTCCATCGCGATCCCCGGCGGCACCATCTGCGGCAGAGCGACGGATGCGAAGTGCGCGCCCATCCCGCGCCGCGACTCCGGCACGGCGAAGAACGAGCCCTCGGCCGCAACGCGCATGTCGCACGCCAGCGCGATTTCGCAGCCGCCCGCGACGGCCGGACCGTTGACGATCGCAAGCGTCGGCTTCTTCGAATCGATGATCACTTCGAGAATGCTGCGCTGAATGCGATGCAGCGGCGAGCGGTACGGGACCGGCGCGCCGTCGTCGGTTTTGCGAATTTCCTTGAGATCGGCACCGGCGCAGAACGCGGTGCCTGCACCGGTAATCGCGATCAGCCAGACATCGGGATCGCGATCGGCGTCGAGGATGGCTTCGCCGAGGACCGCCGTCAGCTCGTCAGAGAGCGCGTTGCGCCGCTCGGGACGATTGAGCGTGAGCAGACAAATCTTGTCCGCGATTGCGATCTTGACGATGTCGCCGGGTGATTCGGTCATGCATGTACTCCGCGGTAGTTCGTTTCCGTTCTGCCTCGTTTGACCGTTAACCATTCGGGCTCCCGGTACGCTCTGGGCTAAACGAGTATGGGAGCCGCCCCTGCCCGACGGGAAGAAGGCGCTCCCCGCGCTGAGGGTTACGCCCCGGTGCAGAAGATCGCGCGCCTAAGCGCCGAAGGCATCTTCGGTATCGCCTGATGCGCGTCGAACGGGAGGTCCTAACGTGAATACGCAAGTCGGTCCCGCCATTGTCCGCATGGCAGACGTACCGTGGCAAAATTTGGAAGCGCGCGATGGAATTTTCATCAAGAGTGCGACGTTCGGCGACGAAAGCACGCGGCGGTACTTGCGTGCCGTTGTCGGCAAGTCGAGTGCTACGGCGATGTCGCCCCGCCACAAGCATACGTTCGAGCAGTTGCGTTACTTCATCGAGGGCGACGCAAAATACGGCAACGTCATCTATCATCCCGGCGACTGCGTGTATTTTCCCGAAGGCGTTCCCTACGGTCCGCAGGTTGGATATAACGATACGGATTCAACCCAAATCGTGTTGCAGTGGGGTGGACCATCCGGCGTGTATTACCCCTCCGGCGACGAGCAAGGGGCCGCAAAGCGAGCGCTCGACAACCTGGGCGAGTTCCGTGACGGCGTCTATTTTCCAAACGCTGCAAAGCCGAAAGACGGCTTCGAAGCGATTCTGGAACACATCACCGGCGAGCCCGTTGCCTACGCTCAGGCGCGCTACGACGCGCCGATCCGGATGCGTACGTCGGCCTTTGCGAGCCGGCCGAATCCGGCCGACGAGCGCATTTCCGTCCAGCACTTGGCGCGCTTCAACGAGTGTGGTCCGGAGATCGAGTTCGTCACGGCGCGAGCCGGAGCGACCCTACCGGCAACGCCGGTAACGGCCGACCGACTTACGGTGCTGCTCCGTGGGGCTGCCGACTACGGTGCTGAGGCGATCGAAGGCATTACGCTCGTGCACGTTCCGGCCGGCACGTCGAGTAACGCGCTCACGGCGCGCGATGAGTGTGCGCTGCTCGTGGTGACGTTCGGCTGATCAATTCGCTCCGAACAGGCGATGCCAATCGCGCGTGTAGCTTGCTCGCGTGCTCTGGTAGTCGGCGGGGCGGATGTTGTAGAGTTTGCGTTCGGGCGGAAACGCGAGCCCGGCGATCGTGGGCGCGGGCGCGTCGCGCGTAATGCCGTAGGCGCGCACGGCCACGGCGGCGCTGCCGCGCTTACTCGTGATCCAGTTCATGAAGACTTCGGCGGCGTGCGGATGCGGCGCCGTGACGCTGATGCCGCCGCTCACGGTGTACGCGGGCACGCCTTCGGGCGGCAGCACCGGCTTGACCGGCGCGCCTTGACCGATGCCGGCCATCGTCGAGTCGACACCTTGCAGCGCGACGCTCGTTTCGCCGCGCGACAGATCGGTGAGGACCGGCGCTGCCGATGGTTCGATGCGGACGTTTTGCGTGGCGAGTTTTTCCCAGTACGCGAGACCGTAGCGCTGCCGCAAAAAGAAATACATACTGTAGGCTGTGCCGCCGGCCTCGATGTTCGGCATGCCGATCTTGCCCTTCCATTTTGGGTCGAGCATGTCGTTCCACGTTTTCGGCGCGTCTTCGGGCTTCACCACGGCCGAGTTGTACGCGGTCGCCATGATGCCGCGGATGATGCTATACCAACGGCCGCCGGCGTCGTGGAGCACGGGCTCGAGCGCGTCGAACGACGGCGTGCGATAGGGCCGGAAGAGGCCCAGATCGGCGAGCTTCGCGGTGAGCGTGAGATCGCTCGTATCCACCCAGTCGGCCGCGAGACGGTGGGCGCCGAACTCCGCACTCACGCGTTGGAACATCGGTTCGGTGGTCAAGCGCAGCGTATCGACTTTGATCCCGGTATCGGCGGTAAACTGGTTCACGATCGCGCGCAGCGAGGTCGTCTCGTAGGTGCTGTACATCATCAGCGAGCCCTCGCGCTTCGCCGCGTCGTACGTTGCGCCGTCGGCGATTTGCACCCCGTCGATCAGCAAGGGTGCCGGTGCCGCGCGAACGGCGGTACTCGCAAGCAGCAGCAGTGCGAGCGAGAGCGCCGTCCGGCGGATCAGCGCGTGCCGAATATCTGATGCCATTCCTTGGTGTAGGCCTCCCGGCTTTGGGTGTAGTCGGTGGGTCGAATGTTGTAGACCTCGCTCGCCGGCGGAAACGTGAGGCCGGCCATGTTCGGCGTGGGCGAAGCGCTGTTGATGCCGTATGCGCCGCCGGCGGCTAAGACCGCGCCGCCGCGTTTGCTCGTAATCCAATCAAGCCACAGCTGCGCGGCGTGCGGATGCGGTGCGGTCGACGTGATCCCGCCGCTGATGCCGTATGCCGGCGAACCGCCGGCGGGATGAACGATCTTCACCGGCGTGCCGTTGGCGATTTCGCCGACGAGCGACTCTTGCGGTTCGATCGCGATGCTGGTTTCGCCCCGCGCGAGGTCGGTCATCACCGGCGCGGCCGACGGCACGAGCCGCGGGTCTTGCGCGGCGAGTTTGCGCCAGAAATCGATACCGTATTTCTGACGTAAGAAGAAGTACGCGCTGTAGGTCGTGCCGCCGGCGTCGATGCTGGCCATGCCGATCTTGCCCTTCCAGCGCGGGTCGAGCAAGTCGGTCCATTTCGCAGGCACGTCGGCAGGTTTCACGACGCCGGTGTTCACGCCGATGATCATCAAGCTGCGCACGATCATAAACCAATGACCGCCGTCGTCGTGCAGCACGCGCGGCAACCCGCGCATGGCCGGTACGGTGGAGGTAGCGAAGATTCCGCGTTTTGCGAGCTGATCGGTCAGCGTGATGTCGGTGGTGTCGACCCAATCCGCCGCCAGCCGGTGAGCGGCGTATTCCGCCGTCACGCGCTCGAACATCGGTTGCGACGTCAAGCGGATCACATCGACGGGCAGGCCGGTATCGGCGGTAAACGCGGCAAGCAGCTTCTTCATCGCCGTCGATTCGTACGTGCTGTAGAGGAAGAGCTTCCCGTCTTTTTTCGCGGCGTCGAGGGTCGCCGCATCGGCGATCTCGGCGCCGTCGATCGTGAGTCCGGCGGGTGCCGCCCCGGCGCGCGCGCCGCCCGCGAGCATGGCGAGGGCGAGGAACAGCGCGAGCGCGCGAGCGTAGACCAGACACATCCGACGCATTTGGCCACCCTTTCGCATGGGGAAGGATGATCCCGTCCGGTCGTGTTACGTGGACCGCATGCTGTCGGTTGAAGAAAACGCCTTCCTGACGCGAACCGGCGCCGGGACGCCGATGGGCGACTTCGTCCGCCGTTTTTGGCTGCCGTTTCTGCTCGCGGACGAACTCGTGCCCGACGGGCCGCCGCTGCGCGTGAAGTTACTGGGCGAGCGGCTCGTTGCGTTTCGCGCGACCGACGGCCAGGTCGGACTCGTCGATGAGTTTTGTCCGCATCGCCGTGCGCCGATGTTCTTCGGCCGCAACGAAGAGGACGGGTTGCGCTGCGTCTATCACGGCTGGAAGTTCGATCGCGCCGGAACCTGCACCGACATGCCTTCGGAACCGCCCGACTCACTCTTCAAGACGAAGGTGACGATTGCGGCATATGAGGTGCGCGAAAAGGCCGGCTTGCTGTGGGCCTATCTCGGGCCGCCCGGAACCGCCGGTGAGGTCCCGCATCACGAGTGGATGGACGTGCCGGATGCACAGCGGTATCTCGGGCGCTGGGAACAGCAGTCGAACTTCGCACAAGCGATCGAGGGCGAACTCGACTCCGCCCACTTGAGTTCGCTGCATCAGCCGCTCGCGGCGCCCGATGTGCCGAAGGCCTCGAGCTTCGGTGCGTATCTGCGCGAAGACGGCGCACCGCGCTGGTCGATTCGCGAGCGCGATTTCGGACTCACCGTCACCGCGCGCCGCAAGGCCGGCGAGGGCCTGGGATACTTTCGCACCAACCACTTCTTGCTGCCCTGCTGCTCGCTGATCGCGCCCGATCCGGGCCGGCAGCGGATGATGCGCACCTGGGTGCCGATGGACGACGAGAGGACAGGGGTCATCGGCGTCAACTACTATATGGATAAGCCGCTCTCCGAAGCGGACCTCGCCGCGTTGCGGGCCGGCGAGAACGGCTTTCCGCTGCCGATTCCCGGCACGCACCGGCCGCAAGCGAATCGCGCGAACGATTACCTGATCGATCGCGACGTCCAGCGCACCTCGACGGCGACGGGCATTCGCGGCATTCGCGTGCAGGATCTAGCGATGGTGGAAGGTCTCGGACCGATCGTCGACCGCACCCGCGAACATCTCGGCTCGAGCGACGCTGCGCTCATCGCGATGCGCCGCTTGCTGATGCGCGGTGCGCACGCGCTGCGCGATAGCGGCGCCGTGCCGCCGGCAGTGCGCGGCGGCGATCTCTATCACGTGCAGGGCTGGTCGGACGTGCTGACCGACGAAGAGTTCGAGCGCCAGCAAGACCAGCGCATCCTCGTATGATCCGTCGCGCGTTCGCCACACTTGCGGTTACCGTCGCGCTCGCCGCGCCGGCGTTCGCGCAGCCCGCCCCGGTGAAGATCGATGTGATCCTCTCGCTCACGGGGAGCACGAGCTTTACCGGCAAGGATCAAGCCGATTCGCTGCGCGTGCTCGAAACGTACACGAACAAGACGGGCGGCATCGGCGGGCGTCCGATGCAGTTCGTCTATCACGACGATACGTCGAGTCCGCAGGTAGCGGTGCAGCTCGCTAACCAGATCATCGCAGCCAAGGCTGCCGTAATGCTCGGACCCAGCGTGACGGGGACGTGCCAAGCCGTTGCGGCCATCGTCGTCGATCGCGGCCCCGTGTCGTATTGCTTCGCGCCGCCGATCGGTCCGCCGGCAAACTCCTACGTGTTTGCGGCTAGTATGCCGGCCGTTGTCGCCGATGGCTCGATCATCAAGTACTTGCGCTTGCGCGGCTTCCGGCGCTTCGCGTTCGTCATCTCGAACGACGCATCCGGGCAGACGAACGAGAAAGCGGCCGATGCCGCACTCGCGCTCCCCGAGAACGCCGCAATCCATGTGGTGGAGCGCGAGTATTTTGCGCCGTCGGCCGTCAGCATTTCCGCGCAGGCTGCCAAGATCAAAGCCTCCGACGCCGACGTGGTCGTCGTGTGGTGCGCCGGCGCGCCGTTCGGCACGGTGCTGCGCTCGCTCAACGACGCGAACATCACCTTACCCGTGATGACGACGGGCGCGAATTACAGCCCGGTGCAGCTGGCACAGTACGTGTCGTTCTTACCGAAGGACCTCTACTTGCCGGGCTATCCGTTTCTGGTGCCCGATCTGATCGAAGCGCCGGCGCATAAGGCTGCGATCAAGACCTTTCTCGATCTCTTCCGGAGCGCGGGTCTCGAACCGTCGCCGGGGGCCGCGCCGTACGTGTGGGATCCCGCGATGATGGTGATCGCCGGATTACGCAAGCTCGGTCCCGACGCGACCGCGACGCAGCTGCGCGATTATATCCTGGGCATTCGCGACTTCACCGGCATCAACGGCCGCTATGATTTCAGTTCGGGAAACCAGCACGGGCTCACCGCTGAATCGCAAGTCATCGTCCGTTGGGACGCCGCGCGCGCCGCGGGCATCCCGGTCAGCCGTCCCGGCGCCATTCCGCTGGAACCTAAGGGCCGCTAACGCAGGGCCGGCTGCTCTTCGTAGAGCGTCACGTGCGAGTGTGTTATGCCGTGGCCGGCTTCGATGGCTTGATCGGCCTGCGAGAGCAGATCGTTGAACGACAACCCCTCCGTCGCGACGGCCGCTCCGATGCGCGCCGCCACGTTCACGAATTCGAGGCCGTCGCGATCGCCGGTTGAGAACGGCTTTTCAAACACGGCGAGAAACGCGCCGAGGCGGCGATTCAGTGCGGCCGCGGACGTTGCGCCGGGCAGGCCGATGCCGAACGCATCGCCGCCGAGGCGCCCGACGAATTCGCCGTCACGCGCGACGGCCGCAAGACCCGCCGCCGCCTCAACCAGCAGCGCATCGCCGATGAGGTTTCCGTACCTCGCGTTCACCCCGCTGAAGTCGACGAGATCGACGATGGCGACGGAACACGATCCCTCGCTCGCGCACGCTGCGCGCGTCAGGGCGCGGAAGCGCGTGCGGTTGATCAAGCCCGTCAAGGCGTCGTGCCGCGATTGATAGAGGATTCGCTCAGACTGCCACGTCTGCTGATATCGCGCTTGAAGAAACGCAGCGACGATCGACGCATACGAGAGGTCGTCGGAGTCAAACGGCCGATGGATCGGCTCGTGTGAATTGAAGACGAGAACGTAGTCGTTGCCTCCCGCGCGCATCGGCGCGAGCATCTGGCTGCGAACTTGCAGTTGCTGCAAGCGTTTCAGCGACGCAAGGGCGGGTTCGAGCTGCACGTCGTCCCAGGCGATGGCCGATCCGTGATCGCGCGCGATGCCCACGGTCATTTCGGTCAGCGGAAAACGCGAGCCGAGCGGCGGGCTGAGGCGATCGACGTGCATGCGCCGCTCGCCGACCGCCTCGAGCACGCACTCGGTCCCATCGATGCGGAACAGCGCGGCGTAAAAGCGTTCGCCCGGCCGCACCGCGGCGGCGCTTTGCGTAAGGAACGCGCGCAGGATATCTTCTTCGCCGAACTGCGGGTTCGTCGCGATGCCGCAGAGAGCTTCCAAGCGGGCGGCGTGGTCGCGAGAGCGCCGTTCCTCGTTGCTCAGCGAGATCGTTAGATCGCCGACCCGCGCTGCTAGCCGCTTGCGGGCATCTTGGAGCGCGAGAAACGTCCCGACGCGCGTCACGAACTCGCGCGGATCGACCGGCTTCTCGACAAAGTCGTTCACGCCGGCGTCCAGCGCCGCATAGCGCGCCGAACGGTCGGCATCGCCCGTCACCATGATGATCGGCGTCAATTGCGTCGCCGCACGGTCGCGCAAGATGCGCGTCACCTCGATCCCGTCGGGCGCCGGCATGCGGAAATCGACGATGAAGCAATCGACGTCGTGCGTATCCGACCACGCCAGCGCTTCGGTTGACGAGGAAAAGGAATGCGTCGTGACGTTCGGCAGCCGCTCGAGTAAGAGTGCGTGCGTCCGCAGATTCAAGCGCGAATCGTCGATCAGCACGACGTGCTGCTTAACGCTCGAAATCACGACGCCGCCAACGCCACGGGCAGCCAGCGCTCGAGGACGTCGCGCAGGGCTTCGATCTCGAGCGGTTTGGCGAGGTAGTCATCCATGCCGGCATCGATGCATGCCCGCCGGTCGCGTTCGAGTGCGTTCGCGGTGAGCGCGATGATCGTCAAGTGCGTACCGCTATCTATTTCGGCGGCGCGAATGGTGCGCGCGGCGGCCAGCCCGTCGATTTCCGGCATCTGCATATCCATCAAGACCAGGTCGTAGTGCGTGCGCGCGACGGCGGCGATTGCTTCCGCGCCGTTCACCACGGCGTCGGCCTCGAAGCCCAGTTCCTTGAGCTGCAAGAGCGCGACCCGGCGGTTCACGGCTTGATCTTCCGCCAGAAGAATGCGCGCCGTATAGGTCTCGGTGCGCGGCCTGGTCCGTCGCGGTTCGAGCGTGGCGGCCGACCCGGCGGCGATTTTGCTGAGGGCGTTGTAGAGGGCGGACGGCTCGACGGGCTTGAGCAGATAGGCGCTGAAGCCGGCGTCGTGTGCCGCATCCGAACGTCCGCGCGCGTCAAATGCCGTCACGAGGATCAGCGCGGGTTTGCCGAAGGCGGGATCGGCTGTGATCTCGCTGCCGAGCATGAAGCCGTCTTTTTGGGGCATCACATAATCGAGCAGGACGACGTCGAAAGGCCGGCCGGCCGCCACCGCCTCGGTGAGCATCGCGAGCGCGCGGTCGGGGCTGTCGGTGTCGATGGTCGCGAGGCCCCACGACGACAAGTATCCCGTCAGCGCTCGGCGCGCGACCGCATTGTCGTCCACGATCAGTGCGCGTAGTCCCTTAAGCGAGCTCGAGAGAACCGGATCGTTCGTCGGCGCGATCGGTTCGGCGTGGCTGAAAGCGGCGCTGAACGTGAAGACCGAACCACCGGGGGCGTTCGCGCGAACGCCGATTTCGCCGCCCATGAGCTCGACGAGCCGGCGCGATATCGCAAGTCCGAGGCCCGTTCCGCCGTAGCGGCGCGTCATGGATCCGTCGCCTTGCACGAATGCGTTGAAGAGTTTGTCGCGCACGTCTTCGGGGATGCCGATGCCGGTATCGGTGACGTCGAAGCGCAAGACGCTCGTTTCACCGTCATCGTCTTCAAGCCGCGCGCTGATGCGCACTTCGCCGTGTTCGGTGAACTTGACCGCGTTGCCGACGAGGTTGATCAAGATCTGCCGCAAGCGCGTGGGATCGCCCTTGACCGTTGCCGGAAGGCGTGGTGAGAGCGCGACTGTCAGGCCGAGTCCCTTGCCTTCGGCCGTGGAGCGGAGCAGCTTTTCCACGCCGTTTACGACGTGCGCCGGGTCGAACACGATCGATTCGAGAGCGACTTTTCCCGCCTCCATCTTGGAGAAATCCAAGATGTCGTTGATGATCGTCAGGAGCGAGTGCGCCGACTCGCGTACCGTTACCGCGAATTCGCGCTGATCGCCTGCGAGCGGCGTGCGCAGGAGCAAATCGCTCATGCCGATGATGCCGTTCATCGGAGTGCGAATCTCGTGACTCATCGTGGCGACGAATTCGCTCTTCAATCGCGAGGCTTCGATTGCATGGTCGAGCGCTTGCGCGATCTCTTTTCGCGCGATGAACCGCTCGGTGATGTCGCGGCTCGTCGAAACATAGAGCCGCCGGCCCTCGATCTCGAGCATGCGTCCGTAGACTTCAACCGGAAACGAGCTGCCGTCTTTACGCCAATACTCGCGTTCGAAGAGCAATCCGCGCTCGAGCGTTTCGTCGGTCGCGGCGATCCGGCCGACCGATCCCTGTAGCATCGAGAGTGGCGATCCGATCAGTTCGTCGCGGGCGTAACCGAAGGCGTCGACGGCGGCCGAGTTGGCCTCGACAATTTCCATGCTGTCGCGGTCCATGAACATGATGATGTCGCGTGTGCTCTCGGAGAGTGCGCGAAAATGTGCGAGCGTTTCATGCGACTTCTGCAGGTCGGTATTCGCGGCGCCCAGCAGCCGGCGCAATCGCACGATATCGCCGACGAACGCCATGAGGACGACCGATGATGAAAGCATCATGAAAAGCTTGCCGATGTACCAGCCGTACGAAAAACGGTCGGCCGAGACGCCCATGAACGTATCGAGAATGGAGCACAGCATTGCGATGCAGAGCCACAACGAGAGCGTGGTGCGCATTCGCGTAGCGTCGTAGAGACGCCAGAGCGCGAAAGCGCCGAAGAGCAACAGCAGCGGCAGGATTCCGAAGGTTACCGCGGGGCCGAAGTGCCCATCCACCACGAGCGGTGGGATCGACTGGTCGAAAATGACGATGGCAATGGTTGCCGCCGCCGCGACGAGCAAACACAGAGCGATCCCAAACGAGATGAAGATCGGAACGTCGGCCGGCTCGACGGCATCGCGCTTGCGATACGCGGCTACGGCCGCGAGCAGCAGCGCCGGAAACGATGCGTGCCAGACGAGCCAGAGCATCAGCGAGGAATGGGGAACCGCGCCGAAGAGACCCGTCGGTGAGAACACGCCCGGGAAGACTAACAGATACGGAACCGCGATGGCGGCTTCGAAGGCGTACGCCGCGGCCAGGATGGCGAGCCAGCGCGAACGGATGTACGAGAATTCAAGAAACAGCACGTACGACGAGAGGATTTCCGTCGCCATGACGATGCCGATCAACAGCGGCAAGACCATGGGCAGTACGGGCCCCGGCGTTCGTCCAAGGGCCGACGCGCAGCCGGCGACGAGAATGAGGATGCCGCCGGTCCCAACCGTCACGTTCCGAACGCGCGTGCCCGTGCGCAGGGTGACGAAGCTTGGCTCGATCACGGGGCGAAGATGCCCGCGTTTGCGGCTACGCGCGCTTCCCAGGAGCGGTGCGTCACGCGCACGTCTTCGAGCGCTGCGCCGACGATCGCCAATTCGCCGGCGAGAACGTCCCGCGTGGACGAGGCGTCCGGCGCCGTCGCCGTTTGGAGGCGCGCTGCCGCGTCGCGCAGATTGGCCGCGCCGACGTTTCCAGCGATGCCTTTGAGGGCGTGGGCCAGCTCGTTCACCTGTGCGATGTCGTTCGACTGCAGGCAGTCACCGAGTGCGTCCACGATCGGCACGGCATCTTCGAGAAGCATGCCGATCAACTCAACCGCGAGCGCATCGTCGCCGCCGCAAACCGCTTGGATGCGCGCGCGATCGACGGCAACGCTCACGCAGCGACCGTCTCGTCCGCAAAGCGGGAAAGGATCTGCTCGATTTCCGTCTTGCAGCAGAAGAGCGCCTCGACGATCAGCGGATCGAAGTGCGAGCCGGCCGTTTTCTCAATTGCCTTGAAGGCCGCGGCCGGCGTCCACGCTTCTTTATACGGGCGCTTGGAAATCAACGCGTCGAACACATCGCCGACCGCGCAGATGCGCGCGGCAAGCGGAATATCGGTGCCCTTGAGCCGGTTGGGATAACCGGTACCATCCCAGCGCTCGTGATGGTTGAGCGCGATCGTCGATGCCAGCTGCAAGATCTTTGACGCGCTGCCGGCAAGGATGTCGTGCCCCGCTTGGGCGTGCTCTTGCATGATCGTCCACTCGTCGGGCGCGAGCGCGCCGGGCTTGAGCAGGATGTGATCCGGGGTCGCGACCTTGCCGATATCGTGCATCGGCGTAGCGAGCAGCAGCATCTCCTGGTCGTCGGGCGAGAGCTCGAGTGCCCGGCCGATCGTCATCGCATATTGCCCCATGCGCATGACGTGCATGCCGGTATCGTTGTCGCGATACTCCATCGCGCGCATCAAGCGAGTGATCGTCTCGTGCTCGCGGTCTTGGATCTCTTTGGTCGCGGCGCGAACTTCCTCGGCCAGGGTGGCCGCGCGATTTTCCAGCTGCTTGCCGCGCTCGCGCAGTGCCAGCAGGTTCCGCACCCGGGTGAGGAACTCGACCGGATCGGCGGGCTTGTTGAGAAAGTCGCTCGCGCCGCTCTCGAGCGCGCGATGCCGCACCTCGCGGTCCACTTCGCCCGTGATCATGATGATCGGCGTATCGGTCCGCGGATACATACGGTGGTACTGCTGGATGAACTCGATGCCGTTCGGTGCGGGCATCCGGTAGTCGAGGACGATGAGATCGGGCTCATTCGACTCGCACCAGACCAGCGCGGCTGCAGATGAGACGAACGTTTGTGCGCGCGTGCCCTCGATGCGCGCAGCTATGGTCGTATAGACCTTGAGATTGGTCGCGTTGTCGTCGACGAAGAGAAGTTCCACGTGCTGCCCCACCCTCAGGGAGCCGAAGAGTCCCAAATGCGAAATTCGAGGTTGCTTTTTTTGTCGGGCCTTCGAGCTTCCGATATCCTCGATACCACTAAATTAGCACCGCCTAACGGCGCGCGTCAAACCGTTAGCCCTCCAACGCCTGCCTCCGTGGACATTTGCCGCCGGGTCCGCTAGCCGTGCAGGTCTTTGATCGTCGATTGCAGCGGCGCGGTTTCGAGCCGGATGAAGCCGCGTCGTCCATCGTCGAGATCGATGATCGTGAACACCGTGGCGGCGCAGAGCAGACAAAACACGGTCGAGAGTACCGGATGCGGGCTCTTCGCCCGGCCGAATGTGACGCCCATCAATACCGAGCCGGCGACGGTGGCGAAGAGAATGATGCCGACGATGGCGGCCGGTACGTGGTTGTTCACCGCCGCGCGCTGCGCTTCGGCGATGTCGCCCATTTCATCGACCGACGCGACGAGCGTGTTGTAGAGCAGGTTACGCGTGTCGCTGCGCGCGTCGTCGGAAACAACGCGCCAGAGCTTCTCGTGCAAGTCCGAAGCGCGCTCGACCGCGGCACCTTCAGCGCGTACGTCGCTCAGATCCTCATACGATTCCAAACGCGCTTGTGCGTAGGCAGCGATCAGCTTGCGGAACGGCGCCTGCTGCGCCTTCGGGACGAAGTCGGCTTGTAAGTCGACGCGTCCGACGGCGATCGCTTCTTGGACGATCAGCGCGCGCCGGGCCTCGAAGCGCTCGGCCGCAAACGCAAACGAGAACCCGAGGATCAAGGCGATGAGTCCGAAGATCGCCCCAACGCCCAAGCCGAACGCGGCCTCGCCTTGATCGGTGTCGTCCTTGGCATTCTTCACCGTGAGCAGGTAGGCGATGATCAGGGGAATCAGCGCCAGCGGAACGAGGACGATCAGAATGAGTAAGGGATGCGGCCTCGAAGCGAACGCGTCGATCATGCGAGTACCCTACAACTGACCGGAACGCACTCCCTATCCAAAGTACCGGTATAGTGCGCCGGGCGTTTGCAGCGGTCGCGTTTGCGATGGCGATCGTGTTCGCCGGGGCCAACCTCGTCTCGCCGCTGTGGCCGGTCTATCGCACCGAACTTCACCTGACCGCGTTTGCGCTGACCGTCGTGTTCGCGGCGTATGCGTTCGGCGCGCTTTGCGCGCTCTTCGCCCTCGGCGGTCTCTCCGACGTCATTGGCCGGCGTCCGATTCTGCTCGCAAGCGTGATCGGGACGCTGGTCGCATCGCTCCTCTTTGCGGATGCGCAGAACATCGCATGGCTGATGGTCGCGCGCTTCGTGCAAGGCCTTGCCGTCGGCGCCATCAGCGCATCGGCGAATGCCGCGCTCAACGACTTCGCGTATAGCAAGAACCCGCGCCATGCATCGATCGTGGGCAGCATCGCGACGTCGGTCGGCTTTGCGTCGGGGCCGTTCCTGGCCGGGGTGCTTGCCGACGTCGCACCGCGCCCGACGCAGACGAGCTTTTTCGTCCTCATCGCGTTCGCGTTCGTCGCGCTCGCGGCGCTACTGCAATTGCCGAACTCCGGCCGCGCGCCGGGTGCGGTGTATCGCGGAAACACCGCGAGTGTGCCGGCAGCGATCCGCGGGACGTTCGTGCGCGCGGCCTTTACGTTCGGCATCGGCTGGGTGGGCGGCGCGATCTTCCTCGTCCTCGGACCGTCGATCATCGTGCAGTTCTTGGGCACGTCGAGTCACACGATCGCCGGAACGACGCTGCTGGTATTCTTCGCGGCATCGAGCGCCGGACAGGTGCTCGTGCGCGGGACCGGCGCGACGACGACGCTACGTATCGCCGACGTGGCGATCGGCCTGGGCTTGCTGCTCTCCGCGGCGGCGGGGTTTCTCCATTCGCTCCCACTTTTTTTTGTTGCGGTCTTGCTGGCCGGCGCGGCGCAAGGCATTGCGTTGCTCGGCGGGCTCGCGCTGGTGAACGCGATAGCGCCCGGCGCGCAACGCGGCAGCGTGCTCAGCGCATTCTTTTTATGCGGCTACTTGCCGGTAACGCTGCTGGTTCCGGTTATCGGCTGGGTGGCCGACGCAGCCGGTCTCTACCGCGCACTGCTGTACTTTGCGCTCCTCATCGCCGCAGCCGCCGCGGTGGCGCTCGTCGATCTCGCAACGTGGAAAGACAGGAAGTTCGCGGGGAACGTGAGCAAGGGTACCTGATGAAACGTCGCTCCGCGCTCGCGCTTACCGCCGGCTTTCTCGCCGCACCGAACGTAGCAGCAGCGCAAACGCTCACGCCGCTCAACGTGGCGGGCGTCCCCGAGGAATCGATTACGCCGGCACTGTGGGCGGCCCAGACGGGGATGTTCCGGCGCGCCGGACTCGACGTGACGGTACAATCGCAATCGAGCGGTTCGGCGATCGCCGCGGGCGTGGCGGGCGGCACGTACGGCATCGGAAAGTCCAGCCTCGTTTCGTTGATCAACGCGAAGAGTCGCGGTTTGCCGTTCGTGTTCGTCGTCGGCGGCGGCCTGTACGATGCAAAGAACCCGAATACGGCGGTCGTCGTACGCAACGACTCGCCGATCAAGACCGCTGCCGGCCTCAACGGAAAGACGCTCGGCGTATCGGCGCTCAACGGCATCTACACGCTCTCGACGCGCTCGTGGATGGATGCCCACGGCGGCGATTCCACCACGCTCAAAGAACTCGAGTTTCCCACTGCGGTCATCGGCGATGCACTGCTCGCCGGCCGCATCGACGCGGGCTGCTTGGCCGATCCCGAGCTGCAGGACGCGCTGGAATCGGGGAAGTTCCGGGTCGTCACGCACAACTACGATGCAATTGCGCCGCTGTTCATGTACGCCGGCTGGTTCTGCACGACCGACTTTCTTGCCAAGCAGCGCCCGGTCGTCGATGCGTTTGCCCGCGCGATGCGCGAAGCCGCGATCTACGTCAACGCGCACCCGACTGAAGCCGTGCCGGTCTTGGCGAAGTTCGCCGGTTACGACCCGGCCCGGATCGCGCGGATGCACCACAGCACGTATGCGACGTCACTCGATCCGAAGCTGATCCAGCCCGTCATCGACATTTGCGCACGCTATAAAACGATACCCGCGACGTTCGATGCGCGCACGATGATCGCGCCGGGGATGGGCTAAGCATGAAAATTCCGTCTCCGTCCGCCGCCGAACGCGAAGATCTTGCGCTTGCGAATCGCATGCTCGCCCAACAAGGCGTGCTCGACGGCTACGGCCACGTTAGCGCGCGCTGCCTCGATGTGCCCGAATGCTATTTGATCGGCGACCGGACGCCGCCGGGGAACGTGCGGGCGAACAACATCCATCCGTGGACGCTCGATGACGAGCCGGCCGGCCACACGCATCCGACCTACACCGAGCGCTTCATCCACGGCCAGATCTACCGCGCGCGGCCCGATGTCGGCGGCATCGTGCACTGTCACGCTCCCGAACTGATCCCGTACGGCGCCGCCGGCATACCGCTGCGCCCCATCTATCATATGGCCGGCTTCCAAGGCGAGGAGCCCGTACCGGTGTTCGAGATTCGCGATGAGTTCGGTCCGGACACCGACATGCTCATCCGCACCATGCCGCAGGGTCAGTCGCTCGCGCGTTCGCTCGGCGATCGGGCAATCGTGCTGATGCGCGGTCACGGCGCCACGATCGCGGCGTCGTCGGTGCGCCAGGCCGTGTACTTCGCGCTCTACGCCGTCATGAACGCGCGCATCCTCACGCAGACGCTGCTTCTCGGCGGCAAGCCGACGTACATCAATGCAAACGAAGGCCGCAACGTGGCGAGCGTGATGCGCGACGCAAGCCGCACCTGGGACTACCTCGCCGCCCAGGTTGCAGACTAGTGCGAGCCGCCGTCGCGCTCTAACTCAGCCGACGCGTTGCGGCGCCCGCGCGGGCAGCTTCCAGCCGGGCCGGACGAAGTGGCACGTGTATCCGCTCGGGTAGTGCTCGAGATAGTCTTGATGCTCGGGTTCGGCTTCCCAAAAATCCGATGCCGGCGCTACTTCGGTCACAACTTTGCCGGGCCATAGACCGGAGGCATTCACGTCGGCGATGGTGTCGAGCGCGGTCTGGCGCTGTTCCTCGGTCGTATAATAGATGGCCGAGCGGTAGCTCGTCCCGCGGTCGTTGCCTTGGCGGTTGACCGTCGATGGGTCGTGGATTTGGAAGAAGAATTCGAGCAGCGTACGATAGCTGATCAGACTCGGGTCGAACGTGATCTCGATCGCCTCGGCGTGCGTGCCGTGATTGCGGTACGTCGCATTCCGGACGTCACCGCCCGTATAGCCCACGCGCGTGGATAAAACGCCGGGTTGTTTGCGAATCAAATCTTGGACGCCCCAGAAGCAGCCGCCGGCAAGGACTGCCCGTTCCGTTGTTGAGCTCATGCCCCTATAACCGGGGCGCCGTCGTGAGAGGTTGCCGGATGAACCTGGACATTCTGAACGAATCGGCCGGGCGAGGAGAGCAGCGTGCATCTTGATCCGGAATGGTTCCTAGTCGCGGCGGTGGTCGTGGTTGGCATTGTTTGGCTTGCCGGCGTCGCATTCGCGAGCACGTTCGGCCATCTGGTCACGATCGTTTCGAGCCTCGCACTCATGGGCTTCGGCGTGTGGGTCGCGCTCGGTGCATGGCGAGAACTCGCTTCTAGAAAGCATGCTTACGGCCATCATCCCCATCAGCACGAGCACGAGCACGAACACCAGAAGTCGTCGCGGACCGCCCTCTTGCTCATCGTCGGATCGTCGCCGATGGTCGAAGGCATACCGGCGTTCTTTGCGGCGGGTAAATACGGCGCTGGCCTGATCGCGATCATGGCCGTTCTCTTTGCAATCTCTACGATGGCGACGTACGTCGTGCTCTGCGTGACCTCGGCGGCGGGATTGCAGCACATGCGATTGGGTTCGTTCGAACGCTACGGCGAAGTGGCGAGCGGCGCGTTCATCGCCGTCGTGGGGTTCGTGTTTTTGTTTGTGCCTGGGCTCTAGCGAAAGGCCGGCACGCGCCTACGTCAGCCGGGCGTAGGCCGCGTTTTCCGAACGGATGCGCCAAGCAATCATGAGCAGATTGAGTACGCCGAACACGAGCGCATGCCAGACCAGGCCGAGTGCGAGCGAAATGCACGGCAGTTCGAACGCGACGATGAGGTAGTTCGGATGGCGGACGAAGCGGAAGGGCCCGGCCGTGACGGGAGCCGCCCACGGCGTCATGATGATGCGCGTCGTCCATCGCTCGCCGAGCGTGCGCAGCACCCAGAACCGGCCGATTTGCAAGATGACGAAGAGCGCGACGAATCCCGGCACGAGCGTGCGGTTCCAGCCCAAGGCCCAAAGTGACAGCAGCCACGACGCGTGCAACGCAATCATCACCGGATAGTGCGCCGCGCCGGCTTCATAGGCGCCCCGGGCGAGGAGTTTGCGCGTGTTGCGCTGCGCGATGACGAGCTCTACGAGACGCTGGAGCGTCACGTACATCAGGAGCAGCGGGCCGTTAGTCATCGCCGATGCGCAGGGTGGCGAACGATGCGGTGAATCCAGGACCGAGCGCTGCCAGCATCGCCGTGCCGCGGAAGCCTTGCGCGAGCGTGCGTTCGAGAACGAAAAGCACGGTAGGCGACGACATATTTCCAAAGTCGCGCATGACCGAGCGTTCGACGGAAAGCGATCCATTGGGAACCTCGAGCGCCGATTCGATCGCTTCGAGCACTTTGGTTCCGCCGGGATGGCACAGCACGCGATCGATATCGGCCGGCACGAGGCCGAGCCGCTCGAGCGCCCGATCGTATTCGACGCGATAGTTGCGCGCGACAAAATCGGGCAGCGAGCGTGAGAGAATGACGCCTAGGCCCGCCGGATCGGTCGACCAACCCATAATGTCGATCGTGTTCGCCCACAGATGTTCCGTTGCGCCGCCGGCACGTCCGATCGCCGGGCCGCTGCCGGTACGAAAGATTGCGGCTGCCGCACCGTCGCCGAAAAGCGCAGCCGAAACGATATCCGGCTTCGTCGCACGATCCATGCGAAACGCCAGCGTGCATAATTCGAGCGTTACGAGCAACACGGTCATGCCGGGTTCGCCGGCAGCCATGCGCGCCGCAGTGGCAAATCCCGTTACGCCGCCGGCGCAGCCTAAGCCGAAGATGGGAATCCGGCGCACGTCGGGCCGGAAACCAAGCCCGGGGAGGACGCGCGCTTCGAGACTCGGCGTCGCGACGCCGGTCGACGATACGGTCACCACCGCATCGACCTGGTGCGCTTCGAGCCCCGCTGCAGCGAGCGCTTTGCGCACGACATCTTCGAACAACGCGCTGGCGCCGGAGATGTAGGCCTCGGTGCGTTCCGGCCATCCATGCGGTTCTTCGAACCACGTCAGCGGCACGACCGAGTACCGGCGTTGAATACCGGTCGATGCAAAGACGCGCGCGAGGACGTCGTAACGGGCGATCCGGTGGCCGAAAAATGCGCGGGCCATTTCCGACGCTCGTTCCTGCTCGATGACGTTGCCGGGCAACGCAGTTGCAAGTGAAAGCAGCTGCGGTGCTGCGCCGGAAGACCACGAACTCAAATTCCACCATCATGCCGCAAGCAACAGAGCGAAACGCTAAATGCCGGCAATTCCTTATTTTCTCGCTTCGCGGAAACTCGATGTCGAGCCTAGGGGGCCGATCTGCGGCGGACGAAACGCGAAATATGAGCTCCGGCAGGCGATCGTGGATCGGGTTTACGACGATGTGCCTGGGGATGTTCATGGCGATCTTGGACATCCAGATCGTCGCGGCCGCGTTGCCGCGCATCGCGACGTCGCTGCATACGCCGCTCGACGAACTGAGTTGGGTTCAGACCGCATACTTGATCACCGAGGTGATCGGGATCGCGCTCAGCGGCCGCCTCGCGCGCGCTGCCTCAACGCGCTGGCTCTTTGCCGCCGCCTCGCTCGGCTTCGTGTTAACCAGCCTCGGCTGCGGTCTCTCGCACGACTACGTCTCGCTCATCGTCTGGCGAACGCTGCAAGGGTTCTGCGCCGGCACGATCGTTCCGACCGTCTTTGCCGCCGGGTACAAGCTGTTTCCCAAGGCGTTGCACGCGCGCGCGATTTTGATTGCCGGTGCGCTCGCGATGCTCGCACCCTCGATCGGCCCGCTGCTCGGCGGCTTTGTGGCCGAAAAGCTGGCCTGGAATTGGCTCTTTTTCATCAACATCCCGATCGGACTTGCGATCACGATCGTCGTTGCCACGATCGTCCGCGTCGACAAAGCGGATCGCTCGGCGTGGCGCTCCGTCGATGTCGTTGCGTTTGCGGCCCTCGCGATTTGTCTTGGGTCACTGCAAACGCTTCTGAAGGTTGCGCCCGAGGATCACTGGGCCGCCGGGCGCGACTATGCGTTGCTGCTGGCAATGGTTGGGGCCGGGTCGCTTTGCATCCGGCGATGCATGCACACGCCCGAAGCGCTGGTCGATTTCGCCCCGCTGCGCACGTTTGGCTTCTCGGTTGCGTGCGTCTTCAATTTCATTTTAGGCATTGGGCTCTACGGCTCGATCTATCTCTTGCCGCTGTTCCTCGGTTTCGTGCGATTCCACACGCCGCTCGAGATCGGCGAGATCATGACCGTCATGGGCGCCTCGCAGCTTGTCGCCGCACCGCTCGCGACATATGCCGATCGCCGGCTGCCGGCGCACTGGGTCGTCGCGATCGGCTTCGGGCTCTTCGCCGCAGGCTCGTTCGCCAACGCGTTTCAAACGCCGACGACGGACTTCACCGGTTTGATCGTACCGCAAATCTTGCGCGGCGCCGCGTTGCTGTTCTGTATCTTGCCGGTTACCAACGTAGCATTGGACGAATTGCCCTCCGGGGCGTTGGCAAACGCGAGCGGGCTGCTCAATTTCATGCGCAATGTCGGCGGTGCCGTGGGAATCGGCATCGTCGACACGATCGTCAACGTTCGCCCGCACGACATCGCGACGCGCGTGTTGAACGAGCTGGTTGCGGGTAAGGCCGCTATGGCCGCATTCGTCGGCGTGCCGAAGGATCTGCTGGCCGGAATCGATCTCGCGCATGCGGATCCCGATGACATGACCTTCGTCAAGCCGATCATCGCCCGCGCCGCGGCGACGATTGCATTTAACGAGGCGTGGCTGGTGATCGGAGGGCTTTTCGTGTTCGCACTCGTGCTCGTTCCGTTCCTCCGCCGGGCCTCACCCGGGCTCCCGCACGAATCGGAATCCGTTCTTGAAAGGCTCGCTCACGATGTTCCGTCTGCCATTTCGTAAGCTCGCGTTTGTTCTGGCCGTCGCTCTTGCATATGCGGGTGCCGCGCCCGCGAGTGCGGCCGGCTTGCCGCGCCTCGAAGCCGACGCACTGGGCGGCAATCACGTCGTGCTGCCGACGGATGCGGCAGGGAAGCCGCTCGTGCTGCTGCTCGCGTTTACGCCGGAATCGGAAACCCAATTGAAATCGTGGTCGCGCAAGTTGTTGAACGATAACGTAGCGCGCGGCGCCGTTGTCTACGTCGTCGTTGTAGCAGCGAAAACGGCCTTCGTCTCGCGCGGTCACGTGCGTAAGATGGTCGAAGGCGCCGCCGTCGGCAGCAAGGATCAGATCAACAGCAACGTGCTCGTCACGTTCAACGGAGACGGCTGGCTCACGCTGGTACCGCCCGGAGACAAGCACTCCGCCGGCGTCGTGGTCTGCGACGCCGCCGGTAACATCGTGTACGCGAAGCGCGTTCCGTACTCCGACGCCGCTCTCGCCGACGTCGAACGGGCCGCTAAGTAGGATCGAACGTTAGCCGTTCACGAGATGCAAGAGCTCGCGCGAAAACTCGAGAAAGATCTCCAGATCGTGGCCTTCAAACATGCTCCGTGCGCACGTCCGTCGTCAGGGCGACGAACAGCAGTTCCTTGAGGAGTGCGACCTCGCGCGTCCAGTCGCTCTCTCCGTAGCGATGATAGCCGAACATCACGAACCCGCGCAGTGCTGCGAGCACGAGGAGTCGTGCCGAACGAATCTGTTGCGGCGGCGCACCCGTTGCGCTGAACGCATCGTGCCACTTCTGATCGAGCAGCGCCTGACTGCGATCGATTTCAGTTGCCACCCAACGGCGCACGGCGACGTCTTTGAGATTGCCGAGCGAGAGTTGGATGAGCGCCGTGTAGTTCGGGCTGCGGAAATACTCCCAATAGCGGTCGACCGCGGCGTTGACGCGTTCGCGCGTCGTTTCGCCGGGATAGGCCACCGGCAGCGCCATGAGTTCCGCCGTCGTTTCGTCGACGACCGCACGAAGCAGCGCCAGGCGATTCGGAAAGTGGTGCTGGAACGCGCCGCGCGTCAGGCCGGCCCGCGCCGAGACTCCGGTCGAAGTGAGGGCGGCATAGCCCCCTTCGCACAGCAGCGCGATCGCGATGTCGAGGAGCTTCCGGCGCGTCGCGAGGGCTTGCTCGTCACGGGTCATAGTGGTTTGACATTCACCAGTGAATGTGATATTCCGGTGTCAGGAAAACCTTCGGCCGTCGCCGGTAGTGTTCGTATGAAAGCGGTTTTCATGAGCATCGCTGCACATCCCCGGGTCAAACAACGTCGCAACGACTTTGATTTCACGTCAGCCGGCCCGGACAGTCCCGGCGGCAAACTGTTGCGACGCTCGTGGCAACCGGTCTATATCTCGGAAAAGCTCAAGGCCGGATCGCTCGTGCCGCTCCACGTGTTTGGTGAGCGGTTCACGCTCTATCGCGGGGAATCCGGTGCCGCGCATCTGGTCGGTTTTCGCTGTGCGCATCGGCGCACGCAGCTGTCGGTGGGCTGGGTCCGCGGCGACGACGTGCAATGCCTCTACCACGGATGGACGTACGACGCGTCGGGAGCGTGCACGGCGCGGCCCGGTGAACGGCCGCCGGGTCCGTGCGCGACGGCGAGCATTCCGTCGTATCCGGTGCGCGAACATCTCGGCTTGATCTTCGTCTACTTGGGCGAAGGCGAACCGCCCGAACTTCCGTTTAGCGGCTTTTCGCGGCCCGGCATCATCACGAACATGTCGTTCGAAATGCCCTGCAATTGGTGGCAGTCGTACGAAAACGTCTTCGACGAAGCGCATGCCGCGTTCGTTCACTCGCGCAGCGGTTCACATGCCGACCTCGGGCGCGGCGCCGAAGTCGAGACCGAGATCACCGAAACCGCTTACGGCTTCGACCGCAACACGTGGGTCGGCGACGGACCCCGGCGCGTGTGCCTGTATCCGTTTCCGAACCACATGCGCCTCTACATCGGGCGCGTCAAGGGGCTGGCGAACGACGGCCCCTGGCTGGAAGCCTTCCTTTCGCACATTCCCTCGCACGACGAACATCACACCGTCCATATGGCGATCCTCATCCCGCTCGTCGGCACCGACGCCGAGGACTATCGCGAGAAGCAGGTTGCCATCCGCGCACGCATCGAGGGGGCCGAGCCGGTAGACGAGGTCGCGCGCGACATCCTCGCCGGCAGGCGGACGCTGGACGACGTCCTCGATCATCCGTTGCTCCTCCAGGTCGAAGATGCGGTTGCGCAAGGCGCGCAGGGCCCGCTTTACGATCGCACCGACGAACTGCTCGGCCGTACCGATATCGGGGTCTCGCGTTTGCGTCGCGTGTTCGAGCGTGAATTGGGCGCAATTTCCTCAGGTGGAACGACGAAAACATGGAACTACGCCAACCAACCTGATCCCTCACAAGGATTCTGATCATCAAAACTGCTGATGCAATCGCCCGCGTCCTGCGCGACGAGGGCGTGGATACACTTGTCTGTTATCCGCGAAATCCGCTGATCGATCCGTGCGTCCAAGCGGGACTGCGTCCGGTCATTTGCCGCGCTGAGCGAACCGGCGTGCACATCGCCGATGGGATTAGCCGCGCGTCGAACGGTCGCAAGATCGGCGTGTTCGCACCGCAAGGCGGACCCGGTATCGAGAACTCGTTTCCCGGCGTCGCGCAGTCGTTCTCCGACGCGACGCCGATCCTGATCTTGGCCGGCCCGAATCACGCGCGCCGCTATACTCCGCCGGGATTCAGCGCCGTCGACAACTTCGCGCACGTGACGGCTTGGGCATGTCCGATCGATGATCCGAAACGCGTGTGGGAAGTAATGCGTCGCGCGTTCCATCAGCTCCGCAACGGCAAGCGCGGTCCCGTGTTGCTGGAACTCGTCGGCGACGTTGCATCTGCCGACTGCGGCGAGTACGATTACCAACCCGCCAAGACCGTGCGCAGCGCGCCGGATCCGCGCGACGTCCGCGCCGCTGCGGACGTGCTGTTATCGGCGAAGAATCCGGTCATTCACGCAGGCGCCGGCATCCTGTGGGCCGAGGCGACTCCGGCACTCGTGCGACTCTCCGAACTGCTGCAAATTCCGGTGCTCACCACGAACACCGGGAAGAGCGGATTTCCCGAAGATCATCCGCTCTCACTCGGCGCGATGGTGGTATCCGGACCGCAAGCCGCGTTCGCGTTCCTCGCCGATTCCGATTGCCTCTTTGCCGCCGGATCGAGCCTGACGCGCACGCCATGGGGTCCGCAAGTGAAGCCCGGCAAGCGCGTCGTGCATCTCACCAACAATGCCGGCGACATCAGTAAAGAATTCGCGACCGAAGTTGCGATGCTCGGCGACGCCGCACTCGGGCTCGAAGCGCTGATCGAAGCGATCGGCGACCGGCGTCGTCCGAAGTCGGATGTCGTCGAACGCGTCGCGGCCTTGAAGGCGTCCTGGCGCGCTGAGTTCGCGGCCGACTTCGCCTCCGACGAAGTGCCGATCAATCATTACCGTATCTTGCGCGACTTGCATTCGCGCGTCGATCCGCAAAGGACGATCCTCACCCACGAAGCGGGCAGCCCGCGCGAACAAGCCGTGCCGTTCTGGCCCAGCGTCGTTCCGCGCGACTATCTGGGTTGGGGCAAATCGACCCAGCTCGGCGCCGGTCTCGGTATGATCATGGGCGCGAAGATCGCGCAGCCCGAGAAGCTCTGCATCAACCTGATGGGCGACGCGTCGATCGGGATGGTCGGCATGGATATCGAAACCGCGGTGCGCAGTAAGCTCGGCATCCTCACCCTCGTCTTCAACAACGGCGTGATGTACGGCGAGAAGGTCGGCTTGGAAGAAGCAACGGCAAAGTTCGACGCGCTTTCGCTCGGCGGCGATTACCGCACCGTGGCGGCGGGCCTCGGCGCTTGGTCGGCGCGCGTCGAGCGGGCCGATGCGTTTCTACCCGCGCTCGACGAAGCACTCGCCATCGTCAAAACGGGCCGTCCCGCGCTGATCGAAATTATGGCCAAGAACGAGACGCACTTATCGCGCCCGCCGTTCACTTCCACCCCGGAGGCATCACGCGCATGAAATTCGGCACGCGGCTCATCACCGCCGGAGCGATCGCAACCCTCCTCGCGTCCGTTGGATTCGGTCGCGCGGTGGGGCTCGCTGCGGACCCCGTTGAGGTCCCCGTCGTCATCTCGCAAACCGGACAGGGCGCCTTTCTCGGCGCTCAGTTGCGCCAAGGGATGGAGCTCGCCGAAGCGCTTACGAACAAGATGGGCGGCATCGGCGGCCGGCCGCTCAAGCTCGTGTTCTACGATGACCAGACCAGTCCGCAAGTCGCCATTCAACTCTTCAACGGCTTTGCGGCGAAACACGCGAGCGTCGTTCTCGGTCCGGCCTTTACCGCGCCGTGTCTCGCGGCCGCGCAAATCGTGCTGAGCAACGGACCGGTGGAGCTGTGCTCGTCACCGGCGTTGCATCCCGCCCACGGCTCGTACCTGTTCAGCATGACCCCGGGTGTCAACGACTACATCGGGGTCACGGTGCGGTATTTCCGTCTCCACGGCTGGAACCGCATCGGTCTCATCACCTCAGCCGACGCCACCGGCCAAGACGTCGAACGCAACCTTACCGCCGTATTGAATCTTCCGGAAAACCACGATCTGAAGTTGGTCGAATCCGACCGCTTCGCTTTGGGCGACATCAATGTAGCGGCGCAAATGGCCCGGCTGCGAACCGCGAATTGCGATGCGATCATCGCGTGGACGACGGGCGCTCCGTGGGGCACGCTGCTGCATGGCATCAACGATGCGGGGCTGACCGTGCCGATCGCCGGCTCACCCGGCGACATGGTAAACGGGCAGATGGAACAATACGCCAGCATACTCCCGAAGGTGTTGCTCTTCGCCGGTCTCAACGGCATGGTTCGCAACGCCTTGCGCCCGGGCCCCGTCCTCGATGCGCAGAAGGCGTACTATGCAGCGCTCGATGCCGCGCACGTGCGCGGAGATTTCGGCGACCTCATTCCCTGGGACGCGACGATGATCGTCGTGAACGCACTGCGTCATTTCGGACCCGACGCGACCGCCGATCAAGTTCGAAGCTACATTCTGGGATTGCATGGATGGTCGGGAGTCGAAGGCGTCTATGATTTCGGCGATCGCGAGCAGCGCGGCGTGGGCCAAAACGCCCTCTTCATTGCGACGTGGAATCCCGCAAAAAAAGACTGGATCGCGCTGAGCCGGCCGGGCGGCTATTTGAAGTAAGGCTCAGTGCGGTTGACATAATACGATTTCGTATTATACGATGCCGGTATGTTAGCCCACGTTATCGTCGCCCTGACGATGCATTTCACGGCGCCGCGCGCGCAGGCGACGGCTGCTTTCGGCCCCGTCAGCGAATCGATCTGGGAGCCGGACTTCAAGCCCCAATTCGTTGCGCAGCCCGAACCGCAGCAAGCTGCCGGCGCGGTGTTCACGACGGGCTCGAAGGTGTGGCTCTTGCACGATTACGATCCGGCGAAGGGCGTCGTGCAGTATGTGATCGTCGAGCCGAAGGCGCTCGTCGTTACCCTGACGATTCGCGTGGTCGATGCTCCCGGCGGTAGCGATGCGACGATGACCTATGACCTGGTGCCGCTGAACGATGCCGGTGCGGCGCACGCCGAGGAGCTCCGGCAGCACGCGCGCGAGATGTCGGCCGAGATGCAGTCGGCGATCGCTGGGTACCTCGTCTCCCATCCGGGTTCGTGAAGCCGCTGGTCGCAATTCCGAAGGTCGAGCGCGTCACGCACGCCGTCGCGCTCTATCTCGCCGGACGGACCGACCTCGACGTCAGCCAAGCCGAGGCGCACGTACTCGCCTACCTGCACGTGCATGGCGACGCGCGGATCAACGCCATCCATGCGGAGTTCGGCCACCGCCGATCGACGCTGACGAGCGTCCTCGACCGCCTCGAAGCCCGTGGTGCAATCAAGCGCGCGCCCGACGCCGGCAACCGGCGCTCGGTCGTGGTGTCCCTAACGCGCTCCGGGCGGACCCTGAGCGCTTGCGTGTACGATGCACTCCGCGACTTTGAGGAAACCGCCCTGCGCAACTGTCCGGCCACCGATCTCGCAGCCTTCGCGCGAGTGATCGAGCGGTTGCGCCGGCCCGACGGCCTTTTGAAGTAGGGTCAGGGAACGAGCACGGTCGATCCCGCGGTACGGCGCGCTTCGAGGTCGCGATGCGCTTGGGCGGCATCGCGCAGCGCGTAGCTGCTGCCCGTTTCTACGCGCAGCACGCCGCGCTTCACGAGACTGAAGAGTTCGTCGCACGCGACGCGATAGTCGGTCGGATCGGCAACGTGCGAACTATAGGCTGGACGGCACACCGACAGCGAGCCCTTTTTCGCGAGCAACAGGAGATCCAGCGGGGGAACGTGGCCGGATGCATTCCCGTAGTTGACCAGCATGCCGAACGGCTGCGTGCAGTCAAACGACGGAATGAACGTGTCTTTGCCGACGCCGTCAAACACTGCGCGAACGCCGCTGGGAACGATCTCTTTTACCGCCGCGACAAAATCGGTGTCGCGATAGAGGATCGCATGATCGCAACCATTTTCGAGGACGAGTTTCGCCTTGGCGGCGCTTCCGACGGTGCCGAGCACGGTGGCGCCAAGATGCTTCGCCCATTGACATAAAAGCAGCCCGACGCCGCTGGCCGCGGCGTGAACCAGAATCGTGTCGCCCGGCTTCGGTTTGTAAATGCGGTTGATGACGAGCGATGCCGTCAGACCCTTCAGCAGGAGCGCCGCAGCCTGGTGTTCGCTAATGCCATCGGGCAGTTTGATGAGGCACGAGGCCGGAACGTTGCGCTCTTCGGCATATGAACCGGTGTTCTCGTAAAACGGTCCGCCGACGCCCACATAGGCGACGCGATCGCCGGGTTGTATATCCGTTACGCCGGCGCCGACGGAGGCTACCACGCCGGCCGCTTCGTTCCCGAGAATCAGTGGAAACGCCGACGGCGGGGTGATGTAAAAACCGCCGCGCCGCACGTTGACATCGGAGAAGTTGAGCGCGATCGCGGTATGGCGTACGCGCGCCTCGCCGGCGGCGGGCGCGGGAAGCTCGATAGCTTCCCACTGCATCTCATCCGGCTCGCCATTGCGGTGTATGCGGATCGCGTTAATCATGGCGCGCCGTATAGCCGACTCGCCGAATCGTGCGAATCAGGGGACGCGGCCCCGCCTCACCGAGTTTCGCGCGCAAATACGAGACGTAGGTCTCGACGACGTTCGGTTCGACCGCGGCGTCGCGTCCCCATACGCGGTCGAGCAGTTGATCGCGAGTGAAGACGCGGCCCGGCTCGCGCAGCAACGTCACCAGGAGATCGAACTCGCGCGCCGTCAGCTCGATCTCGCCCGACGCCGTTTCGGCGCGGCGAGAATTGACGTCGAGCACGATGTCGGCGTAGCGAATCATGTCGCGCTTCGCGAGTTGCGGCCGTCGCAATTGCGAGCGCAGGCGCGCCGCGACCTCACCGAGATCGAACGGCTTGCCGACATAGTCGTCGGCGCCGGCCGTAAGACCGGCAATCTTGTCCTGCGCATCGCTCAGCGCGGAGAGCATCAGGATCGGCGCCTCGGTGATGCGGCGAAAGAGCGGCACGAGCGAGACGCCGTCGATTTTCGGAAGCATGATGTCGAGCAGGATCGCGTCCGGCCGGCACTGGGGAAGCATGGTCAGCGCCTGCGCTCCGTCAACGGCACAGCAGACGATGAAGCCGTGTTGCGAGAGACCGATCTCGAGCATTTCGCGCACGTTCGGCTCGTCATCGACGACCAGAATCGTCGGGTTGTCAAGCGATGCCATCGTGCTCCTCATCGGCGACGGGGAAGGTCAACCGGAACTCCGTTCGTCCTTCGCCGCTCGTACAATCGATCGTGCCGTTCCAGCGGCCGGCCACGCGACGCACGATGGCGAGACCCAAGCCGAGACCCTCGCCGAGCGCACGGCCGCCGCCGCGATAAAAGCGGTCGAAGATCGCTTCGCGTTCGTCTTGACCGATGCCCGGTCCGCGATCGGTCACGGCGGTCGTCACCGAACCGTTACTCACGCGGGTCTCGATCGTGATCGGCGATTCGGGCGCATACGTGACGGCATTCTCGAGCAGGTTGCCGAGTGCGGCGGCAAGATCGTCGGCATCGATGATGATGCTTGCGGTACGTTCTGTGAGGGCCCGGACCTCGCGCTGCGGATAGCGGCGCTGCAAGGTCTGCGCCGCCTCCCGTGCCGCGGTGCCTACATCCACCAGCCGGGGGACTGCGGCTTGCGACTCCAGGCGCGCCAGCGTCATCATTTTTTCGACCAGGCGTCGCATGCGTGCCGCCTCAGCAAACATCCCGTCGAGCACGCGCTGGTCGACCGCTCCGGCGGTGTTGCTTGCGCGGAGGATATCGACGTATCCCGACAGGACCGTCAGCGGCGTACGCAATTCGTGTCCGGTTTCCGCCAGGAAGCGCTGATAGCGTTCGGCAGCCTCAGCGCGTTCGGTGATGCGGGCCTCCAGCGCGCGGCGGTCGCGACGCGCACGTGCAACGACGCGCGCGGTCGCGAAAACGATGATGGCCAGCGAGCCGAACACGAAGACCGCAATGTCGATCGCAAACCACCGCTGCAGCACGCTGAGGTCGGGTGTGATGTCGATCGACCGGTCACCGCGCATCACCCGCAGGGGCACAAGACGCACGAACGATTCAGCGAAGGCGGACGGCCGTGCACCCTGCGGCGGTGGTGCGCCGGGTGGTGGCGGCGGCGCGCCCGGCGGCGCTCCCGGCAACTGGCCACCGTCGCCGGGCCCAGGCCGTACGATCGCGCCGCTCGCTGTCGCGTCGATGACGATGCCCAGGTTGTGGTCCACGAGGACCACGTGCAGGCCTTGCTGCACCAGCGCGCGCGCAAGCGCCGGCGTGAACGGGACGTTCGCGTCGAGCGTTTCACTCGCCAAGCGGGATTGCGCGGTCATCGCCGTTGCTACGCCTCGCAAGAGCGCGACCCAGATACCGGCCGCGCTTCCGAGCAGGATGAGAACGGCGAGCGCGGCGGGGACGACGACGCGATTCATGCTGTTGCATCGAAGCTAGGCCGCAATTCTTAACCGCTCCTGTGCGATCGCACAGGATGGGCGGCCCCACGTTGCGGCATGCTCTGCGGCATGAGGTTGAATGATGCTTCAATTTGATGAACTTCTGCGCTCGCGCGATGCCCGAAGCCGGACCATCGCCCGGCTGAGCGGGCACATCGCCGCCGCGCTGGGTTTGCAGCAGGACGGTCCGATCGAGAGCCAAATCGTCCGGCTCGCCGGAGCGTATGTGAGGCTGACGGCTCCGCGAAACGGACACCCGGCATTGACGAGCGACGAGGCGCTCTGGGCCGTATGGCACGGCGCGGGCGAGCACTACCAGCCGGAACTCGTCGATGCGCTGATCGAGGTCGTCGGCCGCCGGCGCTCGCGGAAACTCGCGGGCACGCACGCGTGAAAATGCTTGCGCTGCGTTGCGTCAGCATCGTTCTTTCGGTAGCCGTCTTAGGCGCAGGTTGCGGCGGTGGCGGTTCGAGCGCGGCAGTGAGCCCAAGCTCCGGCGCAACCAGCACTTCGACGGCGTCGAGCGGCGCCAGCCTCGCGTCCGTGTACCGGGCGGTGCAGTGGGCTTCGGGGACGTCGGTGAGTTTCTCCGGGACGTGCTCGATGACGCTTACGACGAGCGGCGTTCCCACGTATCACAACGACTACTATTTGGCCCCCGTCAGCGCGCAGGCGTCCACGTCGGTTGCCGTGACGCCGGTCAGCCACACGGAGATGTCGCTGATCGCCTACACGGCGTCGAACATTTCGCCTACGACGGTGGCCCTCAACGTCTGTCCGGCAAAAGCGGCGACGACGACGACGACCAACATGGGCCCGATCGGCTACATGATCTCGGGCGAGGCGATCTTCAATCCCTACGAAGCCGACGCGGGGGCAACGCCGGCACTGAGCGACAACGTGTCGTACTCGTTCACGACGAGCGCGGGCGTCGCGGAAACCGCGTGGTTCATCGACAGCTGCAACTCGCATTCGACGGGCGGCGGGGGCGGGTCAACGTGGCACTATCACGGCGTCCCGTCGTGCCTCACCTCGCAGATCGATGGCAACAGCGGCCCCTCGCACCTGATCGGCATCGCGCTCGACGGGTTCCCGATCTACGGTGGCCGCGACATCAACGGCAACACGATCGCGGTGTCGCAACTCGATGCTTGCAATGGCATCACGAGCCCGACGCCCGACTTCCCGAGCGGCATCTACCACTACGTGCTCCCGATCGGTGTGACGGGCAAGCAGTCGTCGCTCAACTGCTACAGCGGAAGTGTCTCACAATCGCAACTCGCACGTGCGACGAGGTACATCTGCGGCCTAGACGCACTGAACAAACGGCTGCAAGCCAGCGCACGCGCGCGCCGGGCGAAGCGTCGCTTGGCCGCATAGTGCGGCGCGATCGCGGTGCTAGGATGGCACCTTCGCCAGGCACTCGACTTCGACGAGGGCGCCAAGCGCGAGACCCGTCGTTCCGAACGCACTGCGCGCCGGTAGGCGGTTCGCCGGAAAATACTCGAGGTAGATCTGGTTGAACGCCGGCCAGTCGTTCATGTCCGCGAGCATCACCGTGCATTTGAAGACGTCCTCGAGCGCGCAGCCGGCGAGTTTGAGCGCGGCGACCATATTATCGAGCGCGAGGCGCGACTGCCGCTCGAGGCCAGATGGCACCGATCCGTCGGGCAAGATGCCGATGTTGCCCGACATGTAGGCAATGCCGTCCACGATAACGGCCGTCGAGAAGGGCAGTGCCGGGTCGGTGTGCGGAACAAATTGCATGCGGGCCCCTTCGACACCGGTCGCGGTGAATTCCCAGAATGTCTAAGCGAGCAGGGCGCGATCGAGCTTCGCGGCGCCGACTTCTTTGTAGAAAGCGGTGTGCGTTTCGCTGACTTTCGGTGCCCAGGGATCGCGTTGTTCGGGCGTGGTCGCGAAGTGCACTGTCGGTCCGACCGCATCGCGATAATCCGCGCCGCCGAACGGGATGAAGCCGTGGCTCTCGCCGTGTGCGAGGACGAGATCACCGACTGCCTTTGATGCGGTAGCCGCCGCGGTGCGGACGTCGTTGGAGAGACGCGTATCCTGGGCGAACGTATCGTAGAGCGCCATGGCCGGACGGTCGGCGTGCCAGGGCAGATGACCATCGTCGAAGCGCACCATGCCGTCAACCGAGTTCGCATCGTCGAGGATCGCGTTCGCCGTGCGGTCGTCGCCGCCGGCCGCGCTCGTGAGCGCGTGATCGAGTTGCTTCACGGCCGTGCGCATCGCACCGATCTTCGTTGCATCCAGATCGAGCACGTCCATCGCGGCGGCCGGCGTGTACGAGCCCATGCCGGGCATGCCGTACTTCGTGTGCATCGTGTCTTTCACGATCGCCTTGGCCATCGCGATGGGATCGTCGATGTGGCTCGCGATATCTTCAGCCACGCTCGTCGGCGTGCCGGGCGCGAGCATCGTCTCCGGCGATGCGGCGAGATACTTCACGCCGTCTTGCGAGAGCGCGTCGGCAAAACCGAGCGTCGACATCAAACACTGATTGGCGACTACGCCGTCGATCGCGCGTCCCGCGTCTTCGGGATGCGCTTCGGCGTGCAGCGCGAGGCCGTCGGCGATCGCACCGGCCATGTCGGTTGAGGACATGATGGCCTTATGCGTATCGCTCTGCAAGCCGCCGCCGTCGCCGCCGCCATGGTCGACGAGGTCGATCCATGTCTGGTTTGCACCGTTGCGTTCGGCTGTATCGAGCGTGTGCGCGACAAATCGCGCGAGGTTCTCGCGCGACGACGGGTCGTGGGGAGCATCGACGTGGACGGGACCGTCGATGCGGCCGTCGCGAAGGTCGTAGGATTCCGTGCGCGCGCCGCCGTCTTCGACGAAGTCGCGCCGAGCGGTCGTATCTTCGATGTTGAAGGCAATGCGTGCGTCGGCGGCGCTGGTACGGAACGCCTGATCGATGACCGGCGATTGCGCCATATCGAGATTGTTATCGCCGTCGCGGTAGAGGCCGAATTGCAGAGCGGTGATGTTCATGCCCGCCTACTGCGACGAGCGCGGCGCCCCGCAAGGGTGCTACGCCATTAGCATGTGTCAGAGACGTGCCACGGGGAAATCATCGAAGGTTCTCTGTTCCGGTGCGAAGACTCGCGGACGTTGCAAAGGGGGCTGCAGGACAGGCAGAATGTGTTCCATGTCCAGGTCTTTTTGATGCCGCTCCGGGACGCGAGCTTGAGCGATGGCAAACCATTGACGCATGTAGAGTTCTTGCCCGGAGCTCGTACCGCGTGACGCCGAAGGCTTTAGCGCGTTGAGCAGTTCGTAGGTAAGGATGCCGTGTTTGAGGAGCGGATCTTCGCTCGCGTCTTGATCTCCGCGCGACGCGGCAAGAATGTACATGCCTTTCTCAAACGCGAGCTGAGCGAGGCCCTTGGAATTCATCGGCCCGACGTTTCTGGGATCTCCCAGCGCCTGGCCGGACTGGCACGCATCGATGATAAGCACGATTTCCTGTGCGTCCGCGCCGAGAAGCTGGGCGGCTAAGTCACGGTCGCTAACGGCGTGCGCGGCGATGCGATCGTACGCTTCCTGGGTGTTGAGCGGCTTCGTGTAACCGGTGTCATACGGAACCATATAGAAATGATCGTCGCTGGCTAGGCCGTGACTCGCGATGTAGACGAAGATCGCATCCTCCGGTTGCGCCGCCACGGCTAAACGGTGCAATGCTCGAAGAATTGCTTCCTTTGTTGGTTGGCGGTTTCGATAGAGCCGCGTCACTTCCGTGCGCCCAAACCGTCCAAGCCGCCCCTGAACGTCGGCGAGCTTGTCGGCGAACGACGCAGCGTCGGCGCGCGCGAAGGAGAGATGCAAATCGGCATTGGTCGTTGCATCGACGCCGATGGCGAGAATGCGCGCAACACCCTTTCGCGCGGGCAAGGCCGATCGATACGTGCGGGCAGTCGTCTCGCTGCGCACATTATCGGCATTAAAAGCATATGCCGATATCTCATTCGCTCCGGCAACGAAGGTAACGTCCCAGAAGAGATTCCCGTTGGCGCGCCCGTGCAGTACGTCGCCCGGCCATAACTTTACGAGCGAACCATTTCTGAGAAGCCGCACGTCCCGTACGCCGCTGCCGCTATGATGCGCGGCATCGGGCGCTGCCTCGGATACGTGCACGCGCACGCGCACGTGGCGTTCGTATTGCGAACCGCCGGTTGCGCTGATAGAGATTCGCGGCAGCCGCCGGTCGAGCCGCGGCAGGCTTCGCTTTGCCGTCGGGTGTTTACCAGAAACGAGATCGCTCAGTAAGCCCGGCTGAAAGAAGTCATTGAGGTACGCCACCCCCGGTACCACATCGAACGTAGCACCGTTAAATCGCCATAGCATTTCGCTCCATCCGCGAGGCGATCCGTCGAAGAGGCCGTTCGGGGACGCAACGAGCCAATCGTTGGATTCCGCTGCGCCGAGAAAGAGCGTGCCAAGCGCGGTACCGCGTTCCACGTCCCACAGATTAATCGTACTGTCGTCTACGGATGTGATGAGCAGCTTGTGATCGACGGAGAAAGTGACGACGGTGTACCGTCCCCAATCCCCTCTCGGACCGGTCGCGGGGATATGTTGAATCACCTTACCGGATGGGACGCTGACGAGCAACAGTGCGTTGTTGAAATCGGAAAACGCTGCGATGCGCCCGTCCGGCGAGAAGGTTTGGAAGCTGGCGGTCGCCATTCCGGGAAAGCTGACGACGCCCGCTTTGCGCGCGGCGCCGCCGCTGCGCAGGTCGTAGAACGTCGGCCCCGCAGGCGGTTCCTCGTCAATGAGGGCGTAGCGGCCGCCCGGCGCCACGAGTTTTGTGGCTGAAAGGAAAACGGCGCTGGGCGAGATGCTCGCGACATCCGCGCTTTGCCCCGTCGCTGCATCAAATGTTCGAGCCATAAGATGCTCGTCATAGTGTTTATCTTCAACCCACTGAAAGCGCATGCTGTTTACGGTCGCCGAAAGATCGGGTTCGCGCACGTGCTCCATTTTGATACTAACGTCATTCGTCGGCAGGTCTGCGATGAGGATGCTTGCATTTTGCGAGTCAGGAGCGCTACCCAGCAGCCCATCTTCTTGGAGCAGCAGCTTGGTGCCGTCCCCGATGAAGAAGATCTGTGTTGGAAAGACGTCCGCGGGCCGGGGCAACCAGTTGATCATCGTCCAGGTTGGAACATCCCAAACCCGAACGCCGTCGGATTCCCGATATGCCAGGCGCCGGGAATCGGGGCTAAACGCGAGCAGCGCGTTTCTCAACGGGAACTTTGCCGACGCGAAGTATGCGGGCTGACCCGTCGTCAAGTCCCAGACGATCACGCGTGTGCGCGTACATGTCGCCAACCAGTGACGATCGGGGCTTATGGCGATCGCGTCGATCACGTGATTTTCCCAAACGTCGTGGCGCGCGCCGGTATGCGTGTTTAGCGTGAAAATGTCGCCCGACCGGTGGTCACTGCCCGAGGGAGTGCTGCCGTCTGCTAGCAGCTGGCCGCTTTCCGTTGCTCCGAGCATCACGTCGCCCGCGGGGTTGAGCGTGGCTGCCGTTATCCCGGGCGAGCTGAACGATTGCTCGGAGCCGCCGGGGGTCGTCTTGACGAAGCTCACACCCGCGCCGTACTCCATCGCAGCGGCGGTGCGGCTGTCTCCGCTAAACGTCGCGGCGGTCGTCCAGAAGTCATTATCCCACTGCCGTGCTACACGACCGCTGCGAATATCGATGAGGTACAAGTGCGCTTTTGCGGTCCCAGTCGTCGCCCGGTCCGGGTTTGCATAGTCGCCGGAAAAGTCGCCGGAATTCGTTGCGGCCAGCGCAAAATGTCCGTCGGGTGAGAGTGCAAAAACGCCGCTACCGTTGACGTCAAAACTGTAATCCGGTTTATCCATCGTGCGGTCGATGACGCCGGTCTGTAGATCGCGCTCGTAAATCCCGAAGCCATCGGCGGTAAAAAAATGCATGCCGTCAGAGCCGAACGCCGTTGGAACGGCGCTTTCCGGCGGACCAGCGTGCTCTATTCGTACGCTACGCGCTGGAAATCCGGGCGTGCGAAGATCCCAAAACGTTGCAATCTGTTCGTTCACGGGGATCTGATTATTGGCGGCTACCGAGAGCAGCCAGCGTCCGTCGCTGCTGGCGGAAAACGATGCCTTTGCGACATCGTAGCCAAGTCCGGCGGGCGGGAGAGAGCGCACGATCGCCCCCGTTCCCACATCGAATAAGTGAATGCCGTCAAGCAGATACTTTCCGTCGTGGCTGAATCCGACGACTCCAGTCCCCTCGATGCTGAGTCGCCGCAACATCCGCCCGGTCGCGCGATCCCAAAGGTAGATGCCGTCGATACTGGTCGAGGCGATGAGGTGACCGGATCGATCGATCGCGACGGCCAGCGCCGCGGCGCCGTTACCGCGCTGGACGACCAGTTCCGGCAGTTGTACGTTCGGCCGGCCTGCAGTCAGCATTGTTGCCAGGACGGCTACCACGAAAGCCAGGCGCACGACGTTCCTTTCAATCGCTGAAACGGACGTTGCCTAGAGGCGGAATTTCGCCAACGCAAGAATCCGCGCCGAAAAAGCCACGACCCAACCCAGACCGACCGCAGAGTTCGTCACTGCGCAATCCGTTCTCCTTACCTTCTGGTGTGAAAGGTGTTCGATATGGTCATCGGCAGACGGCTTCTATTTGTACTAGGTATGTCGGCGCTGAGCGTGGCTTTGTGTCCGTCATTTGCATCATCTCACGACCTAAAGGGAATGATCCGCACGGAAGTCATGGATCAACCCCTCGAGACGATCCGAAAGCCGAACGGGGACCTCATCGGCCGCGGCGTGATCGCCAACCTCTATAAATGGCCGAGTCACCGGAAGCTTACCATTTGCTTCATCGGCGGCACGAGAAGCTTGAGGTCAAAGATAGCTGCGGCCATGCAGCGGCAATGGCATCTCCACCAACTGACCCGCGGCAACCTCGATTACAACGCCGCTTCTTTTAGCGATCTCGCCGACTGCGGTGCGGCGGCCTCACCCAATTATGATATCCGTGTCGGTTTCTTACATGGCGCGTATGGCGGATACTGGTCGTACATCGGTGTCGACAGTAGGAATCACGTGCCGAGTATGAATTTCGAGGGTTTCGACTCGAACGCGCCGGCTGAGCCTGACTTCGATCGACTCGTCGCGCACGAATTCGGTCACGCACTATCGCTCGAGCACGAGCATCAATCGCCGATGGTGCCGCCGTGCGATTGGAACTACGATTACATCTATACCCACTACTCGTGGCAGAGTCCGGCCGACATGCACGCCAACCTCGATAAATTGAAGAACTACGTCTACAATGGCAAGTACCTCTATTCGTTTACAACCTACAATAAGAAATCGATCATGCACTACTATTTCGAGCCGCTCGCTTTCGTGAAGGGCAGAAACAGCAAATGCTATATTTTGCAGAACAACAACGTACCGTCTGAGGAAGACAAGACGTTCATAACGCAGCAGTATGCGCCGGCGACGTTCGGGGGCTTCCGCGGATTGGATACATCGCTTGAGGACCTCTCAAGAATACCCAACGCTCGCCTTCAGCAAGTCATCGCCACGAAACGGCAGCTGCTTCGAGATGCGGAAAGATGAAGCGCTCCGAGCGGAGTCCGGGCTAGAGTAATCGCGCCGCGAACGATGAACTGGCGTGGAAATGAATCCGGAAGACCCCGATGACCAGATCGGGCGCGCGACGGTAGCGACGTCGGTCAACCACCTCGATGCGACGTCGGCGGCGGAGCGTGAAACGCTGCGTTCGGCGCTGCAGGCCCTGATCGATTTGCTGTTCGATCTCTACGAAGCGTTGCCGCCGAGCGGACCTGCGCCGGCGGATTTCCGTCACGAAGGCTTGCTCGTGTTTCCGCCGGCCTACGTTGAGCGGTACGATCGGCCCTTCGTACGCCGCACGATCGTCGCGGCGGCGAGCCTCGGGCAGAAGCTTGCCGGTCCCGGCTGGTTCGACCTGGCCTCGACCATGGAAGAGATGCTCTTCGGCACCATCATGGAGACGGTGCAGAACGCCGACATCGATATCGGTGACGTTTTCGACGACCTCGAGGAATCGGCGTTCCAAGACCTCGACTACGAAATGCTCTTCAACGCGCAGCTCGACGGCATCGAGAACGGCGCGATGCGCGAACAGTACGCGTTTGCGAACCTGCGGTTCGACGAATGGTTTTTGCCGTTTCCGAACACGTCGTTCTTGAACTACTACTTCAGCGATCCGCGCGTACTCGCGGAGCCGGTCGAACATCGCCTCTACGATCCGACCGCCGGTGACGCCGCGCTCTCGTATGCCATGGCGGACGACGATGAAGAGGGCGTCGTCTAGTTGCAGCTCCTCGCGGGCCGGGTCGTCTACTCGGCGTCGGACCTCAACAACTATCTGGCCTGCGAGCATCTCATGTCGCTCGACATGGAGGTCGTCCACGGCGTGCGCGAGCGTCCGGAGAAGGCGTCGGGACAGGCGCCGCTGCTCGCGAAGCTCGGTGAGGAGCACGAACAAAACTATTTGCAGCAATTGCTCGCCAAGGGGTATCATGTCACCGTCGTCGACCGCCGCGCCGCCGGCGGCTTTGGGCGCGCGGCGGCAGATACCGAAGCTGCCATGGCGCGTGGCGACGACTTCATCTACCAAGCGACGTTCTTTCACGACGGCTGGCTCGGGCACGCGGACTTTTTGCGCAAGATTCCGCAGCCGCTCGACGGCGGCACGTGGGACTGGCATTACGAGGTCGAGGATACGAAGCTCGCCCGGCACACCGAGCCGTATTTTCTGCTGCAGCTCGCCTACTATAGCGAGCACGTCGCGCGCATCCAAGGCGCGCCGGCGGCGAACATGCACGTCGTGTTGGGCAACGGCGACCGCGCGACATTTCGAGTCGAGGATGTCAGCGCGTATTATCGCAGCGTCCGCACGCGCTTCATTGCGCGTTTGGCCGAGGCGGATTGGCAGCCGTACCCGCAGCCGGTCGACCACTGCGGACTCTGCGTATGGCGCGAGACGTGCGAGCAACGCTGGGTGCAAGACGACCACTTGAGCCTCGTTGCGAACATCACGCGCTTGCAGGTCGCACGGCTGAACGACGCCGCGATCACCACGCTGCACGGCCTAGCCGAGTCGCCGTCCGCGGCCAAGCCGGAGAAAATGGTGGCGGGAACGTTCGAGCGTCTGCATCGCCAAGCGCGCCTGCAAGAAGAGCAGCGCATCGCGAAGGCGCGCGGCGACGAGTATCCCTACCGGTATGAGATACTGGAGAGCGGCATCGCAAAGCCGCCTGCGGACGACGGACGGGTCGAACCGAAGCGCGGCTTCTTTCGGCTCCCTGAGCCTTCACCCGGCGACGTGTTCTTCGACATGGAAGGCGACCCGTATTTCGACATCGGGACGGGACTCGAGTATATGTTCGGCATCTATACGGTGGCCGACGGCTTTCAAGCGTTTTGGGGTTGCGACCGCAGTGCCGTTCCCGGGCTCGATCGTTTGGCCGAAAAGCGCGCGTTCGAAGCGTTCATCGACGACATGATGGCTCGGCGCGAGCGCGATCCCGGGATGCACATCTATCACTACGCATCGTATGAAAAGACGGCGCTGCAGAAGCTCTCGCAGCGCCACGCGACGCGCGAAGACGAAGTCGATCTCATTTTGCGGGAAGAGTTGCTGGTCGATCTCTATACGGTTGTGGGTCAGGCGATCGCCGTCGGGCAGCCGAGCTACTCGATCAAGAAGATCGAGGAGTTCTACGGTAAACGCAGCGGCGATTCGGGCATCGCGGCCGGCGACGATTCAATCCTCCGTTTCGAAGAATGGCTCACGCTGCGCGGGGACCCGGCGCGGCGCGAGGACTCGATTCTCGACGACTTAGAGCGCTATAACAAGTACGACTGCATCTCGACGCACGGCTTGCGCGAATGGCTGCTGGCCCTTCGAGATGAGGCGGCGAATGCGTTCGGCGTCGCAATCCCGCCGTATACCGGTAAGGAGCCGGACGCGTCGAAGGCCGACATCAAGTTCGTCGAACTAAAGGCGGCGCTCGATGCGAAGATTCCTGAAGAGTTCGACCCGGAAAGCGACGATCGCAGCGGACCCGTCTGGCGGTACTTCCTAGCCCGGCATATGCTCGAATATCATTGGCGCGAGGATAAGCCGGTTCATTGGCGCTTTCACGACCGCTGCGAGACTCATCACGCCGATCCGAACGCGCTCGCCGACGATGCCGAGAGCATCATCGCGCTGGAGCCGTACGGCGAACCCGAAAAGGTGAAGCAGTCGTGGGCGCACACATTTCACTTTCCACCGCAATTTCACAAAGTCGAAGACGGCGAATGCTACGACTTGGACACCAAGAAGAAGACGGGAAAGATTACGAGCGTCGTTGACGGGGACGACCATGGCCGGCTCGTCTTAGTCCGCGGCCGCAGTTATGCTGACGTACCGTTTCCTCGGGCGGTAACGCTTCGCAAGACGATCCCGTCGAGCTCGATCCTCGAGGCTATCGCTCGTTTTGGCGAAGCGTTGCTGGCAGACGGCGACCGTTGTCGTTACCGCGCCGCCCTCGATGTGCTAACGAGTGCGGCGCCGCATCTACGTGAACGACCGGCGAGCGGAATCATTCAACCGGCAACGGTCGACGAGGCATCGCTTCTAGCGCTCTGCGAGAACCTCGACGACAGCTATCTGTTCGTTCAAGGTCCGCCGGGTTCGGGCAAAACGTATCTCGGCGCGCGACTGATCGTCAATCTGCTCGCTCGCGGCAAGCGCGTCGGGATCACGGCAAACAGCCACAAGGCCATCCACAACTTGCTCGACGAGGTCGAGCGGGTTGCTGCCGAGCGGAACTTCGCGTTTACCGGTCTCAAGAAGTGCACGAAAGACGACGACGCTACGGTATATACGAGCGCGCACATCAGCAGCAACGAGAAATCGATCGCCGATCCGAATGCCAATCTCGTTGCCGGCACGGCGTGGGCGTTCGGCGTGCAGGCGATGGATCGGCAGCTCGATTACCTGTTCATCGACGAAGCCGGGCAGGTCGCGTTGCCGCATGCCGTCGCCGTGATGACGTCGGCCAAAAGCACGATCCTGCTCGGCGATCCGCTGCAGCTCGCGCAGGTGTCGCACACCGCGCATCCCGGCGATTTGGGAGCATCGGTGCTCGAGCACGTGCTCGACCGCGACTTGCGTCCCGTCGCACCCGACCGCGGTGTGCTGCTGACTAATTCGTACCGCATGCACCCCGACGTCTGCGCATTCATTTCCGAATTGCTGTACGAAGGGCGGCTGCGCTCGGCGCCCGACCGCGAGCATCAGCACGTCGCCTCGCCTGGGTTGAGCGGAACCGGATTGCGGTATCTGCCCGTCGAGCATGCCGGCAACGCCCAACGATCGGACGAGGAGGCCGAACGCATCGTCCACGAGATCGGCTTGTTACTGCAGGGCACCGTGCGCGATCACCGCGGAGAGTCGCGCCCGTTGAAGCCTGCCGACATCATCGTCGTTACGCCGTACAACGCGCAAGTGCGGCTGGTTCGCCGCGCCCTCGACGCTGCCGGTTTCGGCGGTGTCGAAGCCGGCACGGTCGATAAATTCCAGGGACGCGAGGCGTTCGTTGTGTTCTTTTCGACCGCCGCGTCGAGCGGAGAAGAAGCCCCGCGCGGGATCGGGTTCATCTTCGATCGGCAACGCTTCAACGTTGCGATCTCGCGAGCCCGGGCGCTCGCCGTGATGGTCGGGTCGCCCGCACTGCTCGGCCAACGCGCGGGAACCGTTGAGGAAGTCAAAGTCGTCAACGGCGTCTGCCGCTTCCTCGAACAATCACTCCGGCTCTAGATTCTGCTGCATCCTTTCCGCAACGCGGCGAAATTCGGCGAGTTCACGCGCCGTTAGCCCGGCGCTGGCTGCTTTTTGGATCGAGGCGATGGTCTCCATGATCGGTGCGCGTAACTTCGCGCCCTTCGGCGTAAGCGCGATCAGGTATACGCGCCGATCGTCGGGATCGGGCAAACGGCGGACGAAGCCCTGGCGTTCCATCGTATCGATCACGCTGGTAACGGTCGCGCGGTTCATGCCGACCCGTTCGCTCAACTCGATTTGTGAGATGCGATCCTCCTCGAGCAGCGCGCGCAAGTAGAAGTATTGCTTGAATGAGATGCCGTGCGCGGCGAGCTCGCTAGCGAGGCGGCGCGACATCACTTTGTGGGTCGTGCGAACGAGATAGCCGAGCCCGGTTGAGAGCGGGCGTGCGTGGCCGGAGGTCTTGACAAGCGTCCCCATGGTGCGTATTAGTATAACACCAGACTGTTGTATCTCAAACAAATATTTCCGACGCTCGTCCGGCCAAGGTATTTGCCATGCAGTTGACCCGCGCGCTGCTCGTCGCAGCGTTGGCAATTCTCGCGTTTGCCGCGCCCGCCGCCGCCGTACGCGCGCAGGTCGAGCCATACGAAATTGGCGCGGTGCTCCCGCTGACCGGCGGCTCGTCGTTCACGAACATTCAGATCAAGGCGTCGATGATGGTGCTGCAAGACATCGTCAACAAGACCGGCGGCATCAAGGGGCGGCCGCTGCACTTCACGTTCTTCGACGACGGCGGCAACCCGGCGACGGCGGTCTCCCTGACGGCGCAGATCATCGCGAAGCATCCCGCGATCCTGATGGGACCGACGCTCGTTTCCACGTGCCGCGCGACGGCGCAGCTAACGATGAAGGGCCCCGTCGAGTGGTGCTTTTCGCCGGGCGTGCCGATCACGCCGAACGGCTATCTGTTCGGCTCGCTCGTTGCCACGCACGAAAACCTGGCGACGACGATGCGCTATCTGCGCGACCGCAAGATCAAGCGCATCGCGATGCTGTTGCCCACCGATGCGACGGGCCAAGACGGCGAGGAGTCGATCGACGATGCCATGGCGCTGCCGGAAAACGCCGGCCTGATCAGCGTCGTTGCGCGCGATAAGTTCAACACGAGCGACTTCAGCGTTGCCGCGCAGGTCGCGCGTATCAAAGCCGCCGCGCCCGACGCCGTGGTTGCGTGGACGACGGGCGCCTCGCTCCAGACGGTGTTGCGCGGCCTCAATGAAGCCGGCCTCGACGTACCGGTCGTAACGACGCCGGGCAACATGACGCACGCGCAGATGGACGCGATGGCAAAGATCATCCCCAAAGCCGGCCTGTACTTTGCCGCCACGCTCGTGCAAGCGCACAGCTCGCTGCGGCCCGGTCCGATTCGCGACGCGCAGGATAATTATTTTCGCGCCACGCGTGACGCGCACGTCGTGCCGGAGCCCGGCGGTTCGTATGCCTGGGATCCCACGCTGATCATCGTCGATGCGTTGCGCCATCTCGGACCGGATGCGTCCGCCGAGCAGATTCACGACTACGTCGAGCATCTGCACGGCTGGGCCGGTATCAACGGCATCTATGACTTTCGCGACGGCCTGCAACACGGCCTTACCCGCAACGCCGGCGTGGTCGCGCGCTGGTTCGCCGATAAGAACGACTGGATAGCCGTAACCCGCCCGGGCGGCGCCCCGCTCTAACCCTAGCCTTGAGAGGATCGATCGTGTCCGAACTCTATGTCGGTGAGGTTGCCGACTTCGTCCCGTCCGGCCGGCGCATCGTGCGCAGCGGCAATCTCGAGATCGGCGTGCTGCGCCGCGGCGAGAACTTCTACGCCTATCACAACGTGTGCGTACATCAAGGCGGACCGGCGTGCGAAGGCATGGTGATCGCCAAAGTCGAGGACATCGTCGCGCCCGACAAGACCTACCAGGGCCAGCGATTCGAAGATAAGGAGCAGCACTTCGTATGCCCGTGGCACGGCTACGAGTACGATCTCGAAACCGGCGAGTGCGTTCCCGATCGGCGGCGCAAGCTGCGAAAATTCGACGTCTTACGTAAAGGGGAGAGTGTGTATGTCGTCATCTGAAGCGGTGGCTTGTTCGCGGACCCTCGCGGAGATCGCGGAAACGCTCGGCACGGGCGGCGCAGCGCTCGACGACGCCGCGCTGCAAGATTTGATGGGCGTCGCCGTGCGGCTCTACGCGCAGCGCGTGGAGCGCGCCGGTGACATGGCCGTCGTGAAGCCGTCGACGATCAACGCGACCGACGCGCTGGTGACGACGACGGCGCTACTGCGCGCGGTGAACGTGCAAATCTTCGAGCTCGGCCTGTGGCAGGCGTGGGCGCACTGAGGGGGCTGGAACGATGGCTGTAACGATTCCCACCAGCGACTTCGCCGGGATGAGCGTCGGCGAGTTCGACACGCGTACGCTCCTCGCGCACGCCGCCGATCAAGCGCGCGAACGCAAGTACAACGAGCTCTTCATCGTCGACGTCGATTCACACCACTACGAGAGCGACGCGCTGCCGGAGATCCTCGAATACTTCGACAATCCCGTGCTGCGGCAGATCGCGAAAGCGATGAACCTGCGCGGCGGAGCCGGCGGGCTGCTCTTTCAAGCGCCCTTGGCGTCACAGGACATGGGCGGCCGCGTGGGCCGTTATATCCTGCGCCACGGCGAGAAGTTCGAGCCCGGCCAGCATAAAGAAGCGCAGCGCACGGTGCGTTGGATGGACGCGATCGGGACCGACATCGCGATGCTCTTTCCCACCCCGATGCTGCTGCTGAGCGCTCATCCCGTGCTGGAAACGCAAACCGAACTCGCCTTCGCCTACAACCGGTGGCTCGTCGAACGCGTGCTCTCGGCCGAGCCGCGGCTGCGCTCGATGCTCTATCTGCCGTTCCACGATCCCGATGCCTGTTACCGGATGGTGATGGAATTCGGCGACAAGAAGGGCGTGTCGGGCTTCCTCGTCACGGCGACGCACAACGCTCCCGTTCAGGATAACCGGTTGATGCGGGTATACGCCGCGCTCGAAGAACGCGGGTTGCCGCTCGCGTTCCACGGCGGCTACAACATGGGCGAGAAGGCGTTCGCGTCGATGAACCGCTTTATCTCGGTGCACTCGCTCGGCTTCGTGTTCTACAACCTCGTCCACATGACCAANNCGGCTCGACAACGAATACATGATGCGCAGCAACGAGGCGCCGCAGCTCAAACGGTTGCCCAGCGAATACATGCGTGAGATGTATTATTCCACGCAGCCGATGGAGCGGACGAACAACCTCGAAGCGCTGCAGTTGACGATGAAGATGATCAACGCCGAAACGCAGCTGATGTACTCATCCGACTATCCGCACTGGGACTTCGACTTGCCCAGCACGATCTACGATCTGCCGTTCCTGAGCGAACACGCGAAGAAAAACATCCTCGGCGAGACGGCGCGCAACGTGTTCAATCTGGGCAACCTGCCGAAGCTCGCAAAGATTCCCGCCGCGCCTTGACCAGCGTTAGCGTTTTGGCTTTCCGATGATACCGAGGTGCGTGTGCCCGAACGCATCCTCGTATTTGAGCCCGTAGCCGAGAGCCCGATCCATCGCGATGTGCGCGGCCCAGACGATCGCAATCGGTAGCAGCCATGGAGCGTAAAGGGAAGCGCCGAGGCAGACGACGGGAGCCGCATACGTGTGGAACGCGTTGTAGCTCCAGGCGCCGAGGCGCGTTCCTCGCAGGTATCCGACCATCGCAACGTCGGGGGCCAGGAGAAGGACGACGAAAACGAGCCAACTGGCGTGGGTGCGCCAGTAAANNCGGGGATCCACTAGGCCGACTTGTCGCGGAGATATTGGGGCTGAAGAAAATCGAAGAGCGCTTCGATGCGATCGTCATAGCCCGCGGCGACGTAACGTTCGAGGCAGTGGAAGAAGACGTGGCGCGTGACGATCACGTCGGCGAG
>PLRU01000078.1 GCA_003164045.1 Candidatus Lustribacter telmatis
GCGCGCAGTTACGACAAAGACGGCGACGGCCACTACGATACGATCAGCGCGTTCATCAAGACGGTACGCGGCAGCGATCCGGATGCTGCCGTGTACTATCTCGCGCGCATGATCGAGAGCGGCGAGGATGCGCTCTTCATCGCGCGCCGGCTCGTCATTCTCGCCAGCGAAGACATCGGTCTGGCCGATCCGCGCGCGCTGCAAGTCGCCGTCGCGGCGCAGCAGAGCGTGCATTTCATCGGGATGCCCGAGGGCTACTACCCGCTCGCGCAAGCGACGCTCTACCTCGCCACGGCGCCGAAGAGCAACACGGTCGGACGCGCGTACGGCGCGGCGCTTGCCGACGTCGAGNNGCCGAGGGCGACTCGCCGCCGGCCGTCGTGCTGCAGCAGAATCTGCCCGAAGCGCTACAAGGCCGCGCCTACTTCCAGCCCGGCAAACAGGGCGACGAAAAACGCTTGCGCGCATGGATCGACGCGCGCCGCGGATCGACCGACGAGGACCCCTTCGCAGAATGAGTACGAACATCTATCTCGACAACGCTGCGACGACGACGGCGCGCCCCGAGGTCATCGAGGCGATGGTGCCGTTGCTCGGCGGCGGCTACAACCCGAGTTCCGCGCACGCGCACGGCCGCGAAGCCCGCGCCGCGCTCGATGACGCCCGCGCCGATGTAGCGCGCGTGCTGGGCGCCGCGCCGCGCGAGATCGTCTTCACCGGCGGCGGCTCCGAAGCCGACGTGCTCGCCATCATCGGCGCGGCCAAGGCGCGTGCGGCCGACGGCAAGCACGTGATCACCGCAATGTTCGAGCATCATGCCGTGCTGCACGCCTTCGATGTGCTCGAAGCCGAGGGCTGGACCGTCACGCGCCTGCCGGTGACGCCCGACGGCTTGGTCGACCTCGCCGCCCTCCGGGCTGCGCTGCGCCCCGATACGACCCTCGTCTCGATCATGCTCGGCAATAACGAGGTCGGCACGATCCAGCCGCTGGCCGAGATCGCCGCGTTGGCCCACGCCGCCGGAACCCTCGTCCACACCGACGCGGTGGCCACGGCCGGCTACCTCAAGCTCGACCTGGCCGCCCTCGACGTCGATTTGCTGACGCTATCCGCCCACAAGTTCAACGGCCCGAAGGGCGTGGGCGTCCTGTTCGTGCGCCGCGGCACCCCCCTCACCGCCCAGATCGTCGGCGGGGGACAGGAGCACGGGCTGCGGTCGGGCACCGAAAATCTCGCCGGCGTGGCCGGCTTCGCCCGGGCGCTCGTGCTGGCCGATGCCGAGCGCAGCGAGACCGTCGCCCGGGTCACGGCCCTGCGCGACCGGCTAGCGGCGGCGATCGCGGCCCTCGTGCCGGACACGATCGTCCTCGGCGGCGCGGCCCCGCGGCTGCCCCACATCCTCAGCGTCGGCTTCCCGGATCAGCCGTCGGACGCGCTCCTGATGGCGCTCGATCTGGAGGGCGTTTCAGCGTCGGCGGGAAGCGCGTGTGCTGCCGGGTCCTTGGAGCCGAGCCACGTCGTCGCAGCCCTCGGGATCGGTTCCCGGTATGCGACGGGGGTGTTGCGGTTCTCACTCGGCCGGACGACGACCGGCGCCGACGTCGATGGCGCGGCGGCTGTCGTGGGCCGGGTTGTCGGTCGGATGCAAACCGTCGACGTGTAGGACCCGGTGTTGTTGGGTATTCGCCGTGCGTGGCTCTAGCGAGCATTCGGAGGACTGGTGGTAGTCTCAGAGATCGATTGGCCGCATCTGATTTTCAGTGTAGGTGCGGGTCTAGGCGTTCTGCTGATCGGGATCGGGGTGCTGGTCTTGTGTTCGGGCATCTCCAACTCTTTACGTCGTTTAAACGGAACGCTCGATGAGGTCGACAAGCAAATCGCGGCGCTCTCCGCGCCCGTCGCGGAAACGCTCGCGCACGTCGGGGGTATCGCCGATACCGCCGATGCGACGGTTGCCCGGCTTAGCGGAGTCGTCGGATCGCTCGAAACCGTGGCGTCCAACGTCGTGAAAACTTCAGACCTTGCGAATCGTGCCGTCGCGCCGGCCATCGTGAACGTCGGCGCAACGCTTACGGGCATCACGGCCGGCATTCGCCGGCTGGTTGCCGGTGGGCGCCGTTCCGACGGCGATGCGGAGAGCGGTTAGATGGGTAAGGACAACGCATCGGGCGGCGGTTTCGTCACCGGTCTGTTGCTCGGATTGTTAGCTGGGGCCACACTCGCCATGATCGCCGCACCGCAATCGGGTGAGGATACGCGCGACATCTTGCGTGCGAGAGCACGTGAGGCTGCGGATCGCACGCGTGACGCGGCCGGTGACGTCAGCGAGACACTGTCCGGTCAAACCAACGAATTGCTCGAACGCGGCCGTCTGATCGTCGAGCGCGCGCGAGCGCGCGTCGATGGCGCCGTCGCCGAGGGTATGGAAGCCGCAGAACAAACCCGCAACGAACTCCAAAGCCGAACGTAGGAGAAACGGTGGATATCAAAGTCAACGTACGCGAATCAGAGGGCGACGCGTACGTGGTTGATTTGACCGGTGAGATCGACGTCTATACCTCACCAAAAGTCAAAGACGCCATTACCGAACTGATCGATAAAGAACACTACAATCTCGTCATCAACCTCGAGAAAGTGCGCTATATCGACTCAACCGGATTGGGCGTTCTGATCGGCGGCCTCAAGCGGGTCCGCGAGCACGGCGGCTCGGTGAACCTTGTGTGCACGAACCCGCAGATCAAGAAAATCTTCGACATCACGGGTCTGGTGAAGATTTTCGGGATCTTCGACGACGAGCAGAGCGCGATGAAGGCGCTCGCATGAATCCGGCACCAGCCGCAACTAAATCCCAGGGCATCGTACGGCTGGAAATTCCGGCGCGCGCCGAGTGGGTTGCGGTCGCGCGCTTGGCGGTGGCCGCGGTGGCCAGCCGTCAGCGCTTTTCCGTCGACGATATCGAAGACATCAAGCTTGCCGTTGCCGAGTCGTGCACGAATGCGATCCAGCACGGCTTGCCCGACGGCACGATCGAGATCGTGTGCGAAGTGACGGCCGAGGGCATCGTGCTCACCGTTCGCGACCGGGGCCAAGGGCCGCCGCTCGGTACGGTTGAGGAAGAGCGGATCGGTGAACTCGGGCGGACCGAGGAATTGGGTGTGTTCTTGATTCGCGCGCTGATGGATAGCGTGGAATACACGAGCGACGTTCGTGACGGGACGCAACTCGTCATGGTCAAGCGCGTTTCAGGGTAGGTGTGAGCTCCGTTCCGATCGACGCGGAGCGCTGGGATCGCCAGCGCGCGCGTGACGCGTTTGCCCGCTTCGCCCTCTTACGTTCGCATCCGGACAAAGATGCCGGCCGCGACCATACCGGCTTAACCGAGTACGAGCGTCTGCGCAACGAACTCGTCGTTGCGCATCTCAACTTGGCGCGCTATCTAGCGGTCAAGTTTGCCAATCGCGGCGAGGCGCTCGACGACCTCATCCAGGTCGGTACGGTGGGTTTGCTCAAGGCGATCGACCGCTTCGATCTCGAACGCGGCGTGGAGTTCACCACGTATGCCACGCCGACCATCGTCGGTGAGATCAAGCGCTACTTCCGCGATAAGGGCTGGGCCGTCAAGGTCCCGCGCCGGCTGCAAGAACTCAATCTGGCCGTCAACCGCGCGATCGAGAAGCTCAACGTCAAACTCGGGCACTCCCCCACCGTCGCCGAACTGGCCGAACATCTCGGGGCCTCGGAAGAAGACGTTCTCGAGGCGCAAGAACTCGGCCAGGCCTACAACCTGCTCTCACTCGACACCGAACTCAACGGTGACGGCGACAAGAAGTCGCAAACGCTCGCCGATTACGTCGGCCAGAACGACAGCGCCCTCGAACTGCTCGAGGACCGCGCCAACCTCGAACGTGCCTTCGAGGTGCTCAGCGGCCGCGAGCGCGTGATCCTCTACTTGCGCTTCTACGAGAGCGTCTCGCAGACCGAGATCGCCAAGCGCCTCAACGTCTCCCAGATGCACGTCTCGCGCCTGCAGCAAAAGGCGCTCGAAAAGCTCCGGAACTTCCTCAAAGAAGGTTGACCGCTCCCGGCGAACACGGTCGGCTGATTATGAGGTCCCAGGAACTCCGTTCGAGCTTCGTCGATTATTTCGTTCGCAACGGCCACACGCGTCTCGCGTCCGCGTCGCTGATCCCCGATGCGATGAGCACCACGCTCTTCACGATTGCCGGGATGGAGCAGTTCGTCCCGGTCTTTCTCGGTGAGGAGGCGCCGCCGGCGCCGCGCGCCGTGACCGTGCAGCGCTGCCTGCGCGTGGCCGGCGCGAAGAGCGACATCGAAAACGTCGGCCGGACGGGCCGCCACGGCACGTTCCTCGAGATGCTCGGCAATTTTTCGTTCGGCGATTACTACAAGCGCGAAGCGATCGGCTACGCTTGGGATCTCGCGACGAACGTTTGGAAGCTCGACAAAGAGAAGCTCTACGTTACCGTTCACACGTCGGACGACGAAGCGCAGGCGATCTGGGAGCGTGAGATCGGCTTGCCGTCGTCGCGCATCTCACGCCATGACGAAGACAACTTTTGGACGATGGGCGCGACCGGACCGTGCGGTCCGTGTACCGAGATCTTCTACGACAACGGCCCCGCGTTCGCGTCGGGTCCGGATGACGACGGGCCGAACAAAGGCAACCGGTTCGTCGAGTTCTGGAACGTGGTCTTTCAGCAATACAATCGCGGCGCCGACGGGTCGCTGAGCGACTTGCCGCGCAAGGCGATCGACACGGGCATGGGCTTCGAGCGCATCCTCGCGCTCGTCAACGGCAAAGCCTCGATGTACGAGACCGATCTGTTCACCGACGTGATCGCGGCGCAGCCGAGCATCGGTGCGACGTCGCTGATGCCGGGCGAGCAGCTCGCGCGCCGCAACATCATCGCCGATCACGCGCGCGCCGTGACGTTTCTGATCGCCGACGGCGTGTATCCGTCGAATACCGACCGCGGCTACGTGCTGCGTTTTCTCATTCGCCGCGCGATTCGCCAAGGGCGGCTGCTCGGGTATCCGCGCGCCTTCATGCCGGAACTCGCCGGCGCGGTCGTCGCGTCGCTGGAATCGGGCTATCCGGAATTGCGCGCGCGCTTGAACGACGTGCAGAAGGCGCTGCGCACGGAAGAGACGACGTTCGTGCGCACGCTCGATCGCGGCAGCGAGATGCTCGATGCGCTGATCTCCGAGGCGATCGTCGATTGCACGATGCTGCTCACGGGCGATGACGTGTTCGAATTGCACGACACGTTCGGATTTCCGGCCGAACTCACGCGCGAGATCGCGGGCGAGCGCGGCGTGGCGGTCGACACCGTTGGCTTCGATGAGAAGATGACCGAGCAGCGCTCGCGCGCGCGGGCCGATGCGGCCGCGAAGCGCGCAACCGTGACGGTGAGCGATCTGCCGTCGGTGCGGAGTGAATTTTCCGGTTATGCGGGGCTTTCCGCCAAAGGTACGATCGTGGCGATTCTCGTCGACGGCGCGTCGGTCGAGCGCGTGGAGCAGGGCGCGAACGCGCAGCTGATCCTCGATCGCACGGCGTTTTATGCCGAAAAGGGCGGTCAGATCGGCGATCGCGGTGAGATCGTAGCGGGCGAGGCCGGGTTCGACGTAACGGATACGCAGACCGCGCACGAAGCGATCGTGCATCACGGCGTGGTGCGCAGCGGCGCGTTCGCGGTCGGCGATGCGGTGGAAACGCTGGTGTTTCCGGAATGGCGCGCGGAGATTCGCCGCCATCATACCTCCGCGCATCTCTTGCAGCGCGCATTGCGCGACGTGCTCGGCAACGACGTGGTGCAAGCCGGATCGTGGGTCGGCATCGATCGCATGCGGTTCGACTTTCGCAGTCCCGGCGGTGCGCTCACGGCGGATCAGAAGCGGCGCGTGGTGCAGCGCGTGAACGAGATGATTCGCGAAGATCATCACTTGGAAACGCGCGAACTGCCGATCGCCGAAGCGGCGGCGACCGGCGCGATCACGATGGCGGGCGAAAAATACGGCGAGATCGTGCGCGTGGTATCGGCCGGACCGTCGGTGGAGTTCTGCGGCGGAACGCACGCGCACTCAACCGGCGAGCTCGGCATGTTCGTGCTGATCGCGGAGTCGTCGATCGGCGCCGGCGTGCGGCGCATCGAGGCGGCCGTGTCGCGCGCAGCCGAGGCGATCGTCGAGCGCACGAGCGATACGGTCGCGCAACTGGCCGAGACGCTCGCGACGAAACCCGAGGACGTCCTCGAACGCGTCGCCCGCATCCAAGCCGAGGTGCGCGACGCGCAAAAGACACTATCCGAGCTCAAGGCGCAGCTCGCCGCGACCGACGCGCAAGCGTACGTCGAGCGCGCCGAAACGATCGGCGCGCATCGCGTCGTCGCCGTGCTCGTCGAATCGGCGGCCGACGCTGCAATGCTGCGCGCACTGGCCAACGCGATTCGCGTGAAGATGCCGCAAGGCGTGATCGCGCTGGTCGGGACCGAAGGAGAAAGTGCGGCAATTTTCGTCAGCGCGAGCGATGATGCCGTGAAGGCGGGCGTCCATGCCGGCAACCTGGTGAAGGCGGCCGTGGCGGATGTCGGCGGCAAGGGCGGCGGCGCACCGGCCCAGGCCCAGGGTGGTGGCCGCAACGTTGCCGGGGCGAAGGCGGCGCTCGCCACGATCCTCAGCGCGCTGCGCAGCGCGGCATGATCGCGCTACTGCTGGCGGCCGCGCTCGTCGCACCGACGGCGCCGCCCGACATCCCGCCGCTGCGCGGACACCCCACGCCCGCACCGGCCGTTGCGCCCGCGACGGTACTCGCGCGCTACGCGACGGCGCTGGCGGAAAATCGCACGCCGGTCGTGCTGTCGTTCGAATATGCGATCGACCAAACCGGCGCCCACGACATCCAGCAAACGCACCGCGTCTTTCGCAGCGGCAATTCGGAGCGCGACGAGTTGTTGAGCATGGACGGCAAGCGGCTCGATCCGCCGAGCATCCACATCTTTCTCGGTCATCGTAACCGCTACACGTTTGAAGCGCTCGCCCCGCGGCCGGAGGCGTACACGTTCCGCTACGCCGGCAGCGTGCACGACGGTAAGCACGTCGACGAGGTCTTCGAAACGAAGGCGCTGAGCCCGTCGCCGGCAACGATCGAACAAGTCACGATCGACGGCATCACGTTTCTGCCGGTAGCGATCCACTTCGTCACCAACACCCACGGCGGCCGCGGTTCCGTGACGTTCGGTCGCGTGCAGAAGTACTGGATGGCCACCGCCGCCAGCGCGACCGCCACCTATGCGAAGAGCACGGCGATCGAGCACGTGTCGTTTTACCGCTACCGTTTCCCCACGACCCTAGCGGCCTCGACGTTCTCAACGCCCCGGCCACTTCCGTCGTTTCGACCCACGCCCTACTAGGGTAAAATCGGCCTAGAGCGAACTTTGAGCATGCTCAATTAGCCTTAGACCGAGGTTTACCGCACATGGCCCAGCCCCAGTCCCGCCTTCAATTCAACCCGCGCTCGAATATGCCGGACGACTTCATCTTCGACGCCTGGTACGTCGCTGCGTGGGGCGAGGAAATCACCCGCAAACCGCTGCGCCGGATCTTTCTCGACGAGCCCGTCGTGATGTATCGCCGGCAGGACGGCGCGGCCGTCGCGATGTCGGACCGCTGCGTCCATCGTGCGTACCCGCTCTCGCGTGGGACCATCGAGGGCGACAGCATCGTCTGCGGCTATCACGGCTTCAAGTTCGGCAGCGACGGCGGCTGCACGTGGGTTCCGGGCCAGGAAAACGTCCCGAAGAGCGCCCGCGTGAAAACGTACCCGCTCGTCGAGAGCGGGCCGTACGTGTGGATTTGGATGGGCGATCCGGCGGGCGCCGATGCCTCGCTCATTCCCGACCACCGGACGACGACCGATCCGGCCTGGACCGTGATCAAGGACATGCGCACGATCAAAGCGCGCCATGCGCTGCTGATCGACAACCTGATGGATCTCTCGCACGAGACGTTCATTCACGCGAGCACGATCGGCAGCGCCGACGTTGCGGAAACGCCGATCAAAACTGAAGTCGAAGGCAACGTCGTGCGGTGCTTCCGCCACATGGAAGACGTGCCGGCACCGCCGTTCTACCGCCAAAGCACCGGCATCAAAGCCAACATCGACCGCTGGCAAGACATCGAGTACGATGTGCCGGCGCTCTACACGCTGCACGTTCGCATCGCGCCGGTCGGCGCCGGCGACGATCAAGCGTTCTTCAGCAAGGTTATCTACGCGTTAACTCCGGAGACGAAACACAGCACGCACGACTTCTGGGTGATCACGCGCAAGTCGGGCGAGCGGCCCGCGTGGATGATCAAGACGGGCATCGAGGGGCAGAACTCCGTGCTCGCCGAGGATCTCGCGGCGCTCGAAGCGCTTGAGGAAAATCTGCCGCGCGAAGGCGGCTGGCAAGAGCTCAGCATCAACAACGACCGCGGCGGTTTGCAGTGGCGGCGCGTGTACCGCGATCGCTACAACGCCGAGCGCGCGGTCCACGAAGAAGCGGTGCTCGAGAAGCTCTCCCCGGCCTAACGAGGGTGCCCGTTCCGGCGCGCGAACGCGTCGGAATGAGGACCCGTCTGTTTCGCCGTTTCGTTCGCGCGTGCGCGGTGCTGGCCGCGTGTGCGCTGATCGCTGCGCCGGCCGTACCGATTCGGATCGACGCGCAGCCGTCGACCGGGTTGCCGCCGATCCGGCACGTGTTCACGATCATCCTCGAGAACCAGTCGTTCGACAGTACGTTCGGTGCCACGATGCCGACGCCGTATCTCGCGCAAGCCGTCGCCGGCCACGGCGCGCTGCTGCAGCAGTACTACGGCACGAGCCATTTCAGTTTGGGCAACTATCTCTCGCTGATTAGCGGCCAAGCCGTGACGCGCGCCAATCAAGACGACTGCGCGACGAGTAACGAATACAAAGAGCTCTCCACGAATTACGCCGACATCGCCGTCACCGGAATGGCTCCGTATTCGCAAGTCATCGGCGAGGGCTGCATCTATCCGGCGGCCACAAAAACGATCGCGGATCAGCTCACAGAGCACGGCTTCACATGGCACGGCTATATGGAAGACCTTGGGAACGACAGCACGCGCGAGATCGCGCCGTGCGGCCAACCCAAAGGCGGCGTCGGTGCGCCCGACAACACGCAATCGGCGCAAGTGCCGCCGGCGTACAACAAGGGCGGTACGATGCCGGTATCGGATCAATACGCCGCCAAGCACAACCCGTTCGTGTACTTCCATTCCTTGATCGATTCAGGCCGCTGTCACGATAACGTCACCGGTCTCGGAACGCCGCAAAACTCACCGCTCGTCAAAGCATTGCAGTCCGTCGCAACGACGCCGAACTACACGTTCATCACGCCGAACCTGTGCGACGACGGCCACGACACGCCGTGCAAAGCGCCGCGCAGTCCCGTCGGCGTGCACGTGTACGAACCGGAAGATGCATTTCTCAAAACATGGGTGCCGATCATCGTGCGCTCGCCGGCGTTTCAAAAAGACGGTTTGCTGATCATCACGTTCGATGAATCGAGTCTCACCGGAACGAGCCCCAACGGCGTGTTCGTTGGCTACGACGGCTCGGGTTGCTGCGGCGAACCGTCGGGTCCGAACACGGTGACGCCCGGCATCCCGCCGCTCAGCGCGCCGCAATATCGCAGCGAAGAATACAAAGACGAAATCATCACGATGGGCGCCAACGGAATTAGCGGCGGCGGTCGCACGGGCACGGTGCTCGTTTCGCCCTTCATCAAACCCGGCGTCGTAAGCACCACGCCGTACAACCATTACAGCACGCTGCGCACGATCGAAGACCTCTTCGGCCTCGACCATCTCGGCTACGCCGGCTATCCCGGTACGGCGGACTTTGGACGGGACGTGTTCGGCCGCGTCGCGGAGCACAACCCCGTTCCGCTATGATGCACGTCGCGCTCATGCTTGCGCTCGCGTTCGACCTTGCGCCGGGCCTTACGCCCGAACGCCGCGCCCAGGAGACGGCGTTCATGCGTTCGGTCAAACGCAATCAAACCGCGAACGACATGACGGCCAACGTCCTCGCGCACACCGGCGAGCACGTTGCCTATACGTGCGAGCTCGAAGAGATCACGCGGCCGGGCGTAGCCGTCGGGCAGTGCGGCCCCGATGAAGAGCCGGTGGACCTCTACCTCAAGTTACCGGCCGGCACGTGGCGCGTGGGGCAGAAGCTGCGCGTGCTCGGCATCTTGGACGCGCCCGCGTCGTGGTCGGACGTCAGCGGACACACGATCTACTATCCGTTCGTCAAAGTGGTCTTCGCGGACCGGATTCGCTAGGGGCGACCGCCAACAAGCGTGCATGCGTTCCGCTATCGATAAGCTGGTCGACAATGCCATCGCGCACGAAACCGACTTCGAGGGCCCGCGTGCGCTCATTCCCAGTATGCACGTCACGATTTTGACGTGCATGGATTCGCGCATCGACACGTTCCGCATCTTCGGCCTGGATTCGGGCGAAGCGCACATCCTGCGTAACGCCGGCGGCCTCGTCACGGAAGATGCGCTGCGTTCGCTCGTGCTCTCGCAGCGCTTGCTGCAGACGCGCGAAGTCATTCTGGTCCATCACACCAATTGTGGTCTGCACGATATGGACGAAGTCGCGCTGCGCGCGAAGATCCAGGCCGAAACGGGCCGGGCGCCCGCGTACGCATTCGGCAGCTTTCACGATCTCGACCAAGCGGTGCGCGAAGCGATCACGCGCGTGCGCGAACACCCGCTGCTGCCGCACCGCGATCAGGTACGCGGCTTCGTCTACGAAGTCGAGACCGGCCATCTCCGGGAAGTGTACGTGTAAGATGAGCGAAGGCTACTCGATTTTCCACGAGACCATGGCCGACATGACGTACCTCGAAGTCGAGGAAGCCGCGCGCCGCGGGGCCGTCGTACTGTGGGCGCTCGGCGTCATCGAGGAACACGGGCCGCATCTGCCGTTGGCAACCGACGTGTACGTGCCGTCCGCGACGCTGCGCGAAGCGCGCACGATCCTCGCCGAACGCGGCATCGAGAGCGTCATAGCCCCGCCGTTCTACTGGGGCATCAACGCGGCGACCGCGGCGTTCGCCGGCTCGTTCATCGTGCGGCCGGAGACGATGATCGAACTGATCAAAGACGTGTTCCGCAGTTTGAACAAGGACGGCTTCAAGACGATCTTCTGCCTGAGCGGCCACGGGGATGCGGCGCACAATCGCGTGCTCTTCGACGGCGTCAAGGAAGGCAGCAACTTTGGCCCGATCGACGCCTACATGCTCGTGTCGCCGTCGTTCGCCGAGCGGCTCGAGATCGACCCGGCGGATCCGTATCTCGCGCTAACGAGCCCGCCGCCCAGCACGCCGCAGGCATACGTCGATGTGCATGCGGGCGACGGCGAAACGTCGATGATCTGGGCGAAGTATCCCGACGTCGTGCGCACCGAGATCGTGCCGACGCTCGCATCGACGAACTACGTCCTCTCGGACCTCCTGGAATGGCGCATGGGCGGCCAGCACGCGGTGCGCAAAACCCCGGCCGGCTACCTCGGCGACCCCGCCTCAGCAAACCCGCAACGCGGCCACGAAATCATCCACACCGAAGCCGAAACAATCGCCGCCGCCGTGGCGGCAAAGCTCGGCCGCTAAAGGTGGTTTGAAGCAGCACCACCGCCATTTGTCATCCAGAGCGCAGCGCCGAAGGCGCGAAGTCGAAGGACCGCCCTAATCGACGTCACTGAGGGGCTGTCCCTCGACTACGGCTCGCTAGCGCGAGCCTGCGCTCGGCATGACTAATAAAATTGTTAGAGCGCTTGCGACTCTGTTGCGGCGCGTTGTTCTGCGAGGTGAGCGCTGACGGATTCCTCGACCAGCGTCCACGACTCGCCGTCCACATCGACCACGGCGTAGGCGGCGTTTTCGACGCGGATTTTCCAGAAGTCGCTGAGCGGGCGCTGCGCGATATCGAGTAGCGCCGCGCGTACGATCGCGTCGTGCGTCACGATGAGGGTGGGCACGTCGATGTGCAAAACGGCGCGGAAGCGCTTCCAGCGCGTCATCACGTCGAGCAGCGACTCGCCTTCTTCGAACGAGACTTCGGCCGGACGTTCGCGCCAGGTCGTGTACCGCGCAGGGTCGTTGGCGGCGATCTCGTCGCGCAGACGGCCTTCCCACGTGCCGTGCGCGATTTCGATCAGTGCGTCGTCCGTTTCGAGCGGCAGGTTCAGGCGTTCCGCAACGAAGGTGGCGGTCGTGCGGGTGCGCTGCATGGGGCTTGCGATAATGCGTTCGGGTGCCGGCGTTGCTTGCGCGAACGCATCGGCAAGCGCGAAGCCTTGTTGGATGCCGCGCGCCGAGAGCGCGGATTCGCGACGGCCCTGATAACGGCCGGCGAGGTTCCACGTCGTCTCGGCGTGGCGGGCGATGTAGAGCTTCATCGATCAGAGCGAGAGCGAGCGCACCGAGTGGACGCCGGGGATCGAGCGCAGCGCGGCGACCGTTGCATCGTCGGCGGGACGGTCGATGCCGAGGACCATGATCGCCTCGCCGCCGATGGCGTTGCGCGACACTTGCATCGTCGAGATGTTGACCTTGGCATCGCCGAGCAGCGTGCCGACGCGGCCGATCATGCCGGGAACGTCGTGATGCTGCGTCACGAGCATCTCGCCGATCGGCGGCGCGTCGATCTCGAACCCGCCGGCCTCGACGATGCGCGGCTTGCCGTTGACCGACGTACCGGTAACGGTCATCGAGCCGCCGGTGACGCGCAGCGAACCCGCGTACGGCGACGGTGCGGCATCCGGCCGCGCTTCGACGCGCACGCCGAGCTCGGCGGCGATGCTCTCGGCGTTCACGATCGATACGCGCCGGTCGGTCGTCGTCTGCAAGAGGCCGGAGAGGAACGCGCGCACGAACGCCTCAGACGGAATCGTTGCGAGCTCACCTTGCAGTTGCATCGCATACGAGCCGCGCGCATCGCCGCTGGCGAATTGCGGAAAGAAGCGGCCCATGCGATAGGCGACGTCGAGGAACGGCAGCACGCGCTCCGCTTCCGGACCGTCGGGGACCGGTGCGTTGACGGCGCCCATGCCGGGCGCACCGAGCAGCACGCGGGTGACGTCTTCGGCGAGTTCGTTTGCGATGCGCGCGAGCGCCTCGGTGGTCGAGCCGCCCAAATGCGGCGTCGAGATCACCTTCGGATGTTTGTGCAGTTTCGCGCCGGTGCCGTTCGGCGGCGGCGGTTCGATCGCCACCACGTCGATCGCCGCAGCGGCAAGTGAGCCTTCATCGAGGGCGGTAAGCAGATCTTCTTCGACGACCACTCCACCGCGCGCGCAATTGATGATGAACGCGTGCTTCTGTAGCATGCGCAGTTTCGCGAGATCGATCAGGCCGCGCGTCTCGCTGTTGAGCGGCACGTGCAGCGTCACGATGTCGGAGGTGCGCAGCAACGTTTCCAGATCGACCAGCGTCGTGTCGAACGCGTCGGCGCGCGCGGCGGCAATGTACGGATCGTGCACTTGTACGGTCATGCCGAAGGCGCGTGCGCGCGTTGCAACGTTGCCGCCGACACGCCCCATGCCGACGATGCCGAGCGTCTTGCCGGCAAGTTCCGTGCCGACCAGTTTCAGGCGATCCCAACGGCCTTCGCGCAACGACTGCACGGCTTGCGGAATGTGGCGCGCAAGCGAGAGCATCAGGCCGAAGGTTTGCTCGGCAGCCGAGACCGTGTTCGCCGCGGGCGTGTTGAGCACGACGACGCCGGCCGCGGTCGCAGCCGCGACGTCGATCGAGTCGACGCCCACGCCGGCGCGCGCAACGACGGTCAGGCGCGGGCCTGCGGCGAGCAGGTCGCTATCGACGCGCGTCTCCGAGCGCACGATGAGTCCGTCGGCGGTGCTGAGCGACGCTTTGAGGTCGTCCCGCGGGCGACCGACCATCGAGTCGACCGTGATGCCGGCTTGACGAAGAATTGCGAGACCTTGCTCGGCGAACGATTCCGCGACCACGACGCGTTTAGACAGGCTACGATCCATCGTCGAGCGTAGTTTCACGCTCTTGAGTCCTCGCCTGCGTTCGACGACTGCGATTATCGTTGCGTTTGTGGTGCCGCTGGGCGTGTACCTCGCATCGCTCCGCGGCGACGTGTCATTTTGGGATACGGCCGACCTCCAGACGGTGCCGTATATTCTGGGCATCCCGTACCCGACCGGCTTCCCCGGCTACGTGCTGCTGGGCTGGCTTTGGAGCCACGGGTTCGCCATCGGCAGCGTTGCTTGGCGGCTCAACGTGCTCGCCGCCGTGGCCTCGGCGGGCACCGCCGCGGCCGTTGCTGCCCTGCTGATCTCGCTGGGCACGGCAACTGCGATCGGCTTCGCCGCGGCGCTTGCGTACGCGCTCGCCGGCGTTCCGTGGATGCATGCGACCTATGTCGATGCGCACCCGATCGCGTTTTGCGCGGTCGCATGGGCTGCAGTCTACGCCGTGCGCTGGTCGCGCAACATGCTGTGGTTCGATGCCGTTGCGTGCGTCGTTGCGGCCGCACTAGCGCTGGCCTGCGACAACAGCACCGTGCTTGCGTTACCCGGCATCGCGGTGGTGGTGCTTGCGCGCCGTCCGCCGCTGCTGCGTTCGGCGCTGTTGGCGGCATGCGCCGCCGTCGCCGTCCTCGCCGTGTATGCGTATCTTCCGCTGCGCAGTGCCGCCGTGACGGCGGCGCGCATCGATCCGACGCTCGCGCTCGGCGTGCTTCCCGGGCGCCCTTTTTGGGACGACGGTCATCCGGCCACATGGGCGGGTTTCGTGCGCGTCGTGACGGGCAGCGACTTCTCGCCGCATCAAGCCGTCGCCGGCATGTTCTCCTCGCACGCGATCCACGAGGTGGTCGAAGCATTCGGGCCGCTCGCCGCGCACGACCTCGGCGGGTTCTTTCCGTGGCTTGCGCTCTTCGGCGGCGTGCTGTTGTGGTGGCGCATGCCGCTCGTGCTCGCCGGCCTTTTGCTGCTCGGTCTGGTACCGGTGCTCTTCGCGGGCGCCTATCCGGTGGAATCCGAAGCGACGCGTTACTATTTGCCGGGCTACTTCGCAATCGTGCTCGGCGCGGGATACGGGGTTGCGGTGCTCGATGCGGGCATGGCCGGCGCGCAGCGCTACGCGGCGCTCGCCGTGGTGGGCGTGGCCTGGGCCGCGTTGCTCGGCGAAGATTTTTCGAACAGCGCGCCGCTCTTCGCGCAGCCGGCGAATACCGACGGGCGCGAGTGGATCCGGCGCGTCGTATCATCGACACCCGCGCACGCGATCGTGGTCGCGCCGTGGAATTACGCTACGACGCTTGCCTACGGAGCGTACGTGCTGCACGATTTGGGCGATCGCATCGTGCTCACGGGCAACGCCCATCAATACGAACGCGCCTACCGCCGGTGGATGCCGCAGCATCCGATCGTCATCGTCTCCGACGATCCCGAAACGTTCAAGGGTTTTCACGTTCACCAAATCGATGATGGATCACCGCACCTTTATGCGCTTCGTTGACGCCTTCGCCCGCGTGCGAATTCCCGCCGCCGTAACGGCCGGTATCGCCGGGTTCGTGCTCACGTTTATCGTCGCGCACGGGCGCTCGACGCCGTACAACAACTACGTTCTCTTTGCCGACTCGCTGTTGCACGGACATCTCTGGATCGATTGGCCCGGTCCGTACATCGACGCCGTGCTCTTCGACGGCCAGCGCTTCATCGTCAACGATCCGGTGCCGTCCATCTTGCTCTTGCCGTTCGTTGCGGTGTTCGGGCTCGCAACGAATCAGACGCTGTTGGCGTGCGTGCTGGCCGGCGTTGCGACCGGCGCCGCGTGGTCGCTCTTCCGGCGCCTCGGCGCGCCCAGCGACACGTCGCTCTGGCTCACCGCGTTTGCGTTCGCCGGAACCGATCTGCTATGGTGCTCGATGCTGGGCGACGTATGGTTCGTCGCGCAATCGGCGGCGGTTGCGTTCACGCTGCTGGCCCTCGCCGAACTCGCGGGGCCACGGCGTGCGTGGCTCGTCGCGTTCTGGTTTGCGCTCGCCGTCGGCTCGCGCTTCACCGTCGTCATGGCGCTGCCGGTCGTTGCGTACTGGATCGCGTGCGGATTCACCGTGCCGGAGCGGCGCTGGCGCGCGTTGCGTTCGGCCACGTTGACGCTGCTGCCGTTCGGCGCGCTATGGGTCGCCTACAACCTCGCGCGCTGGCACGTGCCGTGGGATAGCGGGCACACGATCTTCTATCACGAGGATTCGATCGGCACGCCCAACGGGTCGCCGTTCTCGTTTGGGAACATCCCGATGCAGCTGTGGTCGTTCTTCGTGCAGCAGCCGGCCTTCGGCGCCGCGTATCCGTGGGTTGTTCCCGGCCAAGGCGGCGTCGCGCTGACGTGGACGAGCCCCGCACTCATCATCGCGTTCTTTGCGCGAGCGCCGCGCGCGCTCGTGATCTCGAGTTGGGTGGCGATCGTGCTCGTCGCGGCGCCGTCGTTCATGTACTACGTCAACGGGTTCGCGCAGTTCGGGATGCGGCACGCACTCGATTTCGAGCCGTTCGTCTTCGTGCTGATGGCGCTGGCCGTGCGCGATCGTTTGCCGTTTCTTGCGAAAGCGGCGATTCTCTGGTCCGTCGCGATGGGATTTTGGGGCACCTGGTTTTGGAATGTCTTCATCCGGCACTAAGGTCGCGCGGAGGATCGTCGCCGACGCACTCCGGCTGAACTGGTCGGGCATTGAGGTTCGCTTCGCGATCCGCTGCACCGTCGGCGTTGCGCTTCCGCTGATCGTCTCGGCGCTGGTGGGTCAACCGCTGGCCGGCGCATCGGCGGCGTACGGCGCGCTCGTTACGGGTCTCGCTTCGCGCCAGGGCGTCTATCGCACGCGCGTCGGCGCCATGCTCTCGGCCGGTGCGGCGCTCGCGATCTCGGGGTTTGCGGGCGCGGTAACGGGACCGTATCCGGCGGCGAACATCGCGCTGCTCGCCGTGTGGACGCTCGTCTTCGGCGTCGTCGCGTCACTCGGCCGTTCGGCGACGGTCGTGGCGATTAACGCCTGCGTCGCGTTCGTGCTGTTCTCCAACCCGCCGTACGACGTCGCCAACCCGGGCTTCCATGCGCTGATGGTCTTTGCCGGCGGCGTCTTACAGATGCTGTTGCTGGTACTCGTGTGGCCGCTGGGACGTTTTCGCACCGAGCGCGCCGCACTTTCGGCCGCGTTTACCGCGCTCTCGCACTACGCGACGGGGTTGCGGGCCGACGATCTCGGGTTGCCCGACACGCAATCCGTCGCGGCGGTGAGCGCGGCGCTGGCCGACCCGCAGCCGTTCGGCGGCCGCGCGGAGATCGCGGCGTATCAGGCGTTGGCCGACGAGGCGGATCGCTTACGCGGAACGCTAGCGGCGCTCGCGACGGAGCAGCACTTGCTGAGCGAAGTCGGCTTGAGTGCGGAGGCCGCAGCCGTGCGGAGTGCCGGCCACGAGGCGGGGCGGCTGTTGGACGACATCGCCGCGGCCGTTGCCGATGGCCGCGTGCCGGATCGGCATCCCGGCGATGCACGCGCGCTCGACGCGGCGATTGTCGAGCTCGAACGTTTGAGCTCGGCGAACGCCCCGTATGTGGCCGATGCGCGCGCGCTTGCCGGACAACTGCGCGCGGCGTTGCGCTCGGCCGCTGCGGCGGCGTCGGGCGGACTCTCGGTTGACGAGCCGGCGGTCCGCGTCGCGCGTTTCGACGTCGCGAAACTTCGGCTGCTGGTCGAGCGGTATGTGGCGAACTGCTCGTGGAGTTCGATCTACGCGCGGCACGCCATTCGGCTGACCGTGGCGCTGACGATCGCCGTCATCGCGCAGCATCTGCTGCCGCTCGCGCACGCGCAGTGGATCGGCTTGACCGTCGTGCTGGTGCTGCGGCCCGATTTTTCATCGACGTTCACGCGCGGGGTCGGACGCGTTGCCGGCACGGTCGGCGGCGCGATTCTCGCCTCGCTCATCGCCGCATTTCATCCGAGCGACACGGCCTACATCGTGCTGGCGATCGTGTTTGCGGGCTTCGGCTTCGCGCTCTTCAACGTCAGCTACGCGTTGTTCAGCGTCGCGATTACCGGCTACGTAGTGTATCTGCTCGCGTTCGGCGGGGCGCCCGAACATGCGTCGGCGCTCGATCGCGTGTGGGCCACGCTGCTCGGCGGAACGCTCGCGCTCGTCGCCTACACGCTTTGGCCCACGTGGTCGCGGTCGCGCGTCGCCGACGAACTCGCCGATCTGGTCGAGGCGCAACGCCGCTATGTCGGACACGTGCTGCGCGCATTCGCCGAACCGGTGTTGGACGACGCCGCGATCCGCGCGTCGCAAGTCGCGGCCTGGCGCGCGCGCTCGAACGCCGAAGCGTCGGTCGATCAAATGGCCGGCGAGCCGGTGACGCCGCGCGGCATCACCGTGCGCACGGCGAGCGGCGTTCTCGCTGCGACCCGGCGTCTGGGCATTGCATCGTTGACGCTGCGCGCGCGCGTGGCGCGCATTACGGGCGCACCGCACGAACAGATCGAGCGTTTTTCCGGCGATCTCGATGTGGCGCTGCTCGCGATCGTCGAAGCGCTGCATAGCGGCGCGCCGCCATCCCCCCTGCCGCCGTTGCGCGACGATCAGATCGCACTCAAGCGCGTCCTCACCGAGCGCGGGGATCCGGCGGTGGAAGTCCTCGTGTCGGAGACCGATCTCATCGTCGATAGCGTCGAAACGATGGCCGCCGTCCTCGCCCGTAGGGCCGCGAGCGCTTCCGGCTGAAGGGGTCAGCGTGGCTACGAACGCGCGCACGCTGCCGCTCTGGGCGCCGAAGATCGATCCCGCGCGCTGGGTGGATAACCGCGTCTACACCGATCCGCGCGTGTACGAACGCGAAGTGGAGCTGATCTTCAACCGCACGTGGTTGTTTGCCGGACATGCGAGCGAAGCGCGCGAGACCGGAGACTACTTCACCACAACGATCCTCGGACAGCCGCTTCTTTTTGCGCGCGGTAACGACGGCGCCGTGCGCGCATTCTACAATACGTGCCGCCATCGCGGCTCCAAGGTGGCGCTGGAGGCGTGCGGTCACGCGTCGGCATTTCGCTGCCCGTATCACTTCTGGGTGTACGATCTCGAGGGCCGTTTGATCGGCATTCCGGGTGAAGAGGCCTACGACGGCAGCGGCTTCACCAAAGAAGAAAACCCGCTCGTCGGACTGCGCTGCGAAGAAGAATTGGGGTTGCTCTTCGTCACCTTCAACGACGATGCGCCGTCGCTACGCGACTATCTCGGCCCGAAGATCGTCGAGACGCTCGCCACGCCGCTCGCCGGCGCGCAGTACGAAGTTGTGAAATACATCTCGTACGAGTTGCCGGTCAACTGGAAAGTGTTCGCGGAAAATGCCCGCGACGGCTACCACGTGCCGTTCGTGCACCCGTTCTTTCGCAAGGCCAGTCCGCCGGGACCGTACTTCCTGCACGATAACGGCCATGCCGTGCAGCGTCTCGGCATGGATCCGAGCGGCGTCGAACCGGAACTCTGGGCGAAGATCGTTCAACACACGCTGCCCGGTGTCGAAACGGGTGACGGCTACATCGTCACGCTCTTCCCCGATGCGACGATCACGCTGCGTTCGAACGTCGTCTCGATCGATTCGCAGCGCGCGCTCGGTCCATCGACCGTGCTCATGGAGAGCCGCGTGCTCGGCATCGTCGGCGATTCGCAAGACGTGCGCGACATCCGCGCGCTCGGACATGCGACCTGGTTCCTCAACCCGGTCGAGCTGGAAGACGCGCCGATCTTCATCGGGCAACAGCAAGGCGTCGCTGCCAAGGGCGTGCGTTACAGCGTGATCGCACGCGGCGCCGACGCGACGACCGGAACGCGCGGCGACGACAACCGCTTACGCCAATGGTGGACGGCCTGGCGGGCGGCAATGGGCGTGGAGATCAACTCGCTCGCGATCGAGCTTGACTGATACCGCGCTGCTGCGCGCCGAGTTGATCGGCGGTCAGCAGTTCACGCGTCCCGAACGCACGCCGCATTTGCGCGCGCTCGTCGATCGCGCGCAAGCGGCGCTCGAATCGGGCATGCGGCTCGTCGCGCGCGAGGGCTGCGTGCTGCGCGATGCCGACGTGCTGCTCACCGTGCAAGCCGTTGCGATTCCCGACCTCGCGCTCTACCGCGGACCGACGTGCGATGTTCCCGACCTGATCGTGGAATATCGCGCCGAATCGACCGATCGTCTGTTCTTCGGTCCGAAGCGCCTCGCATACGCCCGGGCGCGCGTTCCGGAGTTGTGGTTCGTCGATGCATCGAAGTTGCTGGTAACGGTCTTACGCCTGGGCGCGGGCCTCGACTATCCGTGGCCGTCCGAGACGCTCGGTATAACCGGCCTGCTCCACTCATCCGCAATCCGCGGACTTGCCGTTCCGGCGGAGATGTTGCTCCGCGCGAACTAGAGGCCGCGTTCGTCGAGCCAGTTCAAGAAGATGTCGGCGATGACGTCGTGACCGTGCTCGATCATCATCATGTGTCCGTGACCGCGCAGGCCGCGATCGGCGAGCCAGATGAAGTCGGCGCCGAAGTAGTCCGCGATCGTTTCATCGGCAACGCGCGGATGACGCGGGTCCTGATCGCCGGTGATAAGGAGGATCGGAATGCCGGCCAGCGCGTCGGGCCCGGCGATGCGCAGTCCGCTGCCGTTGAAGTTACTGCGTTCGTTCATCGCGCGCGGGCTTTCGGGCACGAGCCCGCCGAGATACGCCTCCACCGCGTCGTGCGGAAAACGGTCGCTGTTCGCCCACATCGCCAGCGCCGTCTCGCGCACGACCGGCGCCGGTTGCCCTTCCGGCATTGCCGCCGGTCGCCCGAGCGCCGCCCAGCGCTCCGGCTCCTCAGCGCGAATCCGCGCGATCTCCGCGCCGTCGAGCGCGGGCTGCAGATTTGCCGGCGGTCCCGGCGCGATCGCCACGATGGCCGCGACGTTCTTGGGGTTCATCTCGGCCGCGCGCCAGCCGATGACGCCGCCCATGCTGTGCGTGACCAGCACCGCCGGTCCGATCTGGGTGAGCGTCGCGGCGACCGCATCCGCGACAGTCTGCATCGACAGCGCCGCAAACGGCTCCGCCACCGGGGACGCGCCGCGGCCGGGCCAATCCACGACGTACGCATCACGCCCGTGTGCGGCGGCGTACGGTGCCCAGCCGCTCCGCCCGTCGGGTGTCTCGACATAGCAGGCGCCCGTATGGGAGCCGCCGTGGACGAATAGCAGCGGTGTTTTGCGCGCGGCACTCGGCGCCGCCATCAGCGTTGACCTTAGCACCGTGTTCCTCTTGAAAGTGACCTGGGGGTTTGTCCTGCAGCGCGGCGGTTACACACCCGCTTGCGGCGGGTACACACTTGTTACGCAAGACGAAACACCAACGGGAGACGATCATGGCGAACGACAGCGCAGAACAGCTCAACACGCTCAAACACGACACCAAAGACACGATCGACGAGGCGAAAAACCGCGCGCAGGCGGGGGGCGAGAAGCTCAAGCGCGGCGTTGAGGGCGATTCGATGCCGATGGGCGACCGCATCGTCTCAAACGTTAAAGAAACGCTGCACAACACTGCCGCCGACATCGACGCCGCCAAGCGCGACGTGCGCCACGGCGCCGGCAAAGCGGACGACAAGGTCTAGCCGACGCACGCGCGGTAGCGCGAGCGCATATGGCGCGAAAAGCAAAAGCGCCGGAACCGCTGGCGGAGTACGTGCGCAAGCGCGACTTCGCGGCGACGCCGGAACCGAAGGGTAAGAAGCGCAGCGCCTCCACGGCGTTGCGTTTCGTCATCCAGAAACACGCCGCAACGCGGCTGCACTACGATTTCCGGCTCGAGGCCGGCGGCGTGCTCGCATCGTGGGCGGTGCCGAAGGGTCCGTCGCTCGACACGCACGAGCGCCGCCTGGCCATGCATGTCGAAGATCATCCCTACGACTACCGGACGTTTGAGGGGATCATTCCGAGCGGCAATTACGGCGCCGGTGAAGTGATCGTATGGGACGAGGGAACCTACACGCTTGCCGAGGGTACCGATCCGGTTGCCGAAATTGCCAAGGGCAAAATCAAGTTCATCATGCGCGGCAAGAAGATGCACGGCATGTTCTCGCTCGTGAAGATCAAGGGCAAAGGCGGCGAGAGCGGCGACCCGTGGCTCTTGATCAAGGATCACGACGAGTTCGTCGATCCCAGCTACGACGTGAACGATCATCCGGAGAGCGCGAAGAGCGGTAAGACGCTCGACGATATTGCAGGCAGCAAAACCGCAAAGCAATGGAAGAGCGATCGTCCGGCCGAGCCCGCGAAGAAACGCGCATCCGTGAAGCGCGCCAGAGCGGATCCGATTCCGCGCAGCATCTCGCCGATGCTCGCGACGCTTGCGGATGCGCCGTTCGATGATCCGGCTTGGCTGTTTGAAGTGAAGTGGGACGGCTTTCGCGCGATCGCCTCGATCGATGCCGAAGGCAACGTAACGCTGACGTCGCGCAACGGACTCGATTTGCTCAAACGCTTCAAGGAACTCGAGTCGATCGGTGCGGCATTCCGTTCGCTGCCGGTGGTGGTCGACGGCGAGATCTGCGCGCTCGACGAACAAGGCCGATCGTCGTTTCAGGCGCTGCAACAAGTCGACATGAACGTGCGCGGGAAGGGCCGGCCGCCGCTGACGTTCGTTGCGTTCGACGTGCTCTATGCCGATGGGCGCGATCTGCGCGCACTTCCGCTCGAAGAGCGCAAGACGAAACTCGAAAAACTGATCGTGCCCGATCGCGGCGTGCTGTACTCCAAACACATCATCGGCCGGGGCAAAGACTTCTTCGCGCTCGCGCAACGCGAAGGGCTTGAGGGCATCATCGCCAAGCGGCGCGATTCGCCGTACCGCATGTCGCGTTCGCGCGATTGGTTCAAGTTCAAAGCGAAACACGAAGAAGAGTTCGTCATCGGCGGCTGGACGGAGCCGAAAGGCAGCCGTAAGGAATTCGGCGCGCTGCTGCTCGGCTATTACGAAGGCGATGCACTCGTCTTTGCCGGTCAAGCGGGAACCGGCTTCAATCAGAAACTGTTGCGCGAGATCGGCGCGGAGCTGCGCAAGCGCGAACGCAAAACCTCACCGTTCGCCGAACTGCCGAAAATGAAACCCGCGCCGCACTTCGTGAAGCCGGAACTCGTCGCGCAAATTGCGTTCGCTGAGTGGACCCACGACGGTCTCTTGCGTCAACCCGTGTTCCTCGGCTTGCGGACCGACAAGTCCGCAAGGGACGTGCGGCGCGAACGCGCGCAGCCGACTCTGCGTCCGGCATGACGGCAACGAAGCCGGGCAAAGCGGCCAAGACGCCGCTTACGATCGGCAAGCGCGCGCTCCAAGTCACCAACCTCGATAAAGTGCTGTGGCCGCGCGACGGCTACACCAAGGGCGATTTGATCGCGTACTATCGCGCGGTTGCGAGGTGGCTCTTGCCGCACGTGCAAGGCCGGCCGCTCACGCTCGAACGCTATCCGAACGGCATCGATGAGGCGGGGTGGTGGGAAAAGCACATCCCGCGCGGTTTGCCCGACTGGATTCCCACCGTGAAGACCGCGGCGAGCACGCGCCACGAACAGATCGAGTTCATGCTGTGCGAAGACGAAGCGACGCTGGCGTACGTGGCCAACCTCGCGGCGGTGGTGCTGCACGTGTGGTACTCGCGCGAGCCCACCCTCGACGTGCCCGACTTCATCCTCATCGACCTCGACCCGCACGAAGGCTGCACGCTCGCGACGCTCGCGCGGGTAGCGCTGGCCGCGCGCGACGAGCTGGCCACGGTCGGCATCACGCCGCTGGTGAAGACCACGGGCGGGTCGGGCCTCCACGTCGTCGTGCCGCTCGAGCCGCGTTACGACTGGGATCAGGCCAAGGGCTTCGCGGAGCTGATCGCGCGCCGCATCCACGACGTGGCGCCCGAGCATACGACGCTCGACCGCACGATCGCGCGGAGGCCCAAGGGCACGGTGTACCTGGATTACGTGCAGGTCGGCAAGGGCAAAACCTACGTTGCGCCGTTCAGCGTGCGGCCGCGGGACGGGGCGCCCATCTCGATGCCGATCCCCTGGAGCGAGGTTGAGGCGATGCGCCGTAAGCGCACCAAGACGACGGCCCCGGAGATGACGCGCTGGAACATCCGCAACGTCCCGAAGCTCCTGGCCCAAGACGGTGACTGCTGGTCCGAGGGCTGGACGCCCTATCGCCTCGAACCAGTGATAGCCGCCGCCCGCTCGCTCTGGAGTTAGGCGGACCGGCGCTTCGGGGGAAAGACGGAGATATGGCACACGCGATTTGGTCGGGGGCAATCAACTTCGGACTCGTGACGATTCCGGTGAAGCTGTTCACCGCCGTGCGCACGAACGATTTGCGTTTCAACTTTCTGCACAAGAAGGACGATGGCCGCATCTTCAACGAGCGCCACTGCACGGTGTGCGGTGAAAAGGTCGAGTACGCCGACCTCGTGCGCGGCTACGAATTTGAAAAGGGCCAGTACGTGACCCTCGGCGACGACGATTTCAAGTCGGTGCTGCCCGAAGCGACGCAGTCGGTCGAGATCGTCGAGTTCGTCGATCTCGACCAGATCAACCCGATGTACTTCGATACGCCCTACTATCTCGAACCGGAGAAGAAGGGCCGCCACGCCTACGCGCTCTTACGCGAATCGTTGCGTGAAGCGAACAAAGTCGGCATCGCCAAAGTGGTGATCCGTTCGCGCGAGCATCTAGCCGCGCTCAAACCCAACGGCGAAGCGTTGGTGCTCGAATTGATGCACTTCGCCGACGAACTGGTCGCGCAGAGCGACTTCGACTTTCCCGAACTCAAAGAAAAAGTGGCGCCGGCCGAACTCAAGGTCGCAAAGCTCCTGATCGATACGATGAGCGTCGAGGAATTCGAGCCCGAGAAATTCCACGACGATTACAAAGAAGCGGTCATGTCGATGATCGACGCGCGCGTCGCCGGCGAACAAGTTGCCGCGCCGGAAACGAAGCGTCCGGCCGCGACCAACGTCGTCAACCTGATGGACGTGCTGCAACGCAGCCTCGAGCAATCCAAACGCGGCGGCGTTCCGTCGCGTCCGAAGGCGGTACCGTCGGCAAAACCCGCCGCGAAGAAATCCGCCTCGGCGGCCAAACCGAAACGGAAGAAGAGCGCGGCCTGAGAAGCGCTACTCGATAAGGGTTTCGACCGGCGCGCCGCTGACGGAGGTCTTGTGCAACAAGAACACCGACGGCACCGAAATGATGAAGATGATCGCGCATAACCGGAAGACGTCGTTGTAGGCCACGGTTTCGGCGTTGAGCATCACCATGCTGAAGACGTTGTTGAGCGAGGCGGCTTGGTTGGCGGCCCCGTGCAGCATGTTGGCCACATTTTGATTCGCCATAGTAATGCCCGAGGCGAGCTGGGCGTACGCCGAATCCTGACGGCGCGTTTCGTAGAGCTGTAGGATCGCGATGCCGAGGCTTCCGCCCAGTTGCCGTACGAGCGTGTACACGCCGGTGGCACCGCTCATCTTCGCGCGTGAGATGTCCCCAAGCGTGGCGGTCGTGAGCGGCACGAACATGAAACCGAGCGCGAACCCTTGGATGGCGCGCGGCCACAACGTGTCTTCGAATGCTGAAAACTGATTGAGTCCGCCGACCATCCAGCACCCGATGGCAAAGACGATCAAACCGAACGCAATACTGGCGCGCGCGTCAACCCATTTGACGAGACGCCCGGCAATGGGCATGCTGATGGCGGTTGCGATCGCGCCGGGTAAGAGCGCGAGCCCCGTACCCATGGCGCTGAACCCCATGACGTTTTGAAAATAGAGCGGCATCATGAGCGAGGAGCCGAACAAACCGAATCCGGTTACGATGCCGATGATGTTGCCGGCCGTAAACGATCGGGACTTGAAGACGCTCAAGTCGACGAGCGGCTGCGGATCGCGGACCTCGCGAATGATGAACGCGGCAATCGAACACACCGAGACGATCGTCAGGATGAAGATCGTCTGCGAGCTGAACCAGTCCTCGGTCTGGCCGCGCTCGAGTACGTATTGCAGCGATGCGATGCCCGCGGTGAGCAAGCCGAGGCCAAGCCAGTCGACCGGATTCGTGCTGCGCTTCACGTACGACTGATCTTTGATGAACGCGAGCGTCATGAAGAACGCCGCAATGCCGATGGGCAGATTGATGTAGAAGATCAGCGGCCACGAGTAGTTGTCGACGATGTAGCCGCCGAGTGTCGGACCGATCGCCGGACCGACCATCGCGCCGAGCCCGAAGATCGCCATTGCCCCGCTGCGTTTCTCGGGCGGATACGACTCGAACAAAATCGCTTGCGCGGTGGGCTGCAGTGCGCCGCCGCCGATGCCTTGCAGCACGCGGTACGCGACAAGCTGCCACACCGACGTCGCCGTTCCGCACAAGAACGACGAGACCGTGAAAATTACGATGCATGCGGCGTAGAAGTTGCGGCGGCCAAAACGCGCGGTGAGCCAGCCGTTGAGCGGCATGACGATCACGCTGGCGAGAATATAGCCGGTGGCGACCCAGCCGATCTCGTCGATCGAAGCACCGAGGGTGCCTGCCATGTTGGTGAGCGCGACGTTGACGATCGAGGTGTCGACGATCGCCATGATCAGCCCGAGCATGGTGGTGAGGGTGATCAGGATGACCGGAACGCCGCCGGTGTCCGGGGCGGCCGCCGCGCGTTGTCCGGCTACCAGGGACGCGATGACGTGCCTCCGGCCGAACGTTCGCTTGTAGGTAATTCTCGCATGACGTTTAAGTCATTTTACCACACATGGCATACGAGGTCACAAAACTCGTCAACGGTCGTCCCTACCGCTATCGCGTCCGCTCGGAGCGCGACCCGGCCACCGGCAAGACGCGCAACCGCTGGACCTATCTCGGCCGCGGCGACGCCGGCCGGCCCCCGGCAGCGGCCAAGCCGCGCGCCAACGCCCGCGAGGCGCTGCTCGACGCGCTCGAGCGGCTGCTCGACCAGGCCGACCCGGGCGACGTGACAGCCGCCGCTGTGAGTATCGAAGCGGGCCTTGCGCATGGCACCTTCTACCGCTATTTTCGCAATCGCGTCGATGCGATCCGTGCCCTCGGCGACCGCCTGCGCAGCGCTCGCGCCGCCGAACTCGGCTTGATCGACGAACATCCCACCGACGCCCGTGCAGCCCGCGCGGCGCTACGCGCCTGGACGGGCGTCTTGCTGCGCGCGCGAACCGAGCATCCCGGACTCGTGCGGGCGCTCTATGCACTCGCCGCACGCGATCCCGAGATCCGCGCGGCAATCGTCGAGCGCCGCGACGGTTATGCGCGCCGGCTCGCCGCCTGGCTGCGCGAACTCGCCGAGCGCGGCATCATCGCGCTGCCTGCATCTGAGGCAGCGAGCGCCGTTTTATTCGCCATGCTCGACGGCATCGGCCGCGAAGCCGTCACCGCCGGCGAACCGCTCGACGAAGCGCACGTCATCGCGGCAATCGATTTGGTCGAGCGCGCCGTCTTCGGTGTCGTCCCCTGAGGAGCACTCAGTGATAGCGCCCGTGGAGCTGAAGATCCTCGGAATCGCATTCGCGGTTGGTCTTGACGTGCTCGCGCTCTCGATCGCGGTCGGCATCATGCGACTGCCATGGGGTTCTCGAATACGCTTGGGAGTCGCGTTTTCGGCCGCCGAGGTCGTAATGCAGATTGCCGGCTACGCGATCGGTACGGGCGCCGGACAACTTGTTGGAACAATCGCGGACTATATCGGCTTCGCCGTACTCGCGGGTGTCGGCGTCTTTGTCGTACGGGAGAGTTACAGCGCCGAAGACTCACCGCTGAAGATCGATTCGGGCTGGGGTCTCGTTGCCGCGTGCGCGTCAATTAGTCTCGACTCGCTGGGCATCGGCGTCTCACTTCCCGGCGTACCGCTGCCGCTGCTTCCGCTTTTGGCGACCGTTGCGGTAAGCACCATCATCTTTACCACCATCGGCCTCGCGTTCGGAGCCCAACTCGGAACGCGCTATAAGCAGTTGGCGGAACGGCTCGCCGGCATCGTCCTCATCGTGCTGGCGGTACTCTTTACCGCGCAGCATATTTTCGGCTGGGTGTCGTGAACGCCCGAGCCGGCGCTAATTTTCGCGGTCGCCGACTGCCGCAACGGGCGCGTGGCGCATCGCCGCGAGTCCCATGATCAGGGCTGCCGTCGTCAATCCAAACGTGATTGCGACCGTCGGCGCGACGCCGGAGACTTGCAACACGTAGGTCGTGAGGACCGGCATAAACACGCCGCTCACACTCTCGAGCGACGATGCTGCGCCGAGTATCGTGCCGCGCATGTTGTCGGGTGCGTTTGCGGAGAGCAGCGCCGGGATCGTTGCGTTGACGAGCGAGAGCCCGAGCGAGAAGAACGCGACCATCACGACCGCGAGCGGAAGCGTGTGCGCGAACGGCACGATCGCAAACCCGATCAGCAACACGACGAAACCGATGTTGGACGAGACGCGGTCGCCGAGCGCATCGGTCATCCGTCCGACGACGCCTACTTGGAAGACCACGCTCGTCAAGCCGAACACGCAGAAGAAATAGCTCGCGTTTACGGCATCGAAGCCGAACTGCGCCTGCAAGACTAGCGTGAAGACGGAAAACCAGCCGTAGAGGCCGAGCGAGAAGACGAGCTTCTGCCACATGATCGGCGCGACGCGTGGATCGAACAGCGAGAGTTTGATATCGCCGAGTGTCGCCGGCTTCTCATCCGCTTTTGCTTCACGCGATTCCGGCAGTACGAAGATCGTTACGATCAGCGTCACGACTTGCAGTCCCGCTGCGAGCAGAAACGGCATAGAGAAACCGTACTTCGCGACGAGATACCCGCCGGCCAGTGGACCGAAGATGAGCCCGGAACTGAAGGCCGCCCCGATGTACGCGAACGCGCGTCCGCGCTTCTCCGGTTCGACCAGATCCGACACGTACGCTTGCGTGACGCTGATATTTCCGCCCGAGAAACCTTCGATGATGCGCGCGACGAATACAATGCCGATGTTCGGTGCAAATGCGAGCATCGTCCAGCCGATCGTCGCGCCGATCTGCGAGACGATCAGCACGGCTTTGCGGCCGATCCGGTCGCTCACGTTTCCCCAGAAGGGGCCGCCGACGAACTGGCAGAGCGCGAACACGGCAAAGAGTGCGCCGACCACGATATCGGGCGCGCCGAAGTGCTTCACGAAATACGGCATCAGCGGGATCAGGATGCTGAAACCGAGGATGTCGATAAACGTGATACCCAGGATAGGTAGCAGTTTTACGAACACATAGGCCTTCAACATGACCAACATCGCGGCGGTTTCCCCGAAACACCCGATTGCGTTGATCACCGGCGCGTCGGCCGGCATCGGTCTGGAATTCGCCAAGCGCCTAGCGGAGCGCCACTACGATCTCATCCTCACCGCCCGGCGCCGCGACCGGCTCGACGAGCTGGCCACGCGGTTGCGGGCCGAGCACGGCGGCATACGCGTGGAGGTCATCGTGGCCGACCTCGCCGACCCCGCCGCGCCTGAGGCGATTGCTGCGGAAGTCAGGCGGTTGGAGATCGACGTCGACCTGCTCGTGAACAACGCCGGCTTCGGCACGCACGGGCGGTTCGAGACGCTGCCGCCCGAACGCGAGCGCGGTGAGATCGCGGTCAATGTTGCGGCGCTCGTCGCGCTCACGCACGCGTTTCTGCCCGGCATGCTGGAACGCGGTCACGGCGGCGTGATCAACGTCGCATCGACCGCAGCGTTTCAGCCCGTTCCCTACATGGCGGTCTACGCGGCGACGAAGGCCTTCGTGCGCTCGTTCTCCGAAGCGCTGCACGAAGAAGTATCTGTGCGCGGCGTGCGCGTGCTCGCGCTGTGTCCCGGTCCAACGGCGACGGAATTCTTCGACACCAACGTTGCTGCGCCACGCGGCCCGATCCGTACGGTACGCGACGTAGTGACGAGCGGGTTACGCGCCTACGATGCCGGTGCGCCCGTAGTGATCGACGGCCTCAGCAACCAAGTGCTCATTGCATTCGCGAACCTGATTCCGCGCCGCTGGGCAACGCGGATCGCCGGGAAGATCATGCACCCGGGGAAGGCCACCGACGCTGGGGAACCATTGCAGCGATAAGCGGGGGAAGAACGAGATAGCTACCTACGACTCCGCCCGCGCCGCGGGTGTCGACCGGACGCGCGAGAGCTTGGAGCTGCTCGTGCGTGCGGGTGAGATGTTTCACCAATCGCTCGAGTTGGAAAACACGCTCTACAACGTCGCGCGTGTTGCTGTCGAATCGTTCGCCGATCTCTGTCTCTTTGACTTGATCGATGAGAAATCCGATCGCCTCTATGTCACGGCCGGCGCGCATCGCGACGTGAGTCTCGAACCGATGCTAAAGAACGCCGGTTCGTCGATTCTCTATAGCGATGAGTTTCGCGTCCATCCCGCGGTGCAAGTAGCACAAACGGGCGTGCCGTTTTTCGAACCGGTGATCGGTCCCAAAGAGATCGCGGCGCACGCGGCCTCCTCAGCGCACGCCGACTTTATGCGGCGGATGGGATATCGTTCGAAGATCATCGTTCCGGTCGCGTTGCAAACGAATATTTACGGCACGCTCACGTTCGTGCGCACGCTCGATGCCGAACCGTTCCAGCGGCGTGACGTGCAATTTGCCGAGGAACTCGGACGGCGCGCCGGTCTCGCGGTAGCAAACGCAAAGCAGTACCATCGGGAGCAGCACGCCGCGACGACGCTGCAAGATGCGTTTCTGGCGCAGACATTTCCCGATCGGCCGGGCGTCGCATTCAATGCGCTCTACCGTCCAAGCGGCGACGTCGCAAAGCTCGGCGGCGATTGGTACGATGCGTTTGAAACGAGCGATGGGTCGATCGTCGTTACGATCGGCGACGTCAGCGGCAAAGGCATCGATGCCGCCCGGCTGATGGTGCAGTTGCGCCAGTCGGTTCGCGTTGCTGCAACGATCAGCTGCGATCCGGCGGAGATCATGCGCATCGTCAACGATGCGATGTTGCTCGACCGTTCGGAGTCGCTGGCTACGGCGTTCATCGGCGTCCTCAACGCGAGTGCGACGGACGTCCGCTACGCGACCGCCGGTCATCCGCCGGCGTTCCTGCGTCGCAGGGACCGCACGATCGAACATCTCACGTCGGGCTCGCCGCCGCTTGGCGTCTGGCGCGAAGCCGTCTTCACGTCGCGCGTGACTCCGATCGATCAGGAAGCCTTGTTGATCATGTATACGGACGGGCTGAGCGAGATCACGCGCGACGCCGTCGAGGGCGAAGCGATGATCTTGGAGTTGCTCGCCTCCGATGCCGCGATGCATGCGGGGAATCCGGCCCGTTTCATGGAGCGCATGCTCGTCTCGCACGTGCAGCAGGACGACATTGCGATCATGAGCGTGCGCTTCGGGCGGCCGGATAATCGACGCTGGCGATTCGACGTCGGCGACCCGGCCGTGGCGTATGCGATCCAGCGCGAACTCATCGCGCTCGCGACCGCGGTCGGAGCGCCGGATGAAGCGGAGATCAACGCCTGCGAATTGATTTTGAGCGAACTCATCGGCAATGCCGTTCGTCACGCGCCGGGCGCGCTGAGCATTTCCGTTTCGATCGATGACGACGGCGTCTGGCTGCACCTCATCGACGATGGCCCGGGATTCGCATTCCGCTCGGCGCTGCCCGACGATCTCTGGGCCGAATCAGGCCGAGGCCTGTTCCTCATTGCCGCACTCGCGCGCTCGGTTGAGGCGACGCCGCTCCGGGGGTGCGGCAGTTATATCCGCGTCTGTTTGCCGGTACTTGCAACGTCACCGGACGATATGCCGAACCAGGAAACGATGTTACGTACGTAGCGTTTGGTCTCGTCGATCAGATGCGGGTTCTTGGCAATCGCGTCGCTCGGAGGCTCGGAGAGAAACGACGGACACCCGGCGGCGATATCCCAGTTGTAGTCGACGAAGTGATGGAACGTTGATTCCGCCCAGCCTTTGCCGCTGCCGTCGCGACCTTCGAATGCGACGGCGATGTTGAAGGTGCGGCCCGTCTGTTTGCTCTTGCTGCGGGCGACAACGCGCGCATCGGGTTGCGAGCGGGGCGCACCGACGGCACCTTCGTGCGGATGCGACGGCAGCGTGTGCACACCGTCGAACACCGGGTGTGCGGGCTCGACGACGTCGATCGTCTGCACGTCACCGTTGGGCCCGCTGTAGTAATTCGGCCATTGGATCGAGGCCGTGACGCGATCGTCGTTGGCGCGGTTCTCGGGGTTGGGGTCGAGGTTTTTTGAGTGAAAATAGTGCGCGTCGCCGATGCCGCCGAGATTGCACACCGACACGCCGAGATCCATGTGATCGCGCGTGACGAAGACGTGGCCGCCGTTCTCGCGGAATTGCGTGATCGCCGCGCACTCCGGCTGGGTGATACCGTTACCCGCGTCGACCGCAATGAGCCAGATCTGATCGAAGTCGCTCTCGGCCATGCCGGCGAGGATAGGGTCGTTGCCATCGGGGCCATTTTCGCGATCGCGTGCGACGACGTCCGCGACCTTCGCGATCTCATCGCGCAGTAACGAAAACCGCCCGACGTGCCAATCGTCCTCGGTATACGGGATCGTCGTTTGCAGCAGCACGCGCGGACGCGCGGCACCGGCGCTCATCGCGCGCTCGCAACGGCTTGTGATTCGATCGGCGTGATCGTCACTCGCATAAACGCATTTCTCCGTAGCAGCGTGGCCGTCGTCGTGCCGATGGGGCCGTCGGTCATAACGCGATGCAGTGCATCCATCCCGTCGACCGGCGATTCCCCGAGCGCAACGATAACGTCGCCCTCTTCAATACCCGCAAGTGCCGCCGGACTCTTTTCCTCGACGCCGTGCACGAGGATACCGTGCGTTTGGATCAATCCGAGCAGACGCTGCACGTATCGTGGGATCGTTACGTCGGCGCCCGCGACGCCGAGATACCCGCGGCTGATGCGTCCGTCGCGAATGAGCAGTGCCGCCACGCGTTGCGCGGTCGTCGCCGAAATCGCAAAGCCGAGTCCGCCGCCGCCGCCCGCAACGATCGCCGTGTTGACGCCGATCACCGCGCCGCGCGCATCGACGAGCGGGCCGCCGCTATTGCCGGGATTCAGCGCCGCGTCGGTCTGGATGATGTCGTCCATCAGGCGTCCCGAACGCGAACGCAGCGAACGTCCGAGCGCCGAAACGACGCCGGCCGTTACGGTACATTCGAGGCCGAAGGGGTTGCCGAGGGCGATCGCCAGTTGGCCCGGCTTGATCGCGCGCGCGTCGCCGAACACCGCCGGGATGAGGTCGCTGCCCGCAATGCGCAGCACGGCGAGGTCGGTGTCCGGGTCGTCGCCGGCCACGACACCGCGAAAGCGGCGCCCGTCGAGGAGCGCAACGTCGATTTCATCGGCGCCGTGCACCACGTGCGANNGCCCGCCGGCCGCCGCGCCGGACGTCGATGCCGACCACGGCGGGGCTGGCGCGTTCGACGGCGCCCGTCACGACGCGTGAATAGGCGTCAATATCGAATTCTTCAGAGATGGGGACGACGTGGAGGGACATGTGCCAACCTCAAACATCGCAACCTAGGAGACAAGTTGCGTGGTAGCGTTGCTTTGTGGAAACCAGTGCCGGGTCGCCCCCGGGGATCACCGCAACGCGGTGGTTCAGAACCGCGGCGGCGATCTTTTTTGTGGCGCTTTGGGGCTCGGCGTTTGTGCCGAGCAAGATTGGCGTGCTCGCGTCGTCGCCGCTCTGGTTTCTGGTGGTCCGGTTTTTCGTGTCGGGCATCGTCGCGCTCGGCATCGCGCTGGCGCTCGGGGCGAAGTGGCCGCGCGGCCGGCGTGCCTGGATCCTGATCGTTGCGCTCGGCGTGCTCGCCAACGCGATGTACTTAGGCTTCACCTACGAAGCGCTGCGGCATCTTGCGGCCGGCGTTGGCTCCGTTGTGACGAGCTCGAACCCGCTGCTCTTAGCGATCGTGGCCCCGGCATTTCTGGGCGAGCGCCTGACGCCGTGGAAGCTCCTGGGCCTGCTGCTCGGCTTCGCCGGCGTCGTGGCGATCATGATCGGCCGCAGCGGAACCGGAACGGCCGAACCGCGCGACGTGCTGCTGTGTCTGATCGCCGTGATCGGTAGCGTCGCGAGCACGGTCGTCTTTAAGAAGTTCTTGGTCCAGATCGACGTGCGCATGACGACCGCGCTGCAACTTTTTGCAGCGTCGTTTGCGCTGTTGCCGTTCGCGATCATGCTCGAAGGCGCGCCGCACGCGACGTGGGGCGTTCCGATCGTTGCGGCGTTCGTGTATCTCGTCGTCGTGATGAGTGTCGGCGGTTCGCTGCTCTGGTTCTGGCTGCTCGAACAAGGCGAGGCGAGCCGCGTGACCGCGTATTACTTTCTCTCGCCGGTGTTCGGCCTCTTGATCGCGAGTTTCTTCGGCGAGGCGTTGTCGATCCACGATCTCGGCGGCCTCGTAGCAATTGCCGTCGGCATCGCGATCGTCCAGCGATCGTGACGGGCAAATATCGCGTCCTTGCGTTGATGACGGGCGCGCAAGCCGGCGCGTCGATCGTACAGCAAGCCGTCGGCGTTCTGGCGCCATTCCTCATCTTGCAGTTCGGCCTAAGTCAGGCGCAGCTCGGCGCGATGTTTACGTCGCTGTATTTGGGTTCGGCGTTGTTTACGGCATTTAGCGGCGTGCTGACGGATCGCTTCGGCGAACGCACGATGGTCGCGGTGAGCGGTAGTGTCATGGCGGTCGCGCTGGTTGCATCGGCAGCGTTACCGAACTACGCCTGGCTCGTGTTTACGATGGGCTTGTTCGGTGCGGGCTACGCCGCCTCGACGCCGGCCGGCGGTCGCGCGATTCTTTCGTGGTTCGACCGCGATCGCGGCTTCGCAATGGGTATTCGGCAAACCGGCGTTCCCGTCGGTGGTCTCGTCGGCGCATTGGTGCTGCCGTTTGCGGCGTTGCATTTCGGAGGCTATCGCGCAGCGATGCTCGTCGCAGCGGTGCTCGTCGTCGTCTCGACGGCGACCGCCGTGATCTTCTATCGCGAAGCGGCCGGCGACCGTCCGCCGCCGAGCCGCTTTGCGGAGGTGCTCGCCGGAATGCACCGCCTCGCGCGCGATCCGAAGCTGATCGCCACGACGCTCACGTGCATGGCGCTCGTCAACGGACAACTCGCGATGAACGGCTTCCTCACCGTGACCGCCGTGCAAGTCCTCGGCGTGACGCCGGCGCTAGCTGCGTCGGCATTTGCGAGCGCGTTCGTCGCCGCGATGGTGGCGCGACTCTTCTGGGGCTGGTACAGCGACCGCTTCATGCGCGAGAACCGCATCGCGCTCTTAGCCGTGCTATGCGCGCTCTCGGCTGCATCTTCGCTCTCGTTCGCGTTGCTGCGTCCGTCGCTTGCGCTGCTGCTCATTCCGGTCGCGCTGTTCATCGGGTTTTGCAGTGCGGGCTGGAACGGCGTCATGGCGGCTGCGCTCGCGGAGATCGGCGGCGCCGACCGCGCAGGCAGCGCTCTCGGACTCACGCTCACGGCGATTTTCGCGACATCGGCCGCCGGGCCGCTCCTCTTCGGGGCGCTCGCCGACCACACGTCGCTCGATACGGCGTGGACGGTGAACGCGGCCATCGGCGTGCTCGGCGTCCTGCCCATCCTGTGGCTGCGCTCGCACGAACGTCGCAACAAGGAGCAAGCAGCCTAGCTTCACGGAGGCCTCGTCTGCGCCGGTACGGAAACGTCGGCGGCTGCGCCCAGGTGGCGGAATTGGTAGACGCGCTGGTTTCAGGTACCAGTGACCGCAAGGTCGTGGGGGTTCGAGTCCCTTCTTGGGCAGTACACTTTTTGTCAGGCCGAAAAAACACTAAGGGCACATAAGTTGCCTGTTCGGGCTGCCCCGCTCTTACTTCTCGAGCGGATCGTGAACTTGCGGATAGGTCGCGATCTCGGTGTTCTGATACTTGCCGTCAACTTTTTCGACCCGCCGGATGTAGATGTTCTGCACGATGTCTCGGGTGCGCGCGTCGATTTCGATCGGGCCGCGCGGACTCTCGAACTTCAAGCCGCGAACGAGCTGCATCGTCTTATCCGGTTCGACGTTGCCCTTCTGGGCTTCGACCGTCTTATAGATGGCCTGCAGCGCATCGTAGGTCGCGACGCTGGCGAAATCCGGCGCATCGATCGAGTTATCCGCCGCGTGCATGTCGCGCGCCAGCTGGCGGTTGAGGGCCGAGTTGTGGGTAGCCGAGTAATTCATCGCCGTAATGGCGCCCAGCGCCGTGTCGGCGAGCGACGGCAGCATGGTTTCGCTCGTCAAGTCGCCGGTAGCGAGAATCTTGGCGCCGGTAGCCGGTCCGCCTGCCGCATCCCACGCCGTCAAGAACGAGTGCCCGGACACGTTAAGCGCGACGAAAACCGCCTGCGGCTTCGCGTCCTTGATCCGCTGCACGTACGGTGAATAGTCTTGCGCGCTGATCGGAACGTGCACTTCGCCGAGAATCTTGCCGCCGCCACCCGTGAACGCGCTTTGGAATCCGCTCGCCGCATCGAGGCCGGCCGAATAATCGAGGCAGATGATGTACGCCGTCTTGATGTTGTTCTTCAACGCCCATTGTGCGAGCGGCGTCGTCAGTTCTCCCAGGGTGTAGCTAAAACGCGCCATGTACGGGTTCGGCTCCAGAATCCCGTTAGCGGCGGCGTTCGTGATAAACGTGGGCTTCTTCGCTTTGGTGGAAACGTCGCCCACGGCCAGCGCATTGGTCGAATAGACGATGCCCATGAGGAAATCGACCTGTTCCGAGACGACGAGCTCCTGTGCGAGGCGCCGCGCGTTTTCCGGCGCGTTGCCGCCGTCGTCGCGCTTGATGATCACGACCTTACGGCCGGCGACGGTGTCGCCGTGTTCTTTGAAAAACGCAGCGATCGCCGCATCGGCCGCCTTGCCGGATTGCGTAAAAGCGCCCGAGAGCGTGGCGACGAAGCCGATCTTGAGCGGCGGCGCATCGGCACCCGCCGCTCTCGTCAACGCGATCGCTACGGCGCAAGCCAGCGTTGCCGATAGCAACGAGCGCTTCAGGCGCCCACACCCACCGGGGTCTTCACCACACCCGATGGGGTGCTGATCGGCGCCGACGTCTCATCGAACGAAATGTTCATTGGGTCTTGGCCGGCGGCGACTTTTTGGATCTCGCGCTTGAGCACCCTACGCTGTAATGCGATACCAAGGTCAGAACGAACGAGATGCTGCTGGGAATGCAGTTGAATTCCGCCCGGACCCTGCGTGCTCTGAGCTTCGTAGTCGTTCGGCATGTCCTGATGCTCTTCGTCGGTCATCGTGGTCCAAGGCTTTACGGACTCAAGCCCCATGCCTTGGAAAATGTCCTTGAACCCGGCGGGCGCCCGGCGAACCACAAACGCACGCGTGTGCGTGTCGTCGACCGGAACGAAAATCGACAGCGCTTTGCGGCCCTTTCCGCTTTCCGGCCCCGGGTTGACAGAAATGTTCGGCGCCACCCAGGTTAGCGTTTTCTGCAGCTCTTCGCCCGTCTCTAACTTCCGGCGCGACGTGTAAATCACGCCGACGTCGATCTCTTCCCACTCGACGGTGGGCATGATGGCCATTTCGGGCAAAAAGTGCACGTCGCTGAATGTGGAGTGAAGCACTTGCACGTGAAATGGATCGAGGCAATTCTCATTGATCGCGGTCCAATTATACGGAACGACTTCAGGACCGGCGTGGTCGGCGTGAGATTGCACACTGTTGTCGAGGACGTAGTAGAACTCGCCATCATCCAACGGTTCCATGTGCTCGAACCGCGGCAAGCTCGGCATTTTTTCCGGGGGGCCCATGTACGCCCAAACCATGCCGTAGTGATCGTGGACGGGATACCAGGGTTGACGCGCCCAGCTTCGATTCAGCCCTCCGCTCGGTTCGCACGGCTGTTCCAAGCAATGGCCTTCGACGTCGAATTTCCAGCCGTGATAGCAGCAGCGGATGCCGTCCGCCTCGACCTTGCCGTAGAAAAGCGAGGACCCGCGGTGCATGCAGTGCGGATAGAGCACGCCGGGCCGGCCATCGCCGTCCCGAAACACGATCAGGTCCTCACCCAACAAGCGAATTTTGCGCGGCCGCCCGGTCACATTTCGCGACGCCAGGACGGGATGCCAATAACGCCGGAGATATTCGCCGCACGGTGTTCCCGGACCGACTTCCGTGATCAGAGGATCGTAGGTTGGGCGCGGGCGACCATACGCCGTACCTTCTAGAATCATCGATCTCTCCTCAGCCATAGCTGCTGTCCTCGCCCGAACTTTTTCTAGGGACACCTTAGTCTAATCATTTTTCGGCCTAACAGTTCATCGTTTTCGTCCCGGTTGCGGCGCACAAAGGGATCAGCGCTTCGCACCGCCGCGGCGGCTCGCCGGAACGAACGTCTTGGTTGACGGATCCCAGCGCATGATCAGCACAGCGTTGACCCCGATACCGCGCTGAGGGAATCCGATGAAGTCGTAGACGCCGTCGAGGCCCACCCAACCGTGGAGCTTCGCAAGATAGGCCCGCGCCGCGGCCGCATCCGCATCCGCCGGAATATGGCGCATGATATCCACCGCAAGCTGCGCCGGATCCCAAACTGTCTCGTAGCCGGCCTCCGGCCGCAAGGACGCCTTCTTGAGTGTCGCAACAAAGGCGAGTTGCTTGTCGCGGACCGGCCCCGGCGCGATGTCGCCCGGTGCAAACGCCAACTGCGCGCCAAAATCGAGTTCGGACGGAATGAACTGCGCGTACTGCTGCATCTGGCCGTACGTCATGTTGCCGCCGCTCGTTGCAACGGGAACGTCAATTCCGTCATCATGCATTCCGCGCAAGACGGTGCCGAACGGTGCGCCCGTGTTGTAAGAGATCAGCGCCTGCGGATTCGTCGCCTTGATGTGCGCCAGCTGCGCGCTCACGCTGACGTCGCCGGGTGCGTAGTGTTCTTGCGCGACGAGCGTCATGTTCCGGTTTTCGGGGAGCCGGAATGCGTACGCGAACGCCAGGTCCGAGTCGCGTCCCGTTCCGTCGGTTGCGTTGAGCATCGCAATGCGCGTGATGCCGCGCTCGCGGTAATAGCGCAACGTGCCGGCCGCAACTTGATAGCTATCGGCAAACGGGGCGTACTGATAGCTGCCCGGCGCCGGATGCCCGAACGGATTCAAACACAGGCTCAGCGGTCCGGTCTTATCGATAATCGGGCCCGTCGCAAAGCACGCCGCCGGAATATTCGGCCCGAGAAAGAGCGGCACTTTCTTGGCGGCAAGATCGTTGGCGAATTGCACGTCGAGTTGCGTGTTGGTCTGATCGTCGAGGATGTTGAAGTGCAGCGGCCGTCCTTGGATCCCGCCCGAGGCGTTGACGTCCGCCTCGATGACGTGCAGCGCGTTGGCCTCGGTGCTGCCGATAAAGGCGCCGTTGCCCGTCGTTGAGAGAATCGCGTTGATCTCGATCGGTGCGCCGCTCGGCGCCCCCGGCGCTGCCGCCGCTCCCTTCGCTGCGCCAAGCGCGAGCACGCATGCAAAGACGGCGATGGAAAGGCGCTGGACGTTCATCAATCGGTACTCCTGGTGCTCGCTGACGGAGCGATGAGGGTGCGCAGGGCGCTGTGATCGAGGTCGCCGTCGCGTTCGACCAGTTCGGTGAAGCGCTGCAGCATGAGTCGGAGTGCCGGGAGTTCGACCCCGGCGTCGCTGGCCAGGGCGGTCGCGATGGCGAGATCTTTGAGATGCAGCCGCGCACGGGCACCCGGCTCATAGCGGCCCTCAATCATGCGGGGTCCATAGCGCTCGAGAACCCGGCTTGCGGCAAGCCCACCGCCGAGCGCCATCCGGACTTTGGCCGCATCCACGCCCGCAGCTTCGGCAAGGGCGAGCGCCTCGGCCGCCGCTTCGATCGTTATCGCAACGGCAATCTGATTGCACGCCTTCGCAACTTGACCGGCACCCGCTTCGCCGACGTGGACGACGAGACTGCCGAGACAACGCAAGAGCGGCTCGGCGCGCTCGAATGCCGCCGGCGTTCCGCCTGCCATGATCGAGAGCGTCGCTTCTCGGGCACCCTGTTCGCCGCCGCTCACGGGTGCATCGACCGCATCCACACCGCCGGCAGCCAGTTCACGCGCGATGCGCCGCGATGTCGCGGGCGCGATCGAGCTCATATCGACGAACAGCGTGCCGGGCCGCAATCCGGCGCGGACGCCGTAGGCTCCCAAGACGATGTGTTCGACGGTGTCCGTTTCGGGCAGCATCGTAAAGACTACATCGGCTCGTTCGGCCACAGCGCGGGCGTTCGGCGCGGTTTGCGCCCCGGATTCCACCAGCGCCGCCACGCCGGAACTCGCACGCTCGAGGAGCACGACTTGGAAACCCGCACGCAGCAGATGCTCGGCCATCGGGCGCCCCATCACGCCCGCGCCGATCCAGCCGACGGTCGCGATTGTCATGCCGGCGCAGACAGGTACGGCTTGGCCCACCCAAGGCCCGCAACGGTCGACGTGCGCGGCGCGTACTCGAGACCGATCCAGCCGGCGTAGCCGTCGGCATCGAGTCGGGCGAGGATGCGGCCGGCGTCGAGTTCGCCGCTGTCGGGCTCGTGGCGATCCGGGCAGCCGGCGAGCTGCACGTGCGCAAAGCGGCCGCGCAGCGCGTGCGCACGCGCTTCGACGTGGCCTTCCGTTATGAAGGTATGGTACAGGTCGAGCTGCAGCGCAACATTCGGTTGCGCGACCGCATCGATGACCGCGAGCGCTTGCTGCGTGGTCGTCAGGACGTAGCCCGGATTATCGCGAGTGTTGAGCGGCTCGATCAGCAACGTGACGCCCGCAGCCGCGCAGCGCACCGCCGCACTCCTCAGATTCGCGATCAAGGTCGCTTCGTGCGCAGCCGGCGCTACTCCATCGATACGCCGGCCCGACATCGCGTGCAGCCGCGTGCATCCACACGCCGCTGCATAGGCGAGGGCCTCGTCGAGCGCAGCTTCGAATCGGCGTTCATCGCCCGGGCGCGCCGCGAAGCCCCGTTCGCCGGCCGCGAGGTCGCCGGGCGGGAGATTGATCAGCGCGAGTTCCAGCCCGGACGCTGCGAGCGCCGCCGCGATATCCGACGCGGCGACCTCGTACGGATACAGGATCTCGACGGCGCGAAATCCGAGGGCCGCCGCGGCCGCAAAACGATCGAGCAGCGGCAGTTCGGCGAAGAGCCAACTGAGGTTCGCTGCGAGCTTCGCCACTAGGTGGCTGGAGACGCCGGTTTCGCTGCGTCCACAATCCGATCGAAGCGCGTCATCTTGCGTTCGGCGATCATGGCATCGGCATCGCGAAAAAATGCCTTCACGTGCGGGAGATCGCGATGCGCATCGAACGCCGCGACGTCGTCGTACACTTCGTAGAGTAGCACGCGATCTGGTTCGCCTTGAACCGCGACCACGTCGAACTGCCGGCAGCCCGGCTCAGTGGCAACGGATTCGCGCGCGTTCGCACTGATGAGCGGCATGAACCCCTCGGCCGATCCCGGATGCAGCGTGAACTCGACGATTAAAACGAAGTTTTTCATCACGCTCTTCCGGTGCCGGTACTGAGAACGAAATCCATCTCGACCGACGCGCCGCGCGTCAGCTCGGAAACGCCGACGCAGCTGCGAACCGGCAATCGCCCGCTCGAAAAATAGTCGCGATAGGCGACGTTCATGCGCTCGTACAGCCGCCCGTAATCGATCAGCGAAATGCGAACGCTCACGATCTGCTCTTTCGAGAGGCCGGCGCCGGCCAGCAGCTCTTCTAGATTTGCGAAGATCTTGGCGATCTGAGCTTCGACGTACTCAGGCAACGATACGCGGTCGTCGCGCAGGTCGATCGGTCCCAAGCCGGAGATGAAGGCCAGATTCCCCGCGATGACGACATCGCTCTGCAACGCACTCCGCTTCGAAGCTGCACTCATGCTGAAAACAGCGTCATTCATGCGTCATCTGCGCAAATGGTATTCACGTCGGGCCCCTCGACATCGCAGGAGTGGTACGACTATACTAGCGTTGATTTCATGCTTGTCAACCGAGCGTCTTGGAGGTCCGATATCGTTCATGAAACTGGCTTCGCTGCGCAATGGCCGTCGCGACGGCGAACTCGCCGTGGTTTCCCGGGATCTCACGCGCATGGCTCGCGTCCACGATCTCGTGCCCAGTTTACAGGCGGCTTTGGACGATTGGGCGATCGTTCGTCCGCAACTACAAGAGCGCTACGAACACCTCATGAGCGCCGCGGACTCCGGGGAGCCGTTCGATCCGCAGGCCGCGCTTTCGCCGTTGCCGCGCGCGTATCAATGGTGCGACGGCGGTGCATATCGTGCGCACCACGAACGGATGCGGCCGGGCGAACCGGTTCCCGCGTGGTTTGAATACGAGACGAGCATGTACCAGGGTGCGTCCGACGGATTTCTTGCGCCGACTGCCGACATCGAGCATGCCGACCTCGCGTGGGGTATCGACTATGAGGCCGAAGTTGCGGTGATCACCGACGACGTTCCCTATGGCGTCAGCGAAGCCGAAGCCGGCAAACACATCGCGCTCGTCATGCTCGTCAACGACGTCTCGCTGCGCAACATGATTCGCGGTGAACTCGCCAAGGGCTTCGGGTTCGTCCGTTCCAAGCCGGCCAGCGCTTTCTCGCCGGTGGCGGTGACGCCGGACGAGCTCGGTACGGCTTGGCATGCGAATCGACTGCACGGCCGCGTTCGTTCGTCGGTCAACGGCGCGCTGCGCGGCGATCCCGACGCCGGCGACATGTCGTTCGGTTTCGAACACCTCATCGCGTACTGCGCCAAGACGCGCTCGCTCGGCGCCGGCACGATCGTGGGCGGCGGGACGATCGCCAATGCGGACACGGCTCGCGGCACGAGCTGCATCGCGGAGATACGCTCCATCGAGACGAGCGAACACGGAACGGCCACGACACCCTATCTCGCCTTCGGCGACCGCGTTCGAATCGAAATGCTCGATGACCGTGGCGAATCGATCTTCGGCGCGATCGACCAGCGCGTCACGCCGGTGGGAGGATAACGATGACCGAGAAGAGCGCGCGCATCGCGCCGTACAGCGGCTACTACAACCGGCCGCAGACGGCCGAGACGTCACCGTTTACGGCAACCGGCCCGGAGACGCCGTGCGGTGAATACTTCCGCCGCTTCTGGCATCCGTTCTTGATGACGTCGGAACTCGGAGCCGAACCGAAGGTCGTTCGGATCCTCGGCGAGGACCTCGTGCTCTTTCGCGATCGCAGCGGACGCCTGGGACTGCTGCACAAGAATTGTATCCATCGCGGCGCGTCGCTCGAGTTCGGCGTGATTGCCGAATGCGGGATTCAGTGCTGCTATCACGGCTGGCACTTCGATATCGACGGCACCGTGCTCGCGACGCCGGCAGAGTCTCAGGACAGCAAGTTGTCTGAGACTTTCGTGCAAGGTGCCTATGCGGTACGCGAACGCGAGGGCTTAATCTTCGCCTATCTCGGGCCGCCCGAACTCGAACCGCCGTTCCCGATCTTTGACACGACCACGTTTCCAGACGAGCGCCAGATCGTTCCGTTCCGGATACAGTATCCGTGCAACTGGCTGCAAGTCGTCGAGAACGCCTGCGATCCGATTCACAACGTGTACCTGCACGCCATCAACAGCCAGCAGTTCGCCGCGGCCTTTGCCGTCAGTCCGGTACTCGATTTCATCGAGACGCCGCTCGGCTTCTTGTCGATGGCGACGCGGCGCGTGGGCAACATGGTCTACACACGGTCCTCGGATATCATCTTTCCGAACGTCGGCCAATTCATCGGCGGCCCGACCGGGCCAAATGCGGCGAAGTTCAACATCGCCGCAACGTTGACGCGCTGGGTGACGCCGATCGACGACGGCCAGTGCCACTACATGGGCTACTTCAACCTCAATCGCGTAACGAATCCGACCGGTGCCATCGATCCGAAGACGCTCGGTGTCGGGAAGCTGGGATTGATCGGCCAAACCGCGGATCGTCCGTACGTGGAACGACAGCGCGAACCCGGTGATTACGACGCGCTCGTCAGCCAAGGCGTCATCGCCGACCGCAGCAACGAGCATCTCGGCAGAACGGATCGCGGCATCGTCATGTTCCGGCGCTTGCTGGCCCGCGCGCTACGGGAACAGCAGGCCGGCGGAACACCGGCATTGCCGCGCGTGTACCCGCATGGGAACGTGCCGACCTATACGCACGAGATCAGCGTCACGGTCGATCAAGATGCGGCGATCGGCGATGATGCCTCGCTGCTCGCGTTCGGCCGGGAAGCCGCGCGCGTCGTCATCGAAACCGACGGGCTGCCGCACGCCGAACGGGAGGCGGAAGCCGCGCGCCGGTTCCAAATGCCGGCCCCCGAGTTCGTGAGCTGAACCCAAGCACGACCGCGGCTTTGCGGAGCCGGCTCGCCGGGGTTACCACGAGCGCGGCAGCCGACGCGTTGCGAGCGCACGATCCGACGCGGCTGACGATGCGGGGCGTCTCGCTCCGCAGCGGCGACGGCAGCCCCGTGGTTGGGCCGGCGCGAACACTGCAGTTTCTGCCCTCACGCAGCGACGTTGCCGCGGGACCGAACGGCAATGCTCGCATGACGCTCATCGATGAGGCACGAGCCGGCGACATCCTGGTGTTCGACGCGATGGCCTACGGAGGCCCGGTGTTCGGCGACATGGTCGGGCTGCGCGCGCTGCAGACCGGCGCCGCGGCGCTCGTCACCGACGGCATGGTGCGCGATACCGCAGCGCTCACTGCGATGGGGTTCACGGTCTACGCGGGCGGCACATCGCCGGCACTGATTGCGCCTACGATGGTGCCGTGGGCAGCGGACATCGCCATCGCATGCGGCGGCGTGCTCGTGGTGCCCGGCGACTGGATCCTCGCCGATGCCGACGGTGTCATGGTGCTGCCCGCAGCATTATTGGACGAACTCGTGACACGCGCGCAGGAACTCGAGTCGGAGGAAGCGTTTTGCGCCGCGCTGCTGCGGTCGGGCCAACCGCTTCGTGTCGCCTATCCGTTGCCGGCGCCACTTCGTCCGTTCCTCACGCGCTACCGCGCTGACGGCCACTTGCCGTCGGCCGAGGAGATACGCGCGGCGCTGCTTTAACCGCATGCACGCGCTACCCGGTCCATATCTGATCCAAGGCGCAAGGCGTAAACTGGGGTGCATGGCTTTTAAGGAAACGTCGACGTTCGCCGAGCTGGTTGCTACGGCACAGACGTTGCAAGAATCCGGGCGGCACCGTGAAGCCATCGATTGGTTCGAGCGCGCTATCGTTCTGAATGGCGACGTCCCAGAAGTGTACAGCGCACTAGCGTGTGCCTACCGCTCGCTGGAACACTTCACGAAGGCGGAATGGGCGCTGCAAGAAGCCCTGAAGCTGCGGCCCGACTTTGTAGCGGCCATCGATAATCTCGGTATCGTCCATGCCCTTTCCGGACGATATGAGGCGGCGCTAGAGCTTTACGACCGGGCAATTCTCCATGATCCGGCGGTGGCCGTCATCCACATACATCGCGGCGAAGCGTTAATGGCGCTCGAGCGCTACTCAGAGGCGTGGGCGACCTGTGACCGGGCAATTCGATTGGCGCCTTCCGATCCGAGCGGGTATAACGCGCTTGGCCTCATTGCTGACTGCCTCGATCGACTCGATGCGGCTGAAGTGTGCTTTGGCGCCGCGCTCGCAGTGAAACCCGCCTACACGCCCGCTCTGTGCAATCTCGGTGACTTGCTGATTAAACGTGGCGATATCAGTGCAGCAACGTGCGTATTTGAACGTGCAGTCCAGCTCGAACCGGCGAACGGTACCTATCATCTGCGTCTCGTGAATAGCCGTCTTGGCAGCACCGATGCAGCACAGGTCGCACATATGGAACGCCTCCTTGCTGATGCCGAGTCCCTGCCGCCCACGCATCGGGCCGATCTTCATTTCGCGCTTGCGAGCGTGCGCGAACAAATGGGAGAGAATGAAACGGCGTTCCGTCATTTGCGCGAGGCGAATGACATCAAGCGCGGATTGATCGACTACGACGAATCCGCGCGCATGAAGTTTTTTGCATCCATCGAGCAAGCCTTTACCAAGCCGTTCATGAGTGCTCTTCACGGGTGCGGTAATCCATCGGAGCGCCCGATCTTCGTGTTCGGTATGCCCCGCTCGGGAACGACCTTGGTCGAACAGCTTTTGGCGGCCATTCCGCTGGTTGCCGCCGCTGGAGAAATGAATATTTTCGATCACGCGCTCAGCGAAGAACTCATGGCACCCGGGATGCGCCTTGCTGATTTGCGGGTCGGGATCACGGCGGTGGGCGACCGGTACGTCAGGTCCACGGATGAAGTTGCGTCGGGCAGCATACGCGTTACCGATAAGATGCTCCACAATTTTTGTTACGCTCCGCTGATCCATCTGGCGCTGCCGAACGCGCGAATGATACACGTTCGTCGCGATCGCATCGACACGTGCCTTTCGTGTTACGCAACAAGCTTTACCGGACGAGGTCTTTCCTATACCCACGATCTCGGCGAGCTCGGCCGTTATTACGCAGCCTACGAGCGCCTCATGGCGAACTGGCGCGCGCTCTTGCCGGCGGAATGCTTCTTCGAGGTAGACTACGAGGCGCTCGTCGCCGACTTCGAGACGCAAGCGCGGCGCATTCTCGACTTTTGCGGCTTACCTTGGGACGCACGGGTGGTCGACTTTCATACCGTTCGCCGGACGGTTCGCACCGCGAGCAACGTCCAAGTACGCCGGCCACTCTACGGTAGCGCCGTCGGCCGAAGCCAACACTTTGCGGCATACCTCGGACCGTTAGTCGATGCCCTAGATGGATCGCCCAGCCGTCGCGCGCTGCATGATTAGCGTTCGTGCCGCCCCGATAACCGCGTCATGTGCCGGCCGTCGATACTCCCATTGCTCGCCGGGCATCGGCGGATAGACCGCCATCGTGGCATTCGCCTCGAAGAGCACGACGTTGCCCAACGCGTCGATGCCGAAGTCGGCCCCGCCATAGTCGAGTCCGAGAGCACGTTCGATATCCTGAAGCCGGCCGATGACTGCGGCACCGAGAGCGGCCTCCATGTCGAACAGAAAGCGTTGCTCTTCCTTACGGTGATCGGCGCCATCGGCGGTCTCCGACGAAAAGTAGTGCACCTTCCACTCTCGCGAAACCGCCAGATGCACCGGATAGAGGCGACCGTCCACAAAGAGCACTCGATACTTGCGAAAGAGGCCGTCCTTCGAACGCGTGTCCACGAACGCGATGAGGAAGAGCTCGTTTCCGCTCACGCGCGAAAGGGCATGCGGTAGGTCGGCGGGATCGTTCACTGCTTCGAACTGCTGACCGCCGTGGTACCCGGGCGCGCGAACGAGCAGCGGGAATGTCCAGCCGCGTGTGATGAGCTCATCGGCAGTGATCGAGTCGCGTCTGATACGCTCGATTCGCGGAACAACGACACCCGCGATGCCGGCGAAGCGCTCGCGCATGCCGGCGCGACCGGTCCCTCGGACGCAGTCCGGGTGATTGATCACGGGGGCGCTTGATGCATCGACGATGTCGCGCGCGCGGCCGAGGGGCGCCTCGCCGCTGTCGGGGTCGCCGATCCCGTTAAACACGACGTCGTGCGGGGCAAGCGGCATACCGTTACGGAACGCGTCAGCATAGAGCATCGTCGTTTCCATGATGCGATCGTCGAGCAGCCGATGCGTGACGACGTCGCCGCCGCGGCCTGAAATCACGACGAGAACTCGCACCGGAGTCGTCGTGCCGATGTAGGGCACACTCCACGCCGGCAGGTTGGCAAAGGCTCGTTCCCAGTGCTGGTCGGCGCGCAGCCGATCGCCCATCGATTCGTACAGCGTTGCCAAGCCGTGGTGAGCTGAGCAGAAGTCCGGCTCGCGCGAAAGTGCAGCGGCGTACTGCGCCTCGGCGCTGGCAATCTCACCTTGCTCGAACAAGGCTTGACCGAGGTTGACGTGGGTGAGCGTCGCGAGCGGATGATGCGTTAGCGCCTGCGTGAAGAAGGCACGCGCGGCCGCCGGGTCGCCGCGGTGCAAGACCATCAAGCCGAGATTGGTCAGGGTCCCGAGGTGACGCGAGTCGTGTTGTAAGACCGCCAGATAGGCCTGCACGGCGGGTTGCGTCCAGCCGAGGTCATCCAGACAGCAGGCACGTTCAAAAAGCAGCTCGGCGTTATTGGGATCGCCGCTGAGCTGCTTGTCGATATCCACGAGATGTCTCTCGTCGCTGTATCGCCGCGAGGCAACGCGCATCTAGAGCCGATCGAGCGCGTCGCGCAGGATCTGGCGAATGCGGTCGGCTTCGGCCCGGTCGATTTTCGACGGGTCGAGGTAGAGGTCGAGTCCCGGTGTGTGAACGTTGACGACGCGCACCGTGCGGCCGGAGGCATCGAGCAATCCGTCGACGACATACGGCACGACGTCGCGGTTGATGCCCTTGACGCGGATCGGCGGCTGCTCGTGCGCTGCGACGATGTCGCGCACCACGGCGTAGGTTTCGTAGCTGATGACGATGCCACCGGGTTCGGCACTCGTCTCGAGGCGGGCGGCGAGATTGGCCTCGCCGCCGATGATCGTGTAGTCCATCCGGTCGATGCTGCCGAAGTTGCCGACGTTTACGAAACCGGTGTTGATCCCCATGCGGGCCTGGAAGGGATGTTCGATCCCGTGCGAACGCCAGGTGACGTTGAGTTCGACGAGGCGTGATTGCATTTCAACGGCCATGCGCACGGCCGCCTGCGCATCTTCGGCGGTGCCCTTCGTCTCGGGATCGCCGAAGAAGACGACCATGGCATCGCCGATGAACTTGTCGATCGTACCGCCCCATTTGAGCGCGATCGCCGACATCTCGGTGAGGTACTCGTTGAGTAATCCCGCGAGTTCTTCGGGTTGGAGACGTTCGGTCGTGGCCGTAAAATCTTTGATGTCGGAGAAGAAGATCGTGAGCTTCTTACGCTCGGTTTGAATCGTCACGTCGCGCTCGCCGCTGAAGATCGAAGCGAAAATTTGGGGCGAGAGATAGCGTGCCAATTTCTTGGAGATGCCGTCGAGAAAGTCGTTGGTCTTGCCGAGACGGGCGTTGATGCCCGCGATTACGGCGGATTGGCGGCGTTCGTTCGCGACGAACGTAAAGCCGAGTACGCCGGCGAATGCAAAATACAGCAAAAGATACTTGAACGAGAAGAGGTTTGTCGCCACGGGCTGTATGATGCTGAGTTCTTGGATACCGCGCACGTCGCCGATTTTCCAATCGCGTTTTGGACTATCGGGATGCGTGTTGTGGCAGGCGACGCACGTTTGCCCCATCATGATCGGTGCGACGATCCGCACACGCGTGGTCAACCCATTCCACTCGGTCGTGTAGATCTTTTGATTCGGATCGCGCGTCACGCGCAGCGCAGCCAACGACGAACGTTCGAAATCGTCGAGCTGGTGCGGCGCACGGTGGCGGAACGGATAGTCCGAGACGAAGCGGTAGCCGATATTGTTCTGATACTGACTAACGACATTGCCGAGTTCGAGCGAGAACGTTGCCGGAATCGGGATCGCTCCGGGATGATTCTCGAAGTCGTTCGTGACGAGTGTTGTCGTGTGCCCACTCAAGACGCGGCCGACGACATCGGTACTATAGAAGTCGCGCACGCCGCCGAGCACGGCGTTAAGGTCGGTGACCTGCCGCGTGAGCGCGGCCTCCGAAACCGAACGTAGGTCGAACCAAACGGCGAGCGGCAAACCCGCCAGCAGGGCGACGACGAGGAGAACGGAGATCCAACCCCGCGAGCTTTGCGTGGTCTCCGGTTCTTCAGCGTTGGGCATACCTTGGGATTCGCCCCGTGCGGCCCCGAGCCATCGCAAACGGGGCCCCTTCGACGACCGTCAAATGCTGACCCGATGAGCGCGCCCAACATCCTCTTGATCATCACCGATCAGCATCGTGCCGATCACCTGGGGGCATACGGGAACCGTACGGTTCGCACGCCGCATATCGACCGTCTCGCAGCCCGCGGCTGGGCCGCCGATCGTTTCTACGTCTCGACGCCGATCTGCATGCCGAATCGCTCGACGCTGATGACCGGGCGCACGCCGTCGGTGCACGGCGTCCGGCACAACGGCATTCCGCTCTCGCTCGATGTGACGACGTTTCCCGAAGTTCTGCGCGCGCACGGCTATCGCACGGCGCTCCACGGCAAGTCGCACTTGCAAAACATGACCGGGATTCCGCCCACGTTCCCCGGTCCCGATGCGCAAGCGTCGCCGGCGTCGCCGCCGTTCGAATTACGCGAAGCGCGCCATCGGATCCACGACGAGGATCGGTACGAGCAAGAGAACTCGAAGCTCTGGCTCGATCCCAAGCATCACATGCAGTTGCCGTTCTATGGCTTCGAAGACGTCTCGCTGTGCACGAATCACGGCGACCAGGTAGATGCCGAATACGGGCGCTGGCTACGCGCGAATTTGCCCGATGCCGAACAACTCCGCGGTGCAAAAGGGGCGGCGCCCGCGCCGGATTTCATCGCGCCGCAAGCGTGGCGTACGCGGATCCCCGAAGAGTTCTACCCGACCACCTACGTTGCCGACCAGACCATAGGCTGGCTCGAACGACACGCCTCCGCCGCCGGAGACCGGCCGTTTTTCGTGCAGTGCTCGTTTCCCGACCCGCATCATCCGTTTACGCCGCCGGGACACTACTGGTCGATGTACGATCCGGCCGACATCGAACTCCCGCCGTCGTTTTCTTCCGATGCCCCGCCGCCGCCGCACGTCGCGTTTCTGCGCGGCGAACGCGACAACGGCACGGCCGACACCGGTACCCAAGCGGTCTACGCGGTGAACGAACGGCAGACGCGCGAGTCGACGGCGCTCACGTACGGCATGATCACGATGATCGACGATGCGATCGGCCGCGTCCTCGCCTCGCTCGACCAGCTGGGGCTGGCAGAAAACACGATCGTCATCTTCACGAGCGATCACGGCGATTTCATGGGCGATCATCAGTTGATGCTCAAGGGTGCGATCCACTATCAAGGCCTCGTACGCGTGCCGTTCATCTGGTTCGATCCGCACGATCCGGCCGGCGGCCGGCGCAGCAGCGACCTGCTCGGCACGATCGATATCGCGAGTACGGTCCTCGACCGCGCCGGCCTCGGCGGATTCAACGGCATGCAGGGCCGCTCGATGCTGCCCGCAATCGCAAATGCCGATCCGCAGCCGCGCGCGCGTTTCTTGATCGAAGAAGAGTCTTCGCGCCTGCAGATGGGGTTTGCCGAGCGTATCCGTCTGCGCACGGTGGTGACGGACCGTTATCGCCTCAGCACGTACGCCGGCGTTCCTTGGGGTGAGCTCTACGATCTGCGGGAGGATCCGGATGAAGACATAAATCGCTGGAACGATCCGGCGTACGGCGGCGTGCAAATGGAGTTGCTCTTCGACTTAGCGCAGGCCGCGCTCGACGTGTCGGAAACAAGCCCCCACCCGACCTATCGCGCTTAGCCTGGAGGAGTCGTCGCTTGCGTGTGAGCCGTGTCTGGATTGCCTTCGTTGCGATGTGGCTGGCGCTGCTGCCCGCCGGCGTGACTGCCGCCGATCCATTTGAGATCAATGCGGTTCTGCCGATGACCGGTTCGTCGGCGTTTTCCGGCAGCTCGATGTCGCGCACGCTGAGCATCATCGAGAAGCACGTCAACGCGACCGGCGGCATCGGCGGGCGTCCCGTACATTTCGTGATCTCCGACGATCAGAGTACGCCGCAGCTTTCCGTTCAGATCGTCAACGGGCTCGTCGCGAAACACGTGGCCGCGTTCGTCGGTCCGGCGATCGCATCGACGTGCCGCGCGGCGATGCCGCTGCTCGATAACGGCCCGGTGATGTACTGCCTTTCACCCGTGCTCTATCCACCGACGGGGAGCTACGGCTTCGCCGGCGGCGCGTCGTCCATCGATGAGACGGGCGTGTTGCTGAATTATCTGCATCGCACGCGCGGCTGGAAACGCGTCGCCATGATTACGCCGACCGACGCAACCGGCCAAGAGGCCGACAACGTGTTCAACCAGCTGCTCGCGCGGCCGGAGTACCGCGATCTGCAAGTCGTCGATCACGAACATTTCGGACTCACCGACATCTCCGTTGCCGCGCAAATCGCCCGCATCAAGCAATCTAACCCCGAAGCAATCATCGCGTGGGGTACCGGCGCGCCGATGGCAAACGTGTATCGCGCGTTGCAAGACGCCGGCGTCGACCTGCCGGTGTTTGGTTCGAACGGTAACCAAACCTATACCGCAATGGAGCAGTGGCGCTCGATTCTACCGCGGCAATATTACCAATATGCGTTGAAGTGGCCGGCGTATGCGCAACTTTCGAGCGGTCCGGTGAAAGATGCGTTACGCGTGATGTATACCGCGATGAACGCGGACGGCGTGCGGCCGGACGGAGCGTCGGTATCGGCTTGGGATCCGGCGATGATCTTGATCGATGCGTTCCGCAAACTCGGTACGAACGCGACCGCGAAGCAAGTGCGCGATTACATCTTGAACCTGCACGATTTTTCGGGCAGCAGCGGATACTACGATTTCCGCATCGGTAATCAGCGTGGGCTCTCGGCCAAAGATTGCATCGTTGTGCGCTGGGATGTGTCGAAGGATACGTGGGTCCCGGTTACGGGTGTCGCCGGCACCGGCAAATGATGTTACCGGGTGTCCGGGTTATCGAACTCGGAACCACGATCACCGCGCCGTTGACGGCGATGCTACTCGCGGACCTCGGCGCCGACGTGATCAAGGTGGAACGGCCGGAAGGCGACCCGTTCCGGTCGTTTCGCGGAACGCAGGCCGGTAATCCGTATTTCGAGACATTCAATCGCGGCAAGCGCAGCGTCGTGCTCGATCTCGCGCACGCCCAGGGCCAGGCGAAGATGCGCGCGTTGTTGCGCGATGCCGACGTTTTTGTCGACAACGTCCGTCCGAGCGTGTTGCCGCGCATCGGTCTCGATCCCGTAAGCTTGCAAGCCGAGAATCCGCGATTGATTCACTGCTCGATCACGGGGTTTGGGGCAAGCGGCCCCTACAGTGCGCGTCCGGCGTTCGATACCGTCGCGCAAGCGCTCTCGGGATTGGCAAGCATGACGCTCGATCCGGCCGCGCCGGTTATCACGGGTCCCACGATTTCCGATAGCGTGACCGGGATGTATGCGTGCATTGCCATTCTCGGCGCACTCACACGGCGCGCCGCTACCGGTTTGGGCGCGCGCCTGGAAGTGAACATGGTCGAAGCGACGATGGCGCTGGTCGGCGAGCACTTCACGGCGCTGCAGGCCGGTATCATCCCGAACCGCCGAACGCGCGGCGCCGGTTCGCAATCGTACGCGTTCGCCTGCGCCGACAAACGGCTGATCGCGATCCATCTCTCATCCTTGGAAAAATTTTGGACGGGAGTCATCGCCGCCATAGAGGCGCCGGAGCTGGCCGCTGACGAGCGTTTCTCAACCGGCGCCGGCCGCATCGCGAACTACGTCGAGCTGCAAACCGAACTCTCGACCCGATTTGCAGCGAAGGATCGCGCGGTCTGGATCGAGCGGCTCATTGCTGCGGACGTGCCGTTCGCGCCGGTGAACAGCTTCGAGGAGGCGCTCGAGGACGATCACGTTCGCGCGCTCGGTATCGCCGAACCGCTGGATAAGAACGGAAGCGGACGCGCGGTAATCAAGACGCCGGTGCTGTTGAACGGAGAGCGCCCAACGGCGATCCGGCCGGCGCCATTACTCGGGGAACATACCGCCGAGCTGCTCGATCAACCGGCGGCCGATCCGCGGTAATCAGCGTGCTTTGGCGTCGCTCTTCGAGGGCATGGCCGCAGCCGCCGCCGCGAGTTGCAATTCACGTTCGATTTCGCTGACGGCGAGGTCGCGCCAGTCTTCGAGTAGCGCGACATCGGATGCCGCAAACCAGCGCGGGCGCGTATCGAAGATGCAGAGCGATCCGAGGCACGTGCCGTCGTTCATGATGAGCGGAGCGCCGGCGTAGAAACGGACGCGCGGTTCATCGATGACGAGCGGATTTTCGGCGAAGCGATCGTCGACGAGCGCGTCGTTGACCACGAGCGTTTTGCGCTCGACGACCGCGTGAGCGCAAAACGACGCCTCGCGCGATGTTTCCCGAATCGGCAAGCCGACGGCCGACTTAAACCATTGGCGCTCGCGATCTACCAGCGAGATGAGCGCGATCGGAACCGCGAAGAAACGGCTCGCAAGCCGCGTGATGCGATCGAAGCGCGGGTCGGGCGGGCTATCGAGGAAGCCCGTCGCGAGCAGCGTTGCGATGCGACGCTCCTCGTCCGGCGGAAGCGCGGCTTTCTTCCAGCGACTGATGCCACGGTGCACCCACGCTTGCAGCTTCGCCTGCGCGTACGTGCTCGAGAACGGCCGCACGAGCCACTCGGCCACGCCGGTCTGCTCGCCGCCCGCGTATTCGCGATCGGCAACCACGAGAACGGGCAGCCGCCGGCGTTCGCCCGCGCGGTCGGCCGCAATCGACCGGCACGTTGCCAGCGCGTCGTGCTCGGGTCCGTGTTCCAAAATCGCGACGCACAGCCGCGCATTCTCGGTGGCCGTTCGCGCGTCGTGAACGTGCGAGACGTTCATGGCTCGGATCGTTTCATCTGCGTCGATGGCATCCGTGAACATCGTGGTGAGTTCCGGATCGTATAAACCGAGCAGAACCGTTTGTACGCTTTCCCGGTTGTCGATCGCGCGTTTCGCCGTGTCCTCGACGGGCGTCGCGGGGATCGCCGCGAGCAACGGGGCATTGACTTCGAGCGTCAGACCTTCACTCGCGGCGAACACCTGAATCGGTGAGCCGTGTTCGCGCATGGTGGCTTGCGCCGCTTCGACGAGTTCGTCGAGTTGGTCGTCGGTCCGCATCGGGTCGTGGTGAGTGAGTGCGACTTGTCCGACGCGCGCTTCGCGTGCGACGAGCATCGCATACTCGATCGTACTATGTCCCCAGTTGACCTTCGCCGGATATTCCGCGGCGGTGTACTGCGAATCGTGAATGAGCAAGTCGGCGCCGGCCGCAAATTCTGCATGCCGCAGGTCCGGTCCGTGCAGACGTCCGTTGCCGTCGGCGGCGGCGTGCGAGTACGCCTCGTGATCGCACGCGTAGACGACGCTCACACCGTCGGCTTCGAGCCGGTAAGCGAGCGTCAGTGCCGGGTGATTGAGATGGTGCGTGGAGACTTTGATGTCATCGACTTGAAAACTGCCTTGCAGCAGATCCCAATACCGGATCGTAGCGCCGAGCGATTCGAGCGCAACCGGAAAGTAGGTCGATTCCATCTGGCCCGAGAGCGTCTCACGCAGCGATCCGCTCAGGCCTTTGGGTCCGCAGATGTCCCACTCGTTCGTCGCGTCGAACAGCGGTGCGAAAAACGGCAAGCCTTGGATGTGATCCCAGTGGGTGTGGCCGATCAGCAGGCAACCACGCGTCACGCCTTCGGTAACGAGGGCTTGGCCGAGTCCATGGGAGCCCGTGCCGCAATCGATCACGATCAGCGTTCCCCGGGAAGACCGGACTTCGATGCATGACGTATTGCCGCCGTACCGTGCCGTCGTCGGGCCGGGCTTGGCAATGGAACCGCGAGTCCCCCAAAAGCGGACCTTCATATTAAATACGCTTCTCGACGCCTGCTTGCTTATTCCCGTGGAAATTCGGAGAATCGGCAGAATTTGGAAGATGGAACACTATCTGCCGCCCGCTCCAGGAGCCAATTCTGATTAGACTGCGGGCGGCTCTGTCGCTTCTCCAAGCTCTTCCTGATAGGTTGGGCGGATGATTCGGCTACAAACGCGTCTTCTCACCGCACTGCTTGTCTTGGCGATGGCCCTCGTACCGATGACGGCCTTCGCCCAGTCGGCGCCCTCCGGCATGCCCTCGTACGCGGCGCCGGTTTCCGGCGGCGGAGGCGGCAGCGACGATGAGACCATTCACGGGAGCATCTCATCGGTCGATGACGCGGATAACTTCCAAGTGAAGGACGATCGCGGCTTTATCGATAGCGTCCGCTTGCAGTCGGGCACGGTGATCCAGCCGGATGGCGCGCGGCTCGAGCCCGGCATGATCGTAACGATCGCCGGCACGAATCGCGGCTCCGTATTCGCGGCAAACCGGATCGACGTGGCCTCACCCGATGCGGCGCCGGCGCAATCGCTGCAGCCCGATCAGATGCCGCGCACGCGCCTGGCCCCGGGTACGGAGCTCATCGGGACGCTCGATACGTCGCTCGATTCCAAGAGCGCGTTCGCCGGCGAGCAAGTCATCCTCACGAACGTGTCGTCATCGTCCGGCTCGATCAACGGTGCTACGCTGATCGGCTCGGTTACCGACGTGACGCGTCCGGGACAAGGACGCACGGCGCAAGTGCTCATTCACTTCGACTCGCTACGTCTCGCGGACGGCACGATGCGGCCGATCGACGGCGTGGTGGCTTCGATGAAAGTGAAGACGAAGAGTAACGCCGCAAAAGAAGTCGGCGGCGCACTGCTGGGCATGTTGGCCGGTAACGCGATCGGCAAGACGCTCTTCGGCGTGAGCGGCGGCGGCATCGTCGGCGCGATCGGCGGCTACATGGTTGCGAGGGATAATCGTTCCGACGTGGTCATCCCGGCGAACACCGATGTCACCGTTCAGCTGCTGGATCCACGCCGCCAAGCGCAGTAGCGACCACGGCCTACCAGTGCGTGAGTGCGGTGGTGTAAAGCGAATGTAGCTGCGCTTTGGACGTTTCGCGCGGGGCGTTATTGATGAGGCCCTTTTGCACGAACGAACCCTCGACCAGCGTATCCATGTCTTGCTTGCCGTAGCCCACCGCGGCGAGGCCGTTCGGGATGCCGGTGGCTTTCATCAGCTCGGTGATGCGCGTGCTCAGCACTTCACCGGCGTCGTCAAGGGCCGCGCCGCGCACGTCGGCGCCGAGCATGCGGGCTGCATCGAGGTGCCGTTCGGGGCAGGCTTGCGCGGTGAACCGGAACACCGCCGGCGCGTTGAGGATCACCGACATGCCGTGCGGGATCATCGCTTCTTCCGGTGAGTACCCGGGTGCTTTGAAGTCTTTCACGTTGCCGGAAACGGCGTACGACATCGCGTGCGGAAGATGGCAGCCGGCATTTCCGAACGCGATGCCCGCAAGCATCGCCGCGAACATCATCCGTTCGCGCGCGACTTCGTCGTTCGGGTCGTTGACCGCGCGGGCGATGTGCTCGCCGATGATCGGCAGCGCGCCGATGCAGCCGACGTCGCTATAGGGATTGGCTCCCTGTGAGAGTGAACGCGCCACACCTTTGGGCGAACGCGCGTGCTGCGTGTAGGGCAGCGCCGTGTACGATTCGAGCGCGTGGCTGAGCACGTCGAAACCGCTGCACGCGACGACCATCGCGGGGAGCGAGCGCGTGACGTCGGGATCGATGATGCCGAGGGTGGGCCGCAGTTCGCGTGCTCGGATGCCGGTTTTGGCGTTCATCGCGACGTAGTCGAAGATCGCGATGCCCGTGCATTCGCTGCCCGTTCCACACGTGGTGGGGCATGCGATGTGCGGCTTGAGCGGACCGGGAACGGCTCGTCCCGCGCCGATCGGCGCGTTGACGTAGTCCATGAAGTCCGCCGGATACGTGGCGTACAAGTCGGCCGCCTTCGCGGTATCCATGGTCGAGCCGCCGCCGATGGACACGTAACCGTCGAACTTTCCGTCGACCGCAAACGCTGCGGCTTGCTTGAATGAAGCGTCGGTCGGTTCGACCGCGATATCCGTGTATACCACCGGATCCAGCTTCGCTTCGCGCAGCGAGTCGAGGGCGGTCTTCACAAAGTCGCGGTCGCACAAGTGCGGATCGACGAACACCGCGATGCGCTTCATGTGCAGCACTTTAGCCGCCTCACCGATTTCGGCGAGAACGCCGCGACCGTAGGTGATTCGCGCGCCATCCACTTCGTAGCCGTAATCGCCCGTCGCGGAACTCGCGTAATGCTCGTGCTGGCAGCAGTTCATGGACTCGGCCTTCCGTCGTCCGCCGGTACCATCCTCGTCCCAGGGTCCCGCTGCAGCGATGCGAAAACTGGCGCTCGTGCGCTTTGCTGTACGGATCGGCCCGCGTCCGCGGATCGGCGTTACCGCAGATCCCGGCTACGATGTCGGCGAGTACGAAGCGGCCATTCGTCAAGCCGGCGGCGAGCCGGTCCGGTGGATGCCGGACGTCACGCGCATCGACGCGGATCTTCGTAACGTCGACGGCATCATCTTATCCGGCGGTGAGGACATCGATCCGGCGCGGTATGGCCAAGCGCTGCATCCCCAAGCGGAACTCGCTTCGGCGGCGCGTGACGAGTACGAGATCGCGCTGGCTCGCGCGGCCTACGGCCGGGGGATTCCGACGTTAGCGATTTGCCGCGGTTTGCAGATTGCCAACGTCGCGTTCGGAGGCTCGCTGCATCAGCACCTACCGGACGCCTTTGGAGCGGACGTTCCGCACGCGCCGCAGGTCGACGGCGCGACGTATCGCGGTCTGATCGACGAGCATCGCGTTGCCGTCGCAGAGGGATCGTTGCTGGCGAAGATTGCTGGCGACGCGGTCGTTACAGGCTCGCGTCATCACCAAGCCGTCGATCGCGTGGCGGATGCGCTGCGTGTTGTCGGTCGTGCGCCGGACGGCGTCGTTGAGGCGCTGGAAGCGCCCGCTGCAAAGGCGTTCTGGCTCGCGGTCCAATGGCACCCGGAATCGACGACAGCGCTCGATGCCGGCGCGAGTGCCGCGCTCTTCGCAGCGCTGGTGGCTAGTGCGCGCCCTTATACTGATCGATCGTCAGGTTGAGCGTCACGCCGCGGCCGGGGCGCTTGATTCGATGCACGAGACCGTCGGAGACGCGGATATACCAGCGCACCTGCGGCGATCCGCCCGGGTAGATGATGTGGTAGAGATGTGCGGCCGAAACGCCGTCCGTATCGTCGCCTTCGCGGACCGCTAGCGCGTTCGGCGGCAGCACGATCCGGTCGCGGTTCGGGCCATCGACGATCACGGTTTGCACCACCGTTCCGGCCGTCGTGGTCACGCGAAACGATTTCGCGACGATGAGCGCATGATTGGCCGCAGCGACCTCGGGCGGCCACTCGCCGGCACTCGCCGCGAGCGCCGGAATCGTAAAAAAGAGTGCGAGCGTCGCAGCGAGCAGGCGTAACATCAGTGGTTCCCTTCGCGCCGCTTCTCGCGGCTGCAGATGGCGACCGCGGTACGCGCGTAGACGCAAGCGGCTTGGTAGAGGCTCTCGATCGTAAGCGCGCGGCGATAGGCATGCGTTGCCGAGCGTGGTCCGTAGTTGATCACCGGGATACCGAGCTCGGCGAAGACGTTGCTGTCGCGCCACATGCTGCAGGTTGCCGCCGGTGCCGGTTGCGGATCGCTGCCGAATACCGTGCGGTGACTCTCCCGCACTGCGGCGACGAGGGTGCCGACGTTCTGCGCTTCGTAGCCGGGGCGGAAGACGTAGAGCTCGACGGTTGCATCGAGGTCTTCATTGCGCAGAACGTCCGCGATCTCATCGCGCGTTGCGAGGGCATCTTGCCCAGGCAGCGAGCGCACGTCGAGAAAGAGCTGACAGATCTGCGGCGAGAGAAACGGCCGCGTCGGGTCGCCGCTGCGGATCGCACCGATCTGCGCCCTCGCCTCGACCGTACCGCCGGCGCACGTATACGTATGGCTTGCTTCGTAGCGGGCGGCCCACCGCTCGAGCGCGCCGATCGCCTTGGCGGCGGCGACGATCATGTTGGGGCTGGCCGTCTCATTGCTGCGCGCCGGCACATACGGCGTATAAAACGCCGGCTGCGAACCGCGCAACGTGACCTTGAACCAGAACTTCCCGGCCTCGACCCAAACGAGACCAAAACCCGTGCCTTCCGCCACCAGCACGTGGTCCGCGATGCCGCCGTGCGTTGCCAGGAAGCGGGCGCCGAGTTCTTTCGCGTCGCGTACGGCGCCGGGTGCATCGTCGTACGGTTCGTGCGCCGTCTCGGCGATTACGGCGGAGAGCAGCAGATCACCGGGCAGGCGCACACCGGCGCCGCGGACCGCTTTGGCCGCGATAAGGAATGCCGCGATCGGGCCTTTGTCGTTGACGACGCCGTCGCCGACGAGCAGATCGTCTTCGATCCAGGCTTTGTGCAGTTCGTCGCGCGTCGCGTCGAGATGCACGAGGTCGGGCTCGCGCGGCGCGTACGTATCCATGTGTCCGTTGAACAAAAGACTTTCGCCGCCGCCCGACCCCGGCAGACTCGCCAAGAGGTTGTAGCGATCGGGCAGTAACCCGATGCGCCGCGGCGCGAAGCCTTCGTCGCGTAACCAGCCGTAAAGCCGCTCGGCCACGGCGGCTTCGTGCCCGACCGGACTGTCGATGTTGCAGATGTCGAGGACGAGGCGGATGAGTTCATCCCGATCGATGCGGGCGACCACATCGTCCGCAAGCTGCGCGGCGCCGCTCATCGCGGTTGCGCCGCGAGCGCCGCGTACACGTCTTCGGCGAGTACGGGAAAGTGCGCGAGGCGAACGCCCACCGCGTCGTCGATCGCGTTCACCACGGCTGTAGAAACGCCGACGTTGCTGAGTTCGCCGACCATGCGCGTGCCGAACGGCCCATCGCCGAGCGGCGCTTGCAACAGGATCGTGCGTAGCGGCGGGATGTCGCGCATCGTCGGCAGCTTGTACTCGCCGAGGCTCGGCGTCGTCACCTTGCCGTCTTCGTTCAACGTCACGTTCTCCATGAGCGCCGCTCCCAGTCCCATGATGAAGCCGCCCTCGATCTGTCCTTGATGCGCGATGGGATTGATGATCTGACCGACATCCATCACGAAGAGCGCGTCGCGAACGGTGAGCTCCCCCGTCTCGCGGTCGACGTGCACGTCGAGCGCGCACGCGCCGAAGGTCAGGTCGCCCGGTACTTGTTCGCCGTGATCGCTGATAAAGCGCCCGATGACGTCGGCTTCGCTGCCGGTCGCGAGAGCATCGCGCAGTTGTTCCGCCGCATCGAGTGCCGCGCGCCCGACGATGTGCGTGACGCGGCTGTGTCCCGATCCCTGATCGGTGGGTGCCTCGGTCGTGTTTGCACGGCGGACGCTGATCCGCACCGGATCGATGTCGAGTGCCGCCGCCACGACGCGGCGCACGACGGTCGCTAGTCCAACGCCCTGATCGACCGCGCCGATCGTAACCTCGATGCGTCCGCCGGCGTCGAGCCGCATGCGTACGGCGGTCTTGCCGCTGCCCGTGTGCGCGCACACGATCGAAATGCCGCGCCCGATGCCGCTTTCGGTTGCAAGCGGCGCACACGACTGCTGCAGCGTTTGCAGCACGTCGTAGGCCATCGGATGATGGATCGTCTCACCGAGCAGCGTCGCATCGCCGTCGCGCACGATATTGCGTAACCGAAAATCGAGCGGATCGATCGCAAGCGCTCGCGCGATGCGATCCACGTGCTGTTCCCAGGCGAAGAACGTTTGCAACTCACCCGGGCCGCGAACGTGTGCGCCGGGCAGCGTGTTGGTGTACACCCCGAAAATGTCGAGCCGCACGTGCGGCACGCGATAAGGAATCGCACCGTAAGCGTTGCCCGGCAGGAGCGTCGGGATCGGCTTCGTTGCGGCGTACGCGCCACCGTCATAGATCACGGTCGAGGTGTGCGCGAGCAGCGCGCCGGTGGGATCGACGGCCGAACGCAGCGTGAGCGACGTGCGGTGCCGCGTGGCGCCCCGCCGCAGTTCCTCCGCGTATGTGGCGATGTAGCGCACCGGCCGCCCGGTTGCGCGCGCTAAGAAGTAGCACGGCAGCTCATCGACGGTGAGACCCTTGCCGCCGAAGTCGCCACCGATCGCGACCGGCTCGATCACGACCTGCGTTTCGGGGATGCCCGCAGCGTGCGCGAAGTGGCGGCGAAACGCGTATGGGCCCTTGTTCGGCGAATGCACGTGCACGATGTCGCCGTCGATCCACACGAGCGTGGCGCGCGGTTCGACGAATCCGGCGAGCTGGCGCGGCGTTTCAAATGAATGTTCGAAGACGCGATGCGCGCGCGCGAAGATTGCTTCGAGCTCGGCGTCGTTCCGGCGGATTTGCATCGAGCCGTAAACGTTCGGATGGTCGTGCGGAACGCGTTCGCCGTGCGGCCCGAGATAGTCGTACGCTGCAGCGTCAGGGTGGAGCACCGGCGCATCGGCGCGCAGCGCGGCGGCAGCGTCGAGAACGGCCGGTAAGGCATCGTACGTGACGATCACGGCCCGCGCGGCTTCTTCGGCGGCCTCGCGCGTTTCGGCCGCTACGGCAGCGACGCGATCGCCGATGAAGCGCACGGTGTCCGATGCAAGAATCGGCCAGTCGCAGAGCTGGCGCCCGAAGCGCCGGTGTCCGATGTCGGCAGCCGTTAGCACCGCGCGTACGCCGTCGATCGCGCGCGCCGCCCGGACGTCGATCGAGCGAACCGCCGCGTGCGCATACGGACTCTCGACAAACGCCGCCCACAGCGCGCCGGTGCGTGAAATGTCGGCCGCATAGATCGTTCGTCCGCTGACCTTGTCGCGTCCGTCGATGCGATATTCATCGGCGGCAAAGAGGTCGCGTTGTCCAAAGGAGATGCTTTGCAAACTAGTCAAACGGGCGCTTTCGATAGAGATGATGCAAAAGCTGCGGGTTCCCTTGACTCAAGGCGCCATCGGCATCGTGCTGATCCTCGCTTGGCAAGGCGCTTGCGCGTTACATCTCGCCGACCCCTCGGTGTTGCCTGCTCCGGCCACCGTCGCCGTCACCATTGGCCAACTCTTAGGAAGCCCGGCGTTTCTGAGCGATGCCGGCGTTACGCTCCTGCGCGTGGCCGTCGCGTTTCTGATCGGCGCGCCGATCGCGCTCACGGTGGGCTTCGTGATGGGCGAGAACGTTGCCGTCGGGAAGTCGCTTGGACCGCTGTTCAACCTGGTGCTGGCGGTGCCGCAGTCGATCTTCTTGCCGATCTTCGTCCTCTTGCTCGGCCTTGGCTTCACCGAAAAGGTGATGTTCGGTATCACGCACGTCTTTTTCGTGGTGGTCGTGAATACGATGGCCGCCGTGCGCGAAGTGCCGCGCGATTACGTCACGGCCGCCCGATCGTTCGGGGCCGGCCGGCTGCGCATCTACCGCAGCATCTACTTGCCCGCGATGGCGCCGCAAGTGGTGACGGGCCTGCGTTTCGGCCTGATCTTCGACATCATCGGTATCTTGCTGGCAGAAATGTACGCTGCCGAGAGCGGCCTCGGTCTGCAGCTCGCGCGCTGGGGCGATTCGATGAACGTCGGCAAGCTGATGGCGGCGACGATTCTCATCTCCGTGGCGACCATCTTGGTGAACGAAGGTATGCGTGGTTGGGAATCGCGCGTGAGCCGTTGGCAGCGATCGGCGGAGGCGTCATGATGCCGAAGCCGATCGTCATCGAGACGCGTCATTTGCGCAAGGTCTACGCCGTCAACCGCCAACCGACCGTTGCGCTCGACGACGTGTCGTTCGAGATCCCGGAGGGCAGTTTCGTTTCGCTGGTCGGTCCCAGCGGTTGCGGAAAGTCGACGCTGTTGCAAATTCTCGCCGGACTCGTTTCGAGCACGACCGGTGAGGTGCTGGTCGACGGCGAGCCGGTAACCGAACCGATGCCGGGCAAGATTACGATCGTCTTTCAAGATTCAACCTTGCTGCCGTGGAAAACGGTCACCGAGAACATTCTCTTTCCACTCGAGATTCAAGGCGTACCGGCGGCGGAGCGCGCGGCTCGCGCCACCGAAATGCTGGCACTGGTCGGTCTGACCGACTTCCGCGACCGGCATCCGCACGAGCTTTCCGGCGGCATGCGCCAGCGCGTGTCGATCGCGCGCGGCCTCGCGCAACATCCGCGCATCATGCTGATGGACGAGCCCTTCGGCGCGCTCGACGAGCAAACGCGTTTAAAAATGGGACACGAACTCTTGCGGATTTGGGAAGCGACCGGCAAGACGATCTTCCTCATCACGCACAGTTTGACCGAAGCGCTCTTTCTCTCCGACGTCGTGCTCGTGATGAGCCACCGGCCGGGACGGATCGTCGGCGTGATCAATGCCGGCCTGCCGCGCCCGCGGACCTACGACATGGTCGGCAGCCCCGAGTTCGGCGCGGCGCGCAACGAGATGTGGCATTTGATTAGTGCCGATGAAACCGGCGAAGGGCTGGCCGAACTATGAGCCGTCCGGTACTCATTCGGCTGACGCTCGTGGCCGGATTTCTGCTCGCGTGGGAAGCCGTGCGACGCCTGAACATCGTCGGGCCGTTGCTGCTGGCATCGCCGAGCGAGATCGTCAGCGCGGGCGTGGCCTCTGGTCCGAAGTTCGCGGTGGCGTTCGAGCTAACGTTTATCGAGATCGTCGTGGCGATCGCGCTCTCCGTGCTGCTCGGCGGAAGTGTCGGCGCATTCGCGGGAACGCGCCCGTTTCTCGGCGCGGTCACCGGGCCCGTGCTCACGTCGCTGTTTGCCGTACCATTGATCACCTGGTATCCGCTGTTTATGGTATGGTTCGGCATCGGGCCGGCGTCGAAGATTGCCTACGGCGTCGTGTCCGCGTTCTTTCCGATCGCCATCAACACGATGAACGGCCTGCGCGGCGTCGACCGGAAGTACCTGATTTACGGCCGGGCGGTCGGGTGCTCGCGGATGCAGATCATCCTGACGATCTTGATTCCGCTCGCGCTGCCGTCGATCGTGGCCGGTTTGCGCATCGGCGCGTCGCTGGCGATCATCGGCGTCGTCGTGGCCGAGATGCTGGCGTCGCTGGGCGGCATCGGTTTCATCATTACCAGCTCGCGGAACATGTACGCGACCGGCGACGTCTATTTCGGAATCGTACTGGCGCTGTTCTGCGCCTTGTTGGCAAATCTTGGCCTCAGTCTGATCGAGCAACGGTTCACCCGTTGGCGCGATCTTCAAGCGAGCGTGAGATAGTGGCGACCAATATCGCGGCGAAGCCGGTCGCGGTCGGGATATGGCCGAAGCGGATGATTCTCGGCGAAGGCAGCATGGGCGCCTTGAGCGCGCTGCTTGACGAGCTCGGCGCTTCGCGCGCGCTCGTGCTCTGCGGTAAGACGGTGGCGTCGGGGTCACTGCTCGAGCAGACGCGGGCCGCGCTCGGCGAGCACTACTGCGGCGTGTTCGATGGGGTGAGCGCGCATACGCCATCGACGATGCTGGCCGACGCGCTGGCGATGGTGCGCGCCACGAAAGCCGATGCGGTCGTGACGGTTGGCGGCGGCAGTGCGATCGATTCGGGCAAGGGCCTCAAGCTCGCGAGCATGGGGACGGGTGCGCTCGATCCGTATTTCGTGCGTCACGGGCCCGACGGTGCGATGCTCCAGCAGCGTTTGCCGAAGCCGAGCATCGTGCACGTTGCCGTGCCGACGACGAGCGGATCGGCCAGCGAAGTGCTGCCGACCGCGGGCATTCGCGATGTGGCATCGCGCAAGAAGATGCTGTTCTGGGACGATACGCTCATTCCGGAAGGCGTGATTCTCGATCCGGCCATGACGGTGCAAACCGGCGCGTTTCTCAGCGCAGCGTCGGGCATGACGGCGGTCGCGCGCTGCATCGAGTGCCTGTTCTCCGTCAACCGGAACCCGCTCTCCGACGGACTCGCGCTGCACGCGCTGCGGCTGTTGCATCGGAACTTACCGATCGTGGTGAACGAACCGGAGAACCTCGTCGCGCGGTACGAGTGTCAGGTCGCGTGCTCGATGTCGGGCGTTGCGTGCATCAACGCGATGGTCTCGCTCGTGCACGCGCTCGGACATATCGTCGGCGGGAAGTTTGCGCTGCAGCATGGTGTCTCGCACGCGATTCTGTTGGCGCCGGCGATGCGCCGCATGCTCTCCGTGATCGGCGAGCGGCAAACGCTCGTGCTGCAGGCGCTCGACGGCGGCACCGCCCTCGATGCGGATGCGGCCGGCGCGAAAGCGGCGGATCTCATCGACGAACTCGTTTGCGCGCTGCCGCTCCAGCGCCGGCTGCGCGACCTCGGCCTAACCGAGCCCGAACTACGCGACGTTGCCGAACAAGCCTCGCACGACTACATGATGGTGAACTTGCCGCGACCGATCGATGTGCCCGAAATCGAGGCATTGCTGCGGGCCGCGTGGTAACGCGATGAGCGCGACGCTCTCCGAGCATCTCGCGACGTGGTTGGGCACGCTCGCGTGGCCGTCGTTGCCGGAAGCGCAGCGCGAACTCACCCAAACGCGCTTGCTCGACACGCTCGGTTTGATCGCGTGCGGCTATCGTGCCGAAGCAGCGTCGATCGCGCGCGCGCTCGCGCTGCGCACCGGCGGCAACGGCCGGGCGACGATCGCCGGCAGCACGACCGCGTTGCCGGCGGCCTGGGCGGCGCTCGTTCACGGCGTGGCCGCGCACGGGTTCGACTTCGACGATACGTTTCCGGAATCGGTCGTGCATCCGGGCAGCGTGATCGTCCCCGTCGCACTGGCCGTCGGCGAGGATGTGGGCGCGAGCGGCGCGGAGATTCTCGCCGCAATTGCGGGCGGCTACGAAATCGCAGCGCGCCTCGGCCGTGCCGGCGGCACGCGTTTTCACGCGCGCGGCTTCCACGCCACGGGCGTGTTTGCGCCGGTGACCGCGGCGTTCGTCGCCGCGCGATTGCTGCGCCTCGATGCGCAGGCGAGTGCATCGGCGGTGGGGCTCGCGGCGAGCATGGCCGGCGGCCTCATGGCGTTTCAGGCCGACGGCTCGTGGTCGAAGTGGCTGCACGTAGGCTGGGGAAATTTCGGCGGCATCACGGCTGCGCAGCTCGCGCATGGCGGCTATCGCGGACCGCTCGGCGCGCTCGACGGGCGCAGCAATCTCTACTCGGCGTTCATCGGCGAAACGCTCGTCGATGCGGACGCGATAACGGAAGCGCTCGGGCAGCGTTGGGACAATGCGACCGCGCTCTTCAAGCTGTATCCGTGCGCGCACGTGATTCAGGGCTACATCGATCTCGCGCTCGCCATGCGCGGCATGCTCGTGCCGGCGACGATCGAGCGCATCACGTGTTTTGTGGCGCCGTGGGCCGTGCCGATCGTGTGTGAACCGGCTGCTGAAAAAGCGCGTCCCCAAACGATGATGCAAGCGATAGCGAGCTTGCCGGTGCACGTCGCCTCGGCGCTCATCGACGGCCGCGTCGATTTGGAAACGATCGGCGATGCCAACCGGCAGCGTGCCGACATCCTCGCCCTCGCCGCGAAAGTCGGATACGTCCCCGTCGAGGGGCTGAAAGGCTTCGATGCGCGGATCGAAATCGTCACGGCCGACGGGCGGCGCCACGAGCGAAACGGCGGCGCGGCGGTGGCCGACGCTGCCCGGCTGCGGGCGAAGTTCACCGCACTAGCATCACCGGCGTTCGGAGTGGCGGGCGCCGAAGCTGTCCTTCTGGCCGTGGGGGCCCTGGCCGGAGCGCCGAATGCCGACGGCATCAGCGGGTGTCTGCGGTCCGCTCCGGCGCCTTGACAAGCCCGGCGGATCACGTATTCTGTATACACGTTAGCCGAATCCAGGAGGCCCCCGTGAGAGCGTTCGCCATTCGCGCCCTGACCTTGTTGTGCACCCTGCTGATCGGCAGCAGCGCCATCGCCTCGGCGGCGACCGATAGCGTGAAGGTCGGGGTCGCCTCGATCTATCCGACATATTCGCTGTTTTTTGCGGCGAAAGAGCTCGGCTATTATCAGGCGGCGAACCTCGATGTCGACATTCAAACGTTTCGCGGCGGACCGGCCGCACTCGAAGCGCTTGCGGCCGGAGCGGTCGATCTGTGCTCGATCCTACCGACTGCCGCCGCGCTCGCGCAACAGAAGGGCGTGAAGGAACGCATCGTCGCGCTCTACGCGCCGCCGCGTCCGGTCGGCTGGTACATCATGGTTCCGGCCGCCTCGCCGATTAAATCGCTGGCCGACCTGAACGGAAAAACGATCGGCGTCACGCAGATCGGTTCGCTCACGGATTTCTGGGTGCAGAAAGTCGCCACCGGCGCGAACATCAAAGTGACGAGCGTTCCGCTGGGCGGCGGCGTCGAAGCGGGTATGCGCGCGAAGCAAGTCGATGCGGCAATTCTCTGGCCGCTCGGCAGCTACAAAGGTTTGGTTACCGGCGATCTGCGCGCCGTTTCGGATCTCGAATCCGCGCTGCCGCCGACGATTTCGGAAGGCGTTGCGGCGACGCAAGATATGATCGACCGGCGCAGCGACGTGCTCAAACGCTGGCTTTCAGCAACGTCGAAAGCGCTCGACTACATGAAGACGCACGAAGGCTGGACCGAGGCGTTTCTCAAGAAATACTTCGACGACAGCAACGCCGACGACAAAGCGATCGCGATGGTCTACAAGAACTTCATCATGAAGATCAACACCGACGGCATCATGCGCCCCGATTGGGAAAAGACGTCGCTCGAATCGATGGCGACGAACGCCGCGATGCCGAAGGCCGACCAAGTCTTCACCCAGCAGTTCGTGCCGGTGAAGTTCCGCTAGGCGAGCACCGCAACGGCCATGCCGGTAAGCCATTCGGGGATATCTTCGTAGGCGAGAATGCGTCCCGGCGCGTTGCCGAGCGCGGCGGTCATCGCAATCCAGGTACGGATCTCTTGACCGCCGTTGCCGGCGCCGGCGAGCAGGTCCGGCCCGGGCTGCAGCAGCGACGTGCCGAGTTCGCCGCGCTCGACGAGGGCCAAAAACGCGCGGTCGAAGTCGCTATTGACGCGATACGCGTCGCCCGCAGCGGTGGTCGCTTTGATGACGATCTCGCGCCGGCGAACTTCGTAGTCGGTCCAGTTGGTGCGGCCGTTGAGAAACGCTTCGACGAGAAACGTTTCGTCATCGCCGCTCGGCGTGCGCCAATCGGGCCACGGCAAGCGATGCGAGAGTCCGCCCGAGGCGACGACGGCTACGCGGCGGCCGGGGAACCCTTCGATCGCGTGCCGGATCGCCGCGCCGAGCTCGGCGCAACGCGACACGCGCGGCAACGGCGGAGCGAAGACGTTCACCACGATCGGCACGATCGGCAGGTCGATGTCGCGCAGAAGATACTGAATCGCGTGACTGATGCCGTGATCGATTTGCAGCTTCGCGGAAAACGCGATGTCGAACGACGCATCGAGCAGCGACGACGCGATGTGGCGCGCGAGCGGTACGTCGATGCGTTGCGGGCCGCTCGGCGTTCCGGCTTCGCCCGACGCGAAGCACTCGCCGACGCCGATCGTGAACGCCGGGATCAGGTCGAGATAGAAGCCGCGGAAGTGGTTCGAGCCGAAGATCACGACGACATCGGGCTTCGCGGCGATCAGCGCCGCACGCGCGTCCCCCAGCGCATCGCGAAACCGTTCCGCGCGATCGAGGTGCGTGACCGCATGCCAGTGGGTGTTCATCAGCGTCGTGTGCGACGCCCCGATCCCGAGGACGGTCGAACCCATCGCTATCGCACGCTGCCGAGAAATTCGAGCGAGAGCGCGTTGTATTTTTCGGGCTGTTCGTGTTGCGGCCAGTGTCCGCAATGGCCGAAGATCTCGAGCCGCGATCCGGGCATGTTCTCGTGAATTTCCTTGGCTTCGGGGATCTCGCCGAACGGGTTCTCGTTACCCCACACGATCAACGTCGGCGCCTTGATGCGCGCCAATCGATCCGGACGCAGCAAGTTACGTTGGCGAACCTCCATGTTTTGCAGGCAGAGCAAGTTCTCGATGCTCTTCACGAAGTCGGGCGCGTGATAGATGCGGTGCCGCGTCTCGACGAGTTCGTCGGAGACGTCCTTCACCGGATCCGCCATCAGCAGTTCGAGCCGCTTGCGCGTGAGGTTCACGTCGTCGCTCATCACGGCATCGTACGTCGAGGTGCGAATGCGTTCCATCACCTTCGGATTGGCCACCGTTCCGCCGGAGCACAACAACTGCAGGCTGCGCACGCGCTCGGGTTGGTCGCTTGCAAGCCAGGCGCCGACCCAACCGCCCAGCGATTCGCCCACGATGTGCGCCTTCGTGATGCCGCAGGCGTCCATGTAATTCACGAGATGTTCGACGTAGCGCGGAATCTCGTACGGATAGTCGGGCTTGCCGGTGTACCCGTGGCCGAGCATATCGATCGCGTGGCAACGGTACCGGGCGGCATGGGCGGGAAAATTGCGAATGAACGCTTCGAGATGTCCGCTCGTTCCGTGCAGGAAGATCACGTCCTCGCCGGCGCCCGCTTGCAGCGCACGCGTCGGAACCCCGGCCGCATCGATGCGGTTCACGGAGTACGGCAAGTCGAGAAGTTCCGTCCACATGCTCATGATTCGCGCCCATTCTCGTCACGCGTAGAGGGAGCCTAGCAAATGCCAAAATGCAAAGTGTTTTCGTTCGTGGACGACCTCATCGAGGTTGCTCCGGGCGCGCTCTCCATGCGCTCGCTCGTCGGGGAAACGATGAGCATCGGCGTGGTGAAATTTCAAGCTCCGAACGCGTTATCGCTGCCGGTCAAAGAACACGCTCACGGTGAAGAAGCGTCGCTGCAGATCAATGGCGGCTGCGCGGTGTTCCAGGGCGTTGCGGGCCAGCCGCCCGATAACGAAGTGCAAACCGGAGAAGGCACGGTGATGATCGTGCCGGCCGATCAACCGCACTATGGCGTCAACACCTACGATGCGGCGGGAATGTGCGTGCGCTTGAACGTCGTCACGCCGCCGCGCGCGGATTACGGCAGCAAAGACGCCGCGCGCGTCACGTATCATCCCATCGAGCAAACCGCGCGATGAGCGCGGCCTTCGAACGCTGCAGCACCGAGGATAGCGGCTGGCGCCCCGCCGACGAGGCGACCGATCCGCATTTCCGCACCCAGGGCCGCGCTTTGGCCGTCGAGCTGCGGCGCTGGAATGCAAGCGACATCGCAGAGCTCACCGCGCCGCCGAATCTCGGCGAAGAAGTGGGCGCCGTGCTCAACGGGCGCTTCGAGCTCACGATGGGCGACGAGCGCCACGAGCTCGCGCCCGGGAGCGGCATCCTGATCCCCCCGGGGGAGGCCCGCACGTGGCGCCTGCTCTCCGACTCCGGCGTGCTCTACCGCGTCTTCCCGAAATGAGCGGAAAATGCGTTTGATTTCTCGTATACTGTATACACGATGAGAGCCCTCGAGGCCGTTCAGCCGCTGCACCTCCGCTATCCCGAACTCGGGACGGCGCCGGTGCCGATCGAGCCGTACATCTCGCCCGAGTACTTTGCGCGCGAGAAGCGGCACATTTTCAAAAAAGTGTGGCAGCACGTGGCACGCGTCGAGGAGTTCCCAAACCCTGGTGACTTTCTGAGCGTCGAGCTACCCGCCTCGGACGCGTCGATCGTCGTCACCCGCGGCCACGACGGCGCGTTCCACGCGATGCACAACGTGTGCTCGCATCGCATGAACAAAGTCGTATACGACGAGCGCGGCAACACCCGCAAGCTCTACTGCAAGTTCCACGGCTGGTCGTACGATCTCGCCGGCCGGCTCGTCGGCGTTCCCTCGGAGGGTTCGTTCTTCGATCTCGATCGCGCGGCGTGCGCGCTCGCGCCGGTCGCCGTCGACACGTGGCAGGGCTTCGTGTTCGTCAATACCGATCCGGAGCCGGCGATGACGCTGGCGGAATATCTCGGACCGATGTATGCCGCGCTCGAAGGCTATCCGTTTCACAAGCTGACGTCGTGCTATTCGTGGCAGACGGTGGTTAACGCAAACTGGAAGCTCGCGATCGATGCGTTCCAGGAAACGTATCACGTGGCGTTCGTGCACGGACCGTCGATTGCCGCAGCGTTGCGCCGCGACAAGGGCGGCAGCATCGTGCCGATCGACGGACTGTGCGATGACTATCACCGCCGGCTCTCGATCGCCGGAAATCCGAAGTCGGTATACGGTAATCCCAAGGCCGTGATGGAAGCCGCCGGCGACGCACCGGCCTCGAGCGGCCGTCCGATTGCCGATGCGGCGCTGCGTCTCGGCCGCAATGGGATGAAGACCACGTTCGACGATTCCGACCGCCCGCCGGGGCTGAACTGGACGAACGATCCCGATTGGGCGTTCGATATCAACGTCGTCTTCCCGGATTTCTATCTCTCGCTGCGGCCGAACTACATGCAGGCCTATAACTTCCGGCCGATCTCGCACAACCAGACGCTCTTCGACGCGCGCGTCTACTACCCGGAGATGACGACTGCCGGCGGCCGCCTCTATCAGGAATACATGAAGGTCGCGTTGCGCGACGTGCTGCTCGAAGATCTCAGCACGCTCGAACGTACGCAAGCCGGCTGTGAGACGCGCGCAAAATCGCACATGCAGCTGCAAGAGCACGAAGTCATGGTGCGGCACAACGCATGGGTCGTCGACCGCATGATTCGCGAAGGCGAGGCGCGCGAGCGATGAACGGCCTCGGAACGCAACTACCCGCCGCTTTCGCCGACCTCGAACCCTATGCGGCGTGGGGCCACGCAACGGAGACGGCGCGCAACCACTACCGCATCGACCGGACGCAAGCCGAAATCGAGGCGTTCGCGAACGCGATGCTGCCGCGGCTCGACGCGATCTGCAGCTACCTCGACGCCTATCCGCTCGCTGCGCTGCCTGCGGACGCGCGCCGGCTGTACGATATGCTGCTGTGCGTCGCCGAGGTTTCGCCGTCGACCGAAGGCTATCACGCGCCGCGCGTTCCGTATGGGTACGATTCGCGCCGCTTCCAAGCGCAAGAGGACTTCCCGCTCCGTCCGCGGTTCTAAGCGGACTATGCCCCAATCGCTCGAGGAACGCGTGGCGCGTCTTGAAGCGCTGCACGATATCGCCGAACTCAAGGCCTGGTACGCGCGATTAGCGGACGCGAAGTACACCGCCGCTCATCAGCGCGTCGGCCCCGAAGAGTGGGAGCGCATCGCGCGCCGCCAAGCGGAATGCTTTGCCGAAGATGCGCGCTGGTTCGGCGGTTCGGAATTCGGCGGAACGCTGACCGGCCGCGACGCGCTCACGGAGTGGTTCAAGAAAAGCCCGTGGCGGTTCGCGCTGCACTACTATGTCGGTTCCGACGTCACGCTACTCGCGCCCGAAAAGGCCGAAGGGCACTGGCGCCTCTGGCAACTCGCGATTCCCCTCGACGCGAAACATCCGATTCTGCTCGCCGGCGTCACGCGCGAAGCGTACCGGCGCATCGGCGGCGAGTGGCTCGTCGAGAGCATGCGCTTCGAGCAAGTGCACACCGTCGACCTGAGTAAAGCGCCGGCCGAACTGCGTTGCGTGCTGGCGCCAGCGGACAAATGACCGTCGCGCTGGTAGGCACCGGCGGCACGATCGCCATGGCCGGCCGCCATCCATACGATTGGGTCGACTACGGCGAATCGGGGACGATCCGCGAGCCGGAAGCGATGCTGAGCGAGCTCGCCCCGCTGCTGCCCGACGTGCCCTTGGAGATCGTCCAGGTGCAGCGAATCGGCAGCACCGGCATCACAGTCGCCGACTGGAACGTGCTCGCGACGCTGCTCGCGCAACTCGTTGCCCGGCCCGATATTTCGGGCGTCGTCGTGACCCACGGAACCGCAACGCTCGAGGAGACGGCGTGGTTTCTCGCGCTCACGGTGCCAACTGAGAAACCGATCGTGCTCGTCGGCGCGCAACGTCCGCCGAATACCGCGGGCAGCGACGCAGGGCCGAATCTGCGCGCGGCGATCCTCGTCGCGTCGAGCGAGACCCTGCGGGGTTGCGGCGTCGTCGTCGTGATGGCCGGCCGCATCTTTGACGCGCGTGCCGTCACGAAGCTCTCGAACCACGACCTCAACGCGTTCGACGCGCCCGAATCCGGCGCGCTGGGACGCGTTACCGCCGACGGGCGGATCGTGCTGCGGCATCGTCCCGTCGCACTGCCGCAAGACCGTCCGTGGACGCGCGCCGATCTTGCGGCGTTGCCGCGCGTCGACATCACGTATTCGTATGCCGGCAACGACGGCACCGCGGTGCGTGCGTTTGTTGCTGCCGGTGCGCAAGGCATCGTGTGCGCCGGATTGCCGCCGGGGCGCCCCGCGAACGCGGAACGCGCGGCCCTGACCGGCGCGGTCAAAGCCGGCGTAACGGTCGTGCTCTCGAGCCGCGCGATTCGCGGTCCGGTCGAACCGGTTACCGACGCGCGCCGCGACGGGTTCCTGATCGCCTCCGACCTCGGGCCGGCGAAGACGCGCATCTTGCTCATGCTCGCGCTCGCTGCAACGCGCGACGCGGACGCGCTGCAAGCTCTGCTCGACCGCTTCTAGAGCAGCGAGATCACCGCTTTGCGCGCCTCGGTGAGCAGGTAGCGCATGCACGCCTCGGCGCCGTGCGCATCGCGGGTCGTCACCGCGTCGATCAAGCGCGCGTTGCCTTCGGCCGAGATGCGGCGAATGGCCGGCTCGTGCAGGGTCCGCACGCGGATGAAGGCTTGGCGGTCTTCGAACACGCCGATGAGCTGCTGCAGCTTGTCGTTGCGCAAGAGCGCGAAGAGCCGTTGGCGGATGCGTTTGTTCGCCTCCACATAGCCGTCGTTATCGCCGCTGCGCTTGAGTTCGGCGTGGGCAAAACGTGCCAGCGACTTCAGTTCCGCCTCGGTCGCCTCGCGGGCGATGCAGGCCACGGCGAAGGGCTCGATGAGGTGGCGCACTTCGAAGACGTCGTCGATATCCTTGCGCGAGAACGTCGGCACGCGATAGCCGCGTTCGTCTTGTGCGAGCAGGCCCGCTTGCGAGAGCAGCGCCAGCGCTTCGCGCGCGGGGGTGCGCGAGACGTTGTAGCGTTTGGCCACCGTCATCTCGGTGAGCCGCTCGTCGCGCGGGACGGTGCCGTCGTTGATGCCGGCGCGCAGCTGATCGAAAATCTGCCGGCGAAGGTCGGGGACGCGTTTGATGGCGGGAATGGCTATTCTCCGAGCGGATCTTGAGTGCAGCTACCAGGTAGGTCGCGCGAGCATCCCGCCGTCGACCACCAGCGTCGCGCCGGTGATCCAGCGGGCACCGTTCGAGAGCAGAAACAACACGGCGTTGCCCACGTCGTCGGCCGTGCCGAGCGACTCGAGCGGACACGCGGCTAGCCAGCGATTCACGCCGTCGGGCCACGCGTCGGCCAGGCCCGCGCGGTCGATCAGGCCCGGCGCAACGGCGTTCACGCGAACGCGGTGCGGACCGAGTTCGAGCGCTGCGGCACGCGTATGCATGATCACCGCCGCTTTTGATGCGGCGTAGTGACTGTGCCCGGCCGCCGGCTGCAAGCCTTCGATCGATGCGATGTTGACGATCGCGCCGCCGTCGCCGCGCGCCACCATGTGCTTCGCGGCGGCGCTCGTGAGCGCAACGACGCCGGCAACGTTCACGCGCAGCATCTCGCGCACGTCGTCGGGGCCCAGGTCGAGCAGCGGTGCGACGGGCTGTATGCCCGCGTTGTTCACGACGGCATCGATCCGGCCGAATTCCGCAATCACGTCTTCGCACAGACGTTCCGCATCGCGCTCGACGTCGCCGTGCACGACGCACGCCCGCGTGCCCATTTCGCGCGCCAGCATCTCCGCTGCGACGCGCTGCCCCGCGTAGTGCACGGCGACGCGTGCGCCGGCGGCGTGCAAACGGCGCGCGATGCCCGCACCGATGCCGCTGCTGGAGCCGGTTACCAGGACGGCGCGCTCGCGTAAATCGAGCAGTGCGGCAATTTCCGGTGCGATCACCATGGGACCGTACCGTTTGCTCGAAGCGCCGTCCTGTGGAACCTGAAGTTCGCGCGCTGATCGACCGCTTCGACCTGCGTCCGCTGCCGGTCGAGGGGACGCTCTTTGCCGAAACGTACCGCTCCGGCGCCGCGAGCGCGATCGTCGCGGTGTATTGTGACGATCCGCCGAGCCGCTCGAATTTTCACGTGCTGACCCACGACGAGGTCTGGCATGCCTACGCCGGCGATCCGTTCCGCCTCATCTTGCTCCACCCGGACGGGTCGAGCGAAGACGTGGTCATGGGCCGGGATGTTCGCGCCGGGCAGCAGGTCCAGTGGGTGATCCCGGCCGGCACCTGGCAGGCGGGGGAGCTGCTCCCGGGCGGCCGCTACGCGCTCTTCGGCTGCACGATGGCCCCCGGCTTCACGCCCGACTGCTTTCTTGCGAGCCACGCCGGTGAGCTGCTCGCCCGTTGGCCGGCCCGGGAAGCCGATATCCGCCGCCTCGCTGTACCAGACCAAGCAGACGTTCGGATGTAGTGCCTGGTGCGTTCCGCCTCTCTTTTGTCGTTTCTTTGGTTGTAGTGCAGGCGGATAATCTCGGGAAACCCAAATTTGCTTGCTGCGAAATGACCATGTACGGAGTGAAGAACGCGTGCTCGATTCTCTAGTAAAGGTGACCCTGCCCGAGATGGGCGAGTCGGTCACCGAAGGCTCGATCGTCGAGTGGCGTAAAAAGGTCGGTCAATGGGTCGATGAGGGTGACACCATCGTCGACATCACCACGGATAAAGTGGACGTCGAGGTGCCGTCGACGGCGGCCGGCGTGATCACCGCGTTGCACGGTGCGGAGGGCGACACGATCGCCGTCGGCTCGGTGCTCGTCGAGATCGACACCACGGCTACGAAGCCGGCCGGCGATGCCGCCGCCGCGCCCGCCGCAAAACCGGCCGCCGCGGAACCCACGCTCGTCACGCCGTCGTCGTACGGTGCCGGCGGTTCCGCCACGCCGCCGCCGGAAAAACACGGCAACGGCAGTGGTGCGCTCTCGAAGGTCGCCTCGCATCACGCGCGCCGGCTCTCCGACCGCTACGGCCTCGATCTCTCGAGCGTCAAGGGCTCCGGACCCGACGGTTTGATTCTGCGCGAAGACGTGGAAGCCGCAATGGCGGCCGGCACGCTCAAGCCCGCAGCCGCCAACGGCGCCGCGAAGACCAACGGCGCTGCCGCCGTTTCCTATCCGCCGGTGACGGCGCAAACCAAGGTCAGCGAAATCAAAGGCTCGGCCGCGACGCTCGCGAGCTACATGGATCAGAGCACGTCGATTCCGACGGCTACCTCGTTCCGCACCATTTCCGTCGGCACGCTCGAGTCGTGCCGCGCCGAACTCAACGCCGGCATCAAGGGCGCCGGCCGGAAAGAGAAGATCTCGTTCACGCACTTGATCGCGTATGCGATCGTGCAAGCCGCCAAAGAACAGCCCGGCATGTGCGCGTCGTTCCGCCGCGAGAACGGCAAACCGCAGCGCGTTGAAGCGGGGATCAACCTTGGTCTCGCCGTCGACTCGCAGCGCAAAGACGGTTCGCGCACGCTCGTCGTGCCGGTCATCAAGGGCGCCGATACGCTCGGTTTCTCCGCGTTTCGCGCCGCGTACGAAGATCTCGTCGTCAAAGCGCGCGACAACAAGCTCACCGTCGAAGAACAAACCGGCGCGACGTTTACGCTCACGAATCCGGGCGGCATCGGCACCATCGCTTCGGTGCCGCGCTTGATGATCGGGCAAGGCACGATCGTTGCGGCCGGCGCGATCGCGTATCCGCCGGGCTTCTCGCACGCTCCCGATTCGACGCTCAAATCGCTCTCGATCGAAAAAGTCATGACGATGACGTCGACGTACGACCATCGCATCATCCAAGGCGCGGCGTCGGGCGAATTCCTCAAGCGCATCGATGAGTTTCTCAACGGCGCCGGCAGCTTCTACGAAAACGTGTTCTCGGACTTCGGTCTCGCCGCCGCCGTGCGTGGCGACGCCGTCAACGCCAACGCCAATGCCGGTGCGCAAACGTTCGTGCCGCCGGCGCGCGCGAGCAATGCCTCGGGCGAACTCGCGGGCATGCCGTCGGATGAGATCCTGCGCGGCATCGCGGCGGGCTCGGCGCTCGTGTCGGCCTATCGCCGCCACGGTCATCTCGCTGCGTCGCTCGATCCGCTCGGCACGCCGCCGCCCGGCGACCCGTCGCTCGATCCGTCAAACTACAAACTCACCGCGGCGCTGATGAACGCGGTGCCGGCGTCGGTGCTGCGCGTCAAGGTTCCCGGCAACACGCTCGCCGAGGTGCTGCCGGCCCTGCGCAACGTGTACAGCGGCACGATCTCCTACGAGATCGAGCACATCTCCAACGTCGAACAGCGCGAATGGCTGCGCGAGTACATCGAAGGTTCGATGCACCGCCGCGAACTCGCCCCGCAGCGCAAAGTGCAAGTGCTGCAGCGTCTCACCAAAGTCGAGACGATGGAACGCTACTTCCGCAAGCAGTTCATGTCGCAGAAGACCTTCTCGATCGAAGGCCTCGACGTGATGGTGCCGATGCTCGAAGAAACGATCTCGATGCTGGCCGAAGACGGCACGCAAACGGCCGTGCTTGGCATGGCGCATCGCGGCCGCCTCTCGACGATCGCGCACGTCGTCAACCGTCCGTATGAAGAGCTGCTGGCCGAATTCGAAGCCGGCGCGATGAAAACGGCCGAACCCGACTTCGACGAAGCCGACGTCACCGGCGACGTCAAGTATCATCACGGCGCCGAAGGCATGTACGTTACGCCGATCGGCACGAAGATCACGGTCGAACTCGCAAACAACCCCTCGCATCTCGAAGCGGTCGACGGCGTCGTCGAAGGGATGACGCGCTGCCTGCAGACCGATCGCACCGGCAACCTGCCGAAGTTCGACGCGCAAATCGCCGCGCCGATTCTCATTCACGGTGACGCGGCGTTCGCCGCCCAAGGCGTGGTCGCCGAAGTGCTCAACCTGCAGGCGATCCCCGGCTATGCGACCGGCGGAACGATTCACATCATCTCCAACAATCAGATCGGCTTCACCACGGATCCGATGGAAGGCCGCTCGACGCGCTACGCGTCCGACTTGGCGAAGGGCTACGATCTGCCGATCGTTCACGTCAACGCCGACGACGTCGAAACGTGCATCGCCGCGGTGCATCTCGCCATCGACTACCGTCGCAAATTCGGCCGCGACGTGCTGATCGACCTGATCGGCTATCGCCGCTTCGGCCACAACGAACAGGACGAGCCGGCATACACGCAGCCGCGCATGTACGACGTGATCAAATCGCACCCGACCGTGCGCGAACTCTTCGCGTCGCGCCTCGTGGCCCAGGGCGTGCTCACGACCGACCAGGTCACGGCGATGCAGGATGCAGCGACGGCGCGCATGACCGAAGCGCATCGCAACGTCAAAGAACAGCAAGGCGCGGCCAAGCTGATCACGCAGAAATCGAAGAGCGGCTCGCATGCCGAGCCGGTCCAAACGGGCGTCGAGCGGGCGAAACTGATGCGCTGGGCCGATGCCGTCGTGGCGACGCCCGAAGGCTTCACGCCGAGCAAAAAACTCACCGCCCAATTCGCCAAGCGCAAGTCGGCGCTGCAGCTCGAAGGCGAAGTCGATTGGGGCCTGGCTGAAGCCCTCGCGTTCGCGGCGCTGCTCAGCGAAGGCACGCCGATCCGGCTGACCGGTCAGGACACCGAACGCGGCACGTTCAGCCACCGCCATGCCGTGCTGCACGACGCGAACACGAACGAGAAATACGTTCCGCTGCAGCACCTCGAAACGGCGAAAGCGTCGTTTGAAATCCACAACTCGCCGCTCTCCGAGTATGCGTGTCTGGGCTTCGAATACGGCTACTCGACGGAAGCGAACGACGTGATGGTGCTGTGGGAAGCGCAGTTCGGCGACTTCAACAACGGCGCGCAGATCATCATCGATCAGTTCATCTCGGCCGGCGCCGCGAAGTGGGGCGAGACGACGCGTCTGACGATGCTGCTCCCGCACGGCTATGAAGGTGCCGGTCCGGAACATTCGAGCGCGCGCCTCGAGCGCTGGCTCTCGCTCTCGGCCGAGGGCAACATTCGGGTTGCAAACTGCTCGACCGCCGCGCAGTACTTCCATCTCTTGCGCGCCCAGGCGAAGGGGCCCGAAGCGTATCCGCTCGTCATCATGACGCCGAAGTCGCTGCTGCGCAGCCGCGCCGCATACGGCAAGCTCGACGATCTCGTCGACGGTTCGTTCCGCGAAGTGATCGACGACCCGCGCTACGAGGCCGAGGCCGACCGCGCGAAGATCGAACGCCTGCTGTTCTGCTCGGGCAAGATCTACTACGACCTCACCTCGAGCCCGCTCTACGGCAAGGCCACGAAGACCGCGATCGCGCGTGTCGAGTTGCTCTCGCCGCTGCCGGCCGATGCGATCCTCGCGCTGATCGACTCGTATCCGAACCTCAAGTCCGTCGACTGGGTCCAGGAAGAGCCGAAGAACATGGGCGCTCGTGCCCACGTCCGCCGGCGCGTGGTCGAACGGCTACCAGCGAAGTTCGAGGACCTCGGCTACGCAGGCCGCTCGTACCGCGCCAGCCCCTCCGAGGGCTATCCGGGCGCGCACGTGGTCGAGCAAGAGCGCATCATCCGCGAGGCCCTCACCGAGGGCTGAGCGGGTTAGGCCGCGAGGGCGGCGCTGATTGCGTTGAGGAGTTTTTCGGGGGTGAAGGGCTTCGTTACGTAGCCCTTCGCGCCGAGCTTGAGCAAGTTGAGGACGATGTGGGCGTCGCTCGTGGCCGAGCAGACGACGATGCGCGCGTTGGCGTTGATCGAGAGGATGCCGCGGATCGCGGCGGTGCCGTCGATACCTTCCATGTTGAGGTCCATCAGCACGATGTCGGGCTGGTCGCGAAAAAACGACTTGATCGCATCGGCACCGTTCGAAGCCTCAATAACGTCGTACTGGGCCTCGACCAGGATGCGTTTAACGATCACCCGCATGATCGCCGTGTCGTCGACCACGAGGGCGCGACGCCCAGTTCCTTGCAAACGATACTTCCTCGCCTAGGGAAGTATGCGCTCCGGCGTGGTGTTCCTTGAAACGAGGTCCAACAGAGCCTCGAGCGATGTGAGCACTTGGACAATCTCGCGGTTCGCCGGGCTGATGAACCCGCGCTCGCGGCCCCGGTCGAATTGGGCCACGAGGGGGTCATAATAGCCGGCGAGATTCGCCAGCACGCAGGGCTTGCGCTGGATGCCGAGCTGCACCCAGGTAACGGCTTCGCAGAACTCTTCGAACGTACCGAAGCCCCCCGGCAGCGCGATGAAGCCGTCGGAAAGCTCGGCCATGAGGGCCTTGCGTTCGTGCATCGTGCCGACGATCCGCAGGTCGCTGATCCCGCGGTGCGCGACCTCGCGATCCTCGAGTTGCTGCGGAATGATTCCGGTGACGCGGCCGCCCGCGGCGACCGCCGCATCGGCAACGGCGCCCATCAAGCCGGTGCGTCCGCCGCCGTACACCAACTCGTTACCGGCGCGCGCGAGGGCCGTGCCCACGGCCGTCGCGTACCCGGCAAAGCGCGGATCGTTCCCCGGCGCCGAGCCGCAGAAGACGCACCAGCGCATCGGTGCTAATCCAGCGGAAGGCAGCGGTGGGCGAGGCGTGCGCTCGCGAGCGCGCGGATGCCGTTGACGCCGAATTTCTGGAAGTGCTCCGTCTTGTAGTGCTCGTCGAGTGCCGCCTGATCGCGCCATTCTTCGTAGAGCACGAACACGTTCGGATCGTCGTTGCTGCGCGACACGTCGAAGGTGATGCAGCCGGATTCGGCGCGCGAGCCGTCGCGCAACGGCCGCAAGAGACGGGCCGCTTCCTCCGCTTTGTCGGCGGGAAACGTGTAGATGACGGCGTTAACGAGCATGCACGTCCGCTTAGGCGAGTGCGGCGACGGTTCCGCCCGCGTGGGCCAACGCATCGGCGATCATGCGGTCTTGGAGTTCGGGAACGCTCCAGCGCGTTTGCATGGTGGGCGTGAGCGTGTTGAGCGGGTCGAAGTAGAGAAAATACTTGCCCGGCTTGACGCTGGGCGCCGTCCACACCGACACGCCGGTATCGCGATCGTACCACTCGAACGAGTGCACGTCGCGCTTGCCGCCGCCGCCCGGGGCGTCGCAAATGAACGTCGGCGTGTTGTAGCCGGCGGTCGCGCCGCGCACGGCTTTTTCGATGTCGAGCGCGGTTTGCACCGACGTGCGCAGATCCTCGACGCCGCTCACCAAGTCGTGCATGTACACGTAGTACGGGTGGATGTTGATGTACTCGAGCCGCTTCACGAGCAGTAACATGGTTGCGGCGTCATCGTTGACGCCGCGCATGAGAACGGTCTGATTGCGAACGTACACGCCGCGCTTAAAGAGCACGTCCATCGCGCGTTCGGTGATCGCCGAGATTTCGTTCGGATGGTTGAAGTGCGTGTGAAGCACGACTTCTTTGCCCATCGCGCGGCCATGGTCGACCACGCCGACGAGTGCATCGACCCACGGCTGATCGGTAAGAATTTTCATCGGCATCACGGCCAGGCCTTTGGTCGCAAAGCGCATGCGCCGCACGTGCGGGATCGCGAGCAACGCTTCACCGATCAGCGTGATGTTCTTCGGCGCAAGCTGATAGGCGTCGCCGCCGGAGATCACGATGTCTTCGATTTCCGGATGCGCGGCGACGTAGGCGAACACGGGCGCCCAGGAGTCGGGCGTTTTGCCGAGTTCGAGTTTGTCGACGCCGGCCGTGTCCGGGCCGATCGCATACGAACGGGTGCAGAAGCGGCAGTAGACCGGGCACGTCTGCAGCGGCAAAAACAGCGCCTTGTCGGCGTAGCGGTGGATCAGGCCGGGAACCGGCGAGTCTTCTTGCTCGTGCAGCGAGTCGAGCGTCAGCCGGGGATGATCGGCGCGCGCGGTGGAGAGCAGCGGGATGAACTGCCGGCGGATCGGGTCGGTGTAGGGCTGCGACCAGTCGATCGACGCGAGCAGGTAGGGCGAGACGCGGACGGCCATCGGGGCGTGCTCGAAGCCCTGGCGGGCGTCGGCGATAAAGGCGTCGTCGACCACGGCCGAGATCGTCTCGAAGAGCTCCTCGGGCGTTTTGACCGAGTTTCGGGCCTGCCAGTGGTGGTCGAGGAACGTTGCCTCGTCGATCCCGGCATAGTGCGGGAGGGCGTGCCAAAACGCTCCATCGCGCAACCTCCGATGCTCGAGCGACGCCGGCGGGGCCGGCGGTGTACGTTTGGGTGGTGTTTCGAGCTCGATCATCAGACCGAAACCTTGAAACCGTCCTCCTCGCCCTACCGTTGCGCATCGCCCCCGCAGGGCTTCGGGCACCCGGGGAAAACCGTTCGCCATCCCTGTGCAGTACCGCAACGAAGCCTCCGTGCCCGCCGCCCCGGCCGTGGCCCTCGCGCTCGCCGGAGTCGGCAAGCGCTACCAAGGGGCAACCGCCGAGACCGCCGCTCTCGATGACGTGTCGTTTTCGATCGCGCGCGGCGAGTTTGTTTCCGTGATCGGTCCCAGCGGATGCGGCAAATCGACGCTGTTCAACATCATCGGCGGATTGATCGAAGAGTACGACGGCGCAGTGCTGCTCGACGGCGCGCGCATCGCCGGACCGCATCAGCAAATCGCCATGGTGTTTCAGGAAGAGTCGACGTTTCCGTGGCGCACGACGCTCGAAAATGTTGCGTTCGGTCTCGAAATTCGCGGCGTGCCGCGCGCGGAGCGCGAACGCCGCGCAACCGCAACGCTCGAGTTGGTTGGGCTGCGCGGATTTGCGGATCGTCATCCGGGCGAACTCTCGGGCGGCATGCGGCAGCGCACGGCACTTGCGCGCGCGTTGTGCGCCGAACCGGAAATTTTGCTGATGGACGAACCGTTCGCGGCACTCGACGAGCAAACGCGCTTGCTGCTCGGTGAGAAGTTGCTGGAAATTTGGGAACGCTTGCGCCAAACGACGCTGCTGATCACGCACAGTATCGCCGAAGCGGTGCAGCTCAGCGATCGCGTCGTCGTCTTGAGCTACCGCCCCGGCCGCATCAAGCAAATCGTCGAGATCGATTTGCCGCGACCGCGCACGGCGGACGTCCTCGCGGGCGAGCGCTTCGCGCATCTCGTCGCACAGATCTGGAACGACTTGCGCGCCGAAGCGGCGCGCGGCATGGCTAAGGAGGAACTCGTATGATTCGTCGCACTCTCGTCACCCTCGCACTCGCCGCCGCCGTTGTGGCCGCGTCGAGCATCGCCGCTCGCGCCGACGACACGATCAACGTGTCGGCCGGGCAGAAGGGCGCCTGGGATGAGATGGTGATGCAGCAAGGCGTCGATGCCGGGATCTTCAAGAAGGAGCACATCGACCTGAACATCTCGTATACGGCCGGCGGCCCGGATACGATCGTGGCCGTTGCTACCGGCGGCGCCGACATGGGCTTCGGCATCGGAACGACCGCGGTGATCGCGGCGTTCGCGAAGGGCGCGCCGATCAAGATCGCATCGGCTTCCTTCACGGGCGCGAGCGATCTGTTTTTCTACGCGAAGATCGATAGCCCGATCAACACCTACAAAGACATTACCGGGAAGAGCATCGGCTTCACGCGCCCCGGTTCGTCCTCGTTTGTAGCGGAGCACATTCTCGCCGAACAAGAGAACGTCCAGCCCTCGTATGTCGCTACCGGAGAGATGGCGGCGACGCTCACGCAGGTGATGTCGGGCCAAGTCGACGTCGGCTGGTCGGTCGTCCCCGTCAACCTCGATCTGGTGGCGAAGAAACAGCTCAAGATCATCGGCCACGGCTCGGATGCGAAAGCGCTGCAGAGCCAAACGGTGCGCGTGAACATCGCGAATACCAAATGGCTGGACGCGCATCGCGATGTGGCCGTACGGTTTTGGCGCGCGTACGCCGCCTCGATCGACTGGATGTACAAGAACCCGAACTTGTCGCTGGCAAACCTCGCGCGCTACAACGGCATTACGGTCGATGAGGCCAAGGCCGTATTGCCGTTCTACCCGCAGAAGGCGCTCGCGCTCTACCCGGTCTCGAGCTTCGATAAGAGCATCAACGATGCGGTGTCGTTCAAGTTCATCACCGCGCCGCTAACGGCGGATCAGCAAAAAGCGATCTTCGATATCGTCTTCGTCAAGAAATGAAGTGGTTCGCGCCGCCGGCGGCGATCGCGTTCATCGTCGCCGTCGCGCTGCTGGAAGGCGCCGCGCGCGGGGGCTTGATGCCGGCCACGGTGTTTCCGGCGCCGAGCGCGATTGCGGCCGGCTTCGGCGACATCGCGCGTAACGGCGAACTCGTGGGGCCGGCGCTCATCACGTTCGGCGAGGCGCTCGCCGCGACGCTGATCGGCGCTGTAATCGGCATCCCGGCGGGCATCGCGCTCGCGCGTTCGCCGTCGTTCGGCCGCGCGTACGAGAGCTGGCTCGGCGGGCTCTTCGCCGCCCCGATCGTGCTGCTCTATCCGTTGTTCCTCGTCGTCTTCCACCGCTCGAGCGCGACGATTATCATCATGGGTGCGATCACGGCCGTCTTACCGATCATCATCCAAACGCGCACCGGCATGCTGCTCGTTCCGCACGTGCTGAACGCCGTCGGGCGCAGCTTCAACGCGACGCCGCGGCAGGCGTTCTGGCTGATTGCGTTTCCGGCTGCGGTGCCGGCGATTGTTACCGGCATTCGTTTGGCGTTGATCTACTCGCTGGTGAACACGATCGGTCTCGAGTTTCTCATCGACTTCGGCGGTCTCGGGCGCGTGATCTCGGATCTGTACGCGCAATACGATATCCCGCAGATGTATGCGGGCATCGTGACGATCGTCGTGCTCTCGCTCGTGCTGTTATGGTTGCTCGATCGCGCCGAACGCCGGTTGCGTCCCGCATGAACGATCGCCGCCGGGTGTTCGCCATTCAAGCGACGACGATCGTTGCCGTGCTCGCCGCCTACGAAGCGCTCGCGCGTTCGCATCTGCTCTATGCGGGCGTCGTGCCGCCGCTGTGGGATATCGCGGTGGCGTTTGCGGGCGTGCTTGCCGATCCGGCGACGTACACCAACCTCGCCGTCTCCTTGGCAGAAATCGCGGTGGGCTTCGTCGTGGCTACCGTGGCTGGGATTCTGGTCGGTATCGTGGTCGGCGCGCGGCCGTGGCTGCGCGAAGCGGTGGGTCCGTATCTCGACGGCATCGCAACCGCGCCGAAGATCGTGTTTTTTCCGATTGCGATCTTGCTCTTCGGCGTCGGTCCGGCATCGAAGGCGGCGCTGGGCGCGCTCTCGGCGTTTTTTCCGGTTGCGTTGACGGTCGCCGCCGCCGTGCGCCGCGTCAACCCGGTGTTCGTGAACGTCGGGCGCAGCTTCAACGCGTCGCGCGGTCAGATGATCGTGAAAGTGTATCTACCGGCCCTCGTGCCGGCGATCGTCAACGGCATGCGGCTGGGTCTCGGACTTGCGATCATCGGCGTGCTGCTGGGCGAGATCAAGCTCTCCGACCGCGGCATCGGCTTTCTCACGATCGATGAGTACAACCACTTCCGCATCCCGCAAATGTACGCAACGCTCATTCTGATCTTTATCTTGGCCGTCGGCGCCAACGTGCTGATCGGCCGGCTCGAGACGCGCGAACGCGCCCGCCGGGCGAAGTGATCGCGCTGCTCCGGCGCGTGAGCGTGGTGCTCGCGCTGGTCGCGGCGGCCGCGTGTTCGCGCACCGGTACCGTGAATGCGCCGGCGACGGCAGTGCGCTTTGCGATCGCCGCCGACCCGCAGACTCTCGATCCGCTCTTCGCGCACGCCGACGCCAACAGCGTCGAGCAGCAACTCGCACGCCTCGCGTTCGAGCCGTTCATCGACATCGATGCGCGCGGCCGCGCCGTGCCGGTGCTGCTGGCGCGCATTCCGACCGTTGCCAACGGCGATCTCTCGCGGGACGGCCGCACGATCGTCTACCGCTTGCGGCCCGGCGTGAAGTGGCAGGACGGCGTGCCGGTGACCGCCGCCGACGTGCTCTTCACGCTGCGCGCGATCGGCGATCCACGCAATCCGATCCGCTCGCGCGAAGGGTACGACCGCGTCGCGCGTGCCGAACGCATCGATGACGAGACCGTGCGTATCGTGCTCAAAGCGCCGTGGGCGCCGGCGGTAGCCACCCTGTTCAGCTACGGCACCGCGCCGCAGTACGTGCTGCCCGCGCATCTGCTCGCGAAGGAAGCGCGGCTGGATCGCGCAACGTTCGGCGCGGCCCCGGTCGGCGATGGGCCGTATCGCTTCGTGTCGTGGCAACGCGGCGAGCGTCTGATCTATGCCGCGAATCCGGCGTACTGGCGCGGCGCCCCCGCGACGCCGCGGCTCGAGATTCGCGTCGTGCCGGATCCGGGCACCAACTTCACCGCGCTCGAGAGCGGCGCGCTCGATTGGAACTTGATCTCGCCCGTGCAGCAGCAATCGCTGATCGGCCGCGCCGGCCTCGCGTTCCGCTACGTTTCGCTGGCGCTCATCGCCGGTATCGCCCTGAACACGACGCACCCGCCGCTCGACGATGCGCGCGTGCGGCGCGCGATCGCCGCATCGATCGACCGGCAAGCGATCAGCGACAAGATCACGTTCAAGCGCTATCCGGTGGTCGACACTGCACAGCCGCTCGGTTCGTGGGCGCGCGATCCGGGCGTGCACCTGCCGGCGTACGATCCGGCCGCGGCCGACAAGCTGCTCGATGCGGCGGGCTGGTCGGGGCGCGGTACCGACGGCATCCGCATGAAAGGCGGCAAGCGGCTCGCATTGACGTACGTGCAATTTCCCGAGAGCCAGACCGGCGTGCGCGCCGCGGCGTTCATCGAGCGCGAGCTGCACGCGCGCGGCATCGACCTCGCATTGAAGTCGGTGACCAACGCGAAGCTGTTCTTGCCGAAGTCCGAGGGCGGCGCGCTCGCGTCGGGCGACTTCGATCTCGCCTACGTGCCGTGGCCGATGGGCGCCGATCCGGACGACAGCTTTCTCTTGACGTGCGACGGTCCGGCAAACGTGATGCGCTGGTGCGACCCCGAGGTCGATGCGCTCGAACGCCGCGCGCTCGCCGCACCGACCCAAGCCGAGCGGACGGCGCTCTATAGTACGATCGAGCATCGCGTTGCGGCGGCCGTGCCGATCGTGTATCTGTTCGACCCGTCGTACATCTACGCGTACCGGACGGCGTTGCGCGGCTTCGCGCCGAACGCGTTCAACCCGACGTGGAACGCCTCGGACTGGAGCATTTGACGTGAACGCCGTTATCGCCGCGGGCTATCCCTACGAGCTTGCCGGCATCCTGTACTATGTGCTCTTCGTTTTGATGAGCCGCAAACGCAATGCGGACAGATACACGAAGCGCTCGCGAATCCTCGTGATCCTGGCGGGCATCGTGATGGTGGGCTGCGTGCCGTTTCACTATGCAAGCTCGGTGCTCGGGGTCGCAGCGATGATCGGGCTTGCAATCGTCGCTTTGCTCTCGTCCCTTATTGATGCTGCGGCAAGCCGCCGAGCCGGCTAAGGGAAGGAGACGCTGATGTTTCATGGGTGGGTTCGATCGGCCGGGAAAGCGTTGGCGTTTGCTGTCGCGCTCGGCGCGCTGGGTGCCACGCAGGCCCAAGCGCAAACGCCGCTGACCGTCGTGCGCGTAGCCGGCGTCCAGACCGACGACATCACGCCGCTTGTGTACGCGATTCGTACCGGAATGTTCGCGCGGGCCGGGCTCGACGTGCAATCGATGCCGACGAACAGCGGCGCGGCCACGGCTGCGGCCGTTGCGTCGGGCGCGTACGAGGTTGGGAAGTCGAGCCTGCTCTCGCTCATGAACGCGCATCTGCGGAATCTACCGCTGGTCGTCATCGCGGCGGGCGTCGTGCACGAAACGCGGAACCCGTTCGCCAAGCTGGTCGTCGCCGCGAACGAACCGTACAGAACGGGCAAAGACTTTGACGGGAAGACGATCGCCGTCTCGGCGCTCAACGATCTCAGCACGGTGTCGGTCGATACGTGGCTGGAGAAGAACGGCGGCGATGCGCACTCCGTCCACTTCGTCGAGCTGCCGGTCTCGGCGATGCTCACGGCAGTGGTCGAACATCGGGTCGATGCGGCGTTCATCCTCTATCCGCCGCTCGCGGAGGCCTTGTCGAGCGGCAAAGTGCGCGCGGTCAGCGCGCCCTATGATGCCATCGCCCCGTTCTTCGTGTTATCCGGGTGGTTCACGACCACTGACTACGCGGCCAAGCATCCCGACGTGATCCGCACGTTCGTGCGCGTGATGTACGAGGCGGCGCGATATGCGAACGGGCATCCCGGCGAAACGGCGCCGATGATGTCGGACCTCACCAAGGTCCCGATGAGCATCTACCAAACGATGCCGCGCGTGGGAGCCGCGACCTCGACCAATCCGAAAGATTGGCAGCCGCTCATCGACGCCGCCGCAAAGTACGGCGTGATTCCGCGCGCGTTTCCCGCCAAAGATTTTATCTGGTCGGGTTCGTAGTGCTCGGATAATCGTAGCACCAGGGAAGCGTTCGGCTACGACACGAAATCATGGGCGATGTACCTGCCCCCGCGTTACCGTCAGGAAGACGTGACGGTAATCAGTGACTTTATCCGCGCGGCGAGACTCGCGAGCCTCATTACTGTCGATAGCGGAATACCCGTCGTCAGCCACATACCCGTGCTGCTCCTCGATGACGCCACCGAGAATGGCGTCCTCGTGTGCCATATTTCACGAGCGAACCCGCAAGCGAGTACATTGAACGGACCGGCACTCGTCACGTTTTTAGGGGACGACGCATACATCCATCCCGGCTGGTACGAAAGCAAACGCGATCATGGCAAGGTTGTTCCTACTTGGAATTACGTGGCCGTTCACGTTCGCGGCGAGGCACGGAGGGTCGAGGAGCCAACCGAACTCCGCGCCATCCTCGAGCGCCTCACCGATCAACATGAGAAGGGGCGGGAAGGGCGCTGGCACGTTAGTGACGCGCCGGCGGATTACATTGAGACGATGCTCGACGCAATCATCGGCATTGAAATAAAAATCCACTCGGTCGAAGCCAAGTGGAAGCTCGGGCAAGACAAGTCGGTCGCTGACTTCGACGGCGTGATTGCGGGCTTGGAGAAGTCTCCAGACGAGCGCGACCGCTCTGCAGCGCTGCGCATGCGAACCGTGAAGCGCTAACGTTCATGGACGATGTACGTTAGCGGTATATCGTTCCGTTGAGGTTGAGATAGCCGGGCGGATGTGAGCCGCGGTCGGTGTGGTGGGTCCAGTGCACGCCCTCGCGGCCGTTCGGATCGTAGTAGTACTCGCCCTTGACGGCGGCGTGCTCACCGAGCGTCACGGGGAAGCTCCCCATCTCGTCGAGGTTGGCGTCGATTTCAATCGGGTTGTTGTGGCCCACGTCGATGAAGATGTAGCGGTGCCAGCCGCTGCGCGTGTGAAGCGCCGGCCGCAGGCGCACGACGGTTCCGCAAAACGTTACCTCCGCGCGGTTGGCATGTGCGTGCTGGGTAGCGAGAAAGCCGGCGTTATTGCACGCTGCGGCGTCGTCCGCGGGTGCGGGCTGCGCCGCACATCCGGCGCCGGCGACGAGCACGGCGAGCAGTGTGGCGAGGAGCTTCATAGCGAAGCGGCTTCTTGACAAGCGGCCCCCTCCCATCCATGATCTACCGAATGCTACGCTTTGCGGTTGTTATGCTCTTGGCCGTCGGTTTATTGACCGGCGCGGCGAATCCGGTGCGCTCGCAAGCCACCATGCATCTGCGAATCATGACGTCGCCGATCGAGAACGGCGCGCAGGTCTACTACGCAAAAGACATGGGCTTCTTTGCGAAGGCGGGCATCGATGTCGATATTCAAAGCGTCCAGAGCGGCAGCGCCATCGCCTCGGGCGTCGCCTCGAACGCGACCGACATCGGGTTTGCGAGCCTCGTTCCGATCGCGATCGCGCACACGAAGAAGATTCCGTTCGTCTTAGTTGCCGCAGGTTCGGTGTGGACGCAGAGCGCCAAGAACAGCGGCCTGTTCGTCTCCCCGAGTTCGACGCTGAAGCCCGGTAAGGACTTCAACGGCAAGACGCTGAGCACGGCGGGGCTAGGCACGCTGACGGAATATGCAACGCGCGCGTGGGTCGATCAAAACGGCGGCGATCAGTCGACGGTGAAGTTTGTCGAGATGGGATATTCGGTGATGCCGGCGGCCCTGAGCAGCGGACGTATCGACGGCACGCTGGTCAACGAACCGTACTTCTCGCTCGCGAAGAAGACCGATCGCCTCTTGGGCTATCCGTATGACGCCGTTGCCAAGGACTTTCTGATCGCCGGCTGGTTCACGACCACGCAGTGGGCGAAGGACAATCCGGATTTACTCGACCGCTTCATCTCCGTGATGCGCGAAACCGCGCAGTGGGCGAACAAAAAAGAGAATCAAGCGAAGAGCGCGGAGATCCTCACGCGCTATACGCCGATCGACCCGAGCGTCGTGTCGACGATGATCCGCGTGCGCTTCGGCGAGAATCTCGTCGCGTCGGCGGTTCAGCCGCAAGTCGACGTCGCCGCGAAGTACGCGCCGTTCCTGACGTTCCCGGCGCAAGAGATCATCTACTCGCGGGGCCGGTAATGGCAGACGACCGCAGCGCCATCGCCGAGCGCATCCAAGACTGGGTCATCTTTCGCGATTCCGGCTATTGGGATCGCCTGCGCGGAATCTGGGGTCCGGACGGCTTGATGACGACGACGTGGTTTCGCGGCACGGCCGATGAGTTCGTGGCACACAACCGTCACGCGTGGGGGTCGCCCGTGCCCGGCGCCGTCCACATGCTGGGCGGCATCTCGGTCGACGTTGCTGGTGCGCGCGCCGTCTCACAAACGAAGATGACGATTGCGATGCGCGGCACGGTACACGACGCGCCGTGCGAGGTCACGTGTTTCGGCCGCTTTTACGATCGCTGGTACAAGGAAGCCGGTGCGTGGCTGCTGGCCGAGCGCGCCGTCATTTACGAGCGTGACCGGCTCGACATGCAGAACGGGGCGCCGTTTCCGAAACTCGATGCGAACGTGCTTGCGTCGTTTCCGCCGGGCTACCAGCACCTTGCCTACGTGCAGCAAGGAATGGGAATGACGGTCAACAACGGTTTGCCCGGGCTCACCGGCCCGGCCGTCGAGGCGCTGTACGAAAAGGGCCGCGTCTGGCTTGCGGGCTAGCTAACGCGATCCGAAGGTTGCGTGCCATTCGGCACTGATCGGCGCGCGCAGTTTCGCCCAATCGGCGACGGACACGTTGGTGAGTTGCGATGCCGGCGGGAACGGCAGGCCGGCGCTCGTGGGCGCGATGCCCGGTAGGATCGGATATTCGCCGAGCGCGGCGACCGCTTGCGAGCCGCGTTTGCTCGTGAGCCAGTTCAGGTAGAGTTGCGCGGCGCGCGCGTGCGGCGCGGTCGCGGCAATCCCGCCCATTTCGGGCGGGCTCGGAATGCCGTCGGCCGGGAACACAAACTTCATCGGCGCGCCGGCTTCGATCTGATCGATCGCCGAGGTATTGGGATTGATCGCAACGCTGATCTCGCCGCGCATCAAGTCGGCTACCACGGGCGCAGCCGTCGCATAGATGCGCGGATTTTGCGCGGCCAGTTTCTTCCAGAAATCGGCGCCGTATTTTTGATGCACCAGTAAGAACGGCGTGAACGACGTGCCGCCGGCTTCGATGCTGGCGAACCCGATTTTGCCCTTCCATTTCGGATCGAGCAAATCACTCCAGCGCGCCGGCATGTCGGCGGGTTTCACCAGCGCTGAGTTTACCGCGATGCCGATGGCCAAGCGCGAGATCGCGTACCAGCGGCCGCGCGGATCTTTGAGAACGCCCGGCACGGCGTTGAAGTTCGGCACGCGGTATGCGCGCAGAATGCCGGTATCGGCGAGTTGGTTCTCGAGCGTCGGATCGGAGAGGTCGACGAAGTCCGCACCCAAGCGATGTCCGGCTGCTTCACTGGTGACGCGTTGATACAGCAGCTCCGACGTGAGGCGGATCGCCTCGCCCGGAATCCCGGTATCGGCGGTAAAGCGCGCGAGCAATTGCTTCTCGTAGGCAATCGGCGACGCACTATAAACGGTGAGCTTGCCCTCCTTTTGCGCATCGCCGATCAGCGCAGCATCCCCGATCGTCTCGCCGTCGATGACGAGTGGTCCGGGTGCGGCGGTTCCGTCAGTTGTGGCGAGTAGCATTGCTACTAGAACGGGAAGCGCAGCGGTGGAGACAACGCGGAGAAGTGCAGGCCTAGTCATTCATACCTCAGTTAACGTCGCCGCCTTCGAGGCGCCCAAAGAGTTCCCTCGGGCGAACGTGAGGTCGCGACTAGAGCGGTCTGAGCATCGCCCCTAAGGGGGCAGCCGAGCATCGACTCGAATATTCCGAGTTCGTGCGTGCATACGTCGCCGTAACTTATCCTAGCTGGCTGCAGCAGCTACGGGCCATTGGAGCGAACGAGGCAAACTTCTGGCGTCCGGGGGCTGGACTCATGCGCCAGGACCCGGGTACGCCGTGGATCTTCAAGGTAAAAGGGACGAAGCTCATTGGCGGCTACGGATTCCTCACGTACCAAACCGTAATGCCCGTTGGTGTTGCGTGGGAGACATTCGGAACTGCTAACGGCGTTGGGTCCTATGCAGAGATGCTCAAGGTCCTCACATTGTTGGGCGGAGCGAGGAGAGACGAGGACGCCGTAGGCTGCATCGTGCTGTCAGATCTTTTTACGCTTCCGCAGGACAGCTACATCGAGATGCCGTCCGACTGGAGCCAGCATACGCAGCAAGGGAAATATTACGATCTCACCGTTGGCGAGGGCGCTCGTATTTGGACGCAACTGACCGTCAGTTCAGCCCCAGCCGTGACCGTGAGTCCGCTGGTGGAGGTGCCAGGTGGCTATGGCGTCCCCGTTCTGCACACGCCGCGCCGCGGACAAGGCGCGTTCCGATTGATGGTTATGGATGCCTACCAACGTCGCTGTGCAATTACAGGCGAGAAGACGTTGCCCGCCTTAGAAGCTGCGCACATTCGCCCGTTTAACCAAGCCGTATCGCACAATGTTGCAAACGGCATCTTGTTGCGGAGCGATGTGCATAAATTGTTTGACCAAGGTTATGTTACGGTGACGCCTGACTATAAATTTCGAGTGAGTCCACGCATCCGCGATCAGTTCCACAACGGACTTATCTACTACGATTTGCATGAGCGACCGATCCGACTACCCGAGGCCACCGAACAGCAACCTGACACGGCGGCGCTCGAATGGCACTCGTCGCAGATCTATCGAGAGTAGCATAGGTTGCCAATGACGATTGTCGAGAAAATCTTGGCGCGAGCGAGCGGCGT
>PLRU01000081.1 GCA_003164045.1 Candidatus Lustribacter telmatis
CCGGTCGCAGGGTTGCCCAGGCGGGATCAGTGGGCTATAGTGGTACTCAGTGGATGGCAATGGAGCCTAGTGGAGTACCCTTTTGGCAGCGGATCGGCCCTTGTTCACCGGCTCGGTGGAACACAGCCTTGACGACAAAGGCCGTCTCGTCGTGCCCGCACGCTTTCGGGAACGCCTGGGTTCGGGCTTCTTTGTAAGCATCGCCGAGCCCGATCCGTGCCTCGCGCTCTACCCCGCCTCCATCTGGAATGAATTTTGCGCGCGCCTCGAAGCCGCGCCCGTAAAGGACGCCCGCTACCGGTCGTTCGTGCGCCATCTGTTCGCGCATACGGAAGAGCTTTCGTGCGATAACCAGGGCCGGCTGGTGCTGCCGCCGGTCTTGCGCGCGTGGGCGCACATCGAGAAAGACGTTACGTCGGTCGGCACGCTCACCCGCGTCGAGGTGTGGGCGAAGGATCGCTACACCGCCGTGGCCGAGGGCGCCGGCGACCTCACCGACTTCCGCTCCGAGCTCGGGCTGTATTAGTGCGTGCCGTTGCATACATCGGTTCTCGCGATCGAGGCGCTCGATGCGCTCGCCATCGTTCCGGACGGCACGTATGTCGATGCGACGTTCGGTGCGGGCGGTCACACGCGGCTGATCCTCGAGCGCGTAGGTCCGCGCGGCCGCGTCATCGCCTTCGACGCGGATCCGCTCGCATCGTCGCTGGCTCCGGACGATTCGCGGCTTACCTTAATACACGCAAACTTTCGCGCGCTTGCGGGCGAGCTGGCGCAGCGCTCGATCGCCTCGGTGGACGGCATTCTCTACGACTTGGGCGTGAGTTCGATGCAGTTCGATGACGGCGCGCGGGGCTTCTCGTTCCGCAGCGACGCGCCGCTCGACATGCGCCTCGATCCGACGCAAGGCGAAACCGCAGCCGAATTCATCGTCTCGCGTGACGAGGTCGAATTGGCCGATGCGATCTTTCGCTTCGGTGAAGAGCGTAATTCGCGCCGCATCGCCCGCGCGCTCAAAGCGAAGTTGCCGCGTACGACCGGCGAGCTCGCGGCGATTGTGGCCGGAACCGTGCACGTGCGCGGCAAGCGCGAACGCGTCCACCCCGCCACGAAAACGTTTCAGGCCCTCCGCATTTCGGTCAACGACGAACTCGGCGCGCTGCGCGAGAGCCTCGATGCCGCAGCTAACGTCGTGCGGCCCGACGGGCGCATCGCCGTCATCAGTTTTCACTCGCTCGAAGATCGTATCGTCAAGCTGTTCTTCCGCGAGGACGCGCGTTTGCAGCCGCTGACGCGCAAACCCATCGTGCCGAGCGATGAGGAAATTCTCTCCAACCCGCGAGCGCGCAGTGCGAAACTGCGTGTCGCAACCGTCGAAAGCGAGGTAGCCGCGTGATTGCGCCCAAAGCGATCCCGCAGCCCAGAGTTCAGCCGCGCGTTGCGGTTCGCGCGCGCGATGCCGCGCGCCGGCGCAGCCGCCGTACGCGCATGCAAGGCTATACGATGCTCGCGCGGATCGCGACTGCCTTCGCCGTCGTGCTCGTACCGGTGATGATCTACGTGCTGCTCATGGGCAATCTCACGGCGCTGAGTTTTAACCTGCGGCACGTTACGCAGCAGAAGAGCGCGCTCGTGGAAGAGACGATGCAGCTCGACGATCGCATCGCGCAACTGCAGTCGCGCGAACGGCTGGCGATCTTGGCGACTCGTCTGCACATGCACGATCCGCAGCGCTATGCCGTCGTCGACGTTCCCGGTCCGGTCGTGGCGCCACCGTCCAACGGCATCGCGTTCCTGGGCGCTTTCTTCCACCGCTAAATGATCGATCGGGCGTTCGCGCGCGTTCCCGTGGTACGCGCGAAGCTCGCTATTCTCGCGACGCTGCTGGTGACGGCGTGGCTAACTTGGCGCTTGTCCGACGTGCAAATCCGTCAGAGCGCCAACCTCTCGCGGCTCGCGCTCTCGCAGCATAGCGAGACCGTCGATGCCTTCGCGAAGCGCGGCTCGATCGTCGATCGCGACGGCAACATACTCGTACGTTCGCTGCCCTCGGAAAGCGTGTACGCCGTCCCGACCTCGATCAACGCCGCCGACGTGCCGGAGATCGCGGCCAAGCTCTCTCCCATCTTGGGCTATCCGCCGGAGCAGCTCGAAGCCGCGCTGCACGAGCGCACGCCGTTCCGTTACCTCAAGCGTAAGATTCCGCATAGTATTGCCGAGCGCGCTCAGGCCCTCGGAATCGAGGGCATCGGCACCGAGCCCGAAGATACCGGCGTGCGGTATGCCCCGTCGGGCCATCTCGCATCGACCGTGCTGGGCTTCGTCGGCATGGAAGACAAAGGACTGGCCGGACTCGAGTACGCGTTCAACGACTATTTGCGCGGCACGCCGGGCAAGACGCACGTTGAGGCCGATGAGTTCGGCCGCGCAATCCCATTCGGCGACTCGACCGTGGTCGAACGGGCCGTGCCGGGACGAACGCTCGTCCTCACCCTAGATTCCTACATCCAATTCGAAGCCGAGCGGCTCATCGGCGCCGCGATGAAAACGTGGCATGCCAAAAGCGCGACGGCGATCGTGATGGACGTCCACACGGGCGAGATCTTGGCGATGGCCAACGCGCCGGACTACGATCCGAACCACTTCGATAAGTCGAACGCGAACGCGTGGCGCAATCGCGCCGTCGCCGACGCGTACGAACCGGGTTCGACGTTTAAGTTGATCACCGCCGCGGCCGCGCTCGAGAGCGGCAAAGTGACGATGAAGTCGCGGTTTCCGGCGCGCGATCAAATCGACGTCGGGGGGCACACGATCCATAACGCCGAGGACGGCTTCATGGCCGGGTCGTCGAGCACGGAGTCGCTCGAAGACATCGTCGCCTACTCGCACAACGTCGGCGCAGCCGAAGTCGGCATGAGTATCGGTGCGCCCACGCTTTACAAGATGATCAAATCGTTCGGCTTCGGCGACGACACGCATATCGAGACCGGCGGCGAAAACGACGGCATCGTGCCGCCGGTGTCGGATTGGAGCGGCAGTTCGCTCGCGACGATTTCGTTCGGCCACGGTATCTCGACGACGCCGATTGCCTTGACGCGCGCGTACGCAGCAATTGCCAACGGCGGCCTCTTGATGCGGCCGCGGCTCGTGCACGCGCTCGAAGATGCAAACGGCAAGGTGATCTACACCTACGGCCCGGAGATCGAGCGCCGCGCGATCTCGGAACAAACGGCGGCCAAGCTGCGCCATATCTTGCGTTCGGTCGTCGTCTATGGAACGGGCAATCCGAGCGCGCGCACGCCCGGCTACACGACCGCGGGCAAAACCGGTACCGCGCAAGTCGTTGAAAACGGCCGCTACGAACCGGGCGAGTACATCGGCTCCTTTATCGGCTACGTGCCCGCCGAGGCGCCCCGTTACGTGATCTTCGTGAAGATCGAACGTCCGCGCGGTGCGTATTACGGCGGCGTCGTCGCAGCCCCGATTTTCTCACAGCTCGCGCACACCGTGATGCTCGATGCCGACGTCATGCCGACGGTACCGGCGCGCTTGGTTCGGCACGCCGCCGGGGCGAAGACGTCAAGATGAAGCGAGAGCTTCGGCCGCTGCTCGACGCGCTGGTCGCACCGCGTATCGTCGGCACGCTGCCCGAAACGATCACGGCAATCGCCGTCGATTCGCGCACCGCCCTGCCCGGAAGCCTCTTTGTTGCCGTGCGAGGCGAGCGTGTCGATGGGCATCGTTTCGCGAAGAGCGCCGTTGCGCGCGGCGCGGCTGCCCTCGTGGTCGAGCACGAAGTCGACGTCGATGTTCCGCAACTGATCGTCGAGGATACGCGTGTCGCGATCTCGCGGCTCGCGGATACGTTTTACGGTCATCCCTCGCGCGACCTCATGGTCTTTGGGGTGACGGGCACGAACGGCAAGACGACCACGACATATCTGCTGCGCAGCATCGCCGATGCCGCCGGCTTGCCGTGCGGTGTGATCGGCACGCTCGGCGGTATCTTCGGCGACCGCACGTGGGCCCTCGAGAACACGACGCCGCTCGCACTCGAACTGCACCGTCTGCTCGCGGAGATGCGCGAGGCCGGCGCGCGCGCGGTAGCGATGGAGGTCTCCTCGCATGCGCTCGCGCTCGGTCGCGTCGATGACGTGCGCTTTCGGGCCGCCGCGCTGACGAACGTCACGCGCGACCACCTTGACTTTCACGGTACGCTCGCGCGCTACATTGCGGCGAAGCGCCGGCTCTTCGATCTCGCGCCGAACGCGGTGCTCAACGTCGATGATCCCGTCGGCCGCACGTTTGCCGGCGAGTTCGCAACGGCCACGACGTATGCGATCGAACGCGTGGCGGAGCTGCGCGCCTCGAACATCGTGTTGCAGGGTGACGGAACCACTTTTGATGCGGGCGGTTTGCACGTGGAGATCGCGTTGCCCGGGCGCTTCAACGTCGCGAACGCGCTCGCCGCGATCGGCATCGCGCGCGCCTGCGGCATCGACGATGAAGCAATCGTTCGGGGCCTAGCTTCCGCGCGTGCGGTGCCGGGCCGGATGGAACGCATCGGCGCGTTCGGCATCGATGCGATCGTCGACTACGCGCATACGCCCGATGCGCTCGCCAACGTCCTGCGCGCCGCGCGCGAGACGACGCGCGGCCGGCTGATCGTCGTGTTCGGCTGCGGCGGCGATCGGGATCCGGGGAAGCGCGTCGAGATGGGGCGCATCGCCGCCGATGCTGCCGACGCGGTGATCGTGACCTCCGACAACCCGCGCGGAGAAAATCCGGCAGCCATTGCGGCTGCCGTTGCCGAGGGGATCATCGCCGAAGTCATCCTCGACCGCCGGACGGCGATTCGCCGTGCCATCAACGAAGCGCGCGCCGGCGATACGGTGGTCGTTGCCGGCAAGGGCCACGAAACCTATCAGATCATCGGCGAGGAGCGCCTGCCGTTCGACGATCGCGATGAAGTGCGCAGCGCGTTCTCGATGCGTTCGGGAGCGCTGCGCGCATGAGGCTGCCGACGAACGATGCAATCGCCGCCCTCGGCGCCAGCGTGGTGAACCGCGAAAACATGCCGGCGACCATTGCGGTATCGACCGACACGCGCGCGATTCGCCCGAGCGAAACGTTCCTGGCGCTGCGCGGTGAGAACTTCGACGGTCATCGGTTTATCGCCGAAGCCGTAGCGGGCGGCGCATCGGCCGTCATCGTCGACGATGCTTCCGCGTTGCCGGATGGACAAGCGGGCTTCGTCGTTGCCGACACGCTGGCGGCGTACCTAACGCTCGGCGGGCTCGCGCGCGACCGCGTGCGCGGTCCGGTGATCGCCATTACCGGCAGTACCGGCAAGACGACGACGAAAACGTTCGCCGTGCAGGCGCTCGAAGCAGCCGGGCAAGCGGTGACGGCAACGCCCGAGAACGAGAACAACGAGATCGGCGTCGCGAAGTTCTTGCTCTCGCTCGAAGATGGTGACGAGCGCGTGGCGATCGTCGAGTTCGGGGCTCGGAAATATCGCGATCTCGAACCGCTCGTGCGCGCGGCCCGGCCCGATATCGGCGTGCTCACCAATATCGGTGAAGCCCATCTCGAAATCATGGGCAGCTACGAACGCCTCGCCGAAACGAAGTGGGGACTCTTTGCCGGCGGCGCGCGGCCCGTGCTCAACCTCGGCGACGAGGCTTCGCGCGAACGTGCGGCGTCGCTCGCGAAGCCGCCGATCTGGTTCGGCGTCGATGCGGAGCGACCGCCGGACGGCACGCGCGCCGTGATCGTGCGCGTTGAGGACGTTCTGGAGATCGAAGACGGTGCGACACGCGCGTTTCCGTTGCACGTCGACGTTCCCGGCGCGCATAACCGGCGCAATCTCGCGGCGGCATTTGCCGCGGCGTGGGCGGCGGGCGTCGATCCCGAGAGCGTCGCCGTCGCGTCGCCGCACTTCGCTCTGCCGCACGGCCGCTACGAGCGCATGCAGATCGCCGGCGGCCCGACCGTGATCTACGATGCGTACAATGCCTCGATGAGCGGTGCGCTTGCAACGCTGGCTGCGTTCGCGCGCGAGCGCGTTCCCGCGCGCCGCATCGTCGTGCTCGGCAGCATGGCGGAACTGGGCCCGGATGCGCCGGTCATGCATCAGAGGGTCGGGGCGGCGGCCGCGGCTTCGGCCGACATCGTGCTCGTCGGCGGTGCCTTTGCCGATGCGCTTGCCGTCGGCGCGCAGGCGATGGGGCTGGCGCCTGACGCGCTGATCGTGTATCAAACGAACGACGATGCGATCGCGTGGCTGCGCGAACATGGCCGGCCGGATGACGTCGTGCTCCTGAAGGGTTCGCGGATGTACCGCATGGAGCAAATCGTAGCGGGGTTGTCGGCGTGATTCCGACCGCGATTCACGAAGCATCTTTGCCCGACGGTGTCGTTGCGATTCCGGTGCGCACGCGCTTGATCGTGAAGGGCGACGATCTCGCCGCCGTTCTGCGCGAAGCGCTGGCCGGTTTGGCGCGTCCGGGGGACGTCGTAGCGATTGCCGAAACGGCGGTCGCCATCGCACAGGGGCGCTTCATCGGCGCGGAAACGATTCGTCCGTCGCGCCTCGCACGCGTGCTCGCGCGTCGCGCCGGAGCGATGGCCACGATCAATCAGCCGGAGTCGCTGCAACTGGTTATCGACCAGGTCGGCGCATGGCGCGTGTTCGGCGCCGCCGTCTTGCAGGTCGCCGGACGTGCCGTCGGCCGCCGCGGCGTGTTCTACGAACTGCTCGGCGAAGCGATCGCGGCCATCGACGGTTATACCGGAACGCTGCCGCCCTACGAACGCGCAATCGTGCTCGGCCCGGCGGAACCCGACCGCGTGAGTACCGAACTCGCCGCGGCACTGGACTTGCATATAGCGATCGTCGATGCGAACGATCTGCGCCGCGCCAAAGCGCTCGGCGCATCGCCGCGTGTCATTCGCGAGGCCGTCGAATCGGCGCTGCTCGGCAATCCCGCCGGCAACGGCGACGAGCAAACGCCGCTGGTCATTCTGGCCTGGCGCGGCGCCGGCGCAAACCCGCTGGTGCGTGCAGCATGACCGTGCAGACGATCGGGGCCTTCTTTGCGGCCTTCGTGCTGGTGGCCGTCCTCGGCCCGGCGCTGATCCGCTATTTGCGCCGCTTGTCCTATCGGCAGCATGCATATGAGGACGCGCCGGAAACGCATCAGAAGAAGACCGGCACGCCGACGATGGGCGGGCTGCTCTTTCTGCTGGCGCCGCTCGTCGCGTTTGCAATCGCGCGCGATCCTCTGGTACTCGCGTACGGCTTTCTCATCGCCGGATCGGCGGCGATCGGCTTCGCGGACGACTACATGGCGATCCGGCGCGGCCGCAATCGCGGTTTGCGCGCGCGCACGAAGTTTCTCCTGACTGCCCTTGTCGGCGCCGCATTCCTGGGTCTGGTCGCCGCGTTCGTACCCGATGCGCACGCGCTACTCTTCATCGGGCCGATTCCGTACTGGCTCTGGTACGCACTTTCGCTGGCGGTGATTCTGGCGACGACGCATGCGGTCAACCTCACCGATGGACTCGACGGTTTGGCCGGCGGTACGATCGTGCCGCCGCTCATCGTGCTCGCCTTCGTCGCCGTGCGGCAAAACGGCGCCGGCGTCGCGATCTTAACGGCCGCAATGCTCGGCGCCGTGCTCGGTTTCTTACTCTACAACCGGCACCCGGCCAAGGTCTTCATGGGCGACACCGGGTCGCTCGCGCTCGGCGCTGCGCTGGCGGGTGCGGCGATCCTCACGGGGGCGCAACTGCTGCTGCTGCTGATCGGCGGCGTGTTCGTCGCGGAAACGCTTTCCGTCATCATCCAAGTGACGTCGTACAAGACGACCAAACGTCGCGTGTTCCGGATGAGTCCGTTGCACCATCATTTCGAACTCGGCGGCTGGCCCGAAACGAGGGTCACGTCATCGTTTTGGCTGGCTTCGCTTTTCCTTGGTATCATCGGCTTCTTCATCGTGGTGCGAGCATGAATATACCGATCTCCAGCGTTCGCTTCGATCGCAGCGAGCGCGTTCTCGTCATCGGTCTCGGACGCAGCGGGCGCGCGAGCGTCGCGGTGCTGCAGCCGCGCGTGGCCCAAGTCTACGCCACCGACGAAGGACCGCCGAGTGCGCTCGCGCCGGTGCTCGCCGAGCTCGAAGCAGCCGGCGTGCCGTTCGTTGCACCCGATGCACTCGGCGACGTTTTACCGAAGGTCACCGTCGCAGTGCTCTCGCCGGGCATTCCGCTCAACGGCGAACTCGTGCGCCGCATTCAGGCGGCCGGCGTCCCGGTGTTCAGCGAAGTCGAAGTCGCGTATCGTATCTGCCAAGCGCCGATCGTCGCGCTGACCGGAACCAAAGGCAAGTCGACCACGACCGCGCTGATCGGTGCGCTCTTCCGTGCGGCCGGTTACACGACGTACGTCGGCGGTAACATCGGCAACGCGTTAATCGCTGAGACCGCCGTCGCGAAGCCCGAAGACTGGGTGATTGCGGAAGTGTCGTCGTTCCAGCTCGAATCGATCCGCTCGTTCAAACCGCGCATTTCGTGCATCATCAACATCACGCCCGATCACCTCGACCGCTATCACTCGATGGACGAGTACGCCGAAGCGAAATTCCGCATCTTCGCAAACCAAGGCCCGGGCGACACGTTTGTGGGGAACCTCGACGACCCGATCGTCGCGGCAGCGCCGGGCGAGGACAACACGCGCATCCGCGCGCGCGCGCTCTGGTTTGCGCGCGAGCCGCATCGCCAAACGACCCTCTACATGCGCAACGAAACATCGATCGTCTACGCCCCGCCGACCGGCGATCCGCGGCCGATCGAGATCATGAACGTGGCCGACATCCCGCTTCACGGTGCGCACAACGTCGACAACGTGATGGCCGCCATCCTCGTCGGTCTCGCAGCTGGGCTCGACCGCACCGCAATCGCCGACGGCGTGCGCGGCTTCAAGCCCCTGCATCACCGGCTCGAGACCGTGGCCGAGCGCGACGGCGTCTTGTACGTGGATGACTCGAAGGCGACGAACCCCGGCGCCGTCATCGCCGCGCTGCGGTCGTTCGATCGCCCGATCGTCCTGATCGCCGGCGGCAAATCGAAGGGCACCGAGTTTTCCGAACTGGGCAAAGTGATCTCCTCGCGCACCAAAGCGGTCGTGTTGATCGGCGAAGCGGCGGAGGAGATCGGCAAGCACGTCAAGCGCGCCCAAGTTGCCCACGCCGGCTCGATGGATGAAGCGGTGGCGACGGCGTCGGCGTTTGCCGAGAGCGGCGATGTGGTGTTACTCTCGCCGGCCTGCGCGTCGTTCGATATGTTCGCCTCGGCCGAAGCGCGCGGTGAGGCGTTCGTTGCGGCCGTCACGGGAGCACAGCATGTACGCTAAAGCGTCGCGCGCGCCCGGGCCGTCGATCCCGCAGCCGCTGCGCGCACGTCCGGTGCTCGCGCCGCCCGATCCCTGGATTTTCGCGACCGTCGCCGGCTTGATCGCGGTCGGTCTGGTCATGGTGTTCAGCGCGTCGAGCGCGACGGCGTACGCTACCTATCACGACACGGCCTACTTCCTCAAACGCCAACTAATATGGCTGGCGATCGGCGGTGTCTTCGCCTATCTCGCGTATCGCATCGACTATACCAAACTCAAGCGCGTGACGCCGGCCTTGGTGGGCATCACGGTGCTGCTGCTGGTACTTACGCTGATTCCGCACGTCGGCTTGCAAACGGGCGGCGCGCGACGTTGGCTCGGCGCGAGCATCTTGAGCTTCCAGCCCTCCGAAGTCGCGAAGCTGGTGCTGGTGCTGTTCCTCGCCGCGAAGCTCTCGACGATCGGTCAGGACGTGCGCTCGCTCGTGCGCGGCGTCGTACCGTCGCTGCTCGTCGCGGCCCTGCTCGCCGTGCCGATTCTGCTCGAGCCCGACATGGGCACCGCGAGCCTCGTCATGTTCACCGCGTTCGGGATGCTGTTTTGCGCCGGAGCGCGCTTCGAGCACCTTGCCATTTCTGCCATCGTGCTGCTGCCGCCGGTGGCGCTCGAAGTCGGCGCGAGCGCCTACAAACGCGCGCGTATCCTCGCGTTTCTCGATCCGTGGAAGGACGCCCAGAACACCGGCTTCCACATCGTGCAGTCGCTGCTCGCGCTCGGCAGCGGCGGCGTGTTCGGCCTTGGCCTAGGCGCCTCGCGGCAGAAGTTCTTCTATCTCCCTGAAGCGCATACCGACTTCATCTTTGCCGTGGTGGGTGAAGAACTCGGACTGCTCGGCACGATGATGGTGCTCTCGCTCTTCGCCGCGTTCGCCATTCGCGCGTTCGTGCTCGCGCAGCGCACCACCGACCGGTTTGGCTCGTTCCTGATCATCGGCTGCGCGCTGCTGATCGTCATTCAAGCCTTCATCAACATCGGTGTGGTCACGTCGTCGTGGCCCGTCACCGGCGTTCCGCTGCCGTTCATCTCGTTCGGAGGCACCTCGCTCATCGTCAGCCTGGTCGCGGTGGCTCTGATCATGAACGTCGCCCGCCGTACGCGCTAGTGGCATTTCGCGTCGCGTTCGCGGGCGGAGGGACGGGTGGGCACATCTATCCCGCGCTGGCAATCGACGATGCGATCCGCGCCGAGTACGATCCCGACCACTACGAGCCGCGCTTCTTCGGTAATCGCGACGGCCTCGAGGCCCAACTCGTCACGACGATGCCGATCACGTTCGTGCCCAGCGCCGCGCTGCAGCGCAAACTCTCGCTGCGCACGCTCGCTACGGTGTGGCGCAATGCGCTCGGCGTCATCGTCGCGCTAGCGGCGCTGCGTGAGTTCCAGCCGGTAATGGTGATTGCGACCGGCGGTTACGTTTGCTTTCCGGTGGTCGTTGCGGCGCGCATCCTACGGACGCTCGGTCTCTTGCGCTGCGGCATCGCGTTGCTCGAGATCAACGTGCAGCCCGGCCTGACGAATCGTTTGCTGGCGCCCATCGTCGATGAAGTGTGGACGTCCTACGACGCCTCGGCGCCGTTCTTCCGCGGGAAGGCGCACCGCACGGGGGCGCCGATTCGCGCCTCGCTCATGCGCTCGATCAATCCCTCGCGCGCGCGCCTCGAACTCGGCCTCGCGCCGGAGCGCACCACCATCGTTGCGATGGGCGGCAGCCTCGGTGCGCGCTCGGTCAACGAAGCCGTGGCGGCGCTCGTCACGCGCCGCACGCTCGGCGATGATCGGCAAGTCTTGCATGTCAGCGGCGAGCGCGATTACGCTTACATGGAAGCCGAAGAACGCGATGTCGGTGCCAACCACGTGCTGCTCGTCTCCTACTTGGCCGATCCGGCGAATGCGTACGCGGCCGCCGACGTCGTGATCGCGCGCGCCGGCGCCTCGACGCTAGCCGAACTCGCGGCCACCGGGACGCCGGCGATTCTCGTACCCTATCCCCACCATTCCGACAATCATCAGGTCTCCAATGCCGCGATTTTTGCCGATCGCGGGGCTGCCGTCGTGCTCACCGACGCCGAACTCGACGGCGATCGCTTGTGGTGGACGCTCGATGCGATGCTGCAACCGGAACGGCTCGCCGAAATGCGTGCGGCCGCTGCTTCCCTGGCGACATCCGGCGCCGGGCCGAAGATCGTGAGCCGCATCGAATTTCTCATGCCCGCACGGGTCGTGGAATCGGCGGAAGCGAACGGTTCGGGCCGTGAATAGCGCAACGACGTCGTATCATCTCGTCGGCATCGGCGGGATCGGCATGAGTGCGATCGCGCGCTTGCTGCTGGCGCGCGGCGCGAGCGTGACCGGTTCCGACGTGCATCGTTCCGACCTCGTCTCGCAACTCGAAACCGAAGGGGCGATCGTAGCGATCGGGCACTGCGCGGAAAACGTCGGTCACCCGGATCTCGTGATCGTGTCGAGCGCGATCGCGCACGATAACCCCGAGTTCGTGGCGGCGATCGAACGCGGCATCGACATCAAGACGCGCGGCGCGATGCTGGCCGAACTGACCGGCTCGCGCAAGACGATCGCGATCGCTGGAACGAACGGTAAAACGACGACGACCGCGATGACCGTCACGATCCTCGAACACGCGAAGGTCGAGCCAACCTACGCGATCGGCGGCTTGCGCGTCGACACCGGCACCAACGCCGGTACGGGCGCGGGCGTGTGGTTCGTCACCGAGAGCGACGAGAGCGACGGCTCGTTCTTGCACTTGCAGCCGACGATCGCCGTGGTCACCAACGTCGAGAACGATCATCTCTCGAGCGACGACGAACTGCCGGGCTTGCTCGCGCAGTTTTCCACGTTCGTGCAGCGCGTGCCGCCCGACGGCTGTGCGATCATCGGGCTCGACGACCGCGGCAGCGCGTTCATCGCGAAGAACGCGACCGTGCCGAAGACGACGTTCGCCATCCGCACCGATGCCGACGTCATGGCGCGCGACATCGTGTACGACGGCCTCGGGTCGCGCTTCACGCTCGTCGAACGCGGCAACGCGCTCGGCACCGTGCACTTACACATGCCCGGCGAGATCAACGTGCTGAACGCGCTCGCGGCAATCGCCGTCGCGCGGACGCTCAAAGTCGACGTGCCGACGATCGCCGCCGCGCTCGACGCGTTTCGCGGCGTGCGTCGCCGGTTCGAGATCGTCGGGGAACACGGCGGCGTGACGATCGTCGACGACTACGCGCACCATCCGACGGCGATCGCGCAAACGATCGCGGCGGCGCGCGGCTATACCGGCAAACCGATCGTGGTGGCGTTTCAGCCGCACCGCTATTCGCGCACGCGTTATCTTGCTGCCGATTTTGCGGCCGCGCTCGCGAATGCCGATGCGGTCGTGCTCGCGCCGATCTACGCGGCGTCCGAAGCGCCGATCGAAGGTGTGAGCGAACGTTCGATCGGGGTGCCGCTCGCCGCTACCGGCACGCCGGTGACGTACGTGAGCAGCGTCGATCAACTGCTCGAAGAAATTCCGCGCGTGTGCGGCGACGATGCGGTCGTGCTGATGCTCGGCGCGGGATCGATTTCCGGCGTCGCGCACCGTTTGGGCGCCACGCTCGGCGCGTTGCCGGCCGCCTTACGATGACCGCTAGCGCCACGTTGCTCGCCGGTGACGACCGGGCTGCGCTCGCTGCGCGGTTCGACGAGCGCGTGCGCTTCGACACGCCGCTCGCGCCCGCGACGTGGTGGAAGATCGGCGGCCCGGCCGACGCGACGATCGCCGCGACGAGCGTGGACGACGTTGCATTCGTGCTGCAATGGTGTTTCAAGCGCAAGCTGCCGTGCTTCGTGTTGGGCGCCGGTTCGAATTTACTCGTCGGCGACGGCGGCATGCGCGGTCTCGTGGTGCAGCTTGGCGGTTCGTACGACGCGCTCGACGTGCGTATCGAAGACGGCGCGGTCGTCGCGCGCGCCGGCGCGAGCGCGATGCTGCCGCAACTCGTTGCCCAAGCGGCGTCGCTCGGCGCGCTCGGCGTCGATGGGCTGGCCGGCATCCCGGCGACGGTCGGCGGCGCGCTACGCATGAACGCCGGTACCGACCGCGAGATCGGCGAGTTCGTACGCGACGTGCGCGTGCAGACCGCGACGAAGCCCCAGCCCGCGTCGACCTGGGTCGGGTTCTCGTACCGCCAAACCACGCTGCCGCGGGACGCGATCGTGGCCGACGTCACGCTGGCGTTCGAGTGCGGCGATCCGGCCGCGGTGCGCGCCCGCACCCAGGATCGGCTCGTCCGCCGCAAGGCCACCCAGCCCGTCGCCGTGCCCAACGCCGGGTCGTGCTTCCGCAATCCGCCGGGTGACCAGGCGGGCCGCCTGATCGAGGCCGCCGGGGCCAAGGGCTGGCGCGCGGGCGGGGCGGAAGTCTCCACGCTCCACGCTAACTTCATTGTCAACGTCGGCGGCGCGAAGGCCCTCGATGTCAGCTCGCTCCTCGCCCGCGTTCACCGCGCGGTCGATGACGCGTTCGGCATCGACCTCCACCTCGAAGTTCACCTCGTCGGGGAGTTCGTAGCGGATGTCTAAAGTACGGGTCGCGGTGGTGATGGGTGGCCCCAGCGCCGAGCGCGAGGTTTCGATCGAAAGCGGTCAAGCCGTGATGCGCGCACTCGCGTCGCTCGGACACGACGCGCAGTCGCTCGATTTTGACGGCCGCTTCGTCGATGCGCTGCGCGAGATCCGGCCCGACGTCGTGTTCAATGCGCTGCACGGAACCGGCGGCGAAGACGGCACGATTCAAGGCGTGCTCGAGTGGCTCGGCATTCCGTACACGGGCAGCGATCTCACCAGCTGCGCGCTCGCGATGGACAAACACATCACGAAGAAGCTGCTCGCAGCCGAAGGGCTGCCGACGCCGGCTTGGGACACGTTCGATCTGGCCGGGGGAACGCTGCCGCTATTACCGGGTTCGCTGAATTTACCGCTGGTCGTAAAGCCGCGCAGCAGCGGTTCGAGCGCCGGCGTCTCGATCGTGCGCACGCATGAAGAGTGGACCAAAGCGATGATCGGCGTCGCCCCCAAAACGACGCAGATCCTGGCGGAAGAATTCATCCCCGGGCGCGAATTTTCGAGCGCGATCTTGGGTGAAGAAGCGTTGCCGCTCGTCGAGATCATCGCGAGCGACGAGTTCTATTCGTACGACGCGAAATACAAGCCGGGCGGCTCGCGCCACCTCGTGCCGGCGCCGGTCGACGGCGACCTCACCGCGCGCTTGCAGATGCTCGCGCTCTCGGTCCATCGGATGCTCGGTCTGCGTGACTACTCGCGCACCGACTTCATCGTGACCAAAGAAGGCCGGCCGTACATTCTCGAGATCAACGCGCTGCCCGGCCTCACGCCCCTATCGCTCTTTCCGGATGAAGCGCGCGCCGCGGGCATCTCGTTCGAGGCCCTGATCGAACGCCTGCTCCAGTTCGCCTTGGGCCGCGCCGTCCTCGTCTGACCGTCAGGGGGCCCTGAAGGCCCCGGAGACGGGTTCTTGAAATTTCCTCGGGTTATGGCTGGAAATGTGGTGGATCGCGGTCTCGAAGGCGTCAACGTCGGGGAGACCGAGCTCAGTAATGTCGAGGGTCAGATCGGGCGCTTGACCTACCGTGGATACGACATCCACGATCTCGCCGTGAACGCTACCTATGAGGAAGTCGTTCATCTGTTGCTCTACGGCGAGTTGCCCGTACAGGCGCAGCTCGATGCGCTCAACGCGAAGCTATCCGCCGCGCGTCCGTTGCCGCCCGAATTGATCGCGATCTTGAAGGCGACGCCGAAGACGGCGTGGCCGATGGACGTGCTCCGCACCGCGATTTCGGCGACCGCGTTCTTCAAGCCGTACGCGAAGAACGGCGCGCACACGAGCGACGCCGATGCCGCGATCGACCTGATCGCGAAGACCCCCTCGATCGTGGCCGCGTGGGATCGCATTCGCCGCGGCCTCGAGCCGATCGCGCCCGATCCGAAGCTCACCACCGCTGGGAACTTCCTCTACATGCGCACCGGCGAGCAAGCCATTCCAGAAGCCGTCGCGGCGCTGAACATGTACCTCGTGCTGCTCGCCGACCACTCGTTCAATGCGTCGACGTTCTCGGCGCGCGTGACCGCGTCGACGAATGCCGATATCTACGCCGCGATGACCGCGGCCGTGGCGACGCTCTCCGGCGAACTGCACGGCGGCGCACCGAGCCAAGTCGGCGATTATCTCGTCGAGATCGGCCAGCCCGAGAACGCCGAGGCGTTCGTGCGCAAGCTGATGGGTAACAACCAGAAGATCATGGGCATGGGCCATCGCGAATACAAGATCCGCGATCCGCGCGCCGAGCATCTCGAAAAATCGGCGGAAACGCTGAGCGAGAAGGTCGGATCGCAATGGTATAAGATCGCTCGCGCGCTCGAAGATGCGTCGAACAAAGTGCTTCAGGAATTGAAGCCCGGCCGCAAGATCTACGCCAATGTCGAGTTCTACACGGCGCCGACACTGGGCGCCCTCGGCATTCCCAACGACGAGTTCACCTGCATGTTTTCATGCGGTCGCATGGCCGGCTGGACCGCGCACGTGCTCGAACAATTCAAGAGCAATCGCCTGATCCGTCCGCAAGCCACCTATACCGGTCCGGAAGTCCACCCGTCGACGCCGATCTCCCAGCGCCAAAGCGGCGCGAACGGGAAACCGGTTGGAGCGCTCAACTGAGCGAACGCCGCGCGATCGTCGAGCGCACGACCAAAGAAACGCAGATCGATCTGCGCCTCGGACTCGACGGCGGACCGATCGAGATCGACACCGACGTCAAGTTTCTCGACCACATGCTCGAAGCGTTTGCCAAACACTCCGGTTGCGCTTTGCAGGTCGTTGGGCGTGGTGACGGGCTCGACAACCATCACTTGATCGAAGACGTCGGCATTGCGCTCGGCAAAGCAATTTACGAAGCGTTGGGCGACAAACGCGGCATCGCGCGCTACGGTTCGATGATGGTGCCGCTCGATGACGCGCTCGTTGCCGGCAGCATCGATCTCTCGGGGCGCAGCTACCTGAACTTCAACGTGCGTTTCGAGGGCGTCGAAAATCTCGGCGACTTCAAAACCGAGATGATCCGCGAATTCTTCCGCGCCGTCGTCGACAACGGCAAGTTCAACCTGCACTTGATCCAGATGAACGGCGATGTGGCGCACCACTTATGCGAAGCCTCGTTCAAGGCGTTCGCCAAAGCATTCGCGCAAGCAAAAGCGCTCACCGGCAGCGATGATGTCCTTTCAACCAAGGGCATGTTGGAGTAGGCGCCGCTAAATTACGGTTTGGGGCGAATCCTGAAGATGCCGCCGTCTTCGTCGTCGCTAACGAAGAGGCTGCCGTCGGGACCGACGGCCACGCCGGTTGGGCGCGCTATGCGTTGGCCGGCCGCGTTTTGGAAACCGCCGACGAACTCTTTCCACTGGGTGGTGGGGTCGTTCCAATTCACGGGCGTCTGCGGTTCGTCGCCGTTCATCGCGACGAACACGACGCGCGGCGGAACCGGCGGCTGATGCCACGAGCCGTGCAGCGTCACGAACGCGCCGCCGCGATACGCTTCCGGAAAGGCGTGCGCGCCGCTGGGATGTTCGGGATAGAACGTCGCGCCGATCGGCGTTTCGTAAGCGGGGAAGACGACGCGCGGGACGGTCTGTCCGCTGCAATCGTGGGATCCCACGGCTTGATGGTTCTCGTAGCAGTATGGCCAGCCGTAATCGACCACGCTCGCGTGCAGCGTCACCGGATCGAACATCTCGTAGGGATGTCCGTGCGGCAGTTCGTCTTGGCCCGCAACGCCCGCCCACAACACGCCGGTTTGCGGGTTGACGGCGAGCGCAATGGCGTTGCGGATGCGGCGCGCTTTAACCGTCATCCCGGTGCCGTCGAGCTCCGCTTGCTGGATCGTCGCCCGCGTCGCATCGAGATCGGGATCGCAATTGTTGCACGACGAGCCGACACTGGTGAAGAGCAATTTGTTCGACACAGCCACCGTCGTGGTGACGTGGTCGCGCGCGACGCCGCTGGTGCGCACCGATTCGATCTTGCGCGGCGCGGCGCGCGGGGCGCGATCGCCGGCGCGATACGGCAATTCGTACACGCCGAACTGCGCGCCGAGATACATCCGCTCGCCGTCGATCGTCACGCCCGCCACCGGGTGGTCGGCGATCTGCGCGAACACTTTCGCCGGCGCGGCGTTGCCTTGCGCGTCGGCCACGAGGTAGACCGTGTTGCCCGAGGTTCCGACGAAGAGGTCGCCGTTGGGCGCGACGGCGATTTCGCGGGCGTTTTCGACCGTCGCGATCCGTTCGATCGCGAACCCCGATGCGACCGTGAGACCGACGGGCGGCGCCGCGGCCCGAACGCCGGCGGGGGCAAGCAGAGCAACCACGGCGAGGGCAAGGGCCGTGCGCAGCAACGTCTTCATGCCGGGTGTTTCCCCACGTTCACGTGAAATAATGCGACGATGGGATCCAAACGGCTCGCGGTGCTGGACTACGGCGGCGGGAACATCGGCTCGCTGGTCGCGGCGCTCGAGCGGCGCGGCGTGGCCTTCGATTTGACGTCCGACCCGAGCCGCGTGACCGCTGCGGATGCGGCGATCTTGCCCGGCGACGGCGCGTTCGGGGCCACGATGGACGCATTGCGCGAGCGCGGCCTCGATCGTGCCGTGCGGACGCTGGTGGCCGCGCGCAAACCGTTCCTCGGCATCTGCGTCGGCATGCAAGTGCTGTTTGAGTCGAGCGATGAGTTCGGCGGCGACGAGGGGCTCGGCATCTTCGCCGGCCACGTGCGGCGTTTCGTCGGCGCTCCGCGCGTGCCGCACATGGGATGGAACGACCTGAGGATCGAGCGCGAGCATCCGTTCGTTGCCGGCTTGCACGGCGGCGAGTTTGCGTACTTCTTGCACTCGTATCGCGTGGCGGATAGCGACGCGACGGTTGCGAGTACCGACTATGGCGGGCGGTTTGCGGCGATCGTGGCGCGCGAAAACGTGATGGCGACGCAATTTCATCCCGAGAAGAGCCAGCGCACGGGCGCGGTACTGCTCGATAATTTCCTCGCGCTCGCCGCGTGATTCGTCTGCTGCGCGAACTGCTGCTGCTGCCGGCGATCGATCTGCGCGGCGGCAAATGCGTGCGCCTCGAGCGCGGCGACCCGTCGCGCGAGACGCAGTACGATGACGATCCGGTCGCGCGCGCCAAAGCGTTCGTTGCCGCCGGCGCACGCGCGCTGCACGTCGTGGATCTCGACGGCGCGTTCGGCTCGGGCGAAAACGCGCGCGCGCTGCAGGCGATCTGCGCGGCGGTCGACGTGCAGGTGCAGACGGGCGGGGGCGTTCGCACGCTTGCGGACGTGCGGGCGCGCATCGACGCCGGCGCGGCGGCCGTCGTGCTCGGGACGATTCTGATCGAAGATCCGGAGACCGCCCGCGCGATCGTCGCGGCATTCGGCGAGCGGATCGTGGCCGGGATCGACGCGCGCGGCGACCGCGTCGCCACCCGCGGTTGGCAAAAAGACGCGGGCGTCTTGCGCGATGACCTGGTGCGCGACGTCGCCGCTTGGGGCGTGCGGCGCATCGTCTATACCGAGATCGCCCGCGATGGGATGGGCTCGGGCTACGACGTCGGCGCGCTCGCTCACGTGGCCGGCCTGGCCCCCGTCCACATCACGGCCAGCGGCGGCGCAAAGACCCTGGCCGACCTCATTGCGCTGCGCGACGGCACGCCGCCCAACGTCGATGCGGCGATCATCGGGCGCGCCCTTTACGAAGGCACGCTCGATTTGGCCGAGGCTCTTAACGCTTTGAGCTAGGGATTTCTCAACGTTCCAGGGGAAAATTCACGGGCAATGCTCACAAAAGCCGACAACGAGCTTCTGGTCCGCATCGGCCCGAAAACGCCGATGGGCGAACTCTTCCGCCGCTTCTGGACGCCGGTCATGCTGGCGAGCGAACTCGGCGGCCCGGATTCGGCACCGGTTCGCGTCCGCATTCTGGGCGAAGATCTGGTCGCATTTCGCGACTCGCACGGCAAACTCGGATTGCTCGATGCGTATTGTCCGCACCGGCGCGCCAACCTGTTCTGGGGCCGCAACGAACAAGACGGGCTGCGCTGCGTCTATCACGGCTGGAAGTTCGACGTCACCGGCGCGTGCACCGATCTGCCGAATTGTCCCGAGGGCCCGACGCTCAAGAACAAGGTCAAGACGACGTCGTACCCCGCGATGGAACGCGGCGGTTTGATTTGGGCCTTCATGGGCCCGATCGATCTGATGCCGGAGTTTCCGGCGATTGAAGCATTTGCCGTTCCCGACGATCATCGCTCGATCACGAAGATGATCACCGTCGGCAACTACGCGCAGCTGCAAGAAGGCGATATCGATTCCAGTCACGTTTCGTTTCTCCATAGCCGCATGGATGGGAAACCGATCCCCGGCGGCCGCGTCGATGCTACCGTGTTCGCCGACAAACAGCCGCGCTGGTTCACCGCGGAAACCGATTACGGCTTGATGCTCTCGGCGCAGCGCAATGCCGGCGAAGACACATTTCATTGGCGCGTCAACCAGTATCTGATGCCCTATGCCGTGCTGATTGCGGCGCCGCCCGGCGGCCCGGTACTCACGCAAGTGCGCGTGCCGATCGACGACGATCACTCGATGCACTTCCGCGTCTGGTCGAATGCCGATCATCCGCTCAATGCCGAAGAACTCGCCGTGCTCAACGACGGCGTCACAGTGCCTGAAGTGGTTCCCGGCACGTTCTCAACCAAAGAAGAGTTCGAGAACGATTACCTGATCGATCGCACGGATCAGGCCACATCGAGTTTCACCGGGATCAAGTCGATCGTCGCGCAAGATCTGGCGGTCACGCAAGATCAAGGCGGGTACGGCACGATCGCCGACCGTAGCCGTGAATATCTCACCAGCTCCGACAAAGCGATCATCGCGCTGCGCAAGCGGCTGCTCACCAGTGCCAAACAACTGATGCAAGGCCACGAGCCGCCCGAACCGCGCAATCCTCAGGCGTACAGCGTTCGTCCCGGCGATTTCAAGCTGCCGCGGACGACGCCCGTTGCCGAGGGAGCGAAAGACATGCTGCTCGCTACGGTCCGATGAACCGTCCCTACGGCGCAGCGACGAGGTAGTTGCGCGGCACGTGCGCGGGTAGCCGCGTGACGATTTCGTAGGCAATCGTCCCGGTTGCAGCCGCGAGTTCGTCGGCACCGATCGCCGTGTACGCGTCGCGTCCGATCAGAATGACGGGGCTGCCGGGCAGCGCGTCGGGTGCCTCCGTGCAATCGACGAAGCTCATGTTCATGCATACGCGCCCGACGATGCGGCACCGTTGACCCGCTACGAGAACGTGACCGCGATCGCCGGCGTTGCGCGGCAGACCTTCGGCGTAGCCGATCGGTAGAACGCCGATGCGTGAGGGCCGTTTCGTATGATACGCGCAGCCGTAGCCGACCGGCGTGTGCGCGGGAACGTCGTGAACCAGTACGAGTTTGGTGCGCCATTCGAGCGCGGGCTGGAGCGCAAAGCCGCGGTCGCGCATCGTGAGTTCGGTTTCGGGCGACGGCCACAGCCCATAAATGCCGATGCCGGCGCGGATGGAATCGAGCCGCGTCTCCGGCCAGAGCATCGCGGCCGCGGTTGCTGCGATGTGCCGCTCGACATCGGGCGAAACGTTGCGCGTTGCCGTGGCAAACGCGTCGAGCTGCTCGCGCGTAAACGTCGAGTCCATCTCTTCGGCGGCTGCGAGATGCGAAAACACGCCGGCGAGTTCGAGCGAGGGGTGTTCGGCGTAGCGGCGCAAGCGCGCGGGTGCGTCCGCAACGCGCATGCCGAGCCGTGCGACGCCGGTGTCGATCTTAGCGTGCACGTGGAAGGGCGAGCCGCCGTGATGCGCCGCCGACGCGACGTCGTCCAAATACGAGCCGCCGTCCCAGAGCGTGAGCTCGACTCCGGCCGTATGCGCGTCATCGAGCGACGCGGCGCGGATCGGTCCGAGAACGTGAATCGGCGTAGTGATTCCCGCTTCGCGCAGCGCAAGCGCCTCGTCGAGTTCGTATACGGCCAAGCGCGAGACGCGCCCGGCGATGGCGCGCGCAACTTCCACGAGACCGTGACCGTACGCATTCGACTTGACCACCGGCACGACGCGGGCCGGCGCAACGAGCTCGGAGAGCGCATCGACGTTGCGCGCGATCGCGCCCAGATCGATGCGTAGTTCGGCGATCATCGCGCGCGCAGCATCCGCGAAACGACGAACGCGACCGGAACGCCGAAGAACACCAGAAACGCGACCATGTCACGATCGAACGTGTAGATCGTCGGTGCGGTGAAATGACCGGCGCCGACGAGCACGGCTTGCATCACGAACCAAACGATCAGTCCGAAGCCGGCGCCCGAGATGAGCGGACGCGTGAGCAATTGCGATTGTTTGCTCGCGGCATAGATGTAGCCGAACGACCACAAGATCGTCCCGGCAAAAAGCACGAGCACGCCCGCGGGTACGGCCGCCGCCCCATCGGAGAGCGCCGCCCCACCGACCGCCGCGGCCAGGAACGTATACGTGTTGCTTACCGGCAGTCCGGCTCGCAGTTCCGCGAACGCCGCGAACGCGGCCAAGGTCACGGCGGAAATGAGGCCGGCGACGACCCCGGCGACGAGCCAATCGCGCCGCACGAGAGAACGAGTCATCCTCCGCTCTTCTCGCGACTGCAATAACGCTCCGTCTAGAAGGTGACCTTTTTTAGCGAAACGTGGTGTGCTCGACCTTACGTTGCGGAGCTAAAACGACGTCCGTCGATCCATCCGCGATCGGGAGAGCGGCGGGGCTCTCGAAGCCGTGGGGTACGGTCGCCGGATCGAGTAAGATCGTCGAGGCCGGATCGTACGGCGCGCGCGCGAAAACGTAGTGGCCGTTGACGTCGGTCGTGGCGCTCTCACCGGTCGGCTCGAGCACGACGCGGATGCCTTCCAGCGATGCACCCGGCGGAATTGCGTCTGTCGCTCCGCCGAAGGCGATCGTGCCGGCGATCGAGCGTTGCGGGAACATCGTCAGGGCGACTTTTGCTGCTGTGCCCGTTGCGACGACGTCGCATGTGGTTGACGCATAGCTGCGGTCGGCGCTCTCGGCATACACCGTGTGGCGACCGGCGGCGACCATGATCGGCGTGCCGGCTGCGTACGGCTGCGGGGTGCGGACGCCGTCGACGAACACGCGCAACGCACCGTAGCGGGTTGCGTCGGGGACGAAGACGGTGACCGGGAACGTTGCGATGCGCGGCTTCGGTTGACGGAAACCGGCGAGCATCGACAAGCGCAGCGCGGGACGTCCGCTCGGCCCGGCGACCACGCCGACTTCGAATGCAAGCGACGGCGCGAGCGGGACGACGAGGCCCACCAGCGGCCGGATCGTGCCGGCGTTGAGGTCGAAGCCGCCGGCGAAGTTGAGTCCCGGATGGTTGGTGCGAATTTGCGCGATGCCGCTGGTTGCGCCGCCGCTGCTGCTGGCGTCGATTTCGGCCAACATGCGATGGAACGCGAAGCCGCCCGTTGCCCCGAACACGTGCTGCGCACCGGCCGACGTGAAGAACGAACCATACGCGCCGGGGCCCGCGTAGCTTGCGGTGAAGTTCGTCCAGTGCTCCGACACGTTGGCACCGAGCGTGAGACTGTTCCAACGTGTCGTAACGCCGACGGTCGGACTGCCCGGTGCGGCGATGGAACGGATGTAGCCGGCCGTTACCGTCGTCACGGTACTGAGATGTTCGCCGATGACCGCACCGGTAGGCAGATCGCCGGCGGTCAACGGCAGCGACCCCGATGCATCGCTGACGATTGCGTCGAGAAACGTCTTGCCGCTCGTGCGCGCGTGGATGCCGGCGCCGGCTCCGTGTCCGCCGACGAGCGTTTCGTAGTCGAGCGTGCCCCAGCGTTGCTGATCGATCACCGAGTGGCGCAGGATCGGTTGATCGAACGCGCCGTCGCCCGATACGAAGGCCAGCGTATCGGTGTTGTTCCCTTGGGTGTGCGCGACGGCGGCGATGTTGCCGTCGATGCTTCGCCCCGACGACACGTCGTAGGCGCCCTCGCCGGTAGCGAGATGCGCCGTGGCGCCGGTGAGCGAGCCGTTGCTGATCACGCTGCCCGCGAGCGGGTTGTTGATCGTGCCGAATGCAACGTTGCGCACCGCTTTGCCGACGGTCACGACGCCGACCGGGTTCGTCACCGCATCGCCGCCGTACGACGACACGGCGCCGTGCACGACGCCCGCGCTGCCCGCAAGACTCGTTTGATACACGCGGCTGCTGCCGTCGAATTCAACCGAAACCGCGAGGGTGCCGGCATCCCCTTGGACGATGGCCGGCGCGCTGTACGCCTCCGGGACGGCGGTGGGAACCGGTGCGGGCGGCGGCGTCGCCGGACGCGGAACTTCGCGAATCTGCACGTCGGTCGAGAGTTCGGTTACGAGCGCGACGTGGGTGCCTTCGCGCTGCACGGTGAGGTGAAACAACGTTGCGGCGTCGGAGATCGCGAGTTCGATGTGACCGTTGCGCTCGACCGCGGGCCCTTCGAAGAGCGCGACGTCGGCGCCGTCTTCGCGCACGAGACGCGAACCGATGCGGATCGCCTCGGGTCCCGTGCCGTCGTTGAGGATTGCGCCGTCGCCGGTGCGTTTAAACGTCCAGCCGAGTTGTTTTGCAATCGGTTCGATCGCCACCGACGGCTCGCGCGGCGCGGCCGGCATCGGAACGTAGGCGATCTGCGCGGCGGCTGCCGGCAGCGTCGCAAGCACGCAGATCGCCGTTGCGGCGATCCAGGCGAGCGCGCGTTTCATGTCAGGAAGCGGTCGCGCTTACCGTAAACGTTCCGAGGTACGAGGCTGCCAAGAACGGTGCGGTCGCGGTAGTGGTGTCGTTGAGCGTCAACTCGATGGTGAACGTGCTGGTGACGTTGGACTTGCCTTGTGTGAGCGTGCCGCACGTCGTCGGTCCGTTCAGCGCTGCCGGCGAGGCCGCAACGAAACCCGTGTTGCTGCCCGTGCGCGTGCACGTCAGCGTAAAGTCGCGCGGGTCGAGGGTCGTGCCCGACGGGATGCTCGGCAGGCTTATCGGCGTTACCGTGACGGTGCCGCCGGCGCCGCCGGTGGTGGTGGTGAACGTGATCGAGGCCGATGCGGTGAGCGGCGAACTGGTGAGCGCCGCGTTCGACAGGTTGACTGCGCTAAACGCGAGCGTGGTGGAGGTCACCGTCACGACGGCACTGGGCGGAGCGGCAAATACCGGGGTGGCTGCCGCGATCGCGCACGCGGCGCCGAATGCAGCGAGCCGGAATCTCACCGGACGTGAACCTCGGTCGTCCCTTCGATCAGGGTCGGTCCACCGTAGTCGAGCGTGAACGAAACGTCGTAGGCGCCGGGAGCGAGCCCGCCGAGCGCTTTATTGTAGACGCGCGCTTCGTTCGCAAAGAGCACCGGCACGCTGTCGGTCTCGTCGATGACGATGTGCCCGTCGTGGCGCAGCACGATGTGCGCGGAGGTCCGGGCGTAGGCGGCGCCGTCGTTGACGATGCGTGCCGAGAGAACCGCCGAGCCGCTCGCCGGCGAGCTGACGTGGAGTTGGGTGATTTTCGCGTGCGATACCGGCGTGCCGACGGTGTCGTAGGCGACGACGGTTGCGGCCGGTCCGAACGTGACGTTGCCGGTGACCGGAACGCCGCGCACGAGAAACCCGCTGTGATAGACGGCGGTCTCGCTCGGAAACGATGCCGGCAGATCGAGGGTGAGTGCGAGTTCGCGCGTTTCGCCCGGTGCGAGGACGACGTTGGTGGGTTCCATGCGCAGGAAGTCGGAGATCGAGGCTTTGCCTTCGGTGCCGGGCTGCTCGACGCGAACCGTACCGTCGGCAGCCACTTTCCAATCCATGCGCAACGCGACGATGCGCTCGGGTTCGTTTCCGCTGTTGCGAACCGTAACGGTTGCCGTTCCGGCATCACCCGCTCCCGCGTGGAACTCGACGACGAGCGGCGAGACCGTAAGCGAGAGACTCTGCGGCGGGGCGCTCTGCGCGAGTGCCGGCGTGGTGAGGAGCGCGATCGCCGAACCAACGGCGATGGCGATGCGGCGGACGAACCGGACGCTGTCGTGTTGCATCGTGATTAGGTCGTCGATGCCGTGACGGTCCAGCCGGACGACAGGGTGTACGTGTCGGCGTTGACTTGGCTCGAATCGATGCCGAAGTTCAGGTTGACGTTGTAGGTGAAGACATTCGGTCCGGCCCACGAAGCGCACGACGTGCCGGCGGTGGCGGACGGCGAGGCGGAGGCGAAGGTTGCCGTGCCGTGCGTGCCGCTGGATCCGCCATCGACGCAGGTCATCGAGATCGCGCTGACCGGGATCGAGTTGCCGGTGGTGCCGACGATCGTGCCGGCAACCGCGGTGGTGGTCAGCGAGGCGGTGCCGCCCTTGCTCGAGCGAATCGCGCCGGTCGCGTTCACGGTGTTGGTGCAGGCGACGACGCCGGTGACGGTGGTGCCGGGGTTGCAGGTGACGCTGCCGGGTGAGGTCACGGTGACGGTCGCAACCGTGGCGGCCGTGACTTGAACGTTGAACGTGTTGGCGGCGGCGGCGGGAAGCGCGGCTCCGAGGAGCAGGGCGGCCGAGCCGACGGCGACGAGGAGATGGTTACGCATTGCTAGGTCCTTTTGGACCGCTTGCTGGCCGAAGCCGGACAAGCGGGGGAAGTGAGGTCCGAGCGATGATAGGCTTGCTTATGGGACGGTCATAGCGACCTTTGTCGCACTTTACGATGCCGTTCCAGACTCTTCACGGGCGCGAAATAATGTAAAAAACACGCTCCCCCGCCCTTGCACTCACCGGGTGAGTCTGCTAATCTAGTCGGTGCTGGCACTCAGGTGCTGGAACTGCCAACAATTGTTTGGAGGAGTTATTTCGTGAATTTGAAGCCACTGGGCGATCGCGTGGTCGTCGAGCACGTGGAGCAAGCGGAGAAGAGCGCCGGCGGCGTGTTTCTCCCCGACACGGCCAAAGAAAAGCCGCAAGAAGGCCGCGTCCTCGCAGTCGGAACCGGCCGCGTTCTCGACAATGGCAACTTGTTGCCCGTCAGCGTGAAGGTCGGCGACCGCATTCTCTACTCGAAGTACTCGGGATCCGAGATCAAACTCGAAGGCACCGAATACCTCATCATCTCGGAAAAAGACGTTCTCGCGATTGTCGATGAGCGCGTTCCGGCTGGAGCTAAAAACTAGTCATGGCTGCAAAGCAACTCGTATTTGACGAGAACGCACGTCGCGCGCTGGAGCGCGGTGCGAACATTCTCGCCGACGCGGTCAAAGTCACGCTCGGGCCGAAAGGCCGCAACGTCGTGTTGGACAAGAAGTTCGGTTCGCCGACCATCACCAACGACGGTGTGACGATCGCCAAGGAAATCGAACTCCCCGACGTCTTCGAAAACATGGGCGCACAGCTCGTGAAGGAAGTCGCGTCAAAGACCAACGACATCGCCGGCGACGGCACGACCACGGCGACCGTGCTGGCGCAGGCCATCATCCGCGAAGGTCTCCGCAACGTCACGGCGGGTTCGAACCCGCTCCTGATCAAGCGCGGCATCGAAAAGGCCGTCGAAGCGGCCGTTGCCGAGATGCTGAAGATGGTTCAGACCGTCGACACGCCCGAGAAGATCGCGCAAGTCGCGTCGATTTCGGCGAACGATAAGGAAATCGGCGGCTTGATCGCCGAGGCGATGAAGGCTGTCGGCAAAGACGGCGTCATCACGGTCGAGGAATCGAAGTCGATGAAGACCGACGTCGAGACCAAAGACGGCATGCTCTTCGACAAGGGCTACATCTCGCCGTACATGGTTACCGATTCGGAACGCATGGAAGCGACCCTCACCGACCCCTATATCCTCGTGACGGAACGCAAGATCTCGGCGATCGCCGACATCCTGCCGCTGCTCGAGAAGATCGTTCAAGTTCAGAAGCCGCTCTTGATCATCGCAGAAGACGTCGAAGGTGAAGCCCTCGCGACGCTCGTGGTCAACAAGCTGCGCGGAACGTTCACGACCGTCGCCGTCAAGGCGCCGGGCTTCGGCGACCGCCGCAAAGAGATGCTCAAGGACATCGCGACCCTCACCGGCGCGACCGTCGTGAGCGAAGAGCTCGGCCTCAAGCTCGACAAGGTCACCCCGGAACTGCTCGGTCAAGCGAAGACCGTCAAGATCACCAAGGAAGAAACGACCATCGTGGATGGCCGCGGTAAGCCCGACGCGATCAAGGGTCGCATCGAGATGATCAAGCGCCAGATCGAAGAGACCGATTCCGACTTCGACCGCGAGAAGCTGCAAGAACGTCTTGCCAAGCTCTCCGGCGGCGTTGCGGTCATCCAAGTCGGTGCGGCCACCGAAACGGAACTCAAAGAGAAGAAGCACCGCATCGAAGATGCTCTCTCGGCGACCCGCGCGGCCGTTCAAGAAGGCATGATCCCCGGCGGCGGCGCCTCGCTCGTCCACGCGCTCAAGGCGTTCGACAAAATCAAGTCGGATTCGCACGAAGAGCAAATCGGCATCGACATCATCCGTCGCGCACTCGAAGAACCGCTCCGCCAGATCGCGGAAAACGCGGGCTTCGAAGGCTCAGTGGAAGTCAACCGCGTCAAGGCGGCAGCGCTCGGTCAGGGCTTCGATGCCATGACGGGCAACCTCGTCGACATGATCAAGGCCGGCATCGTTGAGCCGTTCAAGGTCACGCGTTCGGCCCTCCAAAACGCTGCGTCGATCGGCGCGCTCGTTCTCACGACCGAGACCCTGATCGCCGACAAACCGGAACCGAAGCAAAATGGCGGCGGCGCACCCGGCGGCGGCATGGGCGGCATGGGCGGCGGCTACGACATGATGTAATCTTCCCAAATGGGGAAGACGGCATTACGTTAAGAAAGCGCTCCGGCATAACGCCGGGGCGCTTTTCTTTTTCTTTACAGCGCTGCGGCGAATCACTCTCCTCAGCGGGGCAAGGAATCGGTACTGCCGCCGCGGCAGGGGACGAACGTGCAATCCGGCTCGCGCGTGGACGTGTACCTGTTCTTCTCGTTCGATCTCGTCGGATCGAGCTTATTGAAGGCGCAGACGTTCAACCGCTTCCACTGGGTCGAACTCTTTCAGTATTTTCACAGCGAATGCCGGCGCCAGATCGCCAGCCGCAGCGTTGAGAATGCGGTCGTATGGAAGTACCTTGGCGACGAGGTGCTCTTCTACCAGCGCATCAGCACGCCGTATCAAGTCGAGCACACGATTCGCGCGATCGACCGTGCGCTCGGAGCACTGACGCAAGATCTGAGCGCGAGTGCTAAATACGGCGCGGCGGCGGAGTACATCTCGATTCGCGCCATCGCGTGGACGGCGCCGGTACTCTCGTTCGCTGAGGGCGTCTCCGACAAGATGACGGAGTTGGTCAAGCAGCTCGAAGCAGCCGAGATGCTCCCGGCCGATCAGATGATGCACGACCGCGAGAACAACATCGTCGACTTTCTCGGACCGAACATCGACACCGGCTTCCACGTCGCCGCCTCGGCGCGCCCCGAACACATCAGCATCAGTCCGGCGCTGGCGGAGTTCTTGCGCGGCACGGAGCGTCCCGTGCTCGACGCCATCATCGAAGCAGGTAATTAGGAAATAAAGTTCGCCGTCAGCAACGTGCGGCGGAGATTAGCACGCGGCGTTCACCGCTGGGCCGAACGAGCGCGCAAAAGTTTTTCCGTTTAGCGGGAGAGCGCGAAGGGTGCGGGGTGGAAGCGAGGGAGGTCACCCACCTGAAAGGACGCCTCGTGACCGATCCCCAGATCGCCGTTATGGATGATGTCACGCAATATTATCACGCCGGGCATCGTTTCTTCGAAACGGGTGACCACGGCGAGGTGATGTACGTGGTGACGTCCGGCGAAGTAGAAATCACCCTGCGCGGCAAGCTACTCGAGACCGTACGTGCCGGCAGCGTCTTCGGCGAGATGGCTCTGATCGACGATCGCGAGCGCAGCGCGGAAGCCGTAGCGAAGACCGACGTGCGGGTCGTGATCATCGATCACAATCGGTTTCTGTTCCTTACGCGCAACGACCCGATGTTCGCGCTGCGAATCATGAAGATCATCACGAACCGGCTGCGGAGACTCAACGCGCTGCTATAGCGATTTGCGAAACTTCACGAGGCGTTCGGTCTCTTCGAAGCCGCAGGCGGCGTGCGCGTTTTGCGAAGCGACGTTTTCCACTTCCGTGTCGGAGGCGAGTTCGCTGAAGCCGCGTTCGACCGACCACGTTTCGGCCGCGTGCATGAGGTCCGCGCCGAGGGCCAGGCCACGCGCCGGCGGTTCGATATACCAGCCCTCGACGTGCGGCACCGGCGCGCTGTCGCAGCCGTCGGCGAAGTCGCGCACCGACAGCTCGAGGAAACCCACCGGTCGAGCAGTGTCGTCTTCGGCGATGAAGGCGGCATCGAGAAACGATGCCGCCTCGTCTTCGATGAACGCGTACGCTTCGCGCAGCAGATCTTCGGCGTCGGCATGCGGCCAGAGGCGCGCGCGCATAGCGGCCCACACTTCGACGTCGCGCGTTTCGAGCGGACGGATCACGAGCGCAGGCCGATGATATTGCGCACGTACGTGAGCGCGCCGTGCGCGTGCGCACCGTCGGAGACGTAGCCCGCGTAGCCGTCCGGGCGTAAGACCAGCGTGATCGCCGCGGATTGATCGTGCGGGTGCATCACGATCGTCTGCGGGTGGTAACTCGCCGGCCGCGCACCGCGCACCCGCATGCCGGCGCGCAGACCGCGGCGCGCGGGCGAAGCGTTCACCGAGAGGCGGCTGTGCGGATAGGCGATCCGCAGCTGTGCGATGTTCTCGCGTAGCCGGTCGCGCACGAGCGGCAAGTGTGAGGCGACCGGCAGCACGGCATTGCGCAGCGCACGCACCATCGTGTTCGCGTTGAACGCGAGCCGGTTGCCATAGTCGGTCGCGGCGAGCAGCGCGCGCCCGACCGCTCCACGTTCTTCGGCGTAGGTGTCGAGGAGCGCGGGGGCGACGTCATCGCGGATCACGAGCGCAAGCTTCCACGCCAGATTGATCGCGTCCCCGATGCCGCTGTTCATTCCTTGCCCGCCGATCGGCGAATGGACGTGCGCGGCGTCGCCCAGCAAGAACGCGTTCGCGGACTGCATATGCGCGACGCGCCGTTGGTGGATGTGATAGTTTGCCATCCACACCACGTCGCGGATCCGCGCGGGCAAGGCTTCGGCGTCGAGTGCAGCTTGAAAGATGCTCGGGTCCGGCGGATCGGGTAGCGCGTTCGGCGATTCGATGAGGATCCGCCAGAAGTCGCGCAGCGGAAACAGCGCCACTGCGCCGCCGTCGGCCGCGAGACGCACGCGCAGCGTGTCGGGTGCGAGCGACGTGTCGAGGTGCACGTCGGCGAGCGCGAAGCGTTCGGGCAGCGCGTAGCCCTCGAACGGAACGTCGAGGTGGTGGCGCACCGCGCTGTGTGCGCCGTCGCAGCCGGCGAGGTAGCGCACGCGCACGCGTTCCGTGCCGCCGGGGCCGGCGAGATCGACGTCGATGCCGCCTGAGTCCTGGCGCATCGCGGTCAGCGTGATCGCGCGTTCGATCGCGATGCCTTGCGTTTCGAGCGCTTCGCGCATCACGCGCTCCGTGTCGCACTGCGGGATCATGGCGAGATATGGATACGCGGTCGGCAAGTCACCGAAGTCGGCCTCGACCAGGGAATGGGTTCCCGCGGCAATCTGCACGTGCGTGACGCGTTGCGCGAGCGCGAGCAAGCGGTCGGTGATGCGGGCGGGCTCGAGTAGCTCGAGCGTGCGCGCTTGCACCCCGAGCGCCTGCGATTGCTCTGCGCCGTGCAACGCTTTGTCGATGATGCGAAACGGCACGCCGAAGCGCGCGAGTTCGAGTGCCAGCGTCATGCCGGTCGGGCCGGCGCCGCAAATGAGAACCGGCAGCGGTGTGCTCACGATCGGTTCTTACCCACCGGCCGGGCGCTTAGTCTAGAGTTACGACGCTGCGCGCAGGACGCCGACGAGTTCGTCGGCGGTGCGTAACGCGGACGCGACCGCCTGATCCATGTTGTAATACCGATACTCGGCCAGGCGCCCGACGAACGTCACGCCGCGCGTGCGCTGCGCGAGCATGGCATATTTGCGGTATTGTTCGCGGCTTTCGGGTGCCGGGATCGGATAATACGGCTCGCCTTCGGCGCTCGGATACTCGCGCGAGACGATCGTCTTTGCGTGCTGCTGACCGGTGAGGTGCTTGTACTCGGTCGTGCGCAGATACGGCACGTCTTCGGAGGGCTCGTTGATGCAGCCGGCGGCCTGATAGCGCTCCACGTCGTGCGTTTCGAACTCGAAGCGCAGCGACCGGTACGGCAGCTTGCCGAAACGGTCCTCGAAAAACGCATCGATCGGGCCGGTGAAGACGACGTGGCGGAAGCGCGCGCGATCGGCAATCTCGTGGTAATCGACGCCCAGCACGCGCTCGATGCGCGGGTGCGCGGTCATGCGCTCGACCATCTTGGTGTAGCCGTCCGCGGGCATACGCTGAAAGCGATCGGTGAAGTACCGGTCGTCGGCGTTGGTGCGCGTCGGGATCCGGCCGCAGACGCTGGCATCCAGGTCGGCGGCGTCGCGGGCCCAGTGCTTGCGGGTGTAGCCCGCAAAAAATCGCTCGTAGAGCTCGCGGCCGACTCGCGTGACGATCACGTCCTCGGAGGAGCGGATCTCGGCGCGCGGTTCGGCCACCCGCTCGAGGAACGCCGCAATGCCGGCCTCGTCGAGGTCGAGGCCGTAAAGCGCGTTGATCGTGGTCTGGTTGATCGGGATCGGCACGAGGCGCCCATCGATATTGGCCAGTACGCGGTGCTCGTAGGGCCGCCAGGCGGTAAATGCGCTGAGATACCGGACCACGTGCTCGGCGTTGGTGTGGAAGATGTGGGGGCCATACTGATGGTATTGCAGCCCATCGTCGCCGATGGGATCGTGGCAATTGCCGGCCAGATGGGGCCGGCGGTCGATCAGTAGCACGTTCGCGCCGAACTCGCCGGCACAACGCTCCGCGATCGTGCTCCCCGCAAGGCCGGCGCCCACGACCAAGACATCGTAGGCGGACACGCTGGCTTGGACCGCTTGGAGTCCCGCCGGGTTTCCTTATGGCCGGGTTATCCTACACACGCGCCTGTGGAGGGTGTGGATGGATTCGTCACAGGGTAAGCCAAGCAGGCTCGCCCGGCGACCGGGGATCGAGGATTGGACACCGGGCCAAGTGAGGTGCTTCAACGGAGGCGAACGCCCGGATCGATGCAGCCACTCCTCGATCAGTATGAACGGGTCGACTTCTTCGATGAATTTGCCGATCAGCTCGGCGTACCGCGCGCCCACTACGCGGGGCTCGCGCAGACGTTGCGCACGATCGACATCGCCGAGTTCCGTCATCGGGTCGATCTGGTCAACTCCGTCCTGCTGCAGCGCGGCGTGACGTTCACGGTCTACTCCGATAGCCGCGGCACCGAGCGCATTCTCCCGTTCGATTTGATCCCGCGTATCGTTCCGGGCAACGAGTGGTCGCTGGTGAAACGCGGGATCGCGCAACGCGTGATGGCGCTCAACGCGTTTCTCGGCGACATCTACGGCGCGCAGCGCATCTTGCACGAAGGCCGCATCTCCGCCGAGATGGTGTTCTCTTCGAAGTTCTACAATCGCGAGATGGTCGGCTTCCGCGTACCGCGCGACGTATACATTCACGTTTCCGGCTGCGACTTGATCCGCGGCCGCGACGGCACCTACTTCGTGCTCGAAGACAACCTGCGCACGCCCTCGGGCATCTCGTACGTGCTCGAGAACCGCGACATCCTCAAGCGCTCGTTTCCGCGTCTGTTTGAGAATTATCAGCCGTTACCGGTCGACGATTATCCGCGCCGCCTGCTCGACGCGCTGCGGCATTCGGCGCCGGCGGGGATCAGCGATCCAACCGTCGTGCTGCTCACGCCCGGCATCTACAATTCCGCGTACTTCGAGCACACGGTACTCGCGCGCCGGATGGGCGTCGAGTTGGTGGAAGGCAGCGATCTGCTCGTGCACGACAACATCGTCTACATGAAGACGACCAAGGGGTTGCAGCGAGTCGATGTGATCTATCGCCGCATCGACGATGAGTACCTCGATCCGCTCGTCTTCAAGGCTGATTCGACGCTCGGCGTGACGGGCCTGATGAACGCGTATCGCGCCGGGAACGTGGGGATCGCCAACGCCATCGGTACCGGGGTGGCGGATGACAAGGCGATCTATCCGTTCGTTCCGGAGATCATCCGCTTTTATCTGGGCGAGGAACCGATTCTGCCGAACGTGCCGACCTACGATTGCACCGACGATTTGCAGCGCCGCCACGTTTTGAGCCACCTCGACGAACTCGTGGTGAAGAACACCAATCAGTCCGGCGGCTACGGCATGCTGATGGGCCCGAGTTCTTCGAACATCGAACGCGCGCGCTTCAAAGAGGCGATCGAGGCGAACCCGCGCGACTTCATAGCGCAGCCGATCATCCCGCTTTCGTGCCATCCGACGATCGTGGGCGAAACGCTCGCGCCGCGCCACATCGATCTGCGCCCGTACGTGCTGATGAATAAAGAGGTCGACGTTCCGCCGACCGCATTGACGCGCGTCGCGCTCACCGAGGGTTCGCTAGTCGTGAACTCCTCGCAAGGCGGCGGCAGCAAAGATACCTGGATCCTGGACGACTAGAAGTGCTATCACGAGTCGCTGAATCGCTTTATTGGATGAGCCGCAACGTGGAACGCGCGGAGACGCTGGCGCGCATCCTCGACGTGAACTACAACCGCACGGTCGACCGTAATGCCGCCGGCCGCGAACGCGCCGCGCGCGTGTGGCGCAGCGTGTTCGACATGGCGGGGATCGCTGCCGACGTCGAGCTGCTCGACGGTGCGTCGCTCGCCTCGGCGGCGTTCGAACGCTGCACGTTTTCTACCGAATACCGCACCTCGATCGTGTCGTGCATACGCATCGCGCGCTCGAACGCGCTCAGCGTGCGGGCCGAGCTATCGACCGAAGTGTGGGAATGCCTCAACGGGCTCTATCTTTTCGTCGAAGCACAGTCGCCGCGTTCGGTGGCGCGCGAAGGGCCGTCGTCGTTTCTCCGCAGCGTGCGCGATACGGCGCAAGCCTTCGGCGGGATCGTCGACGCGACGGTGTCGCACGACGACGAATGGAACTTCGTGCAAATCGGCCGCTACCTCGAGCGCTCGGCGATGACCGCACGCATCTTGCGCAATCACGATTTCAACGACGAGTCGGCGCACGAGTGGCAGCGGCTGCTCGAGATGTGCTGTGCGAGCGAACCGTTTGCCAAGGCGCAGCGGCTTTCATCGGATCCGAACGAAGCGCTCTCGTTCTTGTTTTTGCACCGCAGTTTTCCGCGCTCGATCCGCTTCTGCACGCACGAAGTCGACCGTGCGCTGCACCGCATCTCCGAGACCGCGATGGGCGCGTATTCGAACGAAGCCGAGCGCGTGACGGGCCGCCTCCAGGCGATGCTCGACTTCGTGCAGATCGGCGAGATCCTCGACGAAGGCGGCGATCGCTTTGCTGCTCGTTTCGCCGAACGCGCCGATGCTATCGGCACGGCGATCCAGGCGAGTTACTTCCCGCGTGTTCCGGTTGGTTGAGCTAGACGGATGCGGACAGCGCGCGATCGTAGATCGAGCGCGTCACCGCGTAACATTCGCACGCGGCGGACGCGAGACCGGTGGGGTCGATCATGTGGAAGCGGCCGCGGCGATAGCTCAGGTAGCCCGAGGTCTGCAACGCGGCAGCCGCCACGCTCACGCCGGCGCGGCGCACGCCGAGCATCGTCGCGAGCGCTTCGTGCGTGAGCGGGAAGTCGGGCGAGTGTACGCGATCGGCGCTCATCAGGAGCCAGCGTGCGCAGCGTTCGCTCACCAGATGCAAGCGATTGCACGCTACGGATTGCGAAAGCACGTCGATTACGGCCTGCAAATAGCGGCCGACGGCCGTGCGCCAGCGCTCGTCGCGCTCGTAACCGCGAAAGAAATCGATAACGCTCATCTTGTACGCGCGGCCCGGAATCTGACAGAACCAGCGGCCGAACATGTCTTGCGTCCCGAGCGCGACTTGCGCGCCGCACATGCCCTCGTAGCCAACCGTCGCGGTCTCGATCGCCGAGCCGTCGTTCATCGTCGTTACTACGGAAATCACGCAATCGATCGGAAAGTATACGTCGTGGACCGGCGAGCCGTCTTCATACAGCGTCTGGCGCACGGTCAAATGGACGGTTTCCAACTGATCGGAAATCGCAGCGAACTCCTCGTTCGTCATAGAATCGAGGAGAGAGTTGCCCGAGCGTTTTGAGATGGAAAGTACCTTGGAGTTCTTTCACAACGACGCCGGCAAAAGTGCCGGTCGTACATTGTTTCAGATGCTACCTAGCAACGCACCTTATGTCGGTACGGCAGCGCACCGTCACAGCCGGGGAGGCTGACCTCGTGGAGTTCACGATTTTGCATCAGACCACGTATCGCTATCCCGGGAAGATCCACGAAAGCTACAGCATCGTGCGGCTGCGACCGCGGAGCGATTCGTCCCAATACTGCACGAAGTACGAACTCAACGTCGCACCGCGAGCGCGGATCTTCTCCTATTCGGATCGATTCGGCAATGACGTCCAGCATTTTGCCGTGTTGCCGGATCACGACGTGCTCTCGATTATCGCGCGTTCTTCGGTGATCACCGTGCGCTCGCCGAATCCCGAAGTGCCCACGCCGGTGACCAAAGAGCAACTGGCGACCGACCCAAACGTGCGCTGGCTCTACGATGAACTGCACGAGAGCCAGTACGTCGTGTTCGGTCCGCAACTCAAGGCGTTTGCCGCCGAAGTCGGCGATCCGGGACGCGACGACCTGGTTTCCTGGTATCTGCATGCCGGAACGTCGATCAAGCAAAAGTTCACCTACGACGCGGACGCGACGAGCGTGCAGACGACGATCGATGATTCGATCCGCGCCCGCGCCGGCGTCTGCCAAGATTACGCCCACATCCTCGTCGCCTTATGCCGCTACTACGGTATTCCGGCGCGCTACGTGAGCGGCTATATCTTCAGCGGGCAAGAGGGCTCCGTGCTCGGCGCCGAGGCCTCCCACGCTTGGTGCGAGGCCTACATGGGCCCCCACGGGTGGATCGGCTACGACCCGACGAACGACACCCTCATCGACGACCGGTTCGCCCGAATTGCCGTCGGCCGCGACTATCGCGATGTGAGTCCGGTTCGTGGGGTATACAAGGGCGCATCGCGGTCCAGCATGTCTGTCAACGTCGCGATGGAAGCCCTAGCCGGCACCCAGCAGCAGCAGTAGCCGCCCCGGGGACGTAACCTTCGTTCTTGGCACTGTGTTAGGGCGAGTGCTAACCGAAGGAAGGAGGCTCGACCCGTGCGCCAAGACCCATTTTTTGCCGAAGTCGACCGTGCGTTCGGGATCCGCGCCCACGGGCGTTTCGAGCCCAATACCGACGTGTATATCGACGAGGCCCGCGGCCGGATGGTCGTCCACGTCGAGCTTGCCGGCTCGGACGGAGACGAACTGCGGATCGCCGTGGATGAGAATTATCTCTACATCCTGGGCAACCGCACCGACCGCGCCGAGAACCGCTCGGCATCTATCCTCCAAAAAGAGATCCTCTACGGCGAGTTCTTCAAACGCATTCGCCTGCCGCTGCCGGTCGATGATTCCGGCGCGTCCGCAACCTATCGCGACGGCATCCTGACGATCGAGCTCCCGCTCGCCGCTCACGAACGCTTCCCGGTGGTGCGGACGGAGATCCGCATGACCGTTAAAAGGACCCTGGCCTGATGGCACCCCGTAAAATCGTAACCCCCGACGTCCTCGGCATTCTGCCGTTGCAAGACGCCGTGCTCTTCCCGAACACCGTGATTCCGCTCGCCGTGATCAAACGGCCGGGCATCGCCCTGGTGGAAGAAGCGCTGCGCGAAGGCAAGCAGATCGGCCTCGTCGTCCTCAAAGATAAGGACATCGAGGATCCCGGTCCGGATGATCTGCGCCGCATCGGCACGATCGGCACGATCCAGAAGATGCTGAAGGTTCCCGACGGCACGCTGCGGTGCATCGTCGCCGGTGGCCCCGTTTTCGAGATCGATCAGATCGTCGGCAGCGAGCCGTATCTTTCGGCGACCTATCACGAGCTGCCCGAAGTCACGGTGGAAACCGACAACCTCGTCGCGATGCAGCGCAATCTCGGCACGCTTTTCCAGAAGCTGCTGGGGTATTTGCCGCAAGCGCCGCGCGAGATGGAGATGGAAGTCAACAACATCTCCGATCCGAACTTGCTCACGTACTTCGTCGCCTCGACGATGCGTCTCGACACGGCCGATCGTCAAGCGATCCTCGAAGAACGCAACACCGAACGCCGTCTGCGCAAGATCACGATGCTCATCACCAAGGAACTCGAAGTGGTGGAGCTCGGGCACAAGATTCAGTCCGATATCCAGCGCGAGATGGAAAAGAACCAGCGCGAATTCTATCTGCGTCAGCAGCTGCGCGCGATTCAGGAAGAGCTCGGCGAAACCGACCCGCAGCAAGCCGAAACGAACGAGCTGCGCAAGAAGATCGACGAAGCCGAGATGCCGGAGGACGTCAAGAAGGCGGCCGACCGCGAACTCGACCGCCTGGTCAAAGTACCGACCGCGAGCCCCGAGTACAGCGTGATCCGCACGTACTTGGATTGGCTCGTGCAACTGCCGTGGAATAAGTCCACGTCGGATCAGATCGACATTGCCAAAGCGCGCGAGATCCTCGATGAGGATCACTACGATCTCGAAAAGATCAAAGACCGCATCGTCGAGTATCTCGCCGTCGGCAAGCTCAAGAACAAGCTGACCGGCCCGATCCTCTGCTTCGTCGGACCGCCGGGCGTCGGCAAGACGTCGCTCGGACAGTCCATTGCGAAGGCGATGGGCCGAAAGTTCGTGCGCCTCTCGGTCGGCGGCGTGCGCGACGAAGCCGAAATCCGCGGTCACCGGCGCACCTACATCGGTGCGATGCCGGGAACGATCGTGCGCGCCCTGCGCGATGCCGGGACGAACAATCCCGTCATGATGATCGACGAAATCGACAAGGTCGGCGGCGACTATCGCGGCGACCCGCAGTCGGCGCTGCTCGAAGTGCTCGATCCGGAACAGAACAACTCGTTCCGCGATCACTACCTCGATCTGCCGCTCGATCTCTCTCGCGTGCTGTTCATCTGCACGGCGAACACGCTCGACTCGATTTCGAGCGCGCTACGCGACCGCATGGAGATCATCTCGCTCTCGGGTTACACCGAGATGGACAAGCTCCAGATCGCCAAGCGCTACCTCGTGCCCAAGCAGAAAAAAGCGAACGGACTCAAGGAATCGCAAGTCAAGATCAGCGATCCCGCGATCCGCACCATCATCAACGACTACACGCGTGAGGCCGGCGTCCGTAACCTCGAACGTGAAATCGGAACGGTGTTCCGCAAGGTAGCGCGCAAAATCGCTGAGGCACCGAAGTATAAGGCGAGCGTGCTGCCGGCGAACGTCGTTGACTATCTGCAGAAGCCACGCTTCTACAACGAAGTGAAGAAGCGGCTCGCATCGGTCGGCGTCTCGACGGGGCTTGCATACACGCCGGTCGGCGGCGACATTCTCTTCATCGAGACGACGTCGATGCCCGGCTCCGGCAAGCTGACGCTGACGGGTCAGCTCGGCGACGTGATGAAAGAATCGGCGACTGCCGCCGTTTCGTTCATTCGCTCACGCTCGGCGGAACTCGGCTTACCTGACGATTACTTCGCGAAGCACGATCTGCACATTCACGTGCCGGCCGGTGCGGTTCCGAAGGATGGTCCGAGTGCCGGCGCGGCGATCGCAACGTCGATCGTCTCGCTCTTGACCAACATCAAGGTCGACGACGATCTCGCGATGACCGGTGAAGTGACGCTCACGGGTCAAGTGCTGCCGATCGGCGGCGTAAAAGAGAAAGTGCTCGGTGCGAAGCGCGCGGGAATCAAGAAGATTCTCTTGCCGAAACGCAACGAGATGGATCTCGACGACGTGCCGAAGGAAGTGCGCGACGCCATTCAGTTCTACTTCGTCGAAGAACTGAGCGAAGTGTTCATGCACGCTCTTGGCAAGCGGATCATCACGCCGGTGCTGCTCGGGGTGCCCGAAGAGGGCCGCCGCGGCAACAACGTCGTGGCGCTTCGCCCGAGCGCGAACAAGCGGACGCGCCCCGAGACGCGCAAGCGCCGCGCGCCCGTCGGGGCCGCGTCGCGCAAGCGCTCATAGGCTACCTGTAGGTCAGTTCTAAGCGGTACGTCGTGGGTGACGGCCGGCATCCCGGGGGTAACGTAAACGCGTATTGCGCGGTACGTGCCGCCGAGAGGCCGGCCGCATCCGTTTTTGCGTTTCCGCTGGCGCGCGCGAGCTTTGCGCTCGTGACGTGCGCGGCCGCGTCGAGCCCAACGTCGATGTCGACGGTGCCCGGCGCTTGGCGCGAATCGGGAACGTCGAGGCCGGTCAGCTGGACGCCTGGCGCACCGCATATCGCGACGGCGGCGGCGGGCGCGGCAGTCGCAAGGATCGGATTGCCGGCCGCGTTCGTGCCCGGTTGCACGAGCCCGATCAGCGGCACGGTGAACTCCACCGGCACGACGGTGCTCGTGCTGATGCAGCCTTGCGTTGGCGGCGCGAAACGGTAGCGCTTCACCGCGTCTAGCGCGGCAGCGTCGTAGGCGTTGTCGCCCGACGATTCGGTCATTGTTGCATGGCGAATTTCGCCGTCGCTGCCGATGTCGACCATGAACTTCACCTTGCGGTTGGTTGCGTGGATCGTCAACGGTTCGACGACGCCCGACGTTGCGATGATGCGCGTCTGCGCGGCCGGACATGACGCCAAGTACGCGGGTTCGCCCGCGGCTGCGATCAGAGAGCTGAGAACGAACGCCAACATGGGCGACCCATTCGCGCGCGTGCGGCCGCGCTCCTCAGGCGATGAGCGCCATGGCTACCGGCGAGTCGACCCGGTACGTTGCCCCGCCGTGATCCGTGCGGGTGCCCTCGCCGAGCGTGTGCGCGGCGTGGCGTTCGGAGCCGGTGATCACGCGCCGCTCTTCGGCGGTGTCGTAGCGCGGGTCGAACGTCTGCGAGCGCTGCCACTCGCGCGGGCCGTCGTGAACCGCATGGTCCACTTCGTGGCCGAGACCAAGTGCGGGGGATTGGCGGCCGCCGTTTGCCGTCGCCATTGCGCTATGCGGATCCCAGTGGATCGCGTGCGTGTTCGGATCGTAATAGTCGGCGTCGTGCCGGTTCGTTGTGAGCGTGACGTGCTGCGCGCCGTGCTCGAGCCGCGCGAAGAGCGCACGTTCGACCGGATCCTGGGACAAATACGCCACCGCCTGGTCGAAGTCGCGCCGCGCGGATGCCGCAACGTCGAGTGAGCCGTAGTGAACCATCGAAGCCATCATCGCGCATCAATCACGCGCAACGGGACGGCCGCTAGTCTTGCGCGTATATCGGACCATGCGTACACCGTCATCGCTCGTTCTAGCGCTGGCTTTTGCCGTCGCCGGTTTTCCTGGGACGAGCGCGCGCGCCGCGGACGCGCCGACGCCGCTCCGCGTCGCCACAACGGCCGTCGACAGCGGTGCGGAAGTGTATTACGCGCAGGACATGGGCTTCTTCAAGAAGGCCGGCTTCGAGGTTGAGATTACGTCGGTGAGTTCGGGCCCGACGATTGCGGCGGGCGTGGCGTCGGGCGCGTTCGAGTTCGCGCAAGTCAACGTGCCCTCGCTCGTGAGCGCACACGACAAGGGCGTGGCGTTCAGCATGGTCGCGCCGGCGGGGCTGTATTCCGACAAAGCGGTGACGACGGCGCTCGTCGTCGCGAAAAACTCGCCGCTGCGTACGGCCAAAGATCTGAGCGGGAAGACGATCGCGGTCAACGCGCTGCTCGGCATCCAGCAGATTGCGGCTGAGGCGTGGATCGACAAGAACGGCGGCGATTCGACGACGGTGAAGTTCGTCGAACTCTCGATCAGCCAAGAACTCGCCGCCATTCCGGCCGGCCGCATCGATGCGGGCGTCATCACGCAGCCGGGGCTCGACGGCGCCGCGCACGATCCCACGATGAGCGTGATGGCGCCGATCTACAACGGCATCGCGAACACGTTCCTCGTCTCGGCGTGGATGGGCTCGTCGCAATACGTGAAAGATCATCCCGACATCGTCAAGCGTTTCGCCGACGTGATACTCGAGACGGCGCGTTGGGCCAACACGCACCAAGCGCAGTCGGCCAAAATTCTCGAGAAGTATACGCAGCTCGCGATCGGACCCACCACCACGCGCGTGCGCTATGCGGAAACGTTCAACCCGAGCGACGTGCAGCCGGTGATCGACGTCTCGGCCAAGTACGGTTTGATCAAAAAGAGTTTTCCGGCGGCCGACTTCTACGCGAAGTAGTTAGTTCTCGAGCCGGTCGTGCACGGTGCGGCCGCCGGCCATGGTGAAATCGACCTGCAGATCGCGCAGGCGGTTTGCGTTGAGCTTGAAGGGGTTATCGGAGAACGCGATCGCATCGGCATGTTTGCCCGGCGTGATCGTGCCGAGGCGCTGCTCGTTGAAGCACACGTAGGCGCCGCTCGAGGTAAGCGCGCGGAGCGCTTCCTCGACGCTGATGCGTTGTTTGGGTCCGACGATGCGGCCGTGGACTGCCTCGGTGCGCGTCACGGCCGCCCACATCGTCTTCACCAGTTCGTAGGGTTTGTTGTCGGAAGCGAGCGCCCACGTCAGGCCCGCGTCGATGTAATCGCGGTGCGCCTTCTGCGTGTTGTCGTCGATGTTCGGATCGCCCGGCTTGTGCGCGTAGGATGAGGGCTGCGTCGTTACCACGGCACCGAGCCGTTTGATGCGCGGCACGTCGCGCTGCGGATCGATGTACCGCGCGTGGATGAGCACCCAGCGCAGATCGTCGATCGGAAACTCGCGGTGGACCTCGTCCCAGATCGTGAGCACGTCGTTAAGTTCGCGGCCGATCGTCGTGTTTACGCGCAAGCGTAAGCGAGCGGCGGTGCGGCACAGTTCGCGATATTCATCGGGCGGAATCGCGTGCGCTTGAAAGCCGGCCCAGCCGGTGTACGGCCAGCTCGGCGCGACGAGATTCGCGTTTTCGGCGTGGCCGCCGTATTCGAGGTAGATGCCGGCAACGCGCAAGCGATCGTCGCCGATCCCGCGGCCGCTTGCGATCGAGCCCCAATCGTGCAGCGCGGTGCTCGCTTCGCCGACCGACGACCACGGGGGCAGCGACAACGCCATCGTCAAGCGCACGGGCTGCTCGTCGCGATCGTATAGCGTTTTATACGCCGCGTAGACGTCGGGCGAGATGCCGTGGCCTTCGTATACGCTGGTCGTTCCCGCAGCGAGCGAGAGCGCCATCGCGTTCGCAAGTGCGGCAACGCGGATTTCGTGCGTGAAGCGCGGTGCGGCACGCAGTAGCGTGAATTCGGCGACCGGCGTGAGGTTCGTCTCGATGATGCGTCCGGTCAGCGCGCCGCTCGCATCGCGCTCGATCGTGACGGTCGACGACGGTGACGCCATGTTCGCATCGATGCCGCACGCCGCAAGCGCCGCGGAGTTGAGCACGTGCACGTAGGGCGGTCCGTCGGTCCAGTGGCCCCAGACCGAGCGAATCCACACCGGGTTTGCCGGTGCCGCGGCGTCGAGATCGGCACGATCCGGTAAGCGGCCCTCGGCCAGCGTTGTCGCGGGCGCGAGATGATACGGCGGCGTGCCGAGGGGCGACGTTACGATCCACTCGCCGTCCGCCCGTTCGGTAACGCAACCGGCGACGACGCGCTGCACGTCGGCAATCGACGCGCACGCCGCGAGACTCGGATACCAGCGGCGTAACCCTTCGCGGTCCATGTGCGCGTGCGCATCGATCAGCCCCGGGACGACGGTCCGCCCGTCCATGATGTGCAGTTGCGTATGTGGCCCGGCGAGCGCCAGCATTTCTTTCGTCGTGCCGAGCGCGGCAAAACGCCCGTCGCGCACCGCAAAGGCTTGCGCCTTCGGCCGGTACGGGTCCATCGTCACGACGTCGGCGTCGGTGACGATGGCGTCGGGATGCATCACCGCGGCGTGTGGCGGTTTAGGAAATCGGTAACGACGGCAATCGTTTCGTCGAGATGCGCCGGGCCTTTCCAGTGCATCAGCAATTCCGCATGCGGTGCCAAGCGCGCGATCTCTTCGCCGATCGCGGTGGGATGCGGCGCGTCGTTGCCGGGCATCACGAGTAGCGGCACCGTGCAGCGGGCGACGTCCTCGCGCGTTACGCTGAAAGACGAAGTCCGCCGCGTGCAAGTTGCCGTCGAAGCGCGCCATCACGTCATCGGAGACGGCGGGGTGAGCGGCGCGCATCAATTCGCGCCAGCCGGCGAAACTTTCCTCGAACACGTGCGCGTTGTTCTCGAGACCGATCGGGTTCTGCAAGACCGCGGCGCTGATGCGGTTCGGCACGTCGCGGCAGAGCCGCAAACAGAACGACGAACCGATGCAGCCGCCCATGATGTGCACGCGCTCGATGCCGAGATGATCGAGCAGCGCGATGTGGTCGGCCGCGTAGGTGCCCCAGTCGTCGTTCGCGGTGACCGGTCCCGTCGAGCGGCCGGCGTTGCGTTGATCCATCGCGATCACGCGAAACTGCGTCGCGAGCACGCTGGTCGGATCCATCCACGCCGCGGGTTCGTTCGGACGCGACGGACTGCGGCGCCAGTTCTCGAGCTGCGAGCGCATGCCGCCCGGTGCGAAGAGCAGTAGCGGATAGCCCGAACCGTATTCTTCATAGTAAATCGCGGCGCCGGCGTGTTGCAGTGTCGGCATTTCAGAGCACCGAGATCGTGCCGTCGCCGTCTTCCGTGACGCGGCCGATGACCGCGCACGTGTGCGTCTTTTCGAGTTCCATGTACATCTTGCGGATATCGTGCGGTTCGGCCGCGATCAGGAGGCCGCCCGACGTCATCGCATCGGAGAGCGCGACGCGCAGCGCCCCCACAACGTGATCGGCGTACGAAGTAAACTCGCTGTGATAGGTCAGGTTGCCCTCGGTGCCGCTCGGCACGAAGTCGAGGTCGATCAGTTCGAGCACGCGCGGAAAGAGCGGCACGGAAATCGAGTCGATCTCGATGCCGACGTGCGACGCGCGCGCCATTTCGGCGGCATGGCCGAGTAACCCGAAGCCGGTGACGTCGGTCGCGGCGTGTGCGTTGTGCGCGAGCATCGCGTCGCGCGCCGCCGCGTTGAGCCGCGTCATCTCGGCGATCGCCGGTGCGAGGTCGGATTCGGGAATGCCGTCGCGGCGTCGCGCGGTGGTGAGAATCCCGGCGCCGACGGGTTTGGTGAGCAGCAGGTGGTCGCCCGGCCGCGCGCCGGCGTTGGTGACGATCTTGCCGGGATGGATCGTTCCGGTGACGGCCATGCCGTATTTGGGCTCTTCGTCTTTGACGGTGTGGCCGCCGAGAATCACGACGCCTGCGGCGACCGCAACGGCGACGCCGCCCTCGAGGATGCGCCGGAGGATCTCCGGGTCGAGGGTGTCGATCGGGAAGGCCGCAATGTTGAGCGCCGTGATCGGCGTGCCGCCCATCGCGTAGACGTCGCTCAGTGCATTGGTCGCGGCGATCCGGCCGAAGTCGAACGGGTCATCGACGATCGGCGTGAAGAAATCGACCGTCTGCACGATCGCCAGGTCCCGGGTGAGCTGGTAGACGCCCGCGTCGTCGCTCGTGGCTAGGCCGACCAGCAGCTTCGGATCGGTCGGAAAGCGCACGCCGGCGAGCACCCGGGCGAGATCGGGCGCGCCGACCTTGCTCGCGCACCCGCCGAACTTCGTACACAGGCTGAGGCGAACCGTGTCGGGGGACTGCATGTCCGCAGGATACAACATTCCAGCACAGTCATCCGCCGGAGGAATCGTGTCGAAGCAGCTGTTGTTCATTCCAGGACCCGTGACCGTCGCCGAGCCCGTGCTCGCCGCGATGGGGAAGCCGATGATCGATCATCGCGGTCCGGAGTTCAAAGTGCTGTTGGAGTCGATCTCGCGCAAGCTCAAGCCGGTCTTCGGAACGAGCGGCGACGTGGTGATCCTGGGCTCCTCGGGCACCGGCGGCCTCGAGGCCGCGATGACGAACATGTTCGCGCCGGGCGAAAAAGTGCTGTGCTGCCCCGTCGGCGTCTTCGGCGACCGCTTTGCCGAAATCGCGCGCACCTGGGGCGTCGAGGTGGAAGTGCTGCCGACGGCGTGGGGCCACGGCGTCGATGCGCAAGCGCTGAAGGCGCGGCTGGACGCGGATACCAAACGCGAGATCAAAGGCGTCATTTTAACGCACAACGAGACCTCGACCGGCGTGCAAAACCCGATGGGTCCGCTCGCCGACGCGATCCGCGCGCACGGAGCGCTCGTGCTCGTCGATTCGGTCAGCGGTTTGGCGGCGAGCGAGTTCACGATGGATGCGTGGGGCTTCGACGTCGTCGTGGCCGCGTCGCAAAAAGCGCTCGGCGTGCCGCCCGGCATTTCGATGGTCGCCATTTCCCCGCGGGCGTGGGAGAAAATGGCAACGGCGAATGCGCCGCGCTATTACTTCGACTTGCGCAAAGCGCGCGAGTTCGCAGCGATCGGTCAGACGCCCGCGACGCCGCCGGTATCGCAGTGTTTCGCGATGGACGTTGCGCTCGATCGCTACGCCGAGACGGGCCCCGCCAACGTGTGGGCGCGGCACCAGCGATACACCGACGGCATTATCGCCGCGGCGGAAACGCTCGGTCTCGAGCTGTTCGCGCAGCCCGGCGTGCGATCGGTGACGGTCACCGCGATCAAGGTTCCGGCCGGTATCGACGGCGACGCGATCCGCAAGACGATGCGCGTCGAGCGCGGCTACGTGCTCGGCGGCGGCCAAGCACGCCTCGCGGGGACGATCGTGCGCATCGGGACGATGGGCGACATCTCGCAGACCGATGTGCTGGGGATGCTCGGTGCATTCGAAATGGAGCTGCTGGGCGCAGGGCTGAAGATTCAGGTCGGCAGCGGCGTCCAGGCGGCGCTGCGCGTGTTCCTGGAGGCGAGTCAGCCCAGCGCGGCATAACCCC
>PLRU01000002.1 GCA_003164045.1 Candidatus Lustribacter telmatis
ACAGCCTGTTTGCGCGCACCATGTTTCTGAAGGCGCACAATCACGATGCGCTGAAGAAGCACGTACCGGAATTCACCGTGCTGGCCGTGCCGGGGTTCATGGCCTCACCCATGGTGGATGGTACTCGCACCGACACGTTCATCATTCTCAACTTCCGCGAACGCATCGCAATTATCGGCGGCTCGAACTATGCCGGAGAAATCAAGAAGACCATCTTCACTGTGCTCAACTTCCTGCTGCCGCTTGAAGGTGTGTTGCCGATGCACTGCTCGGCCAACGTGGGTCACGACGGCGACGTGGCCATCTTCTTCGGCCTTTCCGGGACCGGCAAGACCACTCTTTCCGCCGACCCCAACCGCCACCTGATCGGCGACGATGAGCACGGCTGGAGCGACAACGGTGTCTTCAATTTCGAAGACGGATGCTACGCCAAAGTTATCCGTCTTTCCGAACAAGCCGAGCCTCAAATCCACGCCGTGACCCGCCGCTTTGGCACGATCCTCGAAAACGTTACGTTCGATCCTATCTCACGCCACATCGACCTGAATGACGATAAGATCACGGAGAATACACGCGCCGCTTATCCGCTCGAGTACATTTACAATCATCTGCCCGAAAAACGCGCGGGTCACCCGCAGAACGTGATCTTCCTCACTTGCGATGCCTCTGGCGTGATGCCCCCCATTGCGCGATTGAACCCTGACCAGGCCATCTACCACTTCATCTCTGGCTACACGAGCAAGATTGCGGGTACGGAAATCGGGCTTGGGATTGAACCGCAAATCACCTTCAGCACTTGTTTCGGGGGACCTTTCATGGTGCACCAGCCCTATGCGTACGCCGAACTCTTGAAGAAGAAGATCGTCAAACACCACGTCAATGTCTGGTTGGTGAATACGGGTTGGACGGGCGGGTCATTTGGAGTAGGCAAGCGCATCAGCATTGGGCATACGCGCGCTCTGCTGAACGCTGCGCTGGGCGGCAAGCTCCTGAAAGCGGAGTTCCACAAGGATCCCGTGTTTGGCTTTGACGTTCCGAAGACGTGTGAGGGAGTACCGACGGAAATTCTCGATCCGGCCAACACCTGGCCGAGCCGCGACGAGTACAACAAGAAATACGACGCGCTCGCCGCGCGCTTCATAGAGAATTTCAAGCTTATGATGCGCGAGTGCCCCGAACATGTGCTCGAAGCCGGTCCCAAGCGCCTCACGTCGACCTCAGTTCGCTGAAACAAATCATTTGTGTTCACAGCAATGGGGCGAGGTTATCTCGCCCCTTGACTCGCTGGCTCTACCGGACTCCTCATACCAATCTTGGAAGTGGAGAGTTGACGCCCACCGTTTCAGCCGTAGTTCAAACGCGGCTAACCAAGCCGGACGATGATGCGACGATTATCCGGTAACATCCTCTCCGGGTTCCGCGTTTCACCGCCACAAGTAGCAGGTCACGTTGCGAAAATGCTGAGTTGAGAAAAACAGGCCGGTCATGATGATGGTGTTGTACCCGACGTGAAGCAGGATGCTGGGAGTGAGATTACCGGTGACGCCCCGGGCCAGAGAAAATACCAGGCCCACGACCAAAATCATTAATAGGTGGTTCCACGCGTGCCAATACTCCGGTACGTGCAACCCAGCGAAGAGTAGGCCTGTCACAACCACGGCAAAACGCCACCCCACTGAACGTTCCAGAATCGCAAACAGGAGACCGCGGAAAACCACTTCCTCAATCACTGGCGCGATGCTGACGGCGAACGCACCGATGGCAATGGACGCAGACTGCGAATCAAAAAACTTCTCGAGAGGGAAACTTTGCTTATCCGGCCGCAGGGCAAGAACCACACTGACCGCGACGGCGAGCCCGCCGCCGGCAAACAGGTAGCCGGCCAACTCTTTCGGCGTGAGTTTCTTCCATCCCAGGGATTCCCAAAAGGGTTGTTGATGTTGGAGCCGGGCGAGTAAGAAGAGAAAGCCGATAATCAGCACATAGAAAACGCATTGCTGGACGAGTAGGAAGACAATGTCCAGCTGAACAGCCTCTGCGCTCATCCGCCATCGCAAGAATGGGCGCGCCACCACGAATGCCACTAATAGGCCGAACTTCGACGCCACCAGCGCAAACGGGATGAATGCCACAAACAGCAGCAGGTCGCGCGGTCCCCAAATGTCCTTAGGGGCAAGGGCCGACTGTGGAGGCATAAGCTCCGTCGTCGTGCCGCCTTGTATGGGATAAGCTTCAGATTCGTCCGGCATCGTTCGTCACGCCTCTCCGGGGCTCAATCGACCCGAGGTCCGCCAAGCCCGGGTGGTGTGACGCCAGGGTGCTCCTCACGTACGAATTCCGCAAGCCGCTCATCCCTTGTCACTTATCTCGCGTCACGGCATGTGTCGCACCATTGAGCAACGGCGCCAGGGCTTGGCCCGTATAGGACTTTTTGGCGCGGGCCACCTCCTCCGGGGTGCCTTGTGCGACAATACGTCCGCCTTCCTCGCCGCCTTCAGGTCCCAGGTCGATGACCCAATCCGCTTGTTTCACGACGTCGAGGTGATGCTCGATGACGATGACCGTGTGGCCAGCATCGACGAGCTGGTGCAGGACATGGAGGAGGCGCTGGACGTCGGCGAGATGAAGGCCGATGGTCGGCTCCTCGAGGAGATAGAGATGGTGCAGCCGCCCAAAACCGGACGTCTTCAGTCGCTTCTGGGTGTTCATCTCGAGCGAACGCGCCAATTCGGCAACGAGTTTGATGCGCTGCGCTTCGCCGCCCGAGAGCTGCGTTGCGGGCTGGCCCATCTTGATGTAGCCGAGACCCACTTCGGCGATCGTCTTGAGTTTGTTCGAGATACGCGGAATCGCCGCAAAGAGTTCCGAGGCTTCATCGACACGCATCTCGAGGATGTCCGAGATCGACTTGCCCTTGTATTTTACTTCCAGCGTNNTCACAGCGACCGCCTTTGACGTTGAACGAGAAGCGCCCGGGCGTATACCCGCGCAGCTTCGCTTCGGGCGTCATCGAGAACAGCTCCCGCACCAAGTCGAATGCGCCCGTATACGTCGCGGGGTTGGAGCGCGGCGTGCGGCCGATCGGCGACTGGTCGATCACGACCATCTTGTCGAGTTCTTCGGCGCCCTTGACGCTGCCGTAGGTGCCGCCGGCGGGCTGATGGTGCAGATGCTGGTTGAGCGCCTTGACGACGACCTCGTTGACCAGCGTCGATTTACCGCTGCCGCTCACGCCGGTGACGCAGGTAAACGTGCCGAGCGGAATGTCGACGCTGATGCCCTTGAGGTTGTTTGCTTTCGCGTTCTTGACGGCGAGCGTCGAGCGCCCCACGCGCCGCTTCTTCGGGATGGCGATGAACTGCCGCCCCGATAAGTATGCGCCGGTCAGCGATTCCGGGTTCTTGAGAATGTCGTCGATCGTGCCGTTCGAGAGGATGTAGCCGCCCTCGGCGCCCGCGCCGGGGCCGATATCGACGATCACGTCGGCCGCGCGCATCGTATCCTCGTCGTGCTCGATGATGATCAGGGTGTTGCCGATGTCGCGCAGCGTTTGCAGGGTCGCCAGCAGCCGGTCGTTGTCGCGCTGATGTAAGCCGATCGACGGTTCGTCGAGAATGTAGAGCACGCCGACCAGCGACGAGCCGATCTGCGTCGCGAGGCGGATGCGCTGCGATTCACCGCCCGAGAGCGTCGTTGCGGAACGCGAAAGGTTCAGGTAACCCAGGCCGACGTTGGTGAGGAATCCCAGCCGCGCGCGAATCTCTTTGAAGATCTGGTGCGCGATTTGGTTTTCGCGCTCGCTGGGCTTGAGATCGGCGAAAAACGCCTGCGCGACTTCGACGGACATCGTCGTGACGTCGTTGATGTTCTTGCCGGCAATCGTTACGGCCAGCGCTTCCGGCTTGAGCCGCGCGCCGCTGCACACCTTGCACACCGAGGACGACATGTATTTCTCGATGTCTTCCTTGACGTAGTCGCTGGTCGTCTCGCTAAACCGGCGCTGCAGGTTGTTGATCACGCCTTCAAACGAGGCTTCGTAATCCCACGTGTGTCCGCTGCGCGCTTCATAGGAGAACTTCTGCTTCTTGTCGCTGCCGTAGAGGATCGTCTCGACCAGATCCTCGGGCATGTTCTCGATCGGCGTCGTCGTCTTGACGCGCCGCGAACGCAGTACGCGTTCGACCTGCTGGAGATAATAGGGGTTCATCGAAGGGAAGCGGCCGCCGCCGATCGATTTCGACCACGGTACGATCGCGCCGTCGGCGATCGACTTGGTGCGGTCGGGAATCACTTTCCACGGATCGATTTCGATCTTCACGCCGAGGCCGCTGCAGGCCGTACACGCGCCGAACGGCGAGTTGAACGAGAACAAGCGCGGCTCGAGTTCTTGGAACGAGAGACCGCAGTGCGCGCAGGCAAAAGCTTCGCTGAAGCTGAGCTCGTGCTGCTTTTTCGAGCCGGCTTCTTCGTAAAGCACGGCGACGATGCCGGTCGAGAGGCGCAGCGTCGTTTCGATCGAGTCGGTCAGCCGCTTGCGGATGTCGGATTTCATCACGAGCCGGTCGACCACGACCTCGATCGTGTGCTTCTTCTTCTTGTCGAGGTCGATCTTCTCACGCAGTTCGCGGATCGTGCCGTCGATGCGCACGCGGGCGAAGCCCTCTTTACCGATTTCTTCGAAGAGCTTGGCGTACTCGCCCTTGCGGCCGCGGATCACCGGCGCCAACAGCTGAATGCGCGTGCCTTCGGGCAGCGCCATGATCTGATCGACGATCTGTTCGCTCGATTGCGCGCTCACCTCGCGACCGCACTGGTAACAGTGCGGCACGCCGATGCGCGCGAAGAGCAAGCGCAAGTAATCGTAGATCTCGGTGACCGTGCCGACCGTCGAGCGCGGGTTGCGCGAGGTCGATTTTTGATCGATCGAGATCGCCGGCGAGAGCCCTTCGATATAATCGACGTCGGGCTTCTCCATCTGACCGAGAAACTGCCGGGCGTACGATGAGAGCGACTCGACGTAGCGGCGCT
>PLRU01000100.1:0-20481 GCA_003164045.1 Candidatus Lustribacter telmatis
AGCGCCGGCGATTCGACCACGCCGCCGCCGAGCGCGTTCGCCATAACGACGTTCCCGGCGCGTATCGCGTCGACGAGGCCGGGGACGCCGAGTGCAGAATCCGCGCGCAGCTCGAGCGGATCGGCGAAATCGGAATCGAGGCGGCGGAAGATCACCGACACGCGTTCGAGTCCGCCGAGCGTGCGCAAGAAGACGACGTTGTCGCGCACCGAGAGATCGTCGCCTTCAACCAGTTCCAGCCCNNCCTTGCCGGCCGCGTGCTAGTCCCACGATCGCGTCGCGATGATGGCGGAAGAACGTGGCCATTCGCTGCACGCCGAGTTCGCCGAACAGCTCGGGAAATGTTTGGCTGATCACGACCCGGTTCTCGAGTGCGTAGCCGAGGCCCATCGGCGCGTCGGCGCGGCTGGCGTGCGCGACCCACGAGCCGTCGGGTGCGCGCGCCAGGTCGATGGAATATAAATGCACGTGCACGCCGTCAGGCGGCGTGACGCCTTGCAGCGAGCGCAGATACTGTGGATGGCCGAGCACGAGTTGCGGCGGCACGATGCCGTCGGCGAGGAGTCGCTGCTCGCCGTAGATGTCGTGCAGGATCGCGTTCGCGAGGCGTGCACGCTGCGAAACCGCGATCTCGATTGCGGCCCAGTCGTCGGCGCTGATCACGAAGGGTGCGATGTCGAGCTGCCACAAACGTCCGAGACCCGACGCTTCGTCGTACACGTTGTACGTCACGCCGTTCTCGCGCACCATTCGTGTCGCAGAGTCGATGCGGTGCTGATACTCATCGGGCGGCATGGCGGCGAACGCCGCGGCGAGGCGCTGCCAGTGCGGCCGCACGGCGCCTGAGGAGTCGAGCAGTTCGTCGTACCGCCCCAGCGCTTCGTCGCTGAAGAGCGGGGCCGCATTTGCCATTCTGCGCGCTCTCAGGGGCGCCGCAAATCGAGCGTGTGCGGGAAGTCGGGGTTCGGCCTCGCCGGCGGCGGGACGAACGTACCGGGCGTGAAGCCGAGCGGTTCGAAGCGCGCGAGCCGCCGGCCCTCGGCTTCGTAGGCGTTGACCGGGAAGGTCGTGTAGTTGCGCCCGCCCGGATGGGAGACGTGATAGGTGCAGCCGCCGATCGAGCGTTCCACGTATGCATCCCAAATCTCGCACACGAGCGGCACGTTCGGTGCGATGGTCGGGTGCAGCGCGTGTGGACCGCGCCACGCGCGATAGCGCACGCCGCCGACGGCCGCGTCGATCGCACTCGCGGTGAGCGGCACGCGCTTTCCGTTGACCAGCACGTGGTGCCGCCCCATCGTCAGTCCGGAGACCGTTACCTCGAGCCGTTCGACCGACCCGTCCACATAGCGCACGGTCCCGGCCGGCGTGCCTTCTTCGCCCATCACGTTCCAGGGTTCGAGCGCGCCGCGCAGTTCCAGCTTCACCCCGTCGTACTGGACGCTCCCGTAGAGCGGGAAGCGGAATTCCCAGTGCGGCCGGAACCATGCCGGATCGAAGGCGAACCCGTGGCTGTTCAGATCGCGAAGCACGTCGAGGAAGTCGGCCCACACGTAGTGCGGCAGCATGAACTTGTCGTGGAGCAGCGTCGACCAGCGCACCACGCCGTTGTCGTAGGGCTTCTCCCAAAAGCGCGCGATCAGCGCGCGGATCAGCAGTTGCTGCGCGAGGCTCATCTCGGCGTGCGGCGGCATCTCGAACGAGCGAAATTCCACCAGACCCAGGCGTCCGGTGGGACCGTCGGGCGAGTAGAGTTTGTCGATGCAGATCTCCGTGCGGTGCGTGCTGCCGGTGACGTCGATGAGCAAGTTGCGGAAGATGCGGTCGACGAGCCAGGGGGAAACGCGCGCCGTGCTGCGCGGCGGCACCTCGGCGAACGCGATCTCGAGCTCGTAGAGCGCATCGAGCCGCGCTTCGTCGACGCGCGGTGCTTGGCTCGTCGGCCCGATGAACAATCCCGAGAACAAATACGAAAGCGAGGGATGGTTTTGCCAGAAGCCGACGACGCTCTTGAGCAGATCGGGCCGGCGCAAAAATGGGCTGTCGGCCGGCGTCGCCGCGCCGACGACGATGTGATTGCCGCCGCCGGTTCCGGTGTGCTTGCCGTCGAGCTGAAATTTCTCCGTGCCCAGCCGCGCTTGACGGGCCTCTTCGTAGAGCGTCGTCGTGATCGCGACGGATTGGCGCCAGCTGCGCGACGGCTGAATGTTCACCTCGATGACGCCCGGATCGGGCGTCACCTTGATCACGTTGATGCGCGGGTCGAACGGCGGCGGATAGCCTTCGATGTGAACCGGCGTCCCGAGATCCGCGGCCGTGCGTTCGACCGCACCCAGCAGTTCGAGATAATCGGCTGCCGATTCGGTCGGCGGCATGAACACGCAGATACGCCCGTCACGCGGTTCGACGGAAATCGCCGTGCGCACGGAACCATCGATCGCGATGCCTTGCTCCACGAAACGTTGCCGCTGCCGCGCCGCATCCTGCGCATTGGCGGCGAGGACGTGTTGCGGGGGCGCGAACGGATCTTCGGGCTCGACCGGGCCGGGTAACGGCGGCAGCTTCGAAAACGGATCGCGCGCCGTGACGACCGGCCGTTCATCTTCCTCGAGCCACGGCAGCGATCCGAGCGGCAACCGCAACCCCGCCGGCGAGTCGCCGGGGACGAGTTGCAAACGCCCCGCGCGCGTCGTCCATTGTTCCGAACGCCAGCGGCCTTGGTGGATCGCGTTCCAGCGCTGCACGGGCAGCACGTAGGCGGCCGGCGTGTTCAGTCCGCGCCCGAAGGCGCGCGCGAGCCGGGCACGTTCTTCGGGATCGTCGAGTTTGGAATCGGCGGTCGTGACGTTGGCCGGCAATGCGGCTTCTTTGGCGAGCAGCGTCGCTTCGTCTTCATACGCGGGCGCGACGAACGCGGGGTCGACCTCGATACGCTGCGCGATGCCGCGCGCGAACGCAGCGGCGTCGGCGCTCGTCGGATCGCTGTTTGCGTGCTCCGGCGCGATGCGATCGGCATCATGCCATAGCGGCTTCTCGTCCACGCGCCAATACAGCGCGAAGGCCCAGCGCGGCAGCGATTCGCCGGGATACCATTTGCCCAGCCCGTAATGCAGCATGCCGCCGGGCGCAAAACGCTCGCGCAAGCGCCGGATCAGTTTGTCGCCGAAATCGCGCTTCGTCGGACCGACGGCGCCCGTCGTCCACTCCTCGGCGTCCATGTCGTCGATCGCGACGAACGTCGGTTCGCCGCCCATCGTGAGCCGCACGTCGCGTTGCTGCAGCACTTCGTCGACGCGATCGCCGAGCCGGTCGATGGCCGACCATTGCGCTTCCGTATAGGGTTTCGTGACGCGGGGCGGTTCGTAGACGCGCGCGACCGACATCTCGTGGGAGAATGTCACCGCGCACGGATCGACGGTGCCGGAGATCGGCGACGCCGACACGGGACTCGCCGCGCACGCAAGTGGAATGTGTCCCTCGCCGGCAAACAGCCCCGAGGTCGGATCGAGTCCGACCCAGCCGGCGCCGGGCAGATACACTTCGCACCACGCGTGCAGATCGGTGAAATCTTCCGAGGCTCCCGAGGGGCCGTCGAGCGACTTCGTGTCCGCTTTGAGTTGAATCAGGTAGCCCGACGCGAAGCGCGCGGCAATGCCGAGACGGCGCAGCAGATTCACCAGCAGCCACGCCGAGTCGCGACACGATCCGCAACCGCGCTCGAGCGTTTCGTCCGGCGTCTGCACGCCCGGTTCCATACGGATCAGGTAGCCGATGTCGCGTTGCACCGCGGCGTTGCAGTTGAACACGAACGACGTCGTTGGTTGTTCGCTGCGGTCGATCGCCGCGAGATACGCTTCGAACGCGGGGCCTTGCAGTTCCGCGACGAGGTACGGTGCGAGTTCGAGCGCGAGCGTCGGATCGTAAGCGAACGGATAGCGTTCGGCCGCGGCTTCAAGAAAGAAGTCGAACGGGTTGATCACCGCCATGTCCGCCACCAAGTCGACGGTGACGGTAAGATAATCGGTGGGTGCCGGGACGAGCACGCGCGCGAGCCAGTTGGACTGCGGGTCTTGCTGCCAGTTGAGGAAGTGCTCCTCCGGCTGCACGTCCAGCCGGTACGACGCGATCGGCGTGCGGCAATGCGGCGCAGGGCGCAGGCGAATGACCTGCGGACCCAGGCCAACGCGGCGGTCGTAGCTGTAACGCGTTGCATGGTGCAGCGCGACCCGAATGCTCATCTCTCCAACAGTCTCGATCGAGCAATAAGGGCCTACCGCAATATGTGACGTTCTTGCCCATCATCGCCCGACGGGCGGTTAGTGCCCTTTCCCCTGGGGGCTCAAACGACGAAGGTCGAAGTGGAACGGAATGGCCGGGCACACGCACTTCGATGAGTCAACGGAAGAGTATCTCGAGGCGATCTACCGGCTCGACCGCGAGGGGCCGGGCGTAACCACGTCCGGCCTTGCAGCCGACCTCGGGGTTGCTCCGGCTTCCGTTTCGGGCATGCTCAAGAAGCTCGCTTCCGAGGGGTATCTGGCGTACGTCGCCCGCGGCGAGGCCAAGCTGACCGAGCGCGGTCTCAGCGTGGCCGTGCGGGTGATGCGGCGCCATCGGTTAGCGGAGTGTTTCCTCACGAACATCTTGGGGATGCCGTGGGATGAAGTGAATGAAGAAGCGTGCCGCCTCGAACATGCGATCAGCGCCCGGGTTGAAGAACGCCTGGTGGCCGTCCTCGGTGATCCGAAATTCTGCCCGCATGGGCTCCCGATCCCAGCCGCCGACCTCAGCGAGCCCGAGCGCATCGATCGCAAGCTGGCCGACGTCGACGCGGGCTATCGCGCCCGGATCGTCGACGTGGCCGAGGACATTCCGGAGATGCTGCGGTTCCTCGATGAGATCGGCGTCCGGCCCGGCGCCACGGTCGACATCGTCTCGCGCGGTCCGCTCGGCGGGCCGGTTACGCTCAGCGGACCGAGCGGCCGCCACGCCATCTCGCTCGAACTCGCCCGCCTCATCTCGGTCGAACCCAGCGAAACCTCGCTCCGCAGCGCGTAGCGCGTGCTGACGCGCCTCCTCGTCGCGGCCAACGTGCTCGTCTATATTTACGAGCAACTTGCCGGCGCCGACAAAGTCGAGATGCAAGGCGGCATGATCGGTGCCTATGTGGTTGCCGGCCAGTGGTGGCGCATTTTCACGTCGGCGTTCTTGCACGCCGACCTCATGCACATCGCGTTCAACATGTTCGCGCTCTATCAAGTCGGGCAGTTTGTCGAGATGATTTACGGTACGCCGCGCATGGCGATCATCTACACGCTCTCGGCCGTGGGCAGCGGCATTGCGGTGGTGATCTTCGCGCCCGATGTGCTGACCATCGGCGCGAGCGGTGCGATCTTCGGCTTGTTCGGTGCGCTCGCGGTGGCGGGCTCGAAGCTCGGTGAACCCGGCGCGAACATCATGAAGCAAACGACCGGCATCATCGTGATCAACCTGATCATCGGCTTTCTGCCGGGCTCGAACATCTCGTATCAAGCGCACATCGGCGGCCTCGTGGTGGGCGTGCTGTGCGGCTTCATCTTGTTTCGCACGCCGCGCCCACGCGTCGCCGTTGCGCACGAAGGCGCCGCGTACGCGCAGCGCATCGACCCCTACGATCCGGGCGTCGTCACCCACGAGCATCCGCCGATTACCGATCCGCCGAGTCACCCGCCACACGCGTAATGACGATCGAAGAAACCTTCGGCCCGGAGGGTCCGATTGCGCATACGCTGCCGGGGTTCGAGGCGCGTCCCGGGCAAGTCCAGATGGCGCAGCTGATCGAGCGCGGCATTCTGGAAAACGCGCACACGGTGGTCGAAGCGGGAACGGGCGTGGGCAAGTCGCTCGCGTACCTCGTGCCGGCGTTGCGCTCGGGCAAGAAAGTCGTCATCTCAACCGGCACGATCGCACTGCAAGAGCAACTCGTGCGCAAAGACATTCCGCTCGTCGTGAACGCACTCGGTATCACGGCGCGCGTCGAGTTGCTCAAGGGGCGCAACCATTACTTGTGCCGGCAAAAGTACGAGAAAATGAGCGCGGAGCGTCTCGTAGCGCCGAGTGCGGCGATGGAGAAGCTCTGGCTGTGGGCCGACCGCACCGAAACCGGCGATCGGGCGGAATTGCCGTTCACGCCGCGCGGCGATGATTGGGAAGCGCTCGACGCCGACGCCGACGATTGCGTGGGTGAGTACTGTCCGCGCTTTGCCGACTGCCATTTCTTCAAGCGGCGCGATGCGGCGCGCTTTGCCGACATCGTGGTCGTCAACCACGCGCTGTTCTTCCTCGATCTGGCAGCCGGCGGCAGCCTCTTGCCGTCGTACGACGTGGCGATTCTCGATGAAGCGCATCAATGCGAGAAGTATGCAACCGCTGCCATGACGGCGTCGCTCTCGGCCGGCGGCGTGGGGCGCATGATGCGCAAGCTGCACCGTACCTACACGGTGCCCGCGTCGTACGACGCCGAAATCGACGAAGCGATGCGGCGCCTGCAGATGGTGCTCGCGCGCGTTCCCGGCGAGCGCTATCCGGTCGCGGCCAACGACGAGATCCTCGAGTTGCTGCCGTCGATTCGCGAATCGTTCTACCGGCTCGAGAATTGGGTACATGGGCACTGGATGACGGCGTTGCGACGGCCGAGCGAGAACGAAGCCGAAAGCGAACGGCGGCGCGACCTCGCGCTCCGGGCGATCGCGGCGCACGTCGCAACCGTCGACCGGATCGAATCGGCCGCGGAACAAGCAACGTCGGGTGCGGTCCCGGCCGACGAGCGCGACACGATCGCGTGGGTCGAACGCGGCGATCGCGACGCGCGCTATGAAGTCAACGCGGCGCCGTTCGAGGTGGCCGACTTCTTGCGGGCCGCGCTGTTTGCGCGCACGCCGAGCGTGGTGCTCACCAGCGCGACGCTCGCCGAGGGACGCTCGTTTGCGTTCTTGCGCGAAACGCTCGGCGTCGATGCCGCGCAAGAACTGATCGCGCCATCGCCGTTCGATTACCGCCGCCAGGCGCGGCTCTACATCGCGCCGGCAAACCTCAATCCCAAAGACAAGAATTTCGCGCAGCGCGCCGCGCCGATCATCGAAGAGTGTCTCGATCGCACCTCGGGCCGCGCATTCGTGCTCTTTACCTCGTATGCGCGGCTGCGGGAGGTCCACGCGCTGCTGGCCGAGCGGCTTACCTTCCCAACCAAACTCCAAGGCGATCTGCCGCGGTCGGCGCTCCTCGACTGGTTCCGCGCCACCCCCAACGCCGTGCTCTTCGGTACCGGTACGTTTTGGGAAGGCATCGACGTCGTGGGCGATCAGCTCTCGTGCGTGATCATCGATCGGCTGCCGTTTCCCTCGCCTGCCGACCCGCTAGTGGCCGCGCGCATCGCGGCGCTCGAGGCACGCGGGCGCTCGGGCTTCGAAGCCTACATGATTCCGAGCGCTATCGTACGGTTGAAACAAGGATTCGGTCGCCTGATCCGCTCAAAAAGTGACCGAGGTCTCATTGCGTTATTGGATGGACGGGCCCTGAGTATGCGTTACGGGGCGACGATCGTCGACGCGTTGCCACCAGCGACGCGAATCGCCGAATTGAATGGCCTCGATGCCCCGTGGGATGACGTACCATCGAACGCATAACCATGCGTCCGATCGGCGTGGCCCCGCAGACCCTCTGCTGGCACTGTAGCCGGCCCATCGATTGCTCGGCCGACGAACAAGCCGCGCGCTATATTTACCGGGGCGAGCAGCCGCTGACCATCATGGTCGAGGATTGGATGCACTGCTCGTGCGGCGCGTACCAGAACGTCCGCCGGCTCACCGAGATTACGGTCGAGGCGATCGGGAACACGTAGCCCCGTCCGCGAAGGGCGCGCGATGCGCATCTCCGTGCTCGCCGCCGTTCTGCTTGCAATCGCCATCGGTGCGCCCGCGCCGGCGCTGGCGTGGGGTGCAGCCGGCCACCGCATCATCAATAACGTTGCCGCGCGCAGCTTGCCGGATTCCGTGCCGGCGTTCGTGCGCACCCCCGCAGCTATCGCCGAAATCACCACGCTCGGTCCGGAACCCGATCGCCTCAAGGGCGCCGGCAAGACGTGGGACGCCGACCTCGATCCCGGTCATTACCTCGATCTCGACGACGACGGGACGATCGCCGGCGTGTTGCCGCTCGCACAACTTCCGCCGACGCGCGAAGCCTACGATACCGCGATCCGCAAAGGCCGCGTCGTGAACGGTGAAGCACCGGACGAATACTCGATCGGCTACGTACCGTATTCGATCGTTGAGGGCTGGCAGCAAGTGGCCAAAGATTTTGCGATCTGGCGCGTCGACGCATATGGCGAGAAGCATGCCGCAAACGACGCCGACCGCGCGTTCTTCGCGACCGATCGCCAATTGCGCGAAGTGCTGACCCTGCGAGACATCGGCTACTGGGGCCATTTCGTTGCCGACTCATCGCAGCCGCTGCACGTTACCGTGCACTTCAACGGTTGGGGTCAGTATCCGAATCCGCAGAACTACACGAACTCGAACCAAATCCACGCAAAATTTGAGACGGGATTTGTGGAAGCGCACGCCACCGCCGATGCCGTGCTGCCGCGCCTCGGCCCGTACGTGCCGTCGACGGTGCCGATCATGACGCGCGTCGAGACGTACCTCGCCGCGACCAACAGCAACGTAGCGGCGGTGTACAAGCTCGAAGGCGCAGGAGCGTTCGACGCAGCCACGCCCGACGCGGTGAGCTTTACGCTCGACCGGCTCGCGGCCGGCGGCAAGATGCTGCGGGATCTTATCGCGGACGCGTACGCCGCCTCGGCCGACGAGAAGGTCGGCTATCCGGGCATCAGCGTACGCGACGTGGAGAACGGCGCCGTCATTCCGACGCCGAAGACCGCCAACGGCGGCTAACCCGCCGTTACTCTTCCTTGTTCGCTTCCTCGACGGCGCGCGACTGCAGCTCCGCGACCACGCTTGAATCCGCCAGCGTCGTCGTGTCGCCGAGCATCCGCCCTTCGGCAATATCGCGCAGCAAGCGCCGCATGATCTTGCCGCTGCGCGTCTTGGGCAGCTCTTGCGTGAACGTCAGGTACTTCGGGTGCACGAACTTGCCGAGGATATGCGAGACGTGGTCGCGCAGCTCGTCGGCGAGTTCGGGCGTGCCGTTGGCGTGCGATTTCAGGCTGACGAACGCCGCGATCGCCTGACCGGTGACGTCGTCGCTCTTGCCGACCACCGCCGCTTCGGCAACGTCGGGGTGATCGACGAGCGCTGATTCCACTTCCGCCGTTGAGATGCGGTGGCCGCTGATGTTCATCACATCGTCGATGCGCCCCATGAACCAGTAGTCGCCGTCGATGTCGCGATTGCAGCCGTCGCCTGCCAGATACTTGTGCGGGAAGCGCGACCAGTACGTTTCCTTATATCGCGCATCATCGCCGTAGATGCCGCGCATCATCGCCGGCCACGGCTTGGTGAGCACGATATAGCCGCCGCCGCCCAGCGGCACGCTGTTGCCGGCCTCGTCGAGAATATCCACGCCGATGCCGGGGAACGGCTTCGTCGCGGAGCCCGGTTTGAGCGTGGTGATGCCGGGCAGCGGCGTGATCATGATCGCGCCGGTTTCCGTTTGCCACCACGTATCCACCACCGGACAGCGTCCGCCGCCGATGTGCGTGTGATACCACATCCACGCTTCGGGATTGATTGGTTCGCCGACGGAACCCAGCAACCGCAGCGACGTCATGTCATGCTTGTCGACGTACGCCGTGCCCCACTTCATGAACGTGCGAATAGCGGTCGGCGCGGTGTAAAGAATCGTGACCTTGTAGCGGTCGACGATCTCCCAGAGGCGATCCTTGTCGGGAAAATCCGGCGTGCCCTCGTAGAGCACGCTGCTCGCGCCGTTGCACAGCGGGCCGTACACGATGTAGGAATGGCCGGTTACCCAGCCGATGTCGGCAGCGCACCAGTAAACGTCGGCCTCTTCTTTGAGATCGAATACGAGCTTGTGCGTTGCGGTCACGCCGGTGAGGTAACCGCCGGTCGTGTGTTTGATGCCCTTCGGTTTCGCCGTCGTTCCCGACGTGTACAGCAGAAAGAGCAAGTCTTCGGCGTTCATGCGTTCGGGTTCGCACGTCGATGGCTGATCTTTCACGACGTCGTCCCACCAGTGATCGCGGCCGGCAACCATGTCGACCGGATCGCCGACGCGCTTCGCCACGATCACGTGTTTGAGCGAGGGCATGCCCTTCGCGACGGCTTCGTCGCAATTCGCTTTGAGCGGCACTTTCTTACCGCGCCGCCAACCTTGATCGGCGGTGATCAGCGCGACGCATTCTGAATCGTTGACGCGATCGACGATGGCATCCGGCGCAAAGCCGCCGAAGATCACCGAGTGCGCGGCGCCGATGCGCGCGCAAGCCAGCATCGCAATCGGCAGCTCGACGATCATCGGCATGTAGATCGCGACGCGGTCGCCTTTTTTTACGCCGAGTTTGCGTAAGCCGTTCGCGAAGCGGCACACCGCATCGAGCAGTTCGCCGTACGTGACGGTCCAGCGGTCGCCGGGCTCGCCCTCATAATAGTAGGCAACGCGCGAGGCGAGCCCGTTGCGCACGTGACGGTCGAGCGCGTTGACCGATGCGTTGAGTTCGCCGTCGGCAAACCACGTGGCGAACGGCTCGTTCCACACCAGGCCCTGGGTGAATGGTTTGCTCCACTCGAGCTTGCGCGCCCAGCCCGTCCACCAGGCCTCGGCGTCGGCGGCTTCCTCATAGATGCCGGGCTTGGCGTTGGCCTGGGCGGCGAACGCCGGCGGCGGCGGAAAGCGGCGGCCTTCCTTGAGGAGGGCTTCGATGGCTTCGGGTTGCGCGGGGGTCGTCATGGCATAGGGCTTTGTTTCGCCGAGGCGATGCCCTTTCGGTCGCGAAGTCTGACCGCCATGGTACGTTGGTCGGACGGACTCTATGGCGGGCTTATTGCCGGCCTGGTATCGGCGTTGTTCTTTCTCTTTGTCGGTGTGGCGATCGTCCACGAACCGGTCCTCGGAGAATACTTCGTCCGCTTCTCCGTCGGGATCTTCGGCAGCCGGATGGAGAGCTTGCCGCTCGTCGCGCTGCTCTTCGGCCTGTTCCTCCACTTCCTATCGGCTGCGGTCTTCGGTATTTTCTATGCCAACATCGCATCGCGGTTCAAGCCCAGCTGGACGGCTCCCACTTCGGTGTTGTGCGGCATCTGCTATGGCTTCTTCATGTATTTCATCGCCGAAGACGTGACCGTACCGGTGCTGCACGTGATCAGCTACACGCCGCTCTGGGAGGCGCTGCTCGGGAACATCGTGTTTCATGGGCTGGTTATTTCGGAATACATCACGATCGCGCATCGCCGTCATCTGGCCGGGCTGGCTTGACCCATTCCGCTCGGCGTGGTAGCCTGGGCGTTGACTTAGCACTCTCCGGTGCTGGCTGCTAAAATAATGAACGATAGACCCGAACTCGATAAAAGGAAAGCCTTCATCCTGGCCACCGTGGTGTACGAGTACATCAACACGGCAGAGCCGGTCGGGTCCGTGACGCTTACGCAGAAGTACAACCTCGGCGTGAGCTCGGCGACGATCCGCAACGAGATGGCCGAACTTGAGACGCTTGGGTACCTCGTGCAGCCGCACACCTCGGCCGGTCGCATCCCCTCCGATACGGGCTACCGCACGTTTGTCGACCACCTGATGCATCCGGAGCCTCTCGAAGAGATCGACGCCCGCCGCATTCGCGATCAGTTCCGCGAAGCGAGCCGCGAACTCGACGGCGTTATCGATCAGGCCACGCGCCTGCTATCGGGACTTTCGCGCAACGTTGCGATCGCCATCGCGCCCTCACGCGATACGCACGCTTTCAAACACGTCCAGCTGTTGTGGCTCTCGGCTCGCACGAGCCTGATCGTGATCGTCACGTCGATGGGCGTCGCCGCGCAAGAATTGGTTGAATGGAAGATCGATGTTGAGGCCGACCAGCTGACGCATCTCTCCAACGCGCTCAACGCCGTGCTCGGCGGTAAGGTGATGGAAGACATCGCGCCCGCGGCGATCGATCGCGTGTGCGATACGATCGCGGTTGCGCCGGATATCCGGCGAGCGTTGCAAACGGCGTTCCGCAACGCGCGCCGAACCGATCCGCAGATCTCCGCCTCCGGTGCGCAGAACTTGCTCGACCAGCCCGAATTTCACGACTTGCGCAAGCTGCGCTCGATCCTCCGAATTGTCGAAGAACAAAAGGTGCTCTACGATCTCATCGCCGACGACCTCGCGCACCCCACGAACACGCCCGTGGTGCACATCGGTGCGGAACTCGGCGCCGACGAGATGGCCGAGTGCAGCGTCGTCACGGTGCCGTATCGCTTCGGCGATCGCGGCGTGGGATTACTCGCGATCCTCGGGCCGCGCCGCATGCCGTATGGGCGCCTGATGTCGCTCGCTGCCGGCACCGCGCAATCGCTCGGAACGTATCTCGACAACGTAGAAATTCGATAGCCTGTGCCGACCGACTATTACGAAGTTCTCGGCGTGCCGCGAACGTCGCCCGAAGCTGACATCAAGAAAGCCTATCGCCAGCTCGCGCGCAAGTATCATCCCGACGTCGCGACCGATAAAGCGGCGGCCGAGAATCACTTCAAGGAAATCAACGAAGCCTACGAAGTGCTCTCCGACCCGCAGAAGCGCGCGAATTACGATCGTTTCGGCCACGCCGGCGATCAAGCGGCGGGCTTCGGCGGATTTGCGGCCGAGGGCTTCGGCGACATCTTCGACATGTTCTTCGGGCAGCAGCGCGCGGGCGGGGGTGCGGCGCGCAGCAACGGTCCGCAGCGCGGCAGCGACCTGCGCTACGACGTCGAGATCACGCTCGAGGAAGCATTCGCCGGCACGCAGCGCGAGATTTCGTTCCGCCACCTCGCGTCGTGCGCAACGTGTAAAGGCACCGGCGCCGAACCCGGCACGCTGGTCGTGCCCTGCGACCGCTGTGGCGCCACCGGTATCGCGCGCCAAGTGCGGCAAACGCCGCTCGGCCAGTTCGTCACGCAGACCACCTGCGGCAAGTGCAACGGCGACGGGCAAGTCGTGCAGCAACCGTGTCACGCTTGCCGCGGACGCGGACGCGTCGAGCAAGACAAGACGCTGACCGTCAAGATTCCGGCCGGCGTGGATGACGGCAGCCGCATCCGGTTGAGCGGCAGCGGCGAAGCCGGCGTGCGCAACGGACCCGACGGCGATCTCTACGTGTACCTCTCGGTGCGCAAACACGATCTCTTCAAGCGCGATGGGCTCAACGTGTTCGCCGAGGTGCCGATCGCCTTTCCAACCGCAGCACTCGGCGGCGAGATTCGCGTGACCGCGCTCGATGGCGAACATACGATCAACGTTCCGGCGGGCACGCAAACCGGATCGCAGTTTCGCTTGCGCGGCCACGGTATGCCGGCGGTTCGCGGCGGCGTGCGCGGCGATCACCTCGTCACCGTGCGCATCGCGGTTCCGCTGAAGCTGGGTAAGCGCGAGCGCGAATTGCTCGAAGAGTACGCCGGCGCGAATGCCGACGAAGACGGCGACCGTTCGTTCTTCGATCGCGTCAAAGAAGCGTTTAAAGCCGAATAACGATGGCGTCGCTGCGCGATCGCTTCTTCGTCGAAGGCGTGCACGTGCTCGGCGAGAGCGTCGCGTTTGCCGCGGACGATGCGCGTAAGATCGCCACGGTGCTGCGAGGCCGCACGGGCGACCGCGTGCAGGTCGTCGACTCGGCGGGCAGCGCGTTTTCCGCATCGATCGACGTTAGCGGCGGTGCGGTGGTCGCGACGCTCGACGAGCGTATCGAACGCGGCGTGCGCGAATCGGCCGTGCGGCTGGCGATCGCGCAGGCGATTCCCAAGGGTCAGAAGATGGACCTGATCATCGAGAAGGCGACGGAGCTCGGCGCGGCCGCGATCGTTCCGCTGCGCTCCGACCGCGTGGTCGGAGAACGCACGGGCGATCACAAGATCGAGCGTTGGCAGCGGCTCGCAAAAACCGCCGCGCAGCAGTGCGGCCGCAGCGTCATCCCGACCGTCGCAGCGATCGCCTCGTGGGATGAACTGCTCGCGACGTTCCCGTCCTACGACCGCGTCTATATTCCGTGGGAGCTGGCCGACGTGCAGCCGTTGCGCGCGACGTTTGAGGCCGATGCGCCGCACATCGCGTCGGCGCTGTTCGTGATCGGCCCCGAGGGCGGCTTTTCATCGCACGAGGTCGAGCGCGCCATCGCCGCCGGTGCGGTGGCCATCTCGCTCGGCACGCGCATCCTACGCACCGAAACCGTCGCGCTGGTCGTACTCGCGGCGTTCGCCTACGCCCGCGGCGAGTTGTAGGTTTTTCAGAGAGATTAGGCGATGCGGCCGATGAATTTGGCTAGCGGCGGGCCGCTGGCTACGACTGCAAATAGGCGCAGCATCTGAATCGCCAGCACGAGCGCGACGTTGCTGCCGCTGCCGAGCGCGATGATCGAGACGGAGTCCAGGCCGCCCGGTGTCGTGGCGAGATAGGCGGTGAGCGGGTCGACGTGGATGAGCACGACCAGCAGCACGCCTGCCAGCGCGCACATACCGAGCAAGACGAACGTCGAGAGCAGCAGCGTCGGCAACACGCGTGCAACGAACAACAATATTTCCCGCGTGTACGAGAGGCCGATCGTCCAGCCAACCGTGAGATACGCCGCATCGAGGAGCCACCAGGTGACGTTGATCGGCAGCAGGCCGCTCACGTGGAGCGCGGAGCCGCCGACGAGCGGAAAGAGAAACTGGCCGCCCGGCACTTTCGAGTACCGTCCGGCAAACGCGGCGGCGACGGCAAACGCTAGCGTTGCGAGAAACGGAAGAAGCGTGAACGCGGTCGTTCCCGGTGCGTTCGGCGACGGCGTAGTGCTGTGCTGCGTTACCAGGTGCGTGACAAACGATGCGGTCAGAACGACGAACGTTACGCGCAGATACTGCATGAACGCTACGATCCGCGCGTCGGCCCCGTAATCCGCCGAGAGCGCGATCATGGTAACGGCCGCGCCGGGTGACGAACCCCACGCCGCTGTTGCCGCAGAGATCGGGCTATACTTCGCGAGCAGCCAGCTCGCCGTGCCGGCGGCGACGACGGTTGCAACGACGACGATGAGGATCGGCGCCCACTCATGCACGACCTCGTCAATGACCGGTAACGTGAACGCTTGCGCGATAGTAACGCCGATGACGCCTTGCGGCGCGGCCAGCGACCAGCGCGGTAACCGCAGGTCGATACCTTTGAGCGCTGCAACAATCGAGACGATCAGCGGTGCAATCAACCATGCCGCCGGAACGTGCGCCCTTTGCGCCAAGAAACCGCAGCCAAGAGACGCCGCGCTGAGGGCTGCCCATTTCATCGCCCGACGTGTTCGGCACGACTTCGGCCGGCGCTTTGCGCGCGAACGGCGTGCTCGTGCAGCGCCACTTCCGGGGGTTCGCTTGCGATCTTTGTCGAAGGACGCGTGCTGATGGCACGTACCTTGGAGACGCTCGACCTTGGAACCCCGGTATTTTGCGGTGAAAAACGCGTCGGTGACGTGCGCGGTCTGTACGCTGAAGGCACCGCGCGCTCCGTTGAGTGGGTCGTCGTCGGCTGGGTCTCCCGCGGCGATGTTGCCGTTCCCGCGATTGAAATCGGCAGCGTCGATGACCGGGGCGTGACGTTGATCCAGTCCGATCCGCGCGAGTATGAGAGCTTGCCCGCGTTCAACGAAGAACGCTTTCCCACGGTTCGCAAGCTGGCATGACCACGATGGCATCGACGTCTACCCCCGCCGCTAACGCGCTCAAGTTCTCGATCGTCGTTCCGACGTACAACGAAGCGGGGGGCATCGAGCGTCTGATCGTTTCGCTCGCCGAGGTCTTCAAAGCGCACCGGCTCGACGGCGAGATCATCGTCGTCGATGACAACTCGCCTGACGGAACGGGGGCCATCGTCGATGGTCTGGCGGCAACCTATCCGGTCCGCTGCTTGCACCGTCCCGGCAAGATGGGCTTATCGTCGGGCGTGATCGACGGCTGGAAGTTTGCCCGGCCCGACTCGGATGCCGTCGGCGCGATGGACGCCGACTTTTCGCACGACGTCAACGCGTTGCCGGCGATGGTTGCGGCACTCGCGAGCGGCGAATACGGTTTGGCGATCGGTTCGCGCTACGTTCCCGGCGGCGGCATCGAGAACTGGCCGCTGCATCGCAAGATCACCTCGCTCGTAGCGATCGCGCTTGCGAAGCCCCTGACGTCGGTGCGCGACATCACGTCGGGCTTTTTTCTCGTTCGGCGGCGCGCCCTCGAAGGCGTCGAACTCGATCCGATCGGTTTCAAGATCGGCCTCGAAGTGATTGCCAAAGCGCACTACGGTCGCGCGCTCGAAGTGCCGTATGTGTTCACCGACCGCATCGCGGGCACGTCGAAGCTCAATCAAGGTGAAATTTTCAATTACCTGCGCCAGCTCGGCCGCATTTATCGCGGCCGCTTTTTGGGACGCCCGTGATTCCCGAGTGGCTGCGCATCCGGCGCGGGCCGCAGCAGGCACTCGAAGATGCCGCGCAGTGGACGAAGTGTCCGAAATGCGCGACGATGCTCTATCGGCCCGATCTCGCGAAGAATCTCTTCGTCTGCACGACGTGCAAGCATCACTTCCGCATGCACGCGTTCGATCGGATCGCGATGCTCGTCGATGCGGACTTCGTCGAGATCGGCGCGGACGTCGTTCCCGGCGATCCGCTCGGCTGGACCGACAAAACGTCGTATCCGCAAAAGCTCGAACGCGATCGCGAGAAATCCAAACTTACCGAAGGCATCGTTTGCGGCTTCGCGTCGATCGGCAGCTCGCCGCTAGCGCTCGGCGTCATGGACTTCAATTTTCGCGGCGGCACGATGGGCACGGTTGTGGGCGAACGCCTTGCGCGCTTGTTCGAAGGTGCGCGCGAACGCAAGTTGCCGGTGGTCGTCTGCACGGCATCCGGCGGCGCGCGCATGGAAGAAGGCATGCTGGCGTTGATGCAAATGGCTAAAACGACCGTTGCCTTACAGCGTTTTCGCGATGATGGCGGCTACGCGATCACGGTGCTTACCGATCCGACGACGGGTGGCGTATCCGCGTCGTTTGCATTTCAAACCGACGTCATCGTTTCCGAAGCGCGCGCGTCGATCGGTTTCGCCGGCCGGCGCGTGATCGAGCAAACGATCCGCCAGAAGCTGCCCGAGAATTTTCAGACCGCCGAATTTCTACTCGAACACGGCGCGATCGATATGGTCGTCGAGCGCGCCGGCTTGCGCGAGTTGCTCATCCGTCTCCTCGATTACGGCAGCGGCGCGCGCCGCAACGTACCCGCACCCGCCGTAAACGGTCATGCGCCCGCGCCGGCGGCGACGACATCATGAACGCGATCGTCGAACGCGAAAGAGGCCTACTCGAACTCGAAGGGCGCATCGCCGATCTCAAAGCGCATGCCGCCGATCAGCCCGTCGATCTCACGTCTGAGATCCGCGCGCTCGAAGAAAAGTACGCGCAGATCCAACTCGATATCTTCGGACACCTCACGCCGTGGCAGCGCGTCAACATGGCGCGTCATCCGAAACGTCCGCTCGGATCGGCGTACATCGCCGCGCTCGATCAGTTCGACGAGCTGCACGGCGACCGCCACTTCGGCGACGATCCCGCGATCATCGGCGGCTTCGCGAAATTGCGCGGACGGCGCGTCGTTGCGATCGCGCAAGACAAAGGCGCCGACACCAAAGAAAAGGTGCACCGCAACTTCGGCATGCCGCGCCCCGAGGGCTATCGGAAAGTGCAGCGGCTGGTGCGTCTCGCCGATCACCTGGGCTTGCCGGTGATAACGTTCGTCGATACGTCGGGCGCCGATCCGGGCATCGTTTCGGAAGAACGGGCGCAATCGGAGGCGATCGCGCAATCGATCGCGGCGTTCGCTGAAGTTTCGGTCCCGATCGTGGCGACGGTGATCGGTGAGGGCGGCAGCGGCGGCGCGCTNNGAGGGCTGCGCTGCGATTCTGTGGGGCGACGCCGGTAAGGCGGAAGAAGCGGCATCGCGGCTGCGGCTTACCAGCGAGGATTTGCTGGGCTTCGGGATCGTCGATGAGATCGTGCCGGAACCCCTGGGTGGTGCACACCGTGACTCACGTGGTACCATTGATTCCGTCTTGTCTGCAATCGACGGCGCCTTGGCGCGTCTGGCGACCATCCCACCCGGCGAGCTGCGTGCGCGCCGGTATGATAAATTTCGCCGAATCGGTTCGCCGGCGTGAAGTCGCCGCTACTGCGTTTCATGGCGCGGTTGGGCATTACCGCCATCGCCGGAACGTTCGCCGTCCTCATCGGCGTGCAGTACGCGCGCATCATCGAGCGCAACGTCGCCTACATTCAACAGGTGCATGAGGTCGAGAGCGACGTCACGGCACTCGAACAAAAGCGCGACGAGCAACTCCGCCAGATTCAGCGGCTGAGCGATCCGAACGGGGCGATCCCGGAGATCCACGACCGGCTGCACATGGTCGGCGACCATGAGGCGATCATCTACCTCAAGCGGCACGACGGCGCTACCGGGGACCCGTGAGCGAGCGCGTCCGCGGCAGCGTCATCAACGTCCACGCCCTCGGCGCCGCGGTGCGCCTCGAGGACGGGCGGCTGGTCTCGGTCCCGCTGGTCGACGTAAACAAGAATCGCGCCAGCTACACGCGCGCGCTAGGTACGAAAACGACGTTGCCGTTCGATCTCGACGGGCGCTCCGTTCGGCTAGCAACGACGCGCGTCGATGAGCCAATTGTCCCGACCTCGACTACGACTGTTGTCGAAGACCCCGGCTTTGAGGCCCAAATTGCCGCCTATTTGAAGCAGACCGAGTCCTGGGCGCCCGGCGACGGACCCCCGCCCCTCGAGCGTCATTTGTTTCGGAAACGCACGCGGGCCAAGCATTTTCGAGGCGACTCGGCGCCGTAGCGCGAAAGAGGCGTAGGGTGAACACCTCGCGCGTTGATGCCGTTAAAGTCCCCGGTTGCTTCGTTCGTATCGAAGGCGCTTATGCCACGCTACGAGCCGCAGAGCAGCGGGTTGCCGATTTCATCCTTAAACACCCTGACGAACTAATCTATTTGACCGTCACCGAGCTCGCGGAGCGCACGAATACGAGCGAATCCACGGTCGTGCGGCTGTGTCAGAAGATCGGCTACAAGGGCTATCAAGAATTCAAGATCGTGCTGGCGCGCGATCTGGTCGAGCCCACGGCCGACATCTACGCCGAGGTTGAGCCGGGCGACGACCTCACCACGATCAAGAACAAAGTCTTCCAAGCGAACGCGCAAGCGCTGCGCGATACGATCGAAGTGCTCGACGACGCCGACCTCGAACGTGCCGTCGCGGCGCTGGCGAGCGCACGGCGGGTCGACGTCTACGGCGTCGGCGGCAGCGATCCGCTGGCGATCGACGCCTACCACAAGTTCCTCAAACTCGGCATGGTCGCCGTTGCCCTCTCCGACGGTGACATGATGGCGATGTCCTCGGCGCTGCTCGGCAAGGGCGACGTTGCGCTCGGCATCTCGCACACCGGCGCCAGCCGCGACGTGACCGACGCGCTCGACCGCGCGAGGAGCAACGGCGCGACGACGATCTGCATCACGCACCGCTCGACCTCGCCGATCACCAAGGTGTCGGACATCCGGCTGTACACCGCGGCCAAGCAAACCGCGTTTCGCAGCAGCGCCAGTTCGAGCCGCATCGCTCAGCTAACGATCATCGACACGCTCTACGTCGGCATCGCGCTCCGCGCGCACGACCGTTCGCTCGAAACGATCGGCAAAACCCGCGAGGCAACCGAAGCCAAGCGCTACTAGGGTTGAGCGTTCGCGCGCTCATCTCGATCGGGACGAACTCCACCCGGCTGCTCGTCCTCGACGGGACGACGCCGCTCGTGGCCGAGTCGCGCGGAACGCGGCTCGGTACCGGCTTGCAGCACGCGGGCCGGCTCGATCCCGCTGCCCGCGAACGCACGCTCGCCGCGATCGCGGACTACATCCAAATAGCGCGCGACCACGGCGCCGCCGTAGCCTGCATCGCCACGAGCGCGATGCGGCGCGCTGCCGACGGCGCGGACTTCACCGGCGCCGTCCGCGCACTCGTTCGGGCGGAGCCGCACATCCTTTCCGGCGACGAAGAAGCGACGTACTCGTTTCTCGGCGCAACGCAGAATATGAGCGGCGACGAACTGATCGCGGTGATCGATAGTGGCGGCGGTAGCACCGAACTCGCCGTAGATGTTCCCGCGCGAGCCCGCCGTACGGGGTCCGTGGCCTTCACGCGCTCAGCCGAGGTCGGCGCAGTCCGTCTCGCGGAGCGCCATCCGGCATTGCTCGGCGGCGTCGCGCTTTCACCGGCCGA
>PLRU01000100.1:20589-21517 GCA_003164045.1 Candidatus Lustribacter telmatis
AGCGTCGATGACTTACTCGCGGGTTATATCGCGTCGAGCGCATATGGGAATCGGGCCGTGGCCGGCGGGACGTGAAGAACCCCGGGTGATAAACACTCGGGGTTCTCCGGAACGTACCGGCGCGTTGGGCCCACACCCGGCCGGACGTTATGCGATACGGCTGATACTACACAGCTGCGAGGCCAGGCGTGCGGAACATATCCGCAAACGATTCGACTAAGTCCGCACTGAATTGAGTCCCGGCGCAGCGTTCCAATTCGGCTATGGCTTCGTTGGGCAGGCGGGTTGCGCAGTACGGCCGCGGCACGGTCATCGCGCAGAAGGCGTCGGCGATGGCGACGATTTGGCTCTCGACCGGGATCTCGCCGTCGGCGAGGCCGTAGGGGTAGCCGCCGCCGTCGATGCGCTCGTGGTGTGCGATCACGATCGGCGCGAGATGCTTGAGCCGAGGTAATCCACTCAGCGTGCTGCCGCCATACGTCGGATGGAGTTTGAGTTCGTCCCACTCGGACTTCGTCGGCCGTGCGGGCTTGAGCAAAATGCTGCGTGATATTGCGAGTTTGCCGATATCGTGAACGCGGCCGGCCAAGAGACATCTGGCGATCGTCGTGCCGGAAAGGTTTGCGTGGTGGGCAAGCAACGCCGACATCGTGCCGACCGCTTCGAGATGCTCGGCGGTTTCGCGATCGAAGCCGGCCATCACGCGGATGAGAACATCGACTTGCTCGAGTTCCTCAGGGGCAATCATTTCGTGGACGGCTTCGATGATCTGCGGAGCATGACGAATAACGGCTGACCCGGCTCTGATGCCGGACTCGCGCAGGCTGCGTGCTTGACTGTGGGACATGAGGAGAAATTAGGCCGATCGATGTGTGCGCTGGCGATAGCGAAGGAGGTGTAAAGTAGCGGTGACGACGTCGGGGTCGAA
>PLRU01000074.1 GCA_003164045.1 Candidatus Lustribacter telmatis
TACCATTGACCGTCAGCTTTACCATGATCCGAAATTTCGAGAGGGCGGCGCTCGCTACCCTCCGCTTCGGTCAAAGCTGAAAACTATTTCCGCGTTATATTCAACCCTGCTTAACGATCTTCACCGTCTTCGCTTTTGCCGCCGTCAAGGCACTATCACCGGCCGGGTACTTATTCTGCTGCAGAATGTACGACAGCACTTGCAGCACTTCGGCCGGCTTGAGGCTGCCCGGGTTCGTCAGCGGCATTTGGGATGCGATGAGGTCGCGCAGGTCGTCGGCCGTTTCGCCCGACCACTTGCCCATGAAATCCGGTCCGGCCAGTTGCGGGCCCGAGATCCCCTCGAGCTTCTGACCGTGGCATACGGAGCACTGGGCGGCAAAGATCGCGGCACCGGCCTTGGCCTGGTCGGCGGTATACGCGCCGCCGCTTTGCGCGGAGAGCGAGTGCGTGGTAAACACCGCAGAAGCGATGAGGCCGAGGGCGATTGCGGGCAGCGCGCGGGAGACTTTCATACATCGTTTATACGCCTCGGAGATGAGGAACCGCCTTCCCCCGGGACGCACTCTTGGGCGATGGCTGAGAGCGCAGAGGCGCCGCGGCGCCTGGCCGCGGTCGTCATCCCCATTTTCGCGAACCCCCCGCACGAGGTGGTCTTCGTCGAACGCGCCCGCCATCTGCGCCGCCACGCCGGCCAGATCGCTTTTCCCGGCGGTGCCGTCGATGAGGAGGACGAGGGCGACCTGGCGCGCGCCGGCACGCGCGAGCTTTATGAAGAGATCGGAATTCCGCCGGCGTCGATCACGATCGTCGGGCAGCTCGATCCCATCCGGCAGCGGACTAACATCTTCAACGTCACCGCCTTCATCGGCGTCGTCGCGCCCGGCACGCCGCTGGTCGTCGACCTCAACGAGGCCTCGGCCGCCCATCGCGTCCCGCTAGCGGAAATTCTGGCCCCGGGAGCCGTGCATCCGGGCGTAGAGGTCATCGATGAACGCCACATCCGGACCGCCATCTTCGACTACGGCGACTTGCACGTGTGGGGCCTCACCGGCCAAATCCTCACCAATTTCGCGCACCGCTACCACTTGCCGGACTCCCCGCTGCGCGCCGCTCTGAACGAACGTCTCTTATCGTAGGCGGCTTGGGCGCAGCCCAAACGCAAAGGATTCACGGAACGTGAATCCTAGTGTCCGGCCGGACCTTGGGTCACGCCGGCAAAGCCTTGCGGGCGGATCCACTTGGCCATCGCCGCGCGCACCGCGTCGGCCGAGGCGGCGAGCTCCGCTTGGGCGTAGCGGCGATCGGTGTCGAGCGGCCGGCCGGTCACCGAGTAGGTCAGCAACGTGCTCGCCACGCCGTCGTACGATTCGCTCCGGACCGGCAGCTGTCCGATCAGCAGCGCTTTCGCGCGCACGAGCCGGTCGGCGGGCAAGTCTTTCTTCTGCAGTGAGGTGAGGTCGGTGACGATCAGCTGCTTCGCGCGGGCCGTATTCTGCGGATACGCACCGAAGTTTACCCGGAACGTCGAGCGGTTGTGACCGCCGGCGACCGATGTGTCGACCGTGTAGGCGTAGCCGTGCACTTCACGCACATCGTGATACAGCAGCGAACCGAAACCACCGCTGAGCGCGGCGTTCGCGAGTTGCAGCACCGGATAATCCGAGTCGTTATAGGTCATCGGCAGCGTCTCGGCCAGCGTCACGTCGGACTGGATGCGGCCCGTCGCCGGGATCATCGCCTGCGAAGGCGAGTTGCGCGGAATGGGCGGCGGATAGACGTCGGGTGCGGGACCGCTCGCGGTCCAGGCACCGAACGCGTTCTGCACGGCAGCCCGCGCATGTTCGGGCGTCACGTCGCCGACGACGACGATCGTCGTGAGGTCGGGGCGGAACGCGGCGGCGTAGTAGTTCTTCACGTCATCCAAGGTCACGACGCCCGCGCTTTCCGGCGTCGCGGCGCGACGAGCGGGATCGCCGGCCGGATAGAGGGCGTCGGCCAACGCACGCTGGGCCTTGAAATCCGGACCTTGCACCGCGCCCGTGAGCTGCCCGACCGTCTGCTGCTTCACGATCGCGAAGGCATCGGCCGGCAACGCGGGGTGCAGTTCGTCGTCGGCTAGAAGCGCCACGCCGCGGTCGAAGTCTTTGGCGAGCACGTTGAGGCTGAAGCCCGTACCGGCGCTCACGTCGGCGGCGATCTTGTCGAGTTCGGTTTGATACCCGATGCGATCGTAGGTCGTCGTGCCGTACTCGAAGAGGCCGCCGAGAATCTGATCGACGCCGTCTTTTCCGGGCGGTTCCTGCACGTCGGGATTGTTCCGAATCTCACCGCGCAACACGACCGTCGGCGAGATCGAGCTCTGGACGGTGATCAGGTTGATGCCGTTGGGCAGGGTCTGCACGTTGGGATGCACGGCGGATTGCGGAACGTGCAACTGGGCGAGCACGTTGCGCGCGAACGCCGGCAACACCGTATGCGCGGTCGGCGGAACGCTGTTGTTTTCGCCTTCGCGGCCGCCGAAGGCCGAGCCCGACGCCGCTTTCGGCGTAGCGATCGCGACCGTTGCAGTGGCGTTATCGTAATAGGTGCGCAGGACGCGGTTCACGTCGTCGACGGTCACTTTTTCGAGACCGGCCAGTTCGTCGTCGGGCGTGCGATGTTCGACCGCCAGCTCTTGACTCCAGAGCGATGCCAGCCCATTGATCGAATTGCTTTCGAACTGTGCCTGCGCCACTTCGCGCGCTTTGGCAACATCGACGAGGTCGGCGGGAAGCCCGCTTTGCTTGTACGCATCGATCACAGCCTTCACGTCGACGACGGCCGCATCGCCCTTCGTCGTAACGGGAACGGCCGAACCGACGATCGAGAGTCCGGCTTCCGGATGCGTCGCCGATTGAGCGAACGTCTGCAGTGATTTTCCGGTCGCTTGCAGATCGTAGAGCGCGCCGCGCGGGCTGTTGAGGACGTCGTTGAGAATCTCGGAGGCGTAGTAGTCGGAACTGTTATAGCCGGGCACACGGTAGCCGACCATCACGAGTGTGATCGGATCGGAGCTGTTATCGCGCACGGTCAGCGGCGTGAGCGGCTCCAAGTGTACGCTCGCCCGCGGCGGCAGCGGTGCGGCGGGAATCGAGCCGAAGAGCGACCGCACTTTCGCGATCGTAGTCGCCGGATCGACGTCGCCGGCGATCACCATGATGACGTTGTTCGGGTGGTACCAGCGCGCATAGAAGCGCTTGAGATCGGGCGCCTGAATCTTCTTGAACGTGTCGACCGTGCCCAAGCCTTCATCCGCATACGGCGTGCCGGCCAGGATGTGGTGGATCATCTTCACGTAGAGGCGATACGACGCACCCGAATTGTCGCGCGTGACTTCTTGCGTGATCGCGCCGCGCTCGGCGTCCCAATCCTTTTGCGCATCGAGAATGCCCGTGGCGCGCGAACGCTCGAGATTGAGCGCGATGTCGAGATACTGCGAGGGCATCTCGAAGAAATATTGCGTGATCTCGTTCTGCGTGTCGGCGTTGTACGAGCCGCCCGTAATCGCCGTCGTATCCGAGAACTGCGAAGCGTCGATCGTCTTGCTGCCGCGGAACATCATGTGCTCCTGCGCGTGTGCAAGGCCCGTGATCGGTTCGTCGTTCGCTCCGGCGAGATAGTTCGTGTACATCGAGACGACCGGCGAGAGCCGGTTGCGCAGGACGTAGATCTGCAGACCGTTGGCGAGCGTCGCGTGCGAGATCTGGACCCCGCCGGTTGCATCCTGCGGCGACGCCGCAAAGGGCACGGCGAGGAACGCTAGCGCGACCGCGCAGGCGAAGAAACGGCGGAACGATGGCTTCACACCTGCCTCAACGCGAGGCGGAGCGGCCCGGTTCCATCGGCAAAGGAAAGCGCATGCAAGCAAAGGCGCCAGCGCGCTACGGGACGTGGCCATCACCGGTCGGTCCCGATCTGGTCGCCGGCGCGACGGTGACCTTCGCCGAACTCGCGGTCGACGGTGACGCCGTCACCTGGCTCGAGCTTCGGCCGTCCGAACGCGGCCGGCGGGCGCTCGTGCGCTGGACCGCCGCCGACGGGGCACACGACGTCCTCCCGGAGGGTGCCGACGTCGGCACGCGGGTGCACGAATATGGCGGCGGCGCCTACACCGCGAGCGCCGGCCGCATCATTTATTCGGAACGCAGCGACGGCAGCGTGCGCCTGGTCGATCGGAACGGCAGCGTACGCCCGCTGGTTGCCGTGGCGGGATGCCGCTATACCGGCTTCGTCATCGACCCGCGGCGCGAACTCGTCTTCGCCGTCCGCGAAGACCACCGCGACCGGCCGCCGACCGCGCCGGAGAATGCAATCGTCGTTCTGTCACTGGCGAGCGGGGTTGACGCGGGCGCGAACGCGGGTCGCGTTATTTCTGGCGGCACCGACTTCGTTCTCGCCCCCGAGCTTTCGCCCGACGGAACGCAACTGGCATGGATTGCTTGGAATCATCCCGATATGCCGTGGGACGCGACGCACCTCAACGTCGCCGCGGTCGATGCGCATGGGAATCTCAGCGACGTGCGGTGCGTGGCGGGCAGCGAGGGCGGCGAAGCGATCGTCGCGGCGCGCTGGACGCCGGAGGGCACGCTGCTCTTCACCTCCGACCGCACGAACTGGTGGAACGTCTACGCGCTGCGCGGCGGCCACGTCGAGGCAGTAGCGCCGGCTGACGTTGAGTTCGCCGAACCGCCGTGGGTGTTCGGCCGGCGGATGATCGCGCCGCTCGATAACGAGCGCATCTTGTGCGCGTTCATCCGCAACGGCATCGAACTCGCTGGCCTCATCGCCGGCGGCGCGCTGCGCGAACTGCCGTACGGACCGGTCGACACGACGCCGCTGCCGTTTGCGGGCGGCGCGGTGTTTATCGCCAGCCCGCCGGACGCGCCCGCCGCGATCTGTTCTGTCGCGGACCTCGACGGCGCGGCGCGCGTAGTGCTGCGCGCCGCGACGTCGCGCGCGCTTGACGCCGCCGACATCAGCATCGGCGAACCGCTCACGTTTCCCACCGGCGACGGCGAACTCGTGCACGCGTTCTTCTATCCGCCCAAGAACGCGCGCTTCACCGGCTTGCCCGGTGAGTTGCCGCCCGCGGTCGTGATGAGCCACGGCGGCCCGACGTCGATGCATACGAGTTCGCTGAGCATGGGCATCCAGTGGTGGACGACGCGCGGGTTTGCGGTCGCACACGTGAACTATCGCGGCTCATCCGGCTTCGGACGCGCGTATCGCGGACGCTTGGCGGGCGAGTGGGGCGTTATCGATGTGCTCGACTGCATCAGCGTCGCGCGCGGACTCGCCGCAGACGGCCGCTGCGACCCGGCGCGCATCGCGATTCGCGGCGGCAGCGCGAGCGGCATGACGGCGCTGCTCGCCGTGGCGACCTCGGACGTGTTCCGTGCGGCAACAAGTCTCTACGGCGTGATGGAACTCGAAGCGCTCGCGGGTGAGACGCACAAGTTCGAAGCTCGCTATACGGATCGACTCGTTGGTCCGCTGCCGGAAACGCGCGAACGGTATCGCGAACGCTCGCCCGTAACCCACGTCGCAACGATCGACGCCCCGGTCATGCTTTTCCAGGGCCTCGAAGACCGCGTCGTACCGCCTAGTCAAGCGATCGCGATGCGCGATGCACTGGCGGCGCGCGGGGTGATCGTGGAGTACGAAGCGTTTGCCGGTGAAGGTCACGGCTTTCGCCAGGCGGAGACGATCCGGCGCGTCTACGAACGCGAGTTGGCGTTTTATCTCGATGCGTTCGGAATAACGGCTTGATCCGCGGCGTCGGGCTGCGCAGCGCCGTCGCGATCAACGTCGCGACGATCGTCGGCGCGGGGCCGCTGATCACGATTCCCCTCGTCGTGGCCGCAATGCACGGTTCGATCTCGGTCTGGCCGTGGATCGCCGGCGCGCTGGTAGCGCTCTGCGATGGACTCGTCTATGCAGAACTCGCTTCGCGCTTTCCGCGTAGCGGCGGCACCTATGCGTATTTGCGCGAGGCCTTCGGCCCGCACGGCCCAGGGCGCTTAGCCGCCTTCGTGTTCGTATGGCAGATCTTGTTCGTTGCGCCGCTCACGCTGGCGAGCGGCTACATTGGGTTCGCCCAATATGCGGCGTATATCGTCCCGGCCGCGGCCACACCGCTCGTTGGGCACGCGATTGCGATCGGCGTCGGTATCATAACGCTGCTCGCGCTTTATCGCACGATCCCGAACATCGCGCGAACGGCACTCGTGCTGGGTAGCATTGCCGTTCTGACGCTGGTGGTGATCGCCGCCTGCGGCTTCGTGCATCCGACGCAAGCCGTCGGGGCGTTACTCGCACCCGCGTTCTCGCTGAGGGGCGTGGGGATTGCCGGGCTCGGCGCAGCGATGGTTTTCACGCTCTATGATTACGCGGGTTATAACGACGTCTGCCAGATCGGCGACGAGGTCATCGCTCCGGTGCGCACGATTCCGCGCGCCGTCGTGATCTCGATCGTCGTCGTCGGCGTCGCCTATGTAACGCTGAATCTCGGCGTCTTCTCGGCGCTGCCGCTCTCCGAGATTGCGAACTCTACCTTCGTTGCGTCGCTCGCGGTGGAACGCACGGTCGGACATACCGCTGCCGTCATCGTAACGGTGGCGATTCTGATTACGGCATTCGCCTCGACCTACGGCTTGCTGCTCGGCGCTTCGCGCGTTCCGTATGCGGCGGCTCTCGACGGGGACTTCCTTACCGCGTTCGCGCGACTGCACGCGACAAAGCGCTTCCCGAGCCTCTCCCTGGTCGTGCTCGGCTTGTTGGCGCTGCCGGCGACGCTGTTCCCGCTCGACGCCGTGATTAACGCTCTTACGGCGGGCATCGTGCTCGTCCAAGGCGTCGGCGGGAACCTCGCGGTGATGGTGCTCCGGCGCCGCAGCGATCCGGCGCCGTTCCGCTTGCCGCTCTATCCGCTACCCGTGATCGTCGCGCTCGGCGCCTGGTTCTTCTTATTCTGGAGTTCCGGCCTCCCCGCGATGGCCTGGGGCCTTGCGACCCTGGCGTCCGGCGTCGCGATCTATTTGATCCACGCGCGCGTGTCTCGCGTCTGGCCGTTCGCGCTTGCCGCCTGTCTGTTGTTTGCTGCCGTCAGCGGGCCGCAGGTGGCGCGAGCCGCGACATTTAGCAACGCTCGTATCGTGCAGCGCGACGGCACGCCGCAACTGCTCGTCGACGGCAAGCCGTTCTTCTTCTTCGGCGGCGCGTTCTTCTACGAGCGCATTCCCCCCGAACGCTGGCGCGATTCGATGCTCGCAATGCGCGCCGCCGGGGCGAATACGCTCGACCTCTACGTTCCGTGGAACTGGCACGAAACGTCCGACGGCGCGTTCGATTTCGATGGACATACGAACCCGCGGCGCAACTTGCGTCGCGTGCTGCAGTTGGCTCGCGAACTCGGGTTTCACCTCATCGTGCGCCCGGGTCCCGTGATTCGGAACGAGTGGCGCAACGGCGGTTATCCGCAGTGGTTGCTGGAGCGTCCCGAATACGGCATGCCGCTGCACGATATTCTCGAAGGCCGCTATCCTGCCACGGCGACCTTGCAGAACGCGCACAGCGACGATGCGGCGGCACAGTGGATGCGCAATAGGACGCACGTCCGCTACGCCGCGCGCTGGCTGCGACACGCATTACGCGAATTCGTGCCGTACGCCGATCTCGTTATCGCCGTGGCGCTCGACGACGATCAAGGCGCGTACATCGACAACCAGACGTGGCCCGCGCCGCACTTCCAAGCCTATCTCCATTGGCTCGACGCGCAGGTGCGCAGCGTTACCGGGCCCGTCGTCCCGACGTTTATCAACACCTACGATATGAAAGTGCCGGCGTCGTCGCCTGTGTGGGCGATGGGCAACTGGTATCAGAGCGACACCTATGCGATCGGTGACCACGATCGCGTCGAACTCGACTTCGCCACCGCAACGCTCACCACCCAAGAACGAACGCCGCTAGCGACGAGCGAATTCCAAGCGGGCTGGCTCGCCTCACCGGAAGATCCGCAGCCGCGCGCCGCAGACCCATCGAACACGACGTTGGCGCTGGCGGAATTGCTGAGCTGGGGCGCGCGCGGTGTCGTCGATTTTCCGCTCCAAGATACCGTCGCACCGTTCGGCTGGGAAGCGCCCTTCTCGAACGCCTTCTACAGTTGGGACGCCGCGATCCCGGCCGACCCGCGCGGCTATACTGATCTCGGCCGTCCCGCACGCTGGCGACCGACGAAGCGCTTCGGGGCCGACATCGCACGCTACGGAACGCTGCTCGCCGCCACACACCGCGTCGCCACGATCGCGATCGCCGATGAAGTCAGCGCGTCCGATCCGGCGTCGCAAACGAACGATGACGTCGCTGCAATCGCGGCCCAACTCAAGGATGAACTGCGCGCGTGCAACGTCCGCGGATTGACTTGCGACGTGATCGATCTGCGTTTTTCGAGCGATGCCCGGCTGCGGCATTACACGACGCTCGTGGTCCCGCGATTCGTGCGACGGCCGCTGCCGGAAATCACTGCACGCCTTGCGCGCCTCGCTCGCGCACGCGTGGCAATCGTCGCTCACGTTCCAGCGCGCCGCGGCAACGGCATCACGGTCTTGGCCGGACGCGACGTCACCTTCGGCATCGCCGTCAACTGGTCGGACGCAACGCGCACCTACGGCGGAGCGACGTGGACCGGAACGCGGAACCAGAATGTGCGGGCTTTTACCGTCGCGCCGCGCGACGCGCGCATCGTCGTTCTTAGCGGCAAGAGCCGGCCCGGGCCGGCGTTGCCTCCACTACCGCAACCGCCGCACACGGCGCCCTTTGTGCCGTGGATCGAGCTCAACGCGCAGCAAGCCGTACATCTTGAAATGCCGTCCGTACCACCAGGGAGTGCGCACGCGTGGATCGGCTCGGCCTTCGGCAGCGGCGACACGACGGTTACCCTTGCAAATTCACGCGTCGTTGCCGTCCTCGTGCCGAACGGCGGCGCGCGCCTCGTCGCTTTCGCCGAACGCGGCCAACCCGGCTACAATGCTACGAACGCGACCGGCGCGCTGCGCGACGACGTGTTGCTCGCGCCGCCTGCATCCACAACCGATCGCATCGCAAAATACACCCATTCCTATCCCGCCGGAACGTTCAACCGGCCATATCGCGTGCAGATGGTTCGCAACGGCGGAGCGGAAGCCGTGGTCCGTTTTCGCTATGACGCGCCGGACCTCGCCGGCGGCGCACATTTCGAGAAAACCGTTCGGCTCGCTGCTGACGGCGCGCGGCTGGTCGTCGATGAACGCGTGTGGTTCGACGGCAAAGAACCCGCACAACGAGCCATAGCCATGTCGGCGCTCAACGTCGCGCCCGATGCGTTTGCGGAACTCAGTCCCACGTTCATCACGACCTCGGACCTGCGTCACGTCCTGGCCGTCACCTGGAATCCGGCCGCAGTCGACCGCTCGATTTGGACACGTTACGGCAGCAACGGCACCTTAACGCTTGTGGCCGCCTCAGGCACACTGCGCACGACCTATGCCCTCACAAATCGCGCCGGGCCGCAAGCGGCACGCGCTCTCGGACAAGAAGAGCGGGACTGGCTAGCCGCGAATCCGAACCCGCCGTAGGCGCCCGGGGAAGTGGCGAAATGGTAGACGCAGTTGCCTCAAAAGCAACCGAGTGTGAGCTCATGTGGGTTCGAGTCCCACCTTCCCCACGTTTTTTGCGGTTGCGCATTCGCAGCCGCGCCCGCGCCCCCGAAGCACCGCGGCTACCGTTCGCCCATCAACCCTGCGCGGATGAGCCACGATCCGGTTGAGCCTAGTCCTCTGAAACATGGGGCTTGCCGGCGAAGTACGATCTAGGCGAAGCAACCGATTGCCTTTTGGTCCGATCCCCAGCCAGTGCCCGATTTAGCCGGCATGTCGGTGTTAGCTGGAATTTGGTGGCGTTTATGAGCCTATTAGAAGCGGTCAAACTCTCATTGGCTAGATACGCGTCGTTTGATGGCCGCGCTCGGCGCTTAGAGTATTGGTATTTTACACTTTTCCATTCGCTTGCGATCTTGCTTGCGGGCGTCGCTAGCTATCTTGCGATGCTTGCGATTCCCGCTCTGGGTATTGCCTTATACTCGATCGTCGTTTTTGGAACGTTATTGCCGCATCTGGCGGTCAGCGTTCGCAGACTTCACGACGTTAACCGAACCGGCTGGTGGTATCTGTTTGGGACCGTACCGCTACTGGGCGCAATTGTTCTGCTCGTTTGGTTTTGCAGTGACGGGACGCGCGGGCCGAACAGATTTGGTGCTGATCCGAAAGCCACAGTTTCAGTAGCGAGGAGCACCTAGGGGGAGCGGGTCGGTTCGACCGGAGGCATGTGCTCGTACAGCTCGGCCCACACATGGACGATATCAACTGCTCTTGAAGCGCCGTGGAAGCGGATGCGGAGGTTACCTACGGATTCGAGAAAGAAAGCGCCGAAGGACCCCTAGTCCTGGGAGCGGGGGTTCGAATCCGCCCTTCACCCGTAGACTCACTTCAAGCCCACGCCTAGTTGGTTTACGCTAACCCTACACGCTAGCCGAGGGCGCTTACCGGCCCTCGCCGAACCGGTTTGGCGCCACTCATGCTTGACTACGCCTACGAATTTCAGCGCGAATCTCGCCGGATCGATCAGCTCATTTGGGACGCGATGTCGCTCGTACGCGGCGAACGCGTCCTTTTTTGCGGCTTTGCCAACGACGGCCAGTGGGTGAAGCGAGCGGCGGAAATCGGCGTCGACGTCAGCGTCATCGAGTCCGACGAAGCAAAGCTCGCCGAGCTGCAAGGGCTCGGCATCGCGACGCTGCGCGGCAGCACCACACTGATTCCCGCGCGCGACAACAGTTTCGATGCGATCGTCGCGTTCCACTATTTGCACGAGATCGACCCGACCTTCCACACGCAGATCGTGTGGGAGCTCGCACGCGTCGGCAAACGCATCGTGATCGTGGAACCCGCTCCGCCCGCCGACGCCCTCGGCAAGCGCATCTCGGAGCTCTATTCGCGCGCGAAATACGAAGCCGGCGCGTTCGAAGAATATCGCTCGATCGACTACTGGCGCAAACTGCTGGCGATGGTCAAAGCCGACGTGCTCATGCAGCAGTTCACGTTTACCCGTTTAGCGCCGCGCTTTGCCGTTGAAGAAACGGTCGGGCTGATCTTGAGCGCGATGGAAGTCGAGCAGATGCCGCAAGCGTATCTCGACGAATTGCGCGAACTCGCGCGCAGCCCGGAGTCGCAGCTCTCACCGCTTTCGCGCTTCGTGCTCGTCGCGCTCGGCGCGGGCGAACCCGTGCGCGCCTCGGCCGGCACGCTCTTCCGCGAAGAGACGTTTGAAGAACAAGAACAGCGGTTGACCATCGCCGCGGCCATGGCGCCGAAACCACCGGCGCCGCCTCCGGTTCCCGGCGTTCCGGGACCCGCGCCCGTCGCACCGCCGCCGGCCTACGCCGCATCGATGCCCGGCGCTGAGTTTCCGCCCGTGCTCCCGCCTCCCGGCGCAACGCCGCTCCCGATCGCGGCTCGCGCCGGCCCGCCTGCCGGTCAATCACCGGCCGCCCAGCCGCCCGCCGGCACGCCGCCCGTACCCGCAGCCCCGTTTGCGCCCGCTGCCGCCGCACTAGCACAACCGCAAGCGCCGCAGCCCGCGCCTCCGCAACCCGTGCCCCCGGCTCCGGCGCCGTTCGGAATGCCTGCCACGCCGGCGGCCGCTCCTCCACCAATGCCCGGCGCTGCGCCCTTCGGCGTGCCCGCCGCGCCCGAGCCCGCTTTCGGGATTCCCGATCCGGCACCGTTCGGCGTGCCGCCCCCGGCTGGGCGGCCAGCCCCGTTCGGGCAACCGTTCGCGCTACCCGAAGATCCCGATCCGTTCGGCCTTTCGCCCGATCCCGAAGAGCGGGCCGGGTTCGGCTGGAATTGGGAGCCCCCAGAGGGGCATCCCGATGCTCAGCCCGGCGACGAACCCTTCGGCAGATAACTCCGCAGCACGCCGAGCGCGCGCTGCGCGCGTTCGACGAGCGGCGCCACGGCATCGACTGCGCGCATAATACGATCGACGTCGCGTTCGGTCGTCGCGAGCTGCGCGAAGATCGGCAACTCGGTGTAGCCCTCGACGCGCGTCATCAAGCGCTTCGCTTCGCGAAACGCGCGGCGCAATTCAACGAAGAGCAGATCGAGAAAGACCAGAACGGCAACGATCGTTCCGATCCAAAGCATCCCGGAACGATCCATCCGCCTATGCCCTATGCGGCGCTTTCGGACTTCGCCGGTGCGGATGCGGGGGCGGGCGTTGAGACTGCGGGCGTGCTGGCCGCCGGGGCCGGCGTCGCTGCCGACGCGGAGCTATCCGAGCTTGCCGCCGGCGTTGTGGTGCTGCTGTCGGTCGATGACGATTTGCTGGTGCTCGAGCCGGCCGACGCTTCGGCCGCCTTGCGCGAATCGGTCAGGTAGAAACCGGAGCCCTTGAAGACGATCCCGGCTGGGCTATAGACGCGCGCCATCTCACCGCCGCAATCCTCGCACTTGCCGTCGAAGGTCTCTTTAAAACCGTGACGGACGTCGGCCGTCTTCTTGCAAGACCGGCACTGATACTCGTAAAGTGGCAACGCAAAACCTCATGGACGCGGGATCGGATCGTCGTTCAGTGTAGCAAAATTGGCACTATCACGCAACGACTGCTAGCGCACTTCCGCGGCCGGCATGAGCTCAGAAGTCGGCGAGCACGCCGTCCTCGCGCTCAAATTCGACCAACCCCTTAAAGTGCAAGAGCGAGTCGCCGAGCGCTAGATCGAGCTGACGCCGGCGCGTGAATCGGTCGACGAGGGCGCCCATCACGCCGCCGTAGGTGGGATAGTCGACCCGCACGACGATTTTCGAGCGCTCGGACTTTTGTTCGATGCGGAAATCGAGCCGGCGCCGGCATGAGAACGCGCCGACCAGCGACACATGATAGCCGTCGATGAAGCGGTCGACTTCGAACAGCTCTTCATCCTCGCCGGGTAGGTTCGAGCGGATCGCGACCTCGCTGCCTTCCCCGATGGGCAGGTGCGGTTCGGTCAGACGCGCGGAACGCAAGAATGATATCCAAACCGGCCACTTCTCGATTTCACACACGCGCGCAAACGCCGTCGCCGCGGGAGAGGCAACGTCTTGCGCCCGATGGACCGCTCGCGCTGACGGGCGATCGAAGGTATAGGTGGAGACCGCCATGCGCAGGCGTTTGCCCCGCAGGCAGGCTTAACCTTCCTTAACCACAACCCGTTGGGGCCGATGCATGGCTGCTCCCCAAGCTATTGCGGCTGAATTGCTCCCGACGTGACGCCTTCGGCAAATGCCACCAGGGTCGCGATCCCGGTCGGAATAGCGGCCTCGTCGAGCCGGAATTGCGGACTGTGGCCGGAGTGCACGGAACCCAAGGCTTCGTTGTAAATGCCGAGCCGAGCGACGACGCCGGGCACGCGCTCGGCGAAGTACGCAAAGTCCTCGGCACCCATCGTCGGCGGCAGCGCTTCGACCGGCGTGCCGTTGCGTTCGCGTACGTAATCGGCGAATGCCGTCGCGAGCGCTGCGTCGTTCACCACCGGCGGATACCCGTAGACGATTTCGATGTCGGCGGTACACGCATACGCGCCCGCAACGCCGTCTACGATGCGGCGAATGCGCGCTTCGACGCCCTTGCGAATTTCCGGATCGTAGGTGCGAATCGTCCCGGTCATCTGCACGCGATCGGCGATCACGTTGTTGCGATAACCGCCGGCGATCGTGCCGATCGTAATCACGATCGATGCCAACGGATCGGTTTCGCGCGCGGCAATATTTTGCAGTGCTAGCACGACCGCAGCCGTTGCCGGAATTGCGTCGACCGCCTTGTGCGGATACCCGCCGTGACCGCCCGAACCGCGAATCGTCAAATGTAATTCGTCGGCGGCGGCGTTTACCGGGCCCGGCGTAATGCCGATGGTTCCGGTCGGCAAACGCGGATCGACGTGCAGCATCGTCACCGCATCGACGCGCGGATCGTCGAGCACGCCGGCCGCAATCATCGGTTCGGCGCCGCCCGGGCCTTCTTCCGCCGGCTGAAAAAGCAGCACGACGTTTCCGTGCAGCGTCGCGCGGCGGCCGCTGAGTTCGCGCGCCGCACCGAGCAGCATCGCGGTGTGCGCATCGTGGCCGCACGCGTGCATCTTGCCCGGCACTTCGCTCGCACACGCTTCGCCCGAATCTTCATCGATCGGCAACGCATCCATGTCGGCGCGCAGTGCCGCCGTCTTGCCGGGCAGCGCGCCGCGGATCACGCCCACGACGCCGGTGCCGGCGACGCGGCGATGTTCGATCCCCAGCTCGTCGAGTTCGCGCTCGACGAGCGCCGAGGTCTGGTGCTCTTCGAAGCCCAGCTCGGGATGGCGATGGATCTCACGGCGAATCGCGATCGCGCGATCGCTCGTGGCAGTCGGGATAAGGGCGGTGGTCACATTAGGAACGATAGCGCAAGAACGCCGGGACCTCAATGTCGTCCATGTTGACCGGGGCGATCTTGTCGAACTCCAGCGGATGGCCCGACGAGCCGAGCATCGAGCTCGAGCGCAGCGGCCGCACGCCGAACCCGGCTGCAAGCACCGTAACGCGAACCTTGCCTTGCATCGCCGGATCGATCGAGGCGCCGAAGATGATCTGCGCTTCGGAATCGACCGCGCGGCTGATCATGTCGGCCGCTTCGTTCACTTCGTACATCGAGAGATCGAGGCCGCCGGTGATGTTGAAGATCACGCCGCGCGCGCCCTCGATCGTGGTCTCGAGCAAGGGCGAGGCGATCGCCTTTTGCGCGGCGTCGGCAGCGCGATGCTCGCCCGTGCCCTCGCCGATGCCCATCATCGCGGAGCCCGCGTCGGTCATGATCGTCTTGACGTCGGCGAAATCGAGGTTGATCAAGCCGGGCTGCGTGATCAGATCGGAGATGCCCTGAATGCCTTGACGCAGCACGTCGTCGGCGAACGCGAACGCTTCGTTGAGCGGCGTGCGCTTCTCGATGATCTGCAGAATGCGCTCGTTCGGAATCGTAATGAGCGTATCGCATTTTGCTTCGAGATCGGCGATGCCGCGCTCGGCGGCTTGCATACGCTTACGGCCTTCGAACGCGAACGGCTTCGTGATCACGCCGATCGTCAGCGCGCCGGATTCGCGCGCGAGTTCCGCCACGACCGCGGCCGCACCGGTGCCGGTGCCGCCGCCCATGCCGCTGGTGATGAACACGAGGTCGGCGCCGTCGAGAATCATCGCGAGATCTTCGCGCGACTCCTCAGCCGCCTCACGCCCGATGTTCGGGTTTGCGCCGGCGCCGAGGCCGCGCGTGAGGTTCGATCCGATTTGCACGCGGTTCGCGGTGAGCGATGCGCTCAGCGCCTGCACGTCGGTGTTGATCGCGTAAAATTCGACGCCGGATAGCCCAGCCTCGATCATGCGGTTGACGGCATTGCAACCGCCGCCGCCTAGCCCGAGGACTTTGATTGTCGCGGCGTGTTCGGGGACGAAACGTTTCGCGTCGGCCATGATGTTCGGGTCCTCCGGAAAGAGACGAGCTTGCGATGAAGTTGGCGCGGGGTTTTTACGGGGCCTCGGTGGCGTTAAATTCTGTGGACGATGTGCAATCGGCGAATAATGTGGATCGTCGCCGCTGGGCAGCACGGTCAGTTCCAGATGGACGTGAACCACGTCCAGAGCTTGGCGAACGCGGTGCCGCCGCTGCGGCCGTTGAGGTGCGGCGAGGCTTCGCCGCGGGGGCCGAACAGCACGAGACCGACGGCCGTTGCATATTCGGGCTGCTTCACGGAATCGGTCAAGCCGGCGATGGTCGCCGGGACGCCGATGCGCACGGGCAGGCCGAAGATTTCAGCCGCGGTCGTTTCGATGCCGCGCAGATGCGCGCCGCCGCCGGTGATGACGACTTCGCTGAGCACCTGATCGCGCGGAAGATGTTCGAGGATGTTCGATTTCGCGAGCCGGAACATTTCGAGCACGCGCGGCAAGACGATCGCGCGCAACTGCGCCGAGGTGACCTCGCGCGTGCTGCGCCCGTCGAGCGTCTTGACGTGAAACGTCTGCTCGGCTTCGTCCGGACGCGTGAGCCCCGAGCCGTACGTGCGCTTGACGTTTTCGGCCTCGGCCGACGTCGTCTTGAGCCCGAGGGCGATGTCGTTACTCAGGATGTTCCCGCCGACCGGGATCGTCGCGCTGTGGATCACGCCGCCGTCGGCAAAAACCGCGATGTCGGTCGTGCCGCCGCCGATGTCGAGCAAGACGCAGCCGACGTGCTTTTCTTCCGAAAGCAGCGTTGCCGCCGACGATGCCAGGGGCTCGAACACGATCCCGGCCGGTTCCAAACCGGCACGATGCACGCATTTGAGCACGTTGGCGATGAACGTCGCGCCGCCGGTGATGATGTGCGTGTCGACTTCGAGCCGGCTGCCGGACATCCCAAGCGGATCGGTTACGCCATCCTGGCCGTCGATCGTATAATGCCGCGGCAACGCATGGATGATCTGGCGGTCGGCTGCGAGGTTGATGATCTTCGATGCATCGACGACGCGCTTCACGTCGGCGGCAATCACTTCGCGGTCGTCGCCCGATACCGCGACCACGCCGCGATTATTCGTCGATTGAATATGTTCGCCGGTTACTCCAACGTACACGTGGGACACGTGGACGCCGGCCATCCGCTCGGCCTTTTCGGTCGCCGCTTCGATCGCCCTGACCGTCTCCTCGAGATCGGTCACGACGCCTTTGCGCATCCCCGTCGAGGGGGCTTCGCCGATCCCGATGATCTCCAAACCGTCGGGGCCCGAGGCGGCGATGACGGCACACGTTTTCGTCGTGCCGATGTCTAGGCCAGCGATAATCTCGCCGCGTGCCACTACAAGCCGCCGAGTGGCCGCAGGCCACACGCAAAGAAGCGAGCGCAGCGAGCATCATTCATACTATGGGCACTATATATTGTGGGTGAGAGGCGCAGTCCCTACAAGGACTATGGAAATTCGACGACCGGCGTCGCCGGCGCGCGCAGATCGATGACCCGTAATGGGCGCCCGAGCCCGACACTGCGCCGAATCGGTTCGACCAAGGCAAGCTTCGCCGGCAAGTCCGCATCGGAGCCGAACTTCAACAACACGCCGCGGCTGTCGATGGCTTCGAGGCCACCGAAACGGTCGCGCCGGACGATTCGGACGGGGATGTGCTCGCCGACGGTCCGGGCGTCGGTGAGGAGCCGGTCGACGTCCGGCGCGGCGAGGATCGCGCCGGGCGCAACGGCCGGACCGGCCCCGACGTCTACCAACGGCAAGAGTGCGGACACGCAGTCCGTCTGCAGCACGCGCGCCGTCGCATCGATCGTCACCGTGCCGCTCGAAGACTGCACGCAGCCCGTCGGCGTGCGCAGCGTGACGTCGAGCGTGACCGCCGGATGCGGAAATTGCGCGCGATGAACGGCCGCCGTGGCAACGTACGGAATCGTTTCCAGCCGCCGGCGAATCGCGCCAGTGTTGAGCAACCACAAGTTCGCATCGGGATCGATGTGCGCCGCGGTGATGACCGCGTTCTTCGTCACCAGCCCGCCGGAGGGCACGTTGGCATCGATCGAGCGCACGCGCAACTGCGGCGCGTTCGCGATCGCAATGCCGGCTGCTAACACGACGCACACGACGAGCGCAGCGACGACCCAAAACGTCCGCACCCGTACGGCAATGGACGGTTTCGTGCGGCGGCGTAAGGCTTTTGCGCGGGCCGCCGTACTCACGTGAGCACGTACTTCTCGATTGCCTCCGCCACGCCGTCGTGCGCGACGTCGCCGACGACGTGGTCGGCTTTAGCGAATAATTCCGGCGGCCCCGAGCCCATCGCAATGCCGATGCCGGCTGCGGTGATGAGCGGGACGTCGTTCCAGGCATCGCCGACCGCCATCGTTTCGGCCAGCGTCGCGCCATAGCGCTCGGCCACGAACGCGAGCGCTTCGCCCTTGTTCACGTCGGGCGAGAGCACCTCGACAAAATCGACATTACTCCGCGTGAGATACGCGCGATCGCCCAACAGCGCTTTGAGCGCTGCGAGGTGTTGTTCCGATGGGCCCGGATCATCGACCAGCACGATCTTGATCGTCGGCCGCTCGGCAAACGCTTCGCGCAGCGACGGCACGACGAGCGGTTCGACCTTTGCCAGATCCGTGTAGCGCTTGGAAAAGCGATTGATCTGCTGCAGGTAGAGTTTGTCATCGGCGTAGCACTGCGCGTGCACGTGATGGTCTTCGGCCCACGCGAGCACTTGGCGCGTCACGTCTTGGCGGACCGGCGTTTCGCGCAGCACGGCGCCCGTACTCGCCTCGAAAATCGCGGCACCCTGATAGCAGACGAGCGGCCCGGTGATGCCCAGCGTCAGCGCGAACGGCTTTGCAGCGGCGAACATGCGGCCGGTCACGATCGTGATCTGCGTCCCCTGGGCGCGCGCGCGAGCGATGCTGTCTTGCACCCGCTGCGAGATCGTGAGGTTCGTCCCGACGAGCGTGCCATCGAGGTCCAGCGCGATGAGCCGGATTCGTGTGCTAACCATCGGAACTACCTATTCGCTATCGGCGCTCGATTCGCATGCGGGCCGTGCGCGCGTGCGCCGGCAAGCCTTCGAAGTCCGCGAGCGCGGCAAGCGTCTCGGCATCCGCGGCCATCCGCGCAGCACTGTTTTCCACCACCGACATCGTGCGATAGTAGTCCGCTGTCCGCAAGCCCGACGAGAAGCGGGCGGCACCCGACGTCGGCAGCGTGTGGTTCGTGCCGGCGATGTAGTCGCCCGCGGCAACCGGCGTGTGATCGCCGATGAAGATCGCTCCGGCGCGCCGGATATGCGGCACGAGACTCCACGGATCGGCAACTTGCAACGAAAGATGTTCGGGCGCGAAGCGTTCGATGACCTCGAACACCTGCGCCTCGCTCGCGGCGTGGATCAGCCACGTCCGGTCGGACAGCACGCGCTCGACGATCTCGCCGCGGCCGGTTTCACGCGCGAAGTCGCCCGTCAGCAACGCGGCAACGGCCTCGAGCACGGCGCGGTTGCGCGATACCGCCGCCACCCGCGCCAGCGGATCGTGCTCCGCTTGGGCGATCAGTTCGCCCGCGACGAACTCCGGGCGCGAGCGCTCGTCGCACACCACCAGCACCTCCGAGGGTCCGGCGAGCCCATCGATACCGCACACGCCGAAGACCTGACGCTTCGCTTCGGTCACGTACACGTTACCCGGGCCGACGATCTTGTCGACCGCAACGATCGTCGCCGTCCCGAATGCGAGCGCGCCGACGGCCTGCGCTCCACCGGCTGCGTACAACTCGTCAACCCCGCACAAACTGCACGCGTAGAGGATCGCCGGGTTGATCGAGCCGTCGCGCTGCGGCGGCGTCGTCACGACGACGCGATCGACCCCGGCGACCTTCGCCGGTACGACCGTCATCAGCACGGTCGAGGGCAACGAGGCGCTGCCGCCCGGAACGTACGCGCCGACGCTGTGCAAGGGCTGCGAGAGAAAGGCGTACTCACTCATGTCCGCCGTGCGGTAGCGAACCGGTTCGGGCTTCTGCCGCGCGTGATAATCCGTAATGCGTTCGCGCGCGAGTTCGAGACCGGCAGCGATGACTTCGGGCACGAGTCCGCGCGCGTGCTTGCGCGAGGGAACCTCGCGCCGGAGCGTTGCCGCCGTGGCTTCCGGATGATCGTAGCGCTGCGTTAGGGCGATGACGGCCGCGTCACCGCGGTCGCGCACGTCGTCCAGTATGGTGGTCACGCGTTCGCGGACATCGCGCGGCGCGTCCCATCCGCCGGCGTAGAGCGGCGCGAGCGCCTGCTCGTCGCCGGCATCGGCGAAAATCATGCGTTGACGGTGCCGTCGAGCCGCTCGAGCAGCGCCGTCAGTTCCTTGTATTTCGTGCGAAAGCGCACCGGGTTCACGACGAAGCGGGCGGTGCTCGGCGCGATCTCATCGACGATGACCATGTCGTGCTCGCGCAGCGTGTTGCCGGTGGCGACGAGATCGACGATCAGGTCCGCGAGACCGACGACGGGACTCAACTCGACCGAACCATGCAGCGGAATCAGCTCGACCGGCAAGTCACGTTCGGCAAAGTACGCTTCGGCCGACCGCGCGAACTTCGTCGCAACGCGCAGAAATGTCGGGAACGGCGCGCCTTCGTGATACCGGTCGATACGGCGCGCGGCCACGCAGAGGCGGCAATAGCCGAACCCGAGATCGACGAGTTCGCTCACGGTGCGCTCGGTTTCCCACAGCACGTCTTTGCCGACGATGCCGCAATCGGCCGCGCCGAACTCAACATACGCCGGCACGTCGGAGGGGCGCAGGAACAGCAACTGGGTGCCGTCGGACGTGACGACGGCCAATTTGCGCCCGACGTCGTCGGGAACGTCGATGCCCGCGCTGCGCAAACGCTCCGCCGAATCTTCGTATAGCGCGCCCTTCGGGACGGCAATCGTCAGCATCAGAGCGCTTCCGTTTTGCGCGGCGTGTTCTTGCGCGGTAAGCGTTTGTCGGGCTCGGGCGACACGCGAACTTCGCGAATTTCGCCGTTCTCCGCGATGACGACCCGCGGAATGCCGTGCGCGCGCGCTTCGGCCACGAGCGAAGCTTCGTCCTGACCGCTCGAGGCGTAACGCACGATGTTGCCCGCGGCGCGTTCGCGCGTCGCGACGACGTCGGCGCCGCTCACCAGCACATCGACGCGATGACGCCGGCGCGTGATATGTTTGCCGCGCCGTTCGAGCGCGATCAGCAAGCGCTCCACGCCCGCGCTCCAGCCCACCGCCGGTACCGTATAGCCGAACTTCGGCAGCAGCGAGTCGTAACGCCCGCCGCCGCAGAGCGGAAAGCCGATCTCCGGCAAGTAGCCCTCGAAGATGAAACCGGTATAGTAATCGAGGTCCCGCAACAGCGCGAAATCGACCGAGACGCGGTCGCCGTAGCCAAGCGCCGCGGCGCGAATAAGCAGCGTTTCGAGCTGGTCGAGCGCCGCCTGGCTCTCCGCCGTTTTGCAGACCTTGCGCGCTGCGGCGATGCCGTCGCGGCCGCCGCGCCGCAGGGCGAAATCGATCAAAAGCGGCTTGTCGAACTCGCGCAGACCGACGATGTTGCGCTCTTTCATCAGCGCCTTCGCCGCCGGGATCGCATCGCCCGACAAACCTACGCCGGCCAGGATGCCATCGACGATTCGCGAGTCGTTGATGTCGTAGGTTGCATCGCGCATCCCGATTTCATCGCAGGCTTCAATCGCCATGAAGAGCGTCTCGGCGTCGGCATCGATGCCGGGCGAGCCGATCAGCTCGACGCCGGCCTGCGTGAACTCGCGCATCCGGCCTTCTTGCGGCTGGTCGTAATAGCGGAACGCCGGCGCAACGTACGAGAGCCGTAAGGGCAACGGCGCTTCGCGCATCCGGGTCGAGACGAGGCGCGCGATCGGCGTCGTCAGTTCGGGCCGCAGCGCGAGCATCGTCGCGCGGCGATCGTTGAATTGGAACGAAAGCTCGGTCAGCTCGTGGCCGAGGCCCTTCTCGATAACGTCGAAACGCTCGAAGATCGGCGTCTGCACTTCTTCATAGGACCAGCGCCCGAAAACCGCCCGCAGCACTTGCTCGAGATCGCGCTTGCGCGCCAGCTCGTGCGGCAGCCAGTCGCGAACGCCTTGCGGTAATTTCATGGCTGCGGATAGCCGATCCGGACGTTGCCGGGACCAACGATCCGTTCCAGTTCTGATTTCACGTACGGCGCGTTCGCGATACCGCGCGAGCTGCGCTTCGTTTGGCCGGAGATGTGGAATACCAGCGGAGTCGTGCCGGGTGATTCCTCGAGCAGTTGCGCGAGTGCATCGACGTGACTGCGCGACGACACGGTGACGTGCCAGCCCGGGAAATCGGGCGGCGCGGCCTGACGCTGGAACGGCTGCACTTCGTTGACCGAAACGCTGAACTCGACCGGCGTTTCCTCGCCCGGAACGGCGCCGCGGCGTTCGCGCAGGCGCAGGCGGCCGTTGATCACTACGATGGCGTCTTCAATGAACGCACCTTGCAACTGCGGATAGGACTTCGGGAAGACGATGCACTCGATCGAGCCGGTCATGTCTTCGATGGTGGCGATCAGCATTTGCTGCTGAGCTTTGGTCAACGTGCGGCGGACTGCCGTTACCAGCCCGGCGATACGCGCCGGCGAATCGTCCGGAGCGCCGCGCAGATCTTTGATCGATGTCGCACCGGTTCGCGCCAGCGCCTCTGCAACGTCGGCCAGCGGGTGACCCGAGACGAAAATGCCGAGTGTTTCCTTTTCCCAGGTCAGCGCCACCATGGTCGAGGGCGCGGGCAACGGCCGCAGCGAGGGCGCGAACGCCGGCGCCGCTTCCTCGAGCATTCCGAAGAGCGAGCTCTGGCCGAGTTCGCGGTCGCGCGATTCGCGGGCCGCTGCGTCGAGCGCACCATCGAGCGCATCGAGCAATTGCGCGCGGTTGCCCGGCAGCGTGTCGAGTGCGCCGCATTTGATGAGCGCCTCGTAGACCTTGCGGTTGGCGGCCTTCGTCTCGACGCGTCTGGTCAAATCGAAAAGATCGGCGAACTTGCCGTCGCGTTCGCGCGCGGCGAGAATCGCGTCGACCGCGCCTTCGCCGATGCCCTTGACGGCTGCGAGTCCGAAGCGAATCTGCGACCCGACCACCGCAAAGTCGACCAACGACTCGTTGACGTCGGGCGGCAGCACCGCGATGCCCATCTTCTTGGCTTCTTCGATGTACTCGACGAGCTTATCGGTCTTATCGCGCACCGACGACATCAGCGCCGCAAAGTACTGCAGCGGGTAATTCGCCTTGAGGTAGCCGGTCTGATACGAAATCCAGCCGTACGCGGCCGCGTGCGATTTGTTGAAACCGTAGCCCGCGAAGGGCTCGATGAATGCGAAGATGTCGGCCGCGAGCTGCGGCCCGATCTCGTTGACGGTCGCGCAGCCTTCGATGAACTGCGCGCGGTAATAGGGGATCTTGTCCTTTTGCTTCTTCCCCATGACCTTACGCAGTTCGTCGGCTTGGCCCATGGTGAAGCCGGCCAGGTCGCGCGCGATCTGCATGACCTGCTCTTGATAGCACGCGATGCCGTAGGTGTCGCTGAGGATCGGCACGAGCTTCGGGTGCAGATACTTCGGCGTCTTGCGGCCGTGCTTGTTCGCGATAAAATCCGGGATCCAGTCCATCGGACCCGGACGGTAGAGCGCCACGAGCGCGATGATGTCGTCGAGACCCGACGGCTTCAGCTCCACGCACACGCGTTTCATGCCGTCGGATTCGAGTTGGAACACGCCGAGCGTTTCACCGCGGCCGAGCATCTCGTAGGTGCGCGTGTCGTCGTCGGGGATCGTCGCCAAATCGAAGTCGGGCTTGGTCGTGCGCCGGATCTCGTCGCTCGCCGCCTTCATTACCGTGAGGTTGCGCAGTCCCAGAAAGTCGAACTTGAGCAAGCCGACGCGTTCGACCATGTTCATGTCGTACTGCGTGTTGACGTCACCCTCGCCGAGCTTCACCAGCGGCACGTGATCGGTCAACGGGTTCTTCGAGATGACGACACCGGCCGCGTGCGTCGAGGCGTGGCGTGCCAGTCCTTCGATCGAGTTGGCCGTGTCCAGCAGCTTGCGGATCTGCGGGCTGCCGTCGTAGAGCATCTTCAGTTCGGGAATTTGTTCGAGCGCGACCGTGATCGAGAGACCGCCCGGGCCCGAGGGGATCAGCTTCGCAACGCGATCGACGTCCGGTAGCGGCACGGCCAGCGCCCGGCCGGCGTCGCGCACTGCGGCCCGCGCCGCCATCGTCCCGAACGTGACGATCTGTGCGACGCGGTCCTTGCCGTATTTTTCCGTGACGTAGGCGATGACTTCATCGCGCCGCTCGACGCAAAAGTCGGTGTCGATATCGGGCATCGAGATGCGGTCGGGGTTGAGGAAACGCTCGAAGATCAGCTTGAACTTGATCGGATCGAGGTCGGTGATCTTCAAACAATACGACACGATCGAGCCGACGGCCGAACCCCGGCCCGGCCCGACCGGGATGTCGCGGTCGCGCGCGTACTTGATGAAATCCCAAACGATCAGGAAGTACGAGCTGAAACCCATCTTGACGATGACTTCGAGTTCGTATTCGAGCCGCTCGCGCAGCACCGGATCGCTCTTCGCGCGCTCCTCTCCGTAGCGCTCGATCAATCCGCCTTCACACACCAGGCGCAAGTACTCATCCGCGCCCATCTCGACTTCGCGGTCGGGAGCGGCGTCGAGACCTTCCGACGCCGACTTGCCGGCGAGCACGCCGGCAACGTCGGCCGCTGCCGTTTTTGGCACGGGGTAGTCGGGCAGGTAGAAAATCTTCTCGGGGATCTTGAGATCGATGCGCTTGACGATCTCGAGCGTGTTGTCGCACGCTTCCGGCACGTCGGCGAAGAGTTCGCGCATCTCTTGCGCGCTCTTCACGTAGAACTCATCGGAGAAGAACTTCATCCGGCTCGTGTCGGCGACGGTCTTGCCCGTGCCGATGCACAGCAGCACGTCGTGCGCTTGTGCGTCGCCGCGTGAGAGGTAGTGAGAATCGTTGGTTGCGACGAGCGGCATGTTCAACTCGCGCGCAACCGAGATCAGGCCGCTGTTGATGATGTCTTCTTCGGGCATCCCATGGCGCATGATCTCGATGTAAAAACGGTCGCCGAAAATTTCGCCGAATTCCTTCGCTGCTTTGAGCGACGACGCGCGGTCGTTTTTGAGCAGCGGCGCCGCGACGAGGCTCGACATGCAGCCGGAAAGCACGATTAGCCCGCGGTTGTGCTTTTCAAGCAGTTCCATATCGATGCGCGGCTTGTAGTAATAGCCCTCGAGAAAGCCTTTGGAGATAAGCGCGGTGAGGTTCTTGTAGCCTTCGTCGTCGGCGGCGAGCAGCGTGATGTGCGCTTCGTCGCGAACGGTGCGATCGAAGCGGCCGCGCGGCGCGATGTACGCCTCGCAGCCGATGATCGGCTTCAAGCCGTGCTTGCGCGCACTATCGTGGAACTCGACCGCCCCGAACATCACGCCGTGATCGGTCAACGCGATGCCGGGCGCGCCCTCATCGGCCGAGCTGCGGCATAACGATTCGACGCGGCATGCGCCGTCGAGCAGCGAATACTCGCTGTGAACGTGGAGATGAACGAACGACGAATCAGACACGGATCGGCACTGTTTTCGGAGGGCTAGGTGGTTCGCCTTCGCGATTGGGGCGTTAGCGGCGCTCTTGTAACGACACGGGCATCTGCTGCTCGGTTACGGTGCGAACGAAGGCCGCGCGCGCGTCGCTGACCCAGCGCGGGTTCTTCGGATCGGCCGTTATGACGCGGTTATGGCCGCCGCTCTTCGCCGAGTAGAGCGCCAGGCGCGCGAAGCGGACGAGGTCGTCGTGGCCGGTTGCATCGACGGGGAAGGCCGATACGCCGATCGAGAGCGCGATTTGAGGAAGATGCGGCGGCACGTTCTTCGTGACGCGTTCGACCATCATGCGTGCTTGGACGGACGCTTCTTCGTGATCCATTCCCGGGAAGAGTGCGAGGTAGAGTCCGCCGCCGACGCGGCCGACCGAACCGCGGGTCGAAACGACGGTCTGCAGCGTATGCCCGACGTAACTCACCACGTCGTCGCCGATCGCATATCCGTGGTCGCGGTTGATGCCGTCGAGGCGATCGATGTCGAGCAGCCAGACCGATACCGGCCGGCCCGACGACTTCGACGCGTGCACCGCATCGACGAGCACTTCGTTAATGGAGCGGAAGTTGAGCAACCCGGTCAGCGAATCGTAGAGCGTCTCGTTGCGCGGTCGCGCGCGACGCAAAGCGCTTACGTACGCGCTGCCGGCGAACGTCTGCACGCAGCGCAAAAACTGCTCTTCGACGTCGGTGAGTGACGCCGCCGCGAGCTCCAAGTCGATCCCGCCGAAGCGCTCGCCCTCGTTCATAAGCGCGATGCCGACGTGCGTATTGCCGTCCTTCGACGTGACGACCAAGCCTTCGCTGGCCTGGGCGGCTTGCACGACCTCGGAATCGCCGTCGTTCGTCGCCAACCGCGCCGACTTTACCCAATGCAGTCCGGCCAGCGCTTCGACGATTTCGGCGCTCATCGCGCCCGGGTCGCTCGAGGAATCGAGCAAGCGGGCCACGTTGGCCATGACGTTGAGCCGCTCCATGTCGTGAATCGGGTCGCGGTCGTCGCTGACGAGGTGATCGCCGAGCTTGGCGAGCGCGATGCGGGCGCCAATCGCCGCGGCCAGCGACTTGCAGGCATCAAGAACGAGGAAATCCCAGATCCGCTGCTGCTTGAGCACGTCGATGATGAGCGCGCCGACCCACACGCCGCCGGAGCGGATTGGGGTGAGCACGGTGCCGCGCAGGCCGCCGTACCAGAGCATTTTGCGCTGCTGGGGCGTAAACGGGAAGGTCAGGGCGTCGTCGATCGTGGCCTGAACGCCCGTCTTGAGCGCACCGCGGGCAAAAGCGGGCAAGCGAGCGCTCGATTGGGTATAGCCGAGCAGATCGGGCCAATCGCCCTTCGAGGCCTGGGTCACGGTGAAGCGGACGCCGTCGGGGCTCAAGCGCGCAATATAGGCTCGGTCGACCTCGAGCAGGAGCGGAATGCGCGAAATCAGCCGCTGGAGCCCCGCCGCCCCGTCGTCATAAAATGGCGCGAGGTCTTCGATGAGGTTGGTCACAACTGCCGAATTTGCAGGCAATTGCGGAGCGGGGATGATTGGAGCGGTCAGTCCTGGATCCGAGCGCACGCTGTCCTTTCCTACGGTTCTAACCGCTCGTTCGCCATCGTTAAGGCAGACTCCGCATGTGAGGACCGCTCGTCCGACGAAAATCCGGGCGCTCAGCTTCAATCTAATGGTACACTCCGAGCAATTCGGTTTCACTCGTCCATAAGGGGCATCAAGGTAGTGATCAAACACGACATCGTCGTGGTCGGCGGTGGCCTCGCAGGTATGCGCGCAGCGGTGGAAGCCGCCGAGCGCGGTGCCGACGTCGCGATCGTTTCGAAAATGCATCCCGTCCGCAGCCACTCCGGCGCGGCGCAGGGCGGCATCAACGCCGCGCTCGGCAACGTCGGCGAGGATTCGCCGGAGAATCACGCCTTCGACTGCGTGAAAGGCTCCGATTACCTCGGAGATCAGGATGCCATCGAGGCGATGGCTGAGGATGCGCCGCGCCAGATCATCTGGCTCGAGCATCGCGGCTGCATCTTCTCACGGCTGCCCGACGGACGGATCGCGCAGCGGCCGTTCGGCGGCGCCGGCGTCCCGCGCACGTGCTACTCCGCCGACGTGACCGGACTCGTCATCCTGCACTCCCTTTGGGAGCAGCTCGAACGGTTCCAGGTCAAGGTCTACGAAGAGTTTTTCGCGACCGCGCTCTGTGTCGAAGACGGCATCGGTACCGGGATCACCGCCTACAACATGCGCACGGGCGAGTTGGAGCTGGTTCAATCGAAGGCCACGATCTTCGCGACAGGCGGCGCCGGACGCGTTTACGCCAAGACGACCAACGGTTACGCATCGACGGGCGACGGAATGGCGATCTGCTATCGCGCCGGCGTGCCGCTGATGGATATGGAATTCGTGCAGTTCCATCCGACCTCGTTGAAAGAAAACGGCGTACTGCTCTCAGAAGCGGCCCGCGGCGAGGGCGCCTATCTGCTCAATAAAGACGGCGAACGTTTCATGTTCAAGTACGCTCCGAACAAGGGCGAACTGGCCTCGCGCGACGTCGTCTCCCGCGCCGAATGGACCGAGATCATGGAAGGGCGCGGCGTCGACGGTTGCGTGTTCCTCGACTTGCGTCATCTCGGGCGCGAGAAAATTCTCGAACGTCTCCCGCAGATCCGCGAATTGGCGCTCGATGCTACCGGCAAAGACGCGATCGATACGCCGATTCCGATTCTACCCGGCATGCACTACACGATGGGCGGCATCGCGACCGACAAGAACGGCGCGACGCAGGTTCCTGGCGTGTACGCCGCCGGCGAATGCGCCTGCGTGAGCGTTCATGGCGCGAACCGCCTCGGCGGCAACTCGCTGCTCGAGACGATCGTCTTCGGTCATCGCTCGGCAACGCACGCCGCGAATTACGTGAAGTCGATCGGCGAAGTGCGTGCCTCGGAACGGACGTTCAAGAGCGAACGCGATCGCCTCGACGGCATCCTCGCGCGCACCGGCGGCGAACGCCATCCCGTCGCGCGCAAAGCGATCAACAAGGCGATGAGCGACTACGCCTTCATCTTCCGCAACGAGAGCGAACTCAAGCAGGGCATCAACGAGCTGCAGCAAGTGCGCGAGATGGCCCAGACGATGACGACGAGCGACAAGTCGAAGACGTTCAACACCGATCTCATCGGCTTGCTCGAAACCGAGTTCCTGATGGACATCTCGATGCCGATGATGGCCGGGGCGCTCAACCGCACCGAATCGCGCGGCGCGCAATCGCGCACCGACTTCCCCGAACGCGACGACGTGAACTGGATGAAGCATACGCTGATGCACTACAAGGGTGCGACGGCCGATCCCGAAGCCGACTACTCGCGGAAAGTCACCGTCACCAAGTTCCAGCCCGAAGTTCGGACGTACTAGCATGAGCTTCTATCTCGATATCTACCGCTACGATCAAGCGACCGACGAAGTCCCGCATCGGGATCGCGTCGAGTGTTCGATCCCGCCGAACATGACGGTTCTCGACGCGCTCGAAGACGTCAAGGCCAACGTCGATGGTTCGATCTCGTTCCGCCGCTCGTGCCGTTCGGCCATCTGCGGTTCGTGCTCGATGAACATCAACGGCACGACCGGGCTTGCGTGCAAGACGCCGGTCGAATCGGTGCTGCGCAGCGATAACAGCGTCGCGGTCGATCCGATGCCGAACTTCCAGCCCATGAAGGACCTCGTGGTCCACATGGATCCGTTCTGGGATAAGTACTCGCGCCTCAAGCCGTACTTGCAGCCCGCCGATAAAGACTCCGATCACGAGACCGAGCGTCGCGTCTCACCCGAAGACATGCACAAGCTCGTGGCCGTGGCAAACTGCGTGATGTGCGCCACGTGCTACGCGCTCTGCCCGGTCGTTTCGGTCGATCCGGCGTTCGCGGGGCCGGCCGCAATCGCATATGCCTACCGGTTTATCGAAGACGTGCGCGATTCCAAACGCAAGGAACGCGCGGCCCAAATCAGCGACGATTACTTGTGGCTGTGCGCGCACTGCTACGCGTGTTCGTACTGCCCCAAACACGTCGATCCGCAAGACGACATCATCGCCGTGAAGCGCGCGACAATCGAAGAGGGTCTCATCGACCATCCGGGTCCGCGCCATGCGCTCGTGATCGCGAAGACCATCAAAAAGACCGGGATGCTGCACGAGACGGAAGTCATCCAAGGCACGGTCGGCCGCTTCAACATCAAGGGCCTCATCAAGGTCGCACCGTTCGGTATTCGCCTGGCACTCGCCGGCAAGACGCCGCCGCTGTTCCTCAAACCCGTCCCGAAAGTCAACGAAATCGCTATGATTTTCGACACCCTGGAGGCCCCCGTACTAGCATGACCGCCGTTATCGAAGCGCCGCAGATCAAGCGGCAATCCAAATCGGCGCAGATGCGCAAGTACGGTTTCTTTCCGGGCTGCGTCGCCAAAGAGTCGTGCAAGGAATTGTTCAACTCGACGATGCTGCTGGCCGACAAACTCGGTATCGAACTCGTCGAGCTAACCGCCGCCGCGTGCTGCGGCGCCTCGGTGCTCAACGACACGAACCGCGACGTCGCCCGCGTCCTCAACGCCCGCACGTACGCGCAAGCGGAAGCGCTCGGCCTCGACGACGTGATCACGATCTGCTCGACCTGCACCGGCCACATGCGCGCGGCGAACAAAGAGCTGCTCGAGTCCGAAGCCCACATGGGCCAAGCGAACGCGATCCTCGGGAAGTTCGGCGCGAAGTACAACGGCGGCGTGATGGTGCGCCACCTGCTGTGGCTGCTCATCGACGACATCGGCCTCGACGAACTCAAGAAAATGGTCGTCAACCCGCTCAACGGTTTGAAAGTCGCGCCGTTCTACGGCTGCCACATCATCCGTCCGGAGTCGGTCAACGGTTGGGAATCATCGCGCAATCCGCACTCGCTCGAAGACATCATCGAAGCGCTCGGCGGCGAGGCGATCGACTACGCCGGCAAGACCCGCTGCTGCGGTTTTCACGTCCAGTTGGAAAAGGACGGCATCGCGCCGGCCATGGTCGGACAGAACATGCGCATGGCCAAGGACAAGGGCGCCGAGGCCGTACTCACGCCCTGCCCGCTGTGCCATCTCGCGCTCGACGGCTACCAGGCCGACTCGGCCGAGCGCTGGGGCCGCACCGATCTCCCGACGTTCCATCTCCCGCAACTCGTCGGCTTGGCCCTCGGCATCGATCCGTCGCTGCTCGGCCTCAACAAGCACATCATCTCGCCCGGCCTCGTGCTGCAATCGCACGATCTCGCGCCCGCCCACGTCGCGTAATAGAAGCGGACACCGACACTAGCCGAAGGGCGCTCGCGAAATGCGGCGCCCTTCTTCTTTTTTGCACAAGAGGGACCAACCAAGCGCCTCGCGTACGGAATGTACCCCGCCATCGGAGACGCTATGATTCCCGTGTACCTGGCATCGGCCGCACTACTGGCACTTGCGTTGATGATCGTCATCGAAGTGTTGCGTTTGCGCGCGGGCAGCCGCACGAAGGTCCGGGTCCAGCGCCGGCCGCGCCGGCAGCCGATTCTTGAAGACCGCATTCGTACGGCATTCGATGGGCCGCGCAGTCAGTACGGCGAGATCTTCGTCAGCTACATGATTTGGCGCCGCGAGAACGAGACGCGGCTCGAACTCTTTAGCGGCGATCCGTGGCTGCGGCTCGACCTATTCACGCGTTCGCTCGTGGTGCGTCATCTGTGGCGTGCGCTGGAAGCGCTGGTGGCGGGCTCAGTCGTTATCGTCGATGCACCCGCACAACAGTGGACAAAAGACGTCGACGCCAAGTTCAATGACAATGGCGTCGATCCGTGGGGTCCGCGGCCGCCGACACTCGGGTCCGGCGGTCCGCAATTTGCGCGCGACTGACGCGCGCGCCTAGCGGCTTCTTCCGCGGCGCTCCTCGGCGAAACCACCCCAATAAATCAGGGCTGCGATGCCGATGCAGAGGATCATGATAACGATGGGAACCGTAAAATTCACCGCGGATCTCCTTTTGCCGATTGCTTTCGCGGCATAGACGGTCCGCCCCCTTGGGCGCGAAACGGCAGATCGCCATCCGGCGTAGAAGCGCGCCCGCATGGGCGAGATCGAGTTCTTGAGCGATCGCAAACCAACGATCGCCGGCATCAACATCGGCGGCACGAACACCACCGTCGTCGGCGGCCTCGAGGACGGCACGATCGTGTCGCGCTGGACCTCGCGCACACCGGTCGACGACGGCGAACTGCTGATCGCGCAGGTCGTCGATGCAGCGCGCCAAGTTGCACCAACCGCGCGCAAGATCGGCATCGCCGTCGGCGGCCCGCTCAATGTTCGCCGCGGTCAGATCACCGAAGCCGTGCATCTGCCCGGCCTTCATGGAATGCGCTTGCGCGATCGCATCGCGGATGCGACCGGTCTTGCCGTCGGGCTGCATCACGACGCCGCCGCATGCGCGCTTGCCGAGTGGCGATGGGGGGCGAACGCCGGCGTCGACGGCATCGCGTATCTCACGTGCGGCACGGGCTTCGGCTGCGGACTCGTGTTGAGCGGCAAAGTGCGTTACGCCCTCGACGGCCGCTCACCGGAAATCGGCCACGTGCGCTTCCGCGAAGAGGGGCCGGCGATCTTCGGCAAACCCGGCTGCTATGAAGGTTACGCGTCAGCGAACGCGCTCGGTCTTCTGCTCAGCTACCGCCGGCCCAAAGAGTTCCCGATTGCAACGCCGGTACAAGTGATCGACGAAGTCCGCCGCAACAACCCGGACGCGAAATGGGCACTGACGGAAAACGAACGCGCGGTCGGAACGGCCTGCGCGATGCTGGCGGATCTGCTCGCCCTCGATTGCATCGTGCTCGGCACGCTAGCGACGTATCTCGGTGACCCGTGGGTATCGCGCGTGCGCGACTACTTTCGCGACGAGACCCTCGACGTCAACGCCGACGCCTGCGTGATCCGCGCCGCCATGTCCGATGTCCAAGACAAATCCGCCCTCGCCGCCGCCTGCGACGCCGACGAGCAGAAAGCGTGGCGCAAGAAGTGAATGCAGCGGGCGTCCGAAATGTTGGACGCCTCCGCTGGGCGTCACTGGCTAACGATGATCGCTGACCGGCGGCCATCCGTCGGCTAGCAATCTAACGGCGTTCGCCATTTAGAGACGACGACGGCTCGCAACAACTTCCTCATGTCCCGAAAATCGTCGGCGCTTACAATGGCGTACGATGGACACGTATTTTGCACGGCGCGCAAGGCAACGACCGCTAGATCGACTTCAACACGAGTTCGTGGCGGGATCTTTGCTTGGTGACGGCACCCTGCTCAGAACGACCGCGGGCTGGTGTTTTAGAGTCCATCACGGCCTTTCGCAACAATGGTACGTCGAGTACAAATACAAGTTTCTCGAGCCATACGTGCAGTCGCCGCCACGCCGCAGCGGCAACGGATACTACTTTCGGACGGTTACGCACCCAGAGTTCTCGACGTACCGAGAGCACTTTTACCGGTCCAATCAAAAGATCGTTCCAATCGAGTTTCAGCGCGAACGGATGACCGGGCTTGGCCTAGCAATTTGGCTCATGGACGACGGGAGCGCGGACGGTCGCGCGGTGCGCTTAAACACGCAATCGTTCTCGCATACGGAGAACCTCGCGCTGGCGACGCTCTTACGGGAAATGTTCCGTCTCGAAACACGTGTAAACCGCGACAAGGACGGATTCAGGCTTCGGATTGCCACTGCCAGCCGTATAGTCGGCTAATCGACCTCGTTGAACCGCACATGTGCCCGCAAATGGCCTATAAGCTATCGTCTTGAGCCTCCACTGCAGCGGCCGGCAAATACGAAGAGGCCGCTCGATCGTTGCCGATCGGCGGCCTTCATTCGGTTAGT
>PLRU01000096.1 GCA_003164045.1 Candidatus Lustribacter telmatis
TTTGAAGACTGCGCGGGCCACCAGACCCGTACGCTCCCATATTTTAGATAGCCCTTATGTTCTAAGGATTTTGATGCGTTCGTCACTTTGCTCGCCCGAATGTTTCACCCGCACCATTTCCTCGCCGGCGTGTCTCAATAAAATGCCGCATACGGTTCGATTCCCTCTTCGCCCTTGACGCGCCAGTTGTGAGCGTCGCGCTCAGAGCTTGCCTCCGCCTCGCATCAACGTATCCGCGGAGTCGACCAATTACAATCGTCTCTCGACGTTGCGGCGACCCTAGGGGCCGGGGATCATGACGGTCACGCCGAGCGAGAGGCTCGCGCCGTTGTTGCTCGAGAGCCCGATCGTGCTCACGCCAGCCGTTAGGCCCGTTACCGTGAAGGTGAAGACGGCGACCAGCGGTGGCGGCGTCGGTAGCGGCGGAGTCTCGGGTCGGAGTCGGAACGGGCGTCTGGTGTCGGCGTAGGGAGTCGGCGTGAATGTCTCGACGGGGACCGGCGTTGGCACAGAAACGCTGGCGATGGCCGGCGCGGTTAGGGCGAAGCCGCCGCCGTAATCCGCCTCGCTGCAGCCGACCGAGACCGAACTGCCGACGGCGACGACGACCGAACCCGGCATGCAGAGGATCGGCGCCGGCGTCGGGATGGTGATCGTGACTCCGATGCCGCCGGCCGCCGGNNGTCGGCGTCGGCGTCGGCGTCGGAGTGACGACCGGTGACGTCACGGTAACGGTGAACGACGCCAGGCGCGCATTCGTGGCGCTCACCGTCACGGTTGCCGTGCCGGCCGCGAGGGCCGTGACGGTAATCGTCGTGCCGCTCGCGCTCACCGTCGCCACATTCGCCGCCGAGGAGCCGACGATGTACGCACCGGTATAGCCGCTCGGATCGGTGATCGTCACGGTCCCGGTCGTGGTCGCGGTTAGCACGAGATCGGCCGTCGACAGGGAGAACGGCGTCGGAGCCGGCGCCGCGGTGACGTTCGGAGCGGGCGTCGGTGCCGGCGCGCTCGAGCTCACGCCGTAGAGGGTGAAATACACCGGAATTTGTTGCGTAAACGTGAACGCTGCCGCCGGCACCGGCGCCGCAAAGGTGAGCGTCGATCCGTTGATGGTAGCGGGGCCCTCGAAGCCTGTCTGCCAACCCATTGACGAGCGCAGCGGATCGTACTCGGCGAGGTAGTACGCGACGTGCGCGAGGATCACCGCGGCCGGCACCGTCAACGCGAACGTCGGCGCGCTCGGAAACGTCACGGTTTGGCTGCTGGCGATCTCGATGTAGAGGATCGGCAGCGTGGCGCCCGCGGCCAGCGCGCCGCGTTCGGCCGCGGCTGTGCGGAACGCGCCCTGCAGCAGGGGAGTCGCGCCGAAGCTCGCGCTGCTTATCACTTCGGTGATCGTCGCGCTGGCCGGCAAATTCGCCGCGATCGGCAGCAAGACGGTTCCGCCGAAGGAGCCGCCGCCGGCGACTTGGGCACTCGGCAGCGCGACCGGAATGCTGCTCGCGCCGGCCGGCGGGCTGCTCAGCACAACGGCGTGCGCGGCGTTGAAGGTGCCTTGGTTCTGGATCGGGGGAGCGGTGGCGCCCGCGACCGACGACACCACGGGCTGGCTACTGTAGCCGCCGCCGCAGGCGACAGCCGCGGTAACTGCGGCTATGGCCGCAAGCCCCCTGAGCAGAACGCACGATAGCCTCATTGGAGCTAGCGTGACTTTTTACGAATCACCGACTGGCTACTGATCGAGACCGAGTTGACGGCGAACGTAGTCGCAAGCGCAGGATGTAACGCCGATGTGAAGGTCATCGTGCACGCGCCGCCGGTGTCCGAGCCGGGCGCCGTCACGGTGTAGTTGACCGTACCGTTGGGGCTGCCGGTGCTCAGTGGATTCCCCGAACCGCCGCCGGGGTTTCCTTCGAACACGGAGGAGATCGGAGTCGCGCTGCTGAGCGTCTGCGGCGGCGTGTTGTCGTCCTGGATCAGATACTGGGCGCTGGTGCAGGTGGTCGAGCTGGTCAGCGAGTCTAGGTTCGGGTTGTAGTTTCCATCGCCGACATAGTAGGCGTTGCCCTCGGTCACGCTGACGACGTTGGAGTTCACCGCGTTCGAGATCGACACGAACGGGATCAGCGTAGATACGTTCGCCGTACCGCTGTCCGTGACGGTGACCGTCTCAAACGATGCCGAAGGTGGGGTCGTCCCGACATAGCCGACCGCGATCTGCGTACCCGTCGTCGTTGCCGGCGCGGCGCTCACCGTTGTCGGGGTGAACGTGATGCCACCGGTAGTACCCGTGCCAGACGACGTCAGCGTCGTATAATTTACGACCGGACCGCCGGCGGTCGAGATGACATTGCCGGCCGGGTCGAGCTCGTTGACGTTGATGTCGGCGTTCTGCGGCGTAGAGGTACCGTCGACGAAGAAAACGGTTCCGGGATTGTTGGGATTGTACGTCTGCGAGAAGATGATCTCTGGCGTCGAGTTGACCGGCGCGAAGGTGACACCGAGTGCGACCGGCGAGCTGCCGACGGTAAACCCGTAGATCGTCGCGTTATTCACTAGATAGGTCGCGAGTGAGGCGCCCTGTTGCGTGGGCAAGTAACTATCGGTCCCGGTCGGGCTGCCGTTCGTCGGATCGCTTGAGTTAACGGTGAAACCGTTGCCTAGCGTGGTCGGCCCCGCTTCCTGCAGCGACAGCGAAAGACCGCCGTAGGTGCCTGCCGCGACGGGAATCGTGATCGTGCAGTCGGTCCCGCCGCCACTCGCGCAGGCTGACAGGCTCAGTGTCGCAGGCGCGCCTACCACGTTTCCGTTGCCGTCGTAGAACAGGTAACTGACTTGCGTAACGCCGGCCCCGATGAACTTCGGGCTCCGTTTCTTCGAGGACTGCTGACGCAGAGACGCAGCATCGAACGTGACGGTCACTCGGCCGCTTTTCTGCGGCGTGACCGGGGTCGTCTTCGTCGGCGCGTTGGCAGTGGGCGTATTGGCAGTGGGCGAGCTGCCGCCGCCACCGGAGCAGGCGGCGAGCAGCGTCACCGCAAGGCCACAGGTAAGCCAGGTACGTACGTTCATCGACCTTCTCCATGTGAGTCGCGAGTGATCACAGTGAGCGACGCCACGGCATACGCACGACTGGCCAGGCATTAACCTGGCCGCTCGAACGGAAATGCGAACCACAATGAAGCAGAAAGCAAAGCCGCACACCGACTATACCGCTGGGCTCGCCAACCGTCTGTGAACGCGCCACTTCACAGCGCGTCGGTCAAGCGAGAAGAGCCGCACCTTTTAATGGGCGACTCTTTCGGAGTTCGATTGTTATTGGTATTTCGCGTACGACACGATGGTCGCAGGACGGACTAGCGGCGGTAGTAGGGATCGCGCGCGACCGGGTACTCACGTTCCGGAACGAATGCCTGCCGTTGGTACATACGATGGTGGCCGCGATAGTATTGCGCTTCGTTTTGCGAAACGTAGTAGCGTTGATTGTTGCGCACGTAGTACGGACGGTTGTTTCCGTCATAGAGTAACGCGCCGACGATCGCTGCGGCACCGACAGCGATCAGTGCGGTTGACGTGGTGTCCGCCTTGGCCGGTGCCGGCGTTCCGCCGATGCTGCCGAGGAAGAGAAGCCCTCCGAGCGCGGGTAAGAGAATACGTGATAATTTCATGGCTTCGGTGTCCCCGCGACAAGCACGATCAAACGATTTGACGCAAGGCCGAGGCAGATTCTAATGCGTTGCGCGAATCGCTTGCAGCCGGCAAGCGATTACTTTGCGCAACAGCGTTTTGGGAATCGGCTTCTCGAGCGGCACGCGAATCGCGCCTTTCGACAAACTGTAGGCGTGCAGCTCTGCCTTTAGCGTTGCGATCACGTCACCGCTATAGGGATAGATGCCGATGTGGTTCGCGTGCGCGTCGAATCCGAGGAACGGCTTGCCTTGATACTTCAGCGTGGGCATGCCGTAGGAAATCGCTTCCTCTGCGCTCGGCACGATCTCTTTTGCAAGGACGCGAATCCGCTGCAGCTCTTTGCGTTTCGCGGGTTCGACGTTCTTGAGGTAGTCGTCGATCGGCGTCACGGAATTACTTCAGCGGCGAGAACGATGTCGGCGTCATGATGCGCGTTTCCTGAGTGATCAGGCAACCTTTAGGTTGTCCGGTCACGAACTTATGCCAGTCCGGATCCTGCGCCATTTTCGCGCGCGCGGTTTCGCGATGCGCGAGACTGTCGTACGCCCACAGATGCACGATCTGGTTGAGCGTTCCGATTTCGGTGGTGAAAAAACCGATGCAGCGGCCAAGATGGCGCTCTTGCACCGGGAAGCCGTGCTCGGCGTAGTAGTCGACCCATTCTTTGGCGCGGCCGACGTGTGCGGTATACGTGCGTTCTTCAACGATCATGCTGCTGCTATTGAAGCCTCAGCGCCCGCCTCCCGCTTCGAGGATCGTCCCGGTCACATACGACGCGGCGGGCGACGTCAGCCAGACGATCGCCTCGGCAATTTCATGCGGGGTGGCAGCGCGGCCGATCGGGACCGTTGCGCCGGTGCGCTTCGCACGGTGCGGATCCCCGGCGGCGAGATGCATCTCCGTATCGACGATTCCCGCGGCGACCGCGTTCACGCGCACGCCCTCACCGGCAACCTCGCGTGCGAGGCCGACCGTGAACGTCTGAATCGCACCCTTGGACGCCGCGTAGTGCACCCATTCGCCCGCGCCACCCAGTTTCGCCGCGAGCGAGGACACGTTGACGATGGAGCCCCCGTCGCCGCCCCATACGGTGGAAAGCCGGCGCACGGCCTCACGCGCGCAGAGGATCGCACCGGTCACATTCACCGCAAGCATGCGCTCGAGCGCCGGCCCATTCAGATCGGCGACGCGGGCAAAGCCGCCGGTAATGCCGGCGTTGTTCACCAGCGCCTTGAGCGGCCCGAACGTGTCGACGGCCTCGAACATGCGAACCACATCGGCCTCGACGGCAACGTCGGCCTTGATCGCAAGCCCCCGCACGCCGCTGGAACGCACCGCCTCGACGATGGCCGACGCGGCCCGCTCGTCCTCGCGATAGTTCACGGCTACGTCGAAGCCGTTTCGGGCGGCCAACACGGCAACCGCAGCGCCAATACCGCGGCTGCCCCCGGTAACAAGCATCACTCCGTTCATTCGCCGAGCATTTCAAGCGTGGCGGTCGACTTCATTCTGGGTAGAGCCAGATCGAGGCGTCTTGCGATGGCCTTCACTTTGTGTTACAAAGCAAGTAATGGAAGTCTCCCGCGCCATAGCCGACCTCGAAGAGGTCCGTACGCGCCTCGCGGCCGTGCAACGCTTCCGGGGACTCTCGGGCGGCGCGGCCTTCGCGAGCGGCATCGCGGCAATCGTCAGCGGCGCCATCCAAGCGGCAAGTATCCCGAGTCCCGTCAGCGCCGCCGACGGCACGCGGTACATCACGATCTGGATCGCGTGTCTTGCGTGTTCGCTCGCGGTGAACTACGGCGCGATCGTGCTGTGGCTCGGCCGCCATTGGTCGGTGCGTTCGCGCGTCGAGCTGAAAACGGTCGGCATGACGATTCTGCCGTCGGTCGTTGCGGGCGGACTTTTCACCGCAGCGTTCGTTGCGCGCGGGGAACTCGGCTTGCTGCCGGGCACGTGGTGCTTGTGCTATGCCCTCGGTTTGATCGCGTCACGCGCGATGGCACCGCCCGGCATCGGCTGGGTTGCCGCGCTGTTTGCGGCCAGCGGCACCGCGCTACTCTTTGCACCGGGCATCAACGCGCTCGCGTGGTGGGTGATGCCGGCGACGTTCGGCATCGGCCAAATCGTGATCGGCATCCTCGTGTCGCGCGACGCCGCGCTGGAGACGGCACGATGAACAGCGGCGAGGCGCCGTTCGCGTATTCGGGACTCGAACGCATCTTTCACGAACGCGGACGGCTCGCCGTTTGTACGTGCCTGGTTGCAAATCCGCACGGCATGCGCTTTACCGAACTGCAAGATGCGTGCGCGTTGACGGACGGCAATCTCAACCGCCACCTACACGCATTAGCCGAAGTCGGCGTCGTTGAAATGGAACGCGTGACGGGTCGCGGACGGCCCGCGACGACCGTGCGCATCACCGCCGATGGACGGCGACGTTTCCTTTCGTACATTGACGAATTGGAATCGGTCGTACGCGACGTACACGAGCGATCGGCGGAAGCGCCGCCGGTGCGCGACGGGTGGGCAACGCAGTCATGATCGAACGCGTCGAGGCCGTACCGGCAGTAACGACAACGCCGCGCCACGTTGCGATCATCATGGACGGCAACCGGCGCTGGGCCGCGGCCAACGGACTGCCGCAAATCGAAGGGCACCGGCGCGGCATGTTGACGCTACGCCGCATCGTCATCGCGGCCGCCAAGTCGGGCATCGAAGTGCTCACCGTGTACGCGTTCTCGGAAGAAAACTGGGGCCGCGCAGCGGCGGAAGTCAGCACGCTGATGGATCTCGGCGCAACGTTTGCGCGGCGTGAAGCCGAAGCGTTCGCCCGCGAAGGCGTGCGCGTGCGGCTCATCGGCCGGCGCGATCGTCTGCCCATCGCTCTGCGCGAGGCGCTCGCAATGCTCGAAGCTCGCACCGCCGGGGGCACCGGAATGACGCTCAACTTGGCGGTCGACTATGGCGCACGATCCGAGCTCTGCTCGGCCATTCGCACGCTCGCCGAAGACGTCGCGGCGGGCCGCCTCGACCCCGACGCGATCGATGAAGACGCGATCGCCGGCCGCTTGTCGACGGCGGGTCTGCCCGATCCCGACCTCCTGATCCGCACCGGCGGCGACCTTCGTCTGTCAAATTTTCTTCTCTATCAGTGTGCATACACGGAACTCTGGTCCACGGCGGTTCCATGGCCGCAATTCGACGCTCGCGCCTTCAGCGGCGCCCTCGCAGCGTACGCTCAACGACAGCGGCGATTCGGCAAGTAGCTACGTCACTTCCAGCAAGGGCCGGAAAATGGTACAATAGGGCGTTGTGAACACCCGCCAGGATATCCGTAATCTCGCAATCATCGCCCACGTCGACCACGGCAAGACCACTTTAGTCGATGCTATGTTCCGTCAGAGCGGCCTCTACCGTGAAGGCCAGCACATGGAAACGCGCGCGATGGACTCGAACCCGCTCGAGAAAGAACGCGGCATTACGATCCTGGCCAAAAACACCGCGATCGAGCATAACGGCGTCAAGTTCAACATCGTGGATACCCCCGGCCATGCCGACTTCGGGGGCGAGGTCGAACGCGTCTTACAGATGGTCCAGGGCGTGCTGCTCCTGGTTGACGCCGCCGAGGGCGTGATGCCGCAAACGCGGTTCGTGCTCCGCAAGGCGCTCGAGCTCGACCTGCGCGCGATCGTCGTCATCAACAAGATCGACCGCAAAGACGCCCGCGCGGGCGAAGTGATGAACGAGATCTTCGACCTCTTCATCGAACTCGGCGCCAACGACGAGCAGGCCGATTTCCCGGTGATCTACACCAACGGCCGCGCCGGCATTGCGAAGTACAATCTCGAGGACGAGAGCGACACGCTCGAACCGCTTTTCGAAATGATCGCGAAGCAAATCCCCGAGGCGCCGGCCGAAGACGGCCCGTTCCAGATGCTCATCAGCGCGATCGACCACAACAAGTACGTCGGACGCATCGGCATCGGCCGCGTGTTCCGCGGCTCGCTCAAGGTCAACGCGCCGATCGCCAAGGTCGCCCCCGACGGGAAGGTCGAGACCGGCCTGCGGCTCACCAAGCTGCTGACGTTCCGCGGACTCGAACGCATCGAGGTCGAGGAAGCAACGGCAGGCGACATCGTGTGCGTCTCCGGCATCGAGGGCCTCAACATCGGCGACACGATCGCTGATGCGCAGCACCCGGACGGCATTACCGCCGTTGCGGTCGACGAACCGACCGTCGCGATGTTCTTCATGGTCAACAATTCGCCGTTCGTCGGCCGCGAGGGCAAACTGCTCACGTCGCGCCAGATTCGCGACCGCCTGATGCGCGAACTCGAATCGAACGTCGCTTTGCGCGTGGCAGACACCGACAGCGCGGATACGTTCGAAGTGTGCGGCCGCGGCGAGCTGCATCTCTCGATTCTGATCGAAACGATGCGCCGCGAAGGCTTCGAAGTCGCGGTCAGCAAGCCGCAGGTCATCATCACCGAACGCAACGGCGTGAAGATGGAGCCGGTCGAGTACGTCGTGATCGACGTTCAGGAAGAATACTCGGGTCCGGTCATCGAGACGCTCGGCAAGCGGCGCGCGATCATGTCGAACATGGTCACCGTCGGCGAGACGCGCCGGCTCGAATACACGATGCCCACGCGCGCGATCTTCGGCCTGCGCGGCGAGTTGCTCACGCTCTCGCGCGGTACCGCCGTCATGTCGCACACGTACTACGATCACCAGCCGCTGGCGGGCGACATGCCCGGTCGCGGAAACGGCGCGCTGTGCGCGAGCGAAACGGGTACGGTCACGGCGTACGCGCTCTCCGGCCTCGAACAGCGCGGACGCTTCTTCGTTGAGCCCGGCATCGATGTCTACGAAGGCATGGTTGTCGGTCGCGCTAACGACGACAAGGACGTCTCGATCAACGTCGTGCGCGCGAAGAAGCTGACCAATATGCGCGCGGCAGGCACCGATGAAAACGTCCGCCTGCCCCCCGCCGACGATCTCTCGCTCGAACGCGCGATCGAGTTCATCGAAGACGACGAGCTAGTGGAAGTGACGCCGAAAACGCTACGCATCCGCAAGCGCCTCCTCTCCGAAACCGATCGCCTGCGCGCCCGCAAGCGGCAAACGGTCCTCGCCTAGGAAGAAAAGCTTCACGCCCTGCGGGAAGTGAAGCAATCGAGCGCCAAATAGTGGTGAATACCGCTCCCGGTTTTTCCGGGGGCGTTCATCCATATCCCGAGGACTGAAATTATGAAGCAGATCATTGCAGCGCTCATTGCAAGCATCGCATTCCTGACCATCGGCAGCCCCTCGTATGCCGACACCCACATGAACAACATGAAGATGAACTCGATGAAGGTCGTCCACATGTGCCCCAAGGGCAAAGTGTGGGTGAACGGCTACACCAACAAAATGGGCAAAAAGGTCGCCGGCTACTGCCGCAAGGGCCACTAAGCCCAAACCCGCCTAAAACGAAGAAGCCCGGCAGTTTTGCCGGGCTTCTTTTGTTTACGCCAGGGACGCGATTTCGGGCAGCGGCGCGACCGTGCTGAACGTCAGTTCGCTGCTTTCGCGATCGACGTCGACGCGCACGTGGTCGCCGTCGCGCACGTCGCCCGCGAGGATCTTGCGCCCGAGCGGCGTTTCCACTTCGCGCTGGATCGCGCGCTTGAGCGGGCGCGCGCCGTAGGCCGGCTCGTAGCCGACGCGCGCGAGGTGCGTCTTGGCTTCGTCGCTGATCTCGAGCGTGATGCGGCGGTCGGCGAGGCGAGCGCGGACGCGATCGAGTTGGATCTCGACGATCGACTTGAGCTCGCCTTCGGTGAGTGCGTGGAACACCACGATCTCATCGATGCGGTTAATGAACTCCGGCCGGAACGACGTACGTAACTCATCGAGAACGGTCGCGCGCATCACGGCATAGTCGGCACCGGTCGCATCGCCGCGATAATCGAGGATGCGATGGCTGCCGATGTTCGAGGTCATGATCACGACGGTGTTCTTGAAGTCGATCAGGCGGCCCTGACCATCCGTCAGACGCCCGTCGTCGAGAATCTGCAAGAACACGTTGAACACGTCGGGGTGCGCCTTCTCGACTTC